>CAZWPQ010000001.1:0-32639 GCA_964636085.1 uncultured Nitrososphaerota archaeon
CCCAATACAAAAAATTTGTTTATTATTCATCGAACTTTAGGGCCTGCTCATACATCTTTATTGCCCTAGCAACCACAGGACAGTCATCAAACGTGCACAAACGTCCCGTTTTTCTACATTTTATGCTCTCGATATCTGGGGGAGTAAATTCTGCATATATACATACAACTCTGAAATATTCCCATATTTTGTAGTAAAGGGTCTTCTTTAGGTCTCTATCGCTTATATCTGGGGGGAGATATCCTAGTCTTACTAGGGTAAGAAAGTTCCCCAATTCTATAACCTACTAAGTATCCCCAAGCTTCTGTCAGTTTTCTTAATACTTGTTTCTGGATCATCACATAATTTATATGCGGCCCTCACGGCATCGATGTTCTCTGGTACAACGATTGCCTCTTGATGAACCGCATACATCATCCATAGTTCTCTGCCGTGTAATTTTATGCTCTCGTCAAACACCATAACCTCATAGATATCATTGCGTTCTCTTCCCATGTCCCGAGCCAGCTCAATTATGGATGCCGTAGAATCCAATTTTAGCTTCTTTGATGGAATGACTATTATTCTCGGGGCCTCTATGAGCTTATCTATTAAGAGGCTCTTATCGACATTATCCGCAAACTCAACATTTAGGATATGCATGTGCATAATTGTTGTGGGAACAACAACCGCGGTAGTCATTATATCTATCTCGCCAAGCACGGTTTTTACATCATCGGCATGGTGACTAGGTATTTTTAAAGATGGAACAATTGCATTTATGGGGCCCTTCTTAGATTCCCACGGGTCAGCAGCCCTACGTACCAGCACAACCCTCACTCTTCTTATTGGCGCTATTTTGCCTAGTTCAACCAGTATTCTAGCAATAGCTGTTGTGTTGCATGAAACTACCCTTATATACCTCTTTCCTATAGCATCTCTATAGTTTGCTTGAGCAGTAAAGCTAACCTCGGCAACTTCTGGTTTTTCTCCCCCTTGAAATATGGCTATTTTCTTATGTGCCTCATAGAATAGTTTATTCCTCTCACCAATCCCCTTAGGAGATGTGTCAATAAAGACATCAATGTTATCAACTACGTCACGTAGTACACCCGCCACTTTTATGCCATGCTCCTCAAATAATTCTATGTGCTCATTATCAAGCACATAGAGAGGGATGCCTTGTCTATTTGCCACATACGCTTTATGGTCAGGAGTTTTTTTAGCGACACCAACGAGTTCCATATCTTCTTGTTTCATTATAGCAGATGCAACGCGCTTACCGATTGTACCGAACCCATTCACAAATATTCTTACCATCACCACCACCAATAGGTTGTTGATAGCTATATAACATATAAAAATAATACAATTAGACCGACCGCAGATAGGACGGGTATTGGTAGAGCAGGAAGGGCCCTAACCTCGTATTTAAGGAGTAAAATAAATGTTAGTATTGCCCCCCCAAACAAAGCAACTGCAACTATTGCGACCTCGATAATGTTTAATACGGCATATGCATATGAGATCGCGAATGAATAGAAGAATATATCTCCTAACCCAATAATTACGCCATATGGTTCTTCGCCTGCCTTTTTATCAGTGTTCATTAGTAATTCTGTTAGATCCCTGAGTGGACCCCTAAATACACTATATATATCATAGGTGGCTAGCCCCACCAAGATAACTATTGGTGTTAACATGCCAGATGTCCATCCAAGCCATACGGCCGCCCATATGGCATTAAGTATTAATATGGCGTTTCTGATATTTAGGTATTTCATCTTGATTATGGAGAAAACATAAAGTACACAGAAAATAGCGACAAATATCCAAGAAATATACACAATAAATGGAACTAACGCCTCGACACCATGAAGGCCCATATACCACAGGTAGGAGAAAATATATGCTTGGTATAGAATGATCATCGTCTGTGTGAAGGTGAATATGAGGATCATAATAACAAAGGTCATAAACAACTTGAGTATTCCAATTTTTCCATATTTGACCAATGCTATGATCGCTAATGTGACTATAAATATCATGACAAGGATATATGCCAAATTTATTATTGATGCCTTTCCACCCATCTTAGATTCCTTAGCTGGCATTGCTTCCTCAGTTACTTGACCCCCAAAGAAATATCCGACTACAACGGATGTAGAAAAGGCTACTACTAGCGTTAAAACCAAAATTAAAGAGGTTGCCTTCAATACTTTTCTAGGGGTACGTTCCACTGGTAGTATTACAAGCGGCATCGCTATTGTTAAGTCATCAACAACAGGCTTTGACAATGTCAATCCCCCTTATTTTAAAAAAATTGGTTATTATATCTAGTCATTTTGGTGCAGATTCATGAAGGAAGCAAAATGGGCCGAGTTACTTGCTCGCCTTATGGAATATGCCTCAGAAATTTTTGCCAGTCTTGATGGATTTATAAAGGGGAGTCTGATCGTGGAAGCCGATGCTGAAAAACAGAAGCTACACATCGCCATAACAAAAGATGCGGGAGAGAAACTAAACATCGATTTCAATCTCGTCCCCAAAGAGGAGGAACCTAAAAGAGTAGAGGAGGTAAAAACCAAGGAGGAAACTCGAGAAGCAAAGCCAGAGGAGAAAGTTGAGGCTGAAGAAAAACCGTCAGAGACCGAAATCAAAGAGATGAAAGAGCTTCTAGAGGAGGAAAAGGAAGAGGGAATTTTTGATATCTTCTAACCTCCTTTAATGTTTTTTTGATCCAAGCAAAATATACCATGTAGTATTCATATAGTATTACTACTATACTAGAGTCTCGTATAGATATGCCCCTGGACCAGCCGACTCTAGTCTTTTGAGGAAGCCTAATTTAACTAGGCCCTCTAGGAATCTCTTACATGTCGATACCTTGACCTTGAACTGTTCTGCAAGAATATTTGGAGACACTACCTTGTTTCTGAATATATATTTAAGCATGGAGTCCGCTGTTTTTTCATTCATAAACGTAGTTCTCACAATTAGTTTCCATTCTTTTGCTCTTCCAAACCTCACTTTTCTTATTAGACCCTCTAACCAATCCCCTGTGCTTGACTTTTTTAGTACCTTTCTGACGACTTTACCATATATCGGCATTTTGGGATCCCCAGAGTTAGAACCCCTTATTTTGTATAAAATAAAAAATTTAGAATGCTTGCCTCTTTAATTCAACATACTTAAATCTAACTGCCGTGTCCTCGCTACCTAGGCACCTATTTATTATTACCTCATTTAGCGTCGAAACACTCTCAACGACATCTGCAAGTTTAGAGGTTATTCTAACTAGATAAACAAGCGTCTCTTTGTCAGGCACAATTTCTCCAAGTTCAAAACACAATTTTCTTAACTCTTCTCTCAGTAGAACAGCCTCATTCAGATTCTCATTTGCCCTAAGTGGGTCCAGAGCATGTAGGGCGTAAATGCTATGACTGATTATGTCCTCGCATTTATCTATAGCGCTAGCCAATTTCTCTGAAGCCTCATTCGGTATCTTAACATTTGAGTCAATCATCTCCCTTAAATCTCCTGCGATCTCATGCACGTAGTCGCCCGCCAATTCTAGGGCCCTTATTATGGCCCTATCCCCGATTATATGTGTGGGATTCTTAAACCCTAGGTTTAGGGCTAAACTTCTATTTATCTGGGAGGCAACTAATATACGGAGAGCCCACCAATAATCTCTATCCACCTCATTTTCCATAGTCTCAATGTGCTTAAGAAATTCTGGCTGCCCAATTATCGCCCTTTTTATGTATGCAACCATGCTTAGAAGACTAGCTGATAGCCTCACAACTAGATTAGTAAAATCAGTATCGAAATGGGGCCTAAACTCAAATTCTAGACCATCAGGCTTCTCGCGATAGACAGTATTTATGAGTTTATTCGATATCTTCTTCAACCTCTCAAACCTTTCATCATGTAGAGATCTAGTCTTAAAAACAACCTTTTTTATTCCCTCCAAATATGCCGCAACCAAAATTCTTTCCAATAATCCCTGCTCTTTTATTTGATCCACATGAACATCGAGTACTAGGGATATCTCAGGCGCGACCTGAGAGGACATAGGATACAAAGCTAATGAGCCATCTTGATTTGTAACTAAAAGTATTCTGTCACCCCGCTTCAGATTCATCATTCTCAGCCAATCGTGTGGTAATGTTATCACATATGAACTCTTACCCAACCTTAGTATTGACCTTATGTTTGAGCTACGCCTTACTTTTCTGAGTTCTCCCAATTCACTCATATTTTTTCACCATGTATTTACAACATAGATACTCGTATATACAAATTTTATTCCTTATTTATAAATATCTCTTTTAGAACAATATATACGAAAGTTTTAAAATACTAGAGCTTGATTATCGTTTTTTCCACTTTTTGCGTGTCGACAAGGTACATTACCGTTAATGATGAACCAATAACTTCTATATGAAGAACATATCTGGGATTCTTTAGATCCACTGGTTTGTCAAAATGAGTGGCTACTTTTTTTATTGTCTCCATTCTATCGATGATTTTCTTTGTGTGTATCTCAATTTTCCATTTGTCCTTGATGAAGGGGACAAAATATTTTGATTCGTCAGCTATTATGTTTATGTCTGTTCTAACTATTTTATGTATGATCCGTACCCTAGATATACTTAGCAGTTCTCCCTCATCGAAGGCTCTTTTTATTTCATGGATTATTGCCTCGTATATATTATCCACTCGCTCAGGGGTGGCTTTTTCTAATGCTTTTCTTAGATCCACCAATATGAGTCCTTTGACGCCCTCGGGTTTAAAAATTATCTCAGCATCCTTTAGTTCTGGGATCATTTCTGATAGTGAATCAATAAGTTTACTTACTTCCTCTAGAGCTATATCTCCCCTGTCTCTTGGCATTATTTCGTACGAGAATAATATCCCATCCATACGCATAGTTTAGCTCACCATCGATATCATATCCAATGCATTCTTGTCCATGTAGACGTTGTTGAACATGACATATATTCTCTCTGCCGATTTATACTTATGTATTTTGTTTAGAAGTTGTTTTAGATCCCCACTGGTATACTCATACTTATAGTTTAGGTATGGCTTCCCATGCAGCCTAAAATAGACAACCTCTTTTATTTCGATGGGTTCATGTATGAATGGATCCACCACATGAATTAGCTTATCGTGCTCCTGAATTATCTCTTTTAGAGCTACAGTATCTTTGAGCCATTCCCCCCTAGGTTCCCATCCAATCCAAGTGATAGCCCCCGCCTCATCTAGTACCTTGATAAAATACTCAAAAAACCTATGCGCATTGGCAACGTTTTCATCTGTTGGTGAAAATCTTGCGGGCGTTTGAACGACAAGCACATTTGCGTCCAGTATTTTTGCGTACTTTGCATATATATCTATCCATCTTCTTGTGAGGTCATTTAGCTTTAGATTCCCTACCTTCTCTCTTTCTTTAGTACTCAGTTTCTTTGAGTACCTCCTCCATGTGGGCATATTTGCCGTGTGCGTCAGTCCTTGAAACACCTTAATATTAAATATGAACCCTTCTGGCGCCTCGTCTCTCCATTTTTTAACAGTCTTTTCTTGGGGTATATTGTAGAATGTTCGTTGTGTCTCCACACAGTTAATCTTGCTCGTATAGTATTTCTTCTTGAAGGCACAAACACCAATATATATCCTCATTGCTTCTCTTCCCCTCTTTTATCGATCGACAGCACATATACTTCATACATAGCCGACGAGTCTGGGAGGCCGAATCTTCTTCTAAAACTAAAGCCAGGTAGGATGCGGGGTCTCTCTTCCTCCACAATTCTATCCACAAAAGTTTTCCAGTCATCCACTAGTGCCGAGTCTACACTAACAAAATATTTGTCAGCTATCTCAATAGCGACTACGGAATTTAAGAATTCCTGGCCATTCAGTACAATTTTTATTCCATATATACAAAGAACCTTAAAATCCTCTTCAACCTCCCTAATCCTGTACTCCCTAAAGCCAGCCCTCTGATCTAGCCAAGAGATCCATAACACCAACTCATATTTGGCTAGTTCACTTATGTTTCTCTTGTTAAGCAATTCAACTACATGCTCGATTTCTGATTTATCTATCAATCATTACACCCCTATTTTTGATTAGAACTGTATAAATAAAAAAGAAAAAATTGTTATGTTATCATCACAACAGGGAATGCAGCTGTGGCTATTGATGCCCATAATACTGCACTTGCTAATGCATGTGGCAGTATTTCTCTTGTTGCATAATACGAAGTTGCCGCCAGTCCTTCAGTTAATACCGCAACTAAGATCATTCCAAACATTCCTGCTAGGGCGACGACTTGGAAGGGCGATATGAAGTAGATTAATGCAGATATGATTACTATGACTACCATCTTAGATAGGAGAGAGATCATTATGGATATTAATGCTGCTCTCCTCTTCTTACCACCAAAGATTTCCTGTATCTGTGCTCTAAACAAGTATTCATGGAATATAAAATAGCCAAATATCATCAGGCCTAGTGGTATTGATATAAGAATCCTACCAACACTACGAGGAGTCATGGGCATAAATATGTCCCCCAGAGTAACATCTAGTATGAATAGGAATATAGCTGCCTCTAGAGAACCAAGTATTATACACCTCCGTAGATCGCTTCTTATGTACAGATATACCTTTCTAATCATTACGTCTACATCCTTTCCAGATAAAAACATTGAGGCTGCTATCAAGGCAATTGTAGCTACAAATAGGTAGCCACCAACCAAAATAGGAATTATGTAGCCTACCTTACCGGCAATACCTGTTATTACGGATAGGAACAAGAATAGACTAAGACTAGTTACCAACGGCCATACCACAAATGCGGCTATAATAGTACTCTTAATTAGCTTAATCGTTGGAAATCTCTTACCACCAGATATCATACCTAATCTATCCGCAAAAATCAATGGAGACATAGATACGACCACAAGACCAGCCAATGCCGCTAGTGCCTTTAGGCTGGCCATTGTTGTTGAAAGCACCACCACATGAATAAGGCCTTTTCCAAGGCATAACCCTAGCCACTTTATCGACTCCTCGATTATCGCGGGGTCATATGGTTCAAAAATATGGTCGGAGTTTGGTGATACATAGATCCTTCTTGCCGTACCATTGCTAAAGTCCCCTATAATGTTGCCTACTTCTACACTACTGGGTGATTTGGGATTTATATACCGCTTCAAATCGTCAACAAAAATAAACTCATCATACTTGCCTATACATAGTAGGATGTTTCTTGGTATGGTACTATTGACAATCCCTTCAACATATGGTGGTGCTATGGCTATTGTCGCCAGAATATTAAAGTCCCTGTCATAGTCTCTTGACATTAACAAGGCAAACAGCCCACCAAGTGAATGGCCCCCAAAAACTACATATTCGTCATCAACCTTATTTCTTAGATATGATGCAACTGCACTTCTAAATTCGTATGATTGGTTTATTAATTTTTCTAATGCCTTTTCTGGTTCTTGCAGATCATCATATTTAAGTTTGTATGCGCCTCCAGTCTTACCATGACCTGGCTGATCGATGAGTATAACTCTCCAGCCGTATCTAACAAGATCCGTTGCAAAAGATTTCATCATGTTTTTAGAGGCTAGTATTCCATGTATAAGAACCACCGTTCCCTCCCGCTCGCCATATGGCTCCATTACTAGTACGCTTATCTTGTATTCTCCAGTATCGATATATTCCTCATATTTGTTGGCTATACCCTTGTTTAATAATAAAGTGCCTAGGCCATAGAGGACAATGAATACCATTATGCCGATTAGAAAAACCCCTTCGCTTTTTCTCATATACATCACCCTATAACCATATACCTCGAACCAAGGGTAGGTCTGCCCTTGTAATTATCTTCTTTGTGTACTCCTTTACTCTCTGAAACGACATACACATAAAGTTTCTTTTTTCTTCCACGCTCATATGTCCTCTCCATCCCCTTATTGTATATAGAACTGTGTTGAGTAGAAGAATTTGCTCCTTAGGTAAGGATAGATCCAGTAACGATCCCGAAACATTAAGACTATATGCTATATTTGTAAGAATTTGTGCCCTCCCAATTCTGTCATAGAATCTCCACCTCTCATATGCAATACATCCATCAAACCTAGCATCCGAGGGCAATGTATCCATAACCAGCGAGGATTTAGAGAAATCACGAAGAATATCATATTGGCCTATTGGTATCTCCAGACCAAAGTCTTCTAGCAATCCCTCCGCCAATCTTATCTCCCTCTCGGATGGATCAAGCGCTATTATTTGGACACCAAGTCTAGTGAAAAATTGAGCCACATTTACCACCCCAAATCCTGATCCCAGACCCGTCATGAGTAGATATAACTTTTCTTTACGTTCTACACTCATTACCTCCCTAATATAGCGGTAAAACATGTCGCATGCTTTCAGTCTTATAGAAGCCATTTGGGGTGAAAACTCAAATGGCTCAAAAGCTATGGCTGCATCCTTAACCCAGTCCAACTCACGATTTCCAGTCAAGAGAACATCGACAATACTTTCACCCATTAATCTTATTACCTCAAACACAGCCCTCAAAGGCGTCTTCATAAATTCATCCACTACAGCTGGTTTCTTTATCTTTCTCTTAAAGTATCGTATCTTGTATCTCCCAGCAGCCTCATCTAGTATGCCCATATAGACAAGCGAGTCAAGGATCTCTCTGAGCAACAACGTATCGACTATATAATGCTCGTAACACACTTCCATTGTGGACCTAGGTCTCTTCAATGTTTTATCTAAACCAAGCTCATAGAACGCTTCCATAATCTCCTTCGCAGCAGCCCAATTTAGTGCCCTAAGTAAATCAAAAATATTATACCTAGCGACTTTCCTCAACTTCGAATAGGGCTCCTTACTGAGGAAATCATCCAGACACTTCCCACTCAGACTTGACAATCCGAACACATCAGTGATTCCGTCACAAAAAATCGTAAAAATACACAAAGTTTTCTCTTGTTGTCATATTATTGACTTTTTATTATCCTATTTATAGGTGAAGAAGGATGAACCTAAAACTCATATACATGACATATAGGGATGTTAAGGATTTAATCGAAAAAGGCTACACAAACCTTATAATTCCCATAGGCACCCTAGAAGCACATGGCCCACATCTCCCAATTGGGACAGACATTCTTATACCCGAAATTATTGCAGAGAGTATTGCTGAGAAAATTAAGGCACTAATAGCTCCAGCTATTCCCTATGGAGTCACAACATCACTTCTTCGCTATCATGGCGGGACATCGGTTTCGGAGAAGACGTTGGAGCAAATGATCGTCGAAATTATTAGGAACTTCAATCCATATGGTTTCGATGTATTTATTATAATAAATGGACATGGAGGGAATATCAATCCCATTCGAAACGCTGTAAGATATCTATGGAAAGAATCCAGGATAAAATCCATCGTGATACATTGGTGGATCTACGCTGGATCTATCACAGAGAAAATATTTGGAGAACCTGGAGGACACGCTGGAGTAGACGAGACCTCAATGATTTTAGCGACCCATCCTCAATTAGTAAAAAAGATTGATATTGATTCTGAAGTCACCATCGTTAAACGAGGGTTGGAAGTTTACCCATCAGCAGGCTCACTTATTTTGTATGAAGAAGACAAAGGCAGACCAATATTTGATATAGATCTATCCAAAAAATATTTTAATGCAGTGATAAGAGAGCTCCTATCCGAGATTAATGATTTGATTAAAAAACTGAAAGCAATCTAGCTTTTTTCTAGATATTCTATCGCGAACTGGAGGTATTCCTTTGTCTCGTTATCTACTTCTGGATCTTCGATAAGTTCCTTAGCGAAATCGACTCCAATGCTCTGTACGAGGTCTGTAACATCCACCATTGCTTTACCCTTAGAAACCAATTTTATAATGCTACGTGTCAACTCCTTTTTTTGGTTATTATCACCAACGCCCACAAGTTTTAACACAACCTCTAATGCCAAATCTCGCACCGACTTCTCTGGGTCCTCTTTTGTCATCGTAGCGCACACGATCATTATATCCTTATCCACAAATTCCGTGGATTTAAGCGCATTCAAGGTCGCTCTTCTAACCTTTCTTTCGGGGCTTTTTAGGAGCGTTACAACCACATTTTTTACTTTGTCGAAGTTTTCATCCTTTTCTGTGGATATATACTCTTCCAATATCTTTTGTGCCTCGCCCTCTTCAGCGTATCTTACTTTGTCCAGTAATGGCATGGACAATTTAATCACCTCAATACTGTACTTTAAAATAATTTTATAATACTATGTTTTGATTGGATACCGGTGTGAAATGTTGTTACCAATTAACAAGCTTTATATTTTCGACACTACGGGATTGCTCTGTGTTATTGAGTTCAAAAATGATGATTTTGAAGTACAGGTCGAGTGGCCCGAAGAGATTAGTCTCAGGGGGGCCAAGTTTGTTGCCACGGCGCTAAAATATAAGACCGAAACTGGGAAAGATGTCCTCAAGGCTTCCAAAAATCTTATCGCCCTTATCGGTGATAAATACATAATTGCATGTGCGTTTAAAAAGGCAGATGAAGAGGCTGTTGTGGGTATACTCAAGAAAACATATGAAATTTTGAGTGCACTGAAATCCTTCGATCCAAACGAAATTGGTGAGGTTGCCGCAAAGGCTGTTTTAACCGAATTTTCGACATAGGATATATTCTTAGGCTAATTTTTCAGCTAGTAGTATCTGCATCTTCTCAGAATCAATCTTGTATGTTCTAAATAGCGGCATCCACAAGAATGCACATACTATCCAAAAAATCCATATAAAATTGAAGGGAGATAGGAAACTCTTATTTATATCTATGGCCAGACCCGCTACGACCAAACCTATCGAATTCCCCACACTTTCGAAAAACCTTATCACCATAACGGTCGTCGCCCTTCTTTGTGGCTCATTAACATCAGCTATAATATTTCTCGTAATGGGGCCCGCCAAGGATGCAACACAGATAAATAACCCATATGTTATTACTACAGACAATACCTGGACATCGCCTAATAGGTGAATCACATACTTAAGCTGGCCGTATATATCCCTTGGCGGATTCATACTGGGTAGAGGCAAAGATATCGCTATAATAAACAGTACTGTCTGCATCAATATGACCAACATAGCCACCATTATGAGTAGATCATATCTCCCCCTAGATCTGAATTTATCGACCCTAGGCGCCAATAGCAGAGATACTGGATAAAATATCCCAGCGAAAGCAAAAATCGCTCCAATTACAAGGAACGTGCCCCCCGTTTTCTCCATTATGGCATATATCAAGAATAATCCCATGGCGCCCCAAGGAATACAGCCAAAGAAACCTTGAAGAACAAGCATTATATTGGTTTTGACTCTAAATATATTCTTTATTTCGACAATTCCTTGCTTTATACGCTTTCTCCCTAGAATCCTTAGACCACTCATCTTAATGTATTCCCTCTCGGCGCCTCCGCGGGGAGGCTCTTTTGATAATAATAGTAACCATGCACCCCCACCAAGAATCATTGAGTATAGTATAATTACCTTCCTCCAGTCCATAATTATTGATAGGAATAATGCTATGCCACTTCCAACCCCCATCATAATGTTCATTATTAGGTATACCGTTAGGAAAACATATATTCTCTCACCCGCCCCATAAACATCCGCCACCATGCTCATAATGAACGCATAGACGGCACTAATGAAAAATCCTGTCATGAATCTGCATACTAGATAAGATAACGCTGATGTTGATTTTGATGTAAGATATATAAAAAGTGCTGCACCCTCCATCGCCACGAGCATTAATAATCTCCTATTTTCCACATTATCAAATCCTATTCCCCATATTATTCCCATCGTTGCTAGAACAACTATGAACAATCCCTCGCTAATACTAACCATTAAATACGATCTCGTTACCTCTAGATTTATGTTCCTTAGAAAAGGAAGAACAAATCCGTTAGACACGCCAGCTATTGTAACAACATAGAATAATAGGGGTGCTTCAGCAATGTTTCTGAACAATTTGAACTTATTGATGAACCCTCGGGGGGTAAATGTTGGCAATATCTAGCCCCTAAAATAGATGTTCTGCTGCCTCCTAAACAATTTTTTTGATAACTTCAGGGCCTCTATACCCGCGAGCGTTCCTCTTGCTATAAACTCAAGTGCTGCTCCGCCTCCAGTACTAATATAGCAATTATCTATGTTAATTGGGGTTCTTGAGAGTACAGATGCTAGGTGGCCACCGCAAATAACTATGTTAACTCTCTTTGAGCTTACTCTTCTAAGTAGCTCTATGGTTCCAATCCTAAAGTTGTCGTCTTCAATAACGCCAGCGGGGCCTCTTATGAATACAACGTCGTAATCATTAATGATGTCGGCATATTTTGAAACAGTTAGTATACCGATGTCCTTAGGAGTATCTCTTATCAGGTCTCCCTTTTCCACATTTACCTCTATTCTGCCCTTTTGGTAAAATGCATAGTCCACTGGTAGTTCGATATTACCTGTTTCTATTAGCTCCTTGATTTTTGGGATCGATTTTGAGTACTCTGCTCTTATTCTATCCATAATTTTGTCATCTACCCTCAATCCGCTTGCTATATGAAATACAAATGCTACTAGTCCCGTCAACAATATCTTGTCGACTCTGCCACTCCTAAGTAGCATTTCTATGTATTTTACTGCATCTTTGACCTTTGCTCCGCCAAGAATTACAATACTTTTTTTGTCGGGTTCTAGGTAGCTACTTAAATTTCTTACTTCATGTTCCATTAGTCTACCCATCACCGATGGGATAACCGTTGCAAATCCAACAACAGATGCATGATACCGATGCGAAACTGCAAAGCCATCGAGGATAAAATAATCAAAGTACTTGGCTAACGCTCTCACAATAACACTATTGGCATGTCCCTCTATGGATCGCCGGGATTGTTCATCAGGTAAAAATCTGACATTATCCAAAAGCAATACCTCGCCCTCCTTGATTGATCTTATGGCTTCTAGCGCCTTTGGGCCCACTATATCTGGGATATACTTTACGTGGGTATTCAATACTTTACTTAGAATTTGAGAGTGTTGGGAAAGATCTAAAAAATCTTTACTATTCGGTCTTCCTTGATGAGCCAAAAGCACTATCTTGTTGCTGTTATTGATCAATTCATTCAAGGTATTAGAATGTTTCTCGAATCTTGTTATGTCAATTATTTTTCCTTGGTTATCTATAGGACTGTTTATATCCAATCTACATAACACAGCACTTCTTGATTTTACAAAATCCATTAGAAAAACATCCTCAAACAATGACATGTTCATCACGATTTCTTCTTACTCCTTAAGAGACTGGATCTAGTTTTGATTACAAAATCCTGTTTTTTATCAACAAGTTTATATCTATAGGAACATCTCTTATCATTCCCACAAGTTGTTTCAGCCATTGTTCCACTTTTGTTTTCTTTTCTTCTTCACACGTCATTGCCACAACTATCTTATCACTCTTTTTTACAAGATACTTAAGTCCATAGACTTCTATTGGTCCATCTAGACAAACATCTTTGTATATTGATCTAGATAAAAATCTCGCAAAACAGAGTGCATGCATGTGATTATAGACCATTCTCGCATCGATAATTTTTTTCTCTAGATCAGCGAATAGTAGTCCTATGTTTCCTATCAATGGACTTCGGATCAATAAAAAGGGGCCCACGTATAGGTTTACTGAATGAATAAGTTGACTGGGAGGGTCACATATATCTATAAATCTTATCCCATGCCTACCAATGCATAACAACAATACATGATCGGCATGATAAGATGCAATGTATGTAGAACCAATCATACTTATTTCTGCCATATTGGTTTCTGTAAGCTTTAATTCTTCCTTCTTCTTGCATTTTGGACACATCACAGAAATATTCATCCCATTCACCTAGCACTCTTGCTTCTGTATAGTTTTGCATTTCAATATATTGGGTTGTATAATGAGAATAAAATAATAATTTTTAGGGTTTAGTGGATACTATTATTTGTTGCCATATCGAGTCACATATATAAGGTGATACTAATTGCCACACATAGATATGAGCCATTGGGACATTGATGACAAGGTTTATCGTAGAAAAATGGCTAAGATAGTTTCAGAGCTGAAAAACAAGACATCCTATGATGGCCACTCCACAACTCTTGTAACGATATGGATCCCCCCTGGTACACCCGTATCGGAGATCTCCGAGCTTATCAATAAAGAGCTAGCCACAGCCGCTAGGATAAAGTCAAGAACTACAAGAAAACATGTACAGGCTGCTTTGAGAAGCATAGCATCCAAGTTTAAAGCATGGACACAAATCCCGGATAATGGCCTAATAATACTTTGTGGATGGACGCAACAATCAAACGACTTGGAGTATTGGGAAATAATACCGCCCATGCCTTTCAAAAAGAAATTATATACGTGTGATTCGATTTTTCATGTAGAAGTCTTAGAAGAAATGTTAAAGGTATATCACGTCTACGGAATCATTGTTGTTGAGAGAGATGCATCAACTATTGGAATACTCCAAGGCTCAAATATCAAAGTTCTAAAACAAATTGAAACATATGTCCATAGCAAACATGGGAAAGGCGGACAGAGCCAAAGGCGGTTTGAGCGCCAGATAGAGTCCGCATATGAGTACCATCTTAAGAAGACGGCAGAAATCGCCAATAAATTGTACCTTCCTTTACTTGACAAACTAAAAGGTATCATTATAGCTGGTCCTGCATTCGCCAAAGAGGACTTTTATAACATGAGAGCCCTCGACTATAGACTTCAGGAAAAAGTTATTGGACTAGTAGCAGCTCAGTATCAGGGATATGAAGGACTCAGAGAGGCTGCCAATAATGCAATTAAACTCATAAAGGAGAGCGAGTATGCTAGAAGTAAAGAGGCATTAGAGGAATTGATGGAAAGAATTAATGTGGCACCCGAAACGGTAGTTGTTGGGATAAATGAGACCATAAGAGCGCTCATTACTGGTCAACTTCATAAGATCTTTGTGGCGGAAGATCTCGATGGACAACTCATAAAGGTTAGATGCGGAAATAAGATAGAGAGATTTGTAGTGGCGGATCACAATGAGGATCTGGAGAAGCTGGCGGAATCAATATGTGGAAAAATAGATTCTAAACCTGAGATCGAGCATCTTTCTGATAGCATTATCGATTTTATATTAGAGAAGGCGGATGAAATGGGCACCCACGCAATTATCATACCACGCGATAGTAAAGAGATAATATCTCAGCTTAAATCTGGGTTTGGGGGGATATCAGGTATTCTAAGGTAGCCCAAAATGGCTGATTGGGACGAAATAATATACACATTGACTGAGGCGGAGCGTATCATCCTTCGGAAAATGCAGGAAAATAACATAACAGAAGCAACCTTTGATTTACTTAAAAAACTTACTGGCCTATCCATTGCAGAGATATCGAGAGCAGCGCTTTGGCTTGAGAATAAGAGTATTGCAAGGAGGGTCTCTAGAGAAATAGAATCCTACGTACTCACCAAGAAGGGGATCAATTATATCGATAGATGCCTCCCCGAAACGTTAGTATTCGAGAAACTAAAAACAAGAGGGCAATTAACTTTGAGCGAAATCATGAGTATTGGACTCGAGAAAGACGAAATAAATGCGTCAATCGGACTGCTGATACGATTAAAAATAGCCAAAATAACAAAAAAAGATTCAGAAAAAATCATAACGATACTTCCCAGCGCCAAAAATATTGAGCGGCCAGTAACAGAAGAGATCATGGACATTTTCAGACAAAGAGGATACATTCTCGCCAGCGACGCTCCAAAAGATATAAAAATACTACTATCACGCGGTCTTGTTAGGAAAGAAGTACATACAGAGTGGGGTCTAGAACTGACCGAGTTGGGGAAAAAAGTCATTGCACACGGCATACCAAGCATAGAGTTTATAGAGCAATTAACACCACAGATAATCACATCAGAGGAATGGAAAAGGAAGATTTTTAGATGGTATGACATTAAGGCATGGGTGCCTAAGACTTGGGGTGGACGAAAAAACCCCTTAAGATTCCTAATGGAGAAAATAAGAAGCATATTCATGGACATGGGATTTAGAGAGATGAAATCACACTGGGTTGATTTAGAATTCTGGTGTTTTGACTCTATGTGGATCCCACAGGATCATCCTGCACGAGAGATGCAAAGTACTTTTTGGCTAGAAATGCCAGCAAAAGGGGATCTTAAGAACAAGGAACTTGTCAACCTTGTCAGGGAAGTCCAAGAGAGAGGGGGCGATACTGGGAGTACTGGTTGGAGACTGCCTTGGAGAGAGGATATAGCCAAGAGATGCATACTGAGAACCCATACTACAGCAACCACATTCAGAATACTTGGCTATGCCATTAGAACTGGCCTAGTTAAACCCCCCGTAAAATTCTTCTGTATCGGCAGAGTATTCCGTAATGAGACAATCGACTGGAAACATCTCGCCGAATTCCATCAAATAGAAGGATTTGTAATAGCGCCCAACTTAACGTTGAGAAGCTTAATGGGTTATATCAAAGAGTTTTATCTTAGAATGGGGATCAAGAAGATTAGGTTTAAGCCGACCTATAACCCATACACGGAGCCCTCCATGGAGATATTCGCATGGCACAAAAAAACCAAAAGATGGGTTGAGGTTGGTAATTCAGGTATGTTTAGGCCGGAATCTTTAGCCCCATATGGTGTTAAGTGGCCCACTATTGCTTGGGGATTGGCATTGGAGAGACTAGCAATGCTTCTCTGGGATATTGAAGATATTAGGAAAGTTTTGGGGCCCTCCGTAGATCTAGATTGGATTAGGAATTATAGCTTCCCAAGAATGGAGTTCTAATTCACTATAATACTTGCTTATTTTTATCATTTGAAGAATGGCTCTCTTATAGCTACTGCCATAAGGAACTTATTTGCTATACCTATCAGATCTCTACTTCTCAGTGCTTCCCCATATTCCACAATAGTATCGTTGAGTAAGCATGGTTTCCAGCCAGTAGGTGTAGCCCTTATTCTGTGACAATATCTACAGAATTCAGGATTAAACATCGGCCTTACTACTTCGACATCTATGCCTGTCTCTAATTTATATCTCTTTCTATGATTCATTTTCCTTACATCAACCTTTGATGCTATCTCTTTTAAATACTGCTCTATTGGATCGATGGAACGATAAAATCTCACAAATTTTTCAGACTGAGGATCTTTCGTATGAAACTCTATGAATTGAATATTTACACTCATCTTCTCGGCAAACTCAATAAAGTCACGCCATTCATTATCGTTTATTCCCTTCAATATAACGACATTTATCTTTATTGGCCCTATACCTGCATCCTTAGCCGCTTCTAGACCCCTTAATACCCTCCCCAATCGTCCTTTTGTTCCAGTTATATGGTCATATTTGCCATCCACAAGGGATGGGATGTTGACATTTATCCTATTTAGGCCTGATTCGGCGAGCTTATCTGCATAGTCCAATAATAAAAATCCATTCGTCGCCATTGATATATCCTTGTAGTCGAGATCTTCGAATATAGACACAACCTCGCATATGTCATCCCTTATCAATGGTTCGCCCCCAGTAATTTTGACTTGATTTATGCCAAACCTCTTGGCCACCAATGCAATTAGTTTGATATCCTTGGGATATAGATCACATGTATCTTCTCTTATGCAGTGATAGTAGCCCTCTGAATGACAGAATATACAGTTGTAATTGCACTTAGTGGTTACTATTATTCTTAAATTCTCGAGAGGCCTCCCATACCTATCAAATATTATCATGTTACTTCCCGGGCTTCAAAAATAAGTAGATATATTACTGTTGCTAACCCCACTATGATTATTATCAAATCTAGTCGCTCGAAAAATTGGTATATCGACTCCAGATGCCTCCCCATTATAATGCCTATATAAACCAACATCATATTCCAAGGTATAGATCCAACAAAGGTTAGGATACAAAACTTTGTGAAGTCCATCTTTGATATGCCGGCTGGGAACGATATATAGGTCCTTATAACGGGCACATTTCTACCAAGAAATATTATCACTAGACCATATCTACTGAAGAGCCTCTCTGCATATTCCAGATGATGCCTTTGTATAAGCAAATATTTTCCATATTGTTCTAGGAAACCCCGGCCTAGTGATCCGATATAGTATGCTATCACGCTACCTACTAGATTAGCCAACGAGCCAACAATTACCACGAGCCAATAGTTAAAGCGGCCAATAGACACAAGGTATCCCGAAAAAGGCATTATGATCTCGCTGGGAATAGGAATCCCGCAACTTTCTAGAACCATCAACGAGAAAATTCCAATATAGCCTATTTTATCAATGGTGTTTATTACGAAGCTAAGTGTTCTCCTACTTATGCCAGTGCTAGGAAAATCTACACCCACAACATATGCCAGAAACACAGAGATTATGAAAAATGCCGATACCGAAACAATAAATATTATCCTATGCCTCAATCAACTCCCCAGCGTGCACAAGAAAAACAGAAAAAGATCATTTATATCCACAATGTATAAGGAGGAAACCTTACTATCATAGCCCACGCAGAAGGAAATGGAAAAAATTTGATAATATTATTTTGGTCTCTGATAACATCCTAGTATGGCTTTTCTGGCAGTATAGCATATGCGTAAAGAAGACCTACTAGGAACGATGCAACTATACAACCAACAGTGCGCATTACTTCAGCGGTATATAGGAACATAAACATAGCGATACCAAAAATTACGGAGAGAACAACGTCGACTAAAATTATAGGTTTCGTTCTCAGGGTTCTCACTTTTTCGTGCATATGATGTAGCATTTCTACACCAACAACCAATACAAATATCACAAGCATCCATAGATTAGGATTATCGGCACCGCCCTCTACCACTACTAGTTGGCTATATAAATAATAGACAAAGGACGCAATGAAACTTCCATAAATGAAAGAAGCAATAAGTTCAGTGAAGAAATTTCTAACTTTAATTGCCATGGGATACACGAGAGCTGTAGCCAAGAGAAATATCATGAGGCCCTCCCCAATCGTTAGTGTCCCTGGCATCTCGACACGTACGTAATATACTGCCGAAAACACTATTACCTCTATTATTATGAACAAAAATACTTGCATCGAAATCGGTAATCTATACGCATCCTCTAGGCGCTCTAATAGCTCAAATTTAAGCTCTTCGGACTCCTCACCCATGTTCCTCACCTCCTCCTACGCCCCCTCGCGGAGAAGAACGGATATATTCTACCTCTCCACAGCGCGAGCTCCCTGGCATATCTCTTTCTCCATTCTAGTGAGCTAAGCTGTAGTGATCGTATAACCATGAATAGTTCTCTTGGATATGGGAGGGAGCGGAACACGACAGGCTCTTTTCTATCTCTAACCCAAACCTTAACATCGCCTATTGGGACCTCCCCAAATATATTTTTCAGTTTTTGTCTCCAGTTAATATCAATATCAATCCGAGTTATTGCGCCTCGAGGTATTCTACCTGATAATTCATCCGCTATTTTTACATCATATAGTACTCCGGAATGCATGCCTACAATTACTGAGTATTTTTCGCGAACATAGCACTTTATGAAGTTATCTATAGCATCGGCAACTACTAGCGCCATAGCGACCACAAATAACGCAAATACGACTGGATCCAATTTTGACCCTATAAATTTTTCAACACTATCTTTGATGCCACCTATATCACTAACAACTAGGAGGAAAAAGGCTAGCGATCCTACTAGTAGCACTAGTTGTATTAGTACATACTTTATGTCCGTTGCATATGGCATCTGATACGCCCCATACAAAATATTGTCACCCTTTGTTAAACGTAGTGCTCTCTCGTAGTCCCTTGGCGTTAGGAAAACTAGCGGATCCACGAGCATATGGCCTCTCTTTGTCTTCATCACGATTCCTGCTTTCTCTAGCTTTATTATTGCTTTCTCAACAACCTCCTTTGGTATTTGTAGTCCCTCGCTAACCTTGTCTATTGAGAAGAACCTCTCATCTAGGTAATATCTAGTCAAATATTCGAGGACCTCGGCCATTATTGGGTCTCTCTTTTTTCGTAATATGTAATATAGAGCACTAGCCACGATCCCCCCTGCTATGGTTACTGCTACATATATAAAATCCACGATTCATACACCTTTAAGATCTAGTTTTTTACTGCTATAAACTTAATAAAAATATTAAAAAATGGAGGAATTGTTACTTGGGGATGTGGACTCCAAATTTATATTTATCCCCCTCCACAACTATGCGTGATGATTGGGTCATGGGTACTATTAGACTCCGATATCTTGGTCACATCTCGGATATTACTGGAAAAAAGGAGGAGAAACTTGATTTTAGGGGAGCAACTTTGTTGGAACTATTGCATGACCTATGCGTTAGATATGGGGAAAAACTTGAAAAAATTCTCTTTGATCCAGCTACGGGGTCCCTCAGGGAGAACATTATTATTTTGGTAAATCAAAGGCCTATTGGGGACAAATTAGATATCGCAATACATGGAAACTCTACAGTCTCTATTCTTCCATTTGTATCTGGGGGGTAGGAATATATGAGTGTGGGGTCATCATCGATTATTATTAAGATAAGGAAGGGAAAATTTTCCTTTGCTACTGGTGCGCTAGGAGACATCGTTATTAGTGCTTTAGAAAGATTTTCAAAAATTATTAAAAGAGGCTATGTCGAAATATACGGTACCATCGACCAACAAGCTTTAATGGCATTCTTCATGCAGTTTCCAGAAAATTTACCAGAGTGCATCAAAGACATTTATATAATGATCGAGAATTATAAGGCACGAGTCGTATTTTACTTAAGATTCCTTCATGGAAAACTGATAATAATATTTGGTAGCCAATTGTTGAATGATCCACGCCTCATATGCATGATTAGGGATATTCTCAAAGCCATTAAGGATGGCAAAAACCTTTGTATATCCTTTCTCTCTGTGGGAGATATTGATTCTATTAGGAGACTAGTTACACAATGCACTTTGCCTAATGGGGCATACCTACAACTTAATGCCGATGCCGCCAACTATGTAATTAACAATAGCAAACTACTAATGAAATATCGCAAATTTAGGATATTTAGCACAGACAGTCCCTCCTGTATTTGTATAGATCACCCCACCTCAGTGATCGATATCTACATTGGTTCCAATATGGACACCGCAACTATCATGAGGATATTGGATAAAGTGCTGAGCTTCAATATTCGTGGTATAGATATAATATTTGATAGGCCCGATACTGTCACTGAGATAATAAATCTATTGGACAGTTCTATGATACATGACATGGACTATGTTTTTATTTCCAGCGACAAAATTCGGATTTTGAGAGCTTTCTCGTACGTTGAAATACTGCTAGAGACCGACAGAATACATGAAAAACCACTCCGTGATGCCATATTAAGAAGTCTAGAATTGCTAACGATTAGTAGAGCATCTCAGATAGTTATTAGGAATGAACACCGTGTCGAGAGCAAAACGGTGGTTTCTAATTGATCTATACCGGAATTTCAGGAGTTATAACATTTAGCGATGATCCTTTAATAAACCGAATATTGGGCCATATGTGCCATAGACTCAAGCATAGGGGAGAACCCTGTACAATACATCTGGGCAACAATCATTATGGATACTACATAAAAACCACAGAATTTATAGGAGGCCTTACTCAATATGCTCTATTTTTTGATAAAGCCACTTTCTCTAGACTAAACATTGGAGAATACAAATGTGCACTACTTGACGGCAAAATTTATGATCCAACAAACATACCCCTCTACAACACAGACCCCCAAAGTTGTACTGGATATTATACACTGGCAATCTTTGATGAAAAAAAATCACAACTAGAGATATACCGCGACTTTTTGGGTCGACGTCCCCTATTCTATGGATTTGAGAATAATATCTTTGTATTTGGCTCAGAGAGAAAAGCATTCAAGAAGTTTTTCAAGCCAAAACGTCTACCACCCGGCCACCGTCTAATTCTTTCACACGACGGCCTAACATTGGAGGAATTTAAAGTCCTTAGGCCCGCCTCCCCAGACAAAGAATTAAGCGACATTCATTTTTGCTCCACCAAACTTGCGGAACTTTTGTATGATTCCGTCAGTAAGTCCCTAAACACCTCCACCGCCATTATGTTTTCCGGTGGATTGGATTCATCCACAATTGCACGAATTGCCAGCGAGATAGGTGATGTTGAACTTTTCTCCATCGGCATGGTTAACTCTAGGGATATCAAATGGTCAAAAATGACTGCGGATCTTTTGGGGTTGGATATAAGGATACGAGTAATTCACCCCTCCGAGCTCGAAGATTACTTATTAAAAACAATGATCGCAATAGAAAGCTCAGACCCCTTACAAGTCCTTATCGGTGTACCAATTTATATAGTATCTGAGTTTATTCATGACTCCGGCTATAATGTCGCACTTGCAGGGCAAGGAGCCGATGAGCTATTTGGAGGATACGCCAAGTATCTTAGGATGAGTAAGGAACAATTATGTGAGTCATTATTCCAAGATGTTTACAATATATCCATCCAAAATCTAGAGAGAGACAATCACATAGCCATGGCAAATTCTATCGATCTTAGGACGCCTTATCTCTCCGACGATATCGTCAATTTTGCTCTTCGTATTCCAGTAGAACTTAAAGTGTACAGTGGAATACGTAAGTACATCCTAAGAGTCACGGCAGATAAAATTGGTGTACCTAAGGAAATCGTTTATGCGGACAAAAAAGCCATACAGTACTCTACGGGCATATCTAAACACTTTGAAAAAGCCGCCAAGAAACATGGTATGACCCTACAAGAATTCTTCAATCATATCTACGCAAAAGCTTAAGTCTATCCGTCGCTTAGGACCTCTTCTTAGAGGAATCTTTAGGGTGATTATTGAATGGTAAAAAACAATTGAGGAGATAAGGAAAGAACTAAATTGGCTTAGAAATATTGAGACGACACATTCAGTGCTCATTTTTGGGTCATACCTCCATGATAGAAATCCACGTGACATAGATATATGTCTAGTGACATTGGGAAAGAACCCTGATCTAGAGACTTATGGAGAGATTACGATGAGGGGACCTAAATGCTATGATATCACAGTTTTTGAGGGACTGCCCCTTTACATAAAAATCAATGTGATAGAGGTAAGTATCATATTATTTTCTAGAGACAAGCGTGAGCTTTATGATTATTTTTATAGATTTCGCAAAAATATGGAGAGACCAAGAATATAGGAATAGAATGACGAGACGCGACATCGAAAAGGCACCAGAAAACTTAGCAATGAAAACCTCAAGAATAACATAATCACTTTATCTCAGAACTACTCTTCTATTTCATCTACCACGTAAGCGTATGTCTCATTAGATATAGCACCTACTCTGTGGAGATGCGTAACTAGATCTAGTGCATTATATACGAAGTGAAGGGTAACACCAATATTGTTGAGTCGTTTTATGACGAATTTATTCCTCAAAACTATAACCAAGGCGTTATTTACAGTTGCTCCTGCATTTCTTAAAGCAACAATCGACCTAATAAGGGAATCTCCAGTCGTCGCAACATCATCAACAATTAATATCCTTTTCTCCCTCACCCTACCCACAACTAGTTCCTCCAATCCATGATTCTTTCTACTAGAGCGAACATAACCAAGAGGTTTATTTAGTGAAAAGGCAAGATAAGCTGCTATAGGAATACCTCCAGTCGCAACACCACAAACAACATCGAATGATTCTGGATCAATCTTGCTAATAGCTTTCTCCATAATACTTCCGAAGAGTACAGGATAGCTTGGGAGCTCACGCATGTTTATATAAAATGATGATTTTGTGCCCGAGGATAGAGTAAACTCTCCAAAGCGTATTATGCCTAACTTATACATCAACAATATCTCATCCATATGCTCAACGCCCCCATTTAGATAACAATATCCTCTATAATTCTTAATTTGTGAATTATTAACTTGGAGCCATTTCATGAAGGTCAGAAGGGATGAATAAAGGAAAATGGATCGGGGAAGTTAATGAAAGAATAGGGGCAATCATACAGTTCCGCCTAAAAAAGATAATATATGAGGATAAATCAAAGTACTATCATATAGTGGTTGCGGACACAGAACCGCTGGGCCGTATGCTACTATTCAAAGAGGGAAAAGACTATACGATACAGTCAGCCCAATATTATGATTTCTATGATGAGATGTTAGCCCATGTGCCAATGGCCTCGCATCCAAATCCCCGCAGAGTCCTTATAATAGGGGGCGGGGATGGTATAGTTTTGAGGGAGATTTTGAAATATGAAACCATAGAGGAAGTTGTTCTAGTAGAGATCGAACCTGCGGTTGTGGAGATCTCAAAAAAATATCTGCAACTGGATTGGGGGGCCCTGAGCGACCCACGCGTTTCTATAATATACGGTGATGCTGCCCGTTATGTTATGAACATTGATAGAGAGTTTGATGTTATTATAGGTGATTATAGTGATCCATACCAAGATTTGCCAGCAGGATCCCTCGTACAGGAAAGATTTTATCAAAATGCAAATAAGCTCCTATCTAGCAATGGTATACTAGCTGTTCAGTCAGGGTCACCAATATTTCAAAAGGATATAATGCTGAGGATATACAAAAATGCCTCAAAATTTTTTGAGCTCGTAAAGATATATTGGGCCCCCGTAATATACTATCCTGGTGGGATATGGTCATTCGTAGTGGCTACAAAAGGAATAGATCCCTCGGTTCCGAGACGTATAATGCATAATGCGGCATATTATAGCCCTGAGATACATAAAATGGCATTTATTTTGCCACCATTCATAAGAGATCTGGTGGAAAAGGATGAAACTGAAAGAATTGATGGATAGAAGCCGTATCATAGTCGCTTTGGATTTTCTGAATGATAAAGTATTGGAATCCATGCAAAAAATTATGGATTATATAGCAGCTGTGAAAATAGGAATTCCAACGATATTAAGTGAGCATTACCATGTCCTTCGGGATATACTTAAAAATAGAAAAACATACGTGCTGGTAGATTTTAAACTGGCAGATATACCTCCTATAATGTCTCGTGTGATAGAAAAGTTGAGTCCACTTGCTAATGGTTTTATTGCTCATGCCTTCGTTGGTAAGCATGCGCTAGAGAACCTTAGACAATCCATAAATAGATATAATGCTGAATTATTTCTAGTAGTAGCTATGACGCACCCCGGTGCAGAAGAATTCATAAACAAGAACTTCATGAAGTTTCTAGAAATAGCCAGCGATATTGCAGATGGCGTAGTCGCACCAGCGACATATCCGATATATATACGGGAGGCCAGAAAATATTTGGGGGATAAGATAATAATTTCCCCTGGTATCGGCCGCCAAGGCGTGAAATATGGGGAAGCCATAAAAAATGGTGCTGACTTCGAGATAATAGGTAGATCTATCACGTTATCCGATGATCCTATAGCCGAAATTCAAAGAATATTGGCGGCTCATAGCGATGCTCTCAAGGAGAAGGATGAATCATAAATTTTTAGTGATTCTCCATGTCGCTAAAAATTATAAAAATTTACATTCTTCCTTCAATAGCTTTGAGAAACTTCAGTTTTTAGAAACTCTCCTTTTGCTTCACAAGGAGATATGCCCCGTAAAAATCGTGACGACAACACAACCCACTTTATAAACAAAATTTCCAACAGATGATCGCTGATGCCACCACAAGCACCACATTGGGCCTCGAGCCCGGATCATGTGGAAATGGCATCAGCACACGATCTAGACAAAATTTTCTAATTCCATAGCGGGATGATACGTGCTCTGAAGTGGCCCATAGAGGCCGGGCAGAAACTTCAGGCTTTACCTATGGGTGGGATATTCTTCCTAGACTAAAAACCGATAAGAACTGTAAGGAATAATTCATGTGTCGATTAGACTTTTACTGAATCTAATGCTTGTAAGTCTCTAAGATAGAAGACTGATCAATGGCACTTAAATAAAACGAAAGCCATGGCACTAAACTCATAAGGTCAGTATAAAACATTATTTCTGATATATCTTAGGTGATGATCCCATGACAGAAGTGAAAATTTTTGCAGTAGATATTGAACTTCCTGAGGGTGCTTCTATAATTATAGGGCAGAGCCATTTTATGAAAACTGTTGTAGACATTTATGAAGCGATCATAACGACGCATTCCAATATAAAATTTGGCTTGGCATTCAATGAATCCTCTGATAAGAGAAGAATCTTCTATGATGGAAACGATGAAAATCTACAAAAACAGGCAGTAGAGATTTCAAAGAAAATAGGGGCTGGACATATCTTCGTTGTTCTTATTAAGAATGGTTGGCCTATTAATGTTCTTAATAGAATAAAAATGGTACAGGAGGTCTGCACAATATTCTGTGCTACCTCAAACCAACCACTCCAAGTAATTGTTGCCGAAACTAACATAGGTAGAGCCGTTCTCGGCGTAGTAGATGGGTATTCCCCCTTGAGAATAGAAACTGAAGAAGACAAAAAATGGAGGCTAGAGTTACTGAGAAGGATAGGATACAAGCGATAAAAAGAATCTCAAATCTCTGGTTAATAGATTAGAATTCCACAATTTCAATCAAATCTCTTTTTTTAAGTTCTCTCAGCATATCAAATAAACCATCTATATCCATTTCTGGATTTCTTCGTATAAGATTCGCAAGGGTTATTCCTCTTTCGCTCATTATTTGGGGATCTCTTATTATTGCATCAAATACATCTGCCAAATTTGGCCATAGTGCTATTATTGATGCCTTAGCGAACCTAATAGCATTCGTCCCTTTCTTAGCCCTAATCTGAACACTATCTGCCCTGATTAGAAACCTAACCCTCTTTTGTATATCCTCTGACCTTAACTCTTCAGGGGTTTTCTTCGAGGCATAATTTAGGGCTATGTGTAGTGAATATGGATCTTGCTTATAGTCCTTTAGACATTCAAAGCAGGAGTCTATTTGCTTTGGGGATATCCTAGAAAAAATTACTATAAGGCCATCTCTAGCTATTATGTGGTAGCTTCTACCAGAGATCCCAATTCTCCTAGCTATCCCCTTGACCGCTGTGCCATATGCATCAAGATAATTCATTATTTTTATGATGTCTTTTCCGCTTATATTGGCTAATCTTGCATCTATTATTTTCTGTTTCTCATCTATAAATATAAATTCGACATTACTCTTTACCTTTGGGATTGTTATGACCCTATAGTCCCTGAAATAGGATCTCACATCGGAGGGTATTTCTTCCGATGGTACTACGTATGCCCCTCTGATGAAACCGGATGGATCAAAATTAATGATTAGACTATGATCACCGTGAATAAAACCAACTCGAGCTATTCCTATTTGCCTTATTTCTTTCAGGTCCTCTTCAGATATTGTATATTTTTCCACTCTCCCACATTTAGGGCATTTTATTGTTATCACTTTTGACTTTAGGTGTCCCTCAAGCAAGAATCTGCACCCTATCTTATTTCTTAAACTGACTTATAAATTTATATAATTTGGCCACCAAGTTACCAACCTCAACCCTGACTTGGTTTCTTGTATCTCTAAACCTAATTGTGACTGTATTACTTTTTAGTGTCTCGTGGTCTATCGTGACTGCGAATGGTACGCCTATTTCGTCTGCTTTTGCATAGCATCTACCTATTTTCCCAGATGTGTCCAAGTATGTGGAGAACCCATTATTCTTCAATAGTCTATTTATCTCTTGTGCCTTCTTTATGAATTGCTCCCTCTTGAGCAGAGGGAAAACTGCAACATCATACGGCGCAACTTGGGGATTTAGTCTTAGTACTATTTTTCCATCAATTATTGAATATGCATCCGTTATTAAAGCCAGAAATATCCTCTCTATACCGAACGATGGCTCTATACAGTAGGGGTATATTTTCCTGCCATCCTCAACTATGTATAGTTTTTCATTGCTATATTTTGCATGTCGCTTAAGATCATAGTCTGTTCTGTTCGCAATACCAACTATCTCCTTCCAACCCAAATAGGGAAAATAATACTCAATATCAAAGGTCTGTACAGCATAATGTGCTAGCTCCGTTTCTAGATGCTCCCTCAACCTCAAATTATTTATGTTTATACCTAAATTGACTAACCATTCTATCGCCTTTCCACACCAATATGCATGCCACTTATTGGAGAATATTCCTCTACTGTAGGCTTCCCCTAAAGACATTTTCTTTGCCTCGGCCTTGTTTTTTTGCATAGTCTTAGTTAATATTTTTATCTCTATCTTCTCCACTTCGCCAAAGTATGCACAGTCATCCTGCTTTTCTGGGTCGATAAAGTATTCTATTTCTGCTATTTCAAATTCTCTGCACCTAAAAATAAATGTCCTTGGAGATATTTCATTCCTGAATACTTTGCCCATTCCACCAATACCAAAGGGCAACTTCGCCCCCATAGCTATTGCTATTAATTTGAAATTGATAAACATCCCTTGCGCTATCTCTGGCCGCAGATACGAAGGATATCTCTTTTCTTTAACTGGGCCCACCTGCGCCTCGATCATCAAATTAAACCTTTTGGGCTCACCGAGCTCTCCGCCACACTTTGGGCATTTTACCCCGTATTTATTAATAGCATTGGCTATCCCCTCTAGCGATAAATCTGTTAATTCTATGTTTTGTTGTTCTAGTAGTGTCTCGGCTTTATAACGCGTCTTACATTTCTTGCACTCTACTAGTATGTCTATGAATTCATCAACATGTCCAGAAGCCTCCCACACTCTTGGGGTCGTTATTATAGATGGCAATATCCCATATACGTCATCTCGTTTTATTACAAAGAACTCCCACCAGCTGTTAATTATTCTTCTCCTTATTTCTGCCCCGATTGGGCCATAGTCGAAGAATCCTGCCGAACCACCATATATGTCTCCTGATTGGAATATTATGGCTCTTCTTTTGCACAAGTTGACTATGTCCTCTATTTTTACGGCCATCGTGACCATCTCCTTAGTTTGATATAACCAGTCTACTTAGTAAAAAAGTCATATAGCTAGAATATCGCTACAAAAATGAAAAATAAATAGGTGGATCATTTCTTCTTAAAGGATAATTCTAATATCCCATTCCTATAAGAGGCCTCAACCGCTTTAGGATCCACCTTCACGGGTAGTTCTATTTCTTTATAATATTTCCTTCCTGCACCTTCTGCACGAATAACAACCCTATCTTCTGTAGCATCTACCTTAATGCTATCTTCATCGACTCCTGGGAGGTCGACTATGACCTTTATATTGCCATCTTCCTCATAGACGGAGGCTAAGGGTTCGAATTCTTCTGTCCGTTCTATTTTACCCCTTTCTCTTTCGCTTGGCTTTACGTTACCGAATCTATATATTCGCGGCGGGCCTGTTGGTGGAATAACAATTGAGAATCCCCATGTGTATCTCTTAACCTTTGGTCTGCCTTCTGGAGACGGAGCTATATACCCTTCTTGGAACTTGCTTATATCCTCAAAGAATTCTCGGACCATTTTGTTGAATTCCTCGAATATATCTGGCATTCTCATGGGCCTCTCAAAGAAGTCCTCAAATATGCGATTTATCAGTTCATCAAAATCCCTATATGTTCTTTTCTTCTTTTTGTCATCATCTCTTGGCATTCGAGTTCACCATGAATAGCAAAACATTTTTACACATTATATAATTATCCTATTTCGTATCTAATAGTATTTATTCAAGGAGGGCTCCGACATGAACACCCAAGATGAATTAATATCAATTCTAAAGGCCAGAAAAAATCGCGCAGTTGAGATATTGGATAAATATGGAGATGCTTGGCTCATAGTAGCCGCTGGAAAAATAGACTCTAATGTGGAGTATTTCTTGGGAACCTATACACATGGAATGGTGGCGATCCTCTTAGATAGAGAACAATTAGTTGTGTTAATCAATAGACTTGAGGAGAGTTTCGCTAGAGACAAGCAACATATCGATCAGATAGAGAAATATTATAGTTATCGTGAATTCAGAGAAAAACTTTTGGGACTCTTAAAGAAGTTTTCTGGTTGCAGGATTTTAGCAAATTTTTCATCGCTAGAAGTATGCCCGCAGGCTTCGCAGCTATCACACGCAATGTACAACGAACTGACGTACTTCGCATATAAGTATGAGATAGATCTAAAGCCTTCTGGTAGATTTGTTTACCAGCTTCGCAAAAACAAGACAGAAGAGGAATTAAAAGCTCTAGAGAAATCCGTTGCGGAGACCATCAAAATTATTGATGATGTCTGCAATAGCGGAATCATTAGAAGCGGCACTTCAGAAAAAGAGATAGCATCCGAACTATACAAACTTAGCTATCTATATGACGGCCCAGCATTCGACGTAATTGTTGCTTCAGGACCAAATACTTCTAACCCACATCACGTCGTCTCCAATCGAAAACTCAGAACCAATGACATTTTTTACATAGACTTTGGAATAAAATACCTAACAATGTCGGCAGATATAACCAGATTTTTTTACATTGGCACCATAGAAACCAGAGTTATGAACACATATAATGCCGTATATGACGCACAGAATGAGGCCATCAAACACATTAAGGCCGGAGTAAAATGCCACGAGCCAGACAGTATCGCACGAAAAACTCTGGAAAAACACGGCTTTGACCCCAACCTATTCGTCCACAGCTTAGGCCATGCATTAGGCGTTGATGTGCACGATGTGGGGCCTAGACTTGGTAGAAATATCCAAGATTCTATAGAGCCCAATACCGCGTATACAGTCGAACCCGCATTGTACTTCGAGAATGAATTTGGAGTCAGGATCGAGGATGATGTGATAATCTATAAAGACACTACAAGAAGAATATCTAAGGCGCCAGAGGAGCCTCTAGGCCTCTAAAAATCTTTTTCATTCATATTTTTGTTCGTCATATTAGGGGATGGAAAATGGAGCCAATAATTAAGGATGTAAACAAAATAGAGCTGACCCCCGTGGAGATGAAGGGGGCTGAGAAAGCCTATATGGCGTGGTTGATAAGTGATAAGGATGCCCCCGTAACCTTTGCGATGAGAATATTTAAAATAGAACCAGGCGGCAAGATCCCACTACATACACATTGGTACTGCCATGAAATCTTTTGTCTTCAGGGGAGAGGAAAGGTAACTGTTGCAGGAAAGGAATATATAATGGAGAGGTGGAATGCTGTCTATGTACCTCCAGAGGTACCTCATTCATACGAAAATACGGGAGATGAGGACTGGGTATTTCTTTGCATGATCCCACTTAAAAAGGACTAGGACTCAACGGGCTGGAGGTTAATCCATAGTATACACTTTATTCCATATTTTTTGGCTCTACTCAGAACTCTCTCATCGTCGTCATGGATTTCCACAACCTTATCTTCCAAAATAAGCCTCCTGATTATTCGTTCTTTGAAGTCCGGTGCTTTTTCTCTAGTTCCTTTGCGACAAAATACATAGCTTATCTCTATCTCCGCATTCATTTCACTTAGCTTAACATAGATTTTTTCCATATGGTCTCTGACTATCTCGCAGGGGGATCCAGATATTATAGCTATTTTATGCTTTCTTGCTTTTTCCACTAGAAGCTTCAAACCAACCATATTGACTGTATCCATTCTTGATGCTAAATCCTTGTCCAGAAAAATCTTCCAAAATCTCCCCCTAAGCGGATATGCTAGGCTTTCTATGTCTTTTGCCCCGACTTTTTGGAGCGCATATCTTAATCTCTTTGAGTTGTCGATAAGAACCCCTTCTAAGTCGAAAATAACTATTGTCAAACGGCTAACCCTTTCAAAAAAACAGAAAGGATTCATCCAGTCAGCTTTTTAAGTTGTTGCTTGTACATCTCAAATACCTCCTGCGATGTTGTAGCGTCTGTCGGTGCTTTATCTGATCTCCAGTTTATAAACCTGGGAAACCTAATCGCCAGTCCCGCTTTTTTCTTGAACTCTTTCATAACCAAATCTCTGCCACATACGTGTACGGGGGATAATGTTATTTCTGCACCCAAGACCTCCATAACCAATTTTGGATATATCCATACATCTGGCTCCATTTCTGTCTCCACATTTGATGGTTTCTTGTCTTGAATATACGGCTTTAGTAATCTTGGAAGATCAGCTAGTTGGGTATCTGTGAAACCGCTTCCAACCTTGCATACACTCTCGAATACATCCCTCTCTGGATTATACGCCGCGACGAGAAGGGCACCATAGGTTCCTGATCTTCTACCTCTCCCATGGAGAGCTCCTATAACCACTAAATCGACAGTATCCATCATTTCGCTCTTATAGTCTCGTTTGAACTTTATCCATTTCCATCCCCGAGCCCCAGCCTCGTATATTGCGTCTCCCGACGTTGATTTTACAACCAACCCCTCGCATCCATCTTCAACAGCCTTCATCATGAATTCCTCGAGTTCCTCAGGAGAATTAACAATTTTTGCTGTTGAGAGTGTTACCCTATCAG
>CAZWPQ010000001.1:32649-137426 GCA_964636085.1 uncultured Nitrososphaerota archaeon
CTATTATCTCCTCTAATTTCTTTCTTCTTTCGGGATAAGGCTTACCTATCATCTCTTCTCCATCGACATACATACAATCAAATAGGAAAACTTTGACAGGGTATTCCTGCATAGCTTTAGCGATATCATACTTCCTTTTTCTATGCATCAACTCTTGGAAGGGCCTCATCTCCTCGGTATCTGGATCTATACAGACAATTTCTCCCTCAACTACACATGACTTTACTTTAATTGCTTCTTTAATCGCCTCAACTACATCAGGATATTGTGATGTTATATTCTCGAGTCTCCTAGAGAAAATAATGATCTTGTCCCCATCCTTGTGTATTTGGGCTCGTTCTCCATCATACTTATATTCTGCCATGCCTTGCCCACCTAGCTTTGATAGTATTTCAGACGCGCTACTTAGTCTTTCTGCCAACATTGGCCTTATGGGGACGCCGGGTCTCACTTTTATTTTTCTTAGACCCTCTATACCTTCCTTAGCGACCACTTTAGCGATATAGCCTATGTCTGGATACTTATTAAATGCTTCCTCTATAATTGGTCTCTTCTCTTTCGTACCAAAATACGCCTGTGCAAGTCCATCCAATATCGTCATTTCCTGTATTCCTAGGCGCATTTGGCCTAGAACCATTCTGGCAATGTATCTGGCCTCCAATGGCGATGCCGAAATAAAGAGCCCAGTCACGATTCTTATTTTCAGATCTTGCGAACCGGGGCCTGATGCCCTAGCGGCCTTTGCTAAGTTATTATACACATCAACTATCCTAAGTTGTTGAAATTGGAGAGCCATAACTTTTTTCTTCTGTACGGCAATTTCAGCTAGTTTTCCCATATCTCCTATACGCTTATATCTATTTTCTAGCTCTTTTTTTGATATTCCCGTAGCCCTACTTATTGCTTCTAAACACATTTTTTCTGCTATACCCAGTTCGGGCTTACCCGCCCAATCTGGCCATAACTCGCCCAGTAGTAGATATGTTGCCTTCTCGAGCTCGTCGGGATCCAATTCTTTAAACAATTGTGCCAAAATGGAGATCATCCGGAGTCGCTCCGTTGTCGCCTCGAGTGATTTTAGATATTCACAGAATTCCTTGAATAACATTTCTTTCCCCTGGTTTCTACTGTTACTATTTTTGATATCTTTATAATAATGGCTTATAAGGAGTAGAAAATCATGCATGACAATAAAAAGCAGTGGTCTTGATGGTATGTGGGTTGTGCCCATTTAATTGCGAAAAACTCTCACTTTGCGGCGCTTTGCTATTTAGCCCTTCTGGATATAGACGTATCTACTATAATTATAGATTAGAAACAACCACTATCGAGAAATTTGGTCTTTATCACTTTTACCCCGGATCCAATGTGTTAAAGGTCGTAACGTATGGATGCAATTTGTCTTGCAAACTATGCGATGAATACAGAACCATTTTTTTAAGGAAAGAGGCATATGATGCGGGCCTAATAACTCATAAGATACTGGATCTACTAGCATATGACTCCATTAATATCGTTGGTTTTTACTGTAACAGCATCCTTGACCTAGACATGATTGCATCCCTCCGCAAGTTCTTTAGCGGCAGGATCATAGCAGTTACTCACGGCTTTGGTAGTTCTGAGGCACAAAGAAAACTGGCTACCCTTGTAGATGCATTGATTATACGTTTCTTTGGCTTCTCAAAATACTCTTATTCAAAAATTTGCTCAGTGCCATATGGCTTTAAATATGCCCTACGCTTACTAAATTTCTTATCGAAAACATACAGACATGTAGAAGTCGAATTTTATGTTATCCCTGGTATTACTACGATTACTGAGTTTGAGTCATTCCTAACCGAGCTTAGCAGATCAGGCATTCCCATTATACTTCACATCAAAAGATTCGTTCCAAATTTCCTCATGAATTGTAAATCCCCTACCTCCACAAGAGATCTTCTTCGATACTATAACATTGCTAGGAAATTTCACCAGTATGTATATGCTGATGTCTGGCATTCCTCTATAAATGATACATATTGCACTAATGGACACATTATCATCAAGCGAGAAGGGTGGAAGACAAAATTTATAAATATCAAGAATGGAAGATGCGCAAAATGTGGTGTAGCAGTGCCAGGATTTTTTGACTAATCTTCGAATATATGGATAATTCTTCATTCCCCTAGTAATATATAGGGATATTAGTGTAATTTTCTGGAAAAGCAAGGGATGAGAAGATGCCAGAAACTCATAAGTTTAAATGCGTTGGAATAGACCTTGGTACATCAACGATTAAGACTTCATATGAGAACAAGAGGTTTAGGTTACCATCCATAATTGGCGAACCAAATCCCGCAGGTTTTTCTGGCGTTACCCACGATACTAGTTTAATCAATAATCTTGTCATAAATATTGAGGGAGAGGAATGGTATGTCGGCGATCTTGCAAATGCTCAAAGCATATTAAAGATTCCCCTCGCCCGCGAGGGAAAAGTTAAGGGAGTAAAGGAAGCAAAGATTGCAGTTCTCTCGGCATTAGGTGTTCTGGTTAGTGGTGGAGAGAAAACCCCGTTTATAATCAGTACGGGTGTACCCGTCGCCACTAGTAGTTCTGAGATGGCAGAGTTAAGCAACGCCATTGTGGGAAAACATAGATTTATTATTAAGAATGACGCAACGGGAGAGAAAAAACGGGTTAAGGTTAATATAGCCGCTAGTCCAGTACTACCCGAGCCCTATGGTTGTTATTATTATGTTCTTAAAAGTAGGGGTATACGGAAAGCCTTTGACGCAGTAATCATCGACATAGGATATGGAACAACAGATATACTTTCCATACATAGAGGCACGATTATACGCCCTGCGAGCGGCTCCACTAGAGAAGCCGTAGATACATTAGCTGAGAAAATCGCGGCGATTCTTGAGGAAAAAACTGGCCATATAATTAAGCCTGAGAGCCTAGCCACTGCATTAGAAAAGGGTACAAAAATCACAATTGCTGGAAAAACATATGATATAAGGCAACAATTGTCGTCGATAGCTAGGTTTGTTGTAGAGTCAATTGTGGACACGCTGGATAGACTTGTTAGGAATCTGCCTCCCCAGGCATCCATTAAGTACTATATCCTAACAGGAGGGGGGACGTATATACTCGGCAAGTTTCTTAAAGAATATCTAGCTCAACGCGGTTATGCGGATAGGGATCAAATTCTTATTCCAGAAGACCCAGTGATGGCAAATGCTATTGGATTTGAGTTTGTGGCCAAGTACTACGCCAAGAAATTCTCAGAATCTAAATAATCTTAAATTGAGTTCCCTATAAACCATACTAAAAACCTCCGTAAGAGTCCCATTTAACCTTACATTGTTGTTTTCTATTCTAAGGACATCTCTATTTATAGCAGTAGTTATTATGGCCTCTGACAGCTCCTTTGATTTGTTATAATCCACTGAAAAGGCTCGACATATCAATTCAGTAATGTATTCCGTGAGCACATTTTTTAGCGAGACTCTATCTAAATTTGCATATCCCAGTAGTATTATTATATATGCCAAGTAAGCCGATGCTAGCGCCACTATATCTATTATGTTTTTATAGTACAGAACTATGACATATGAAAGTGTGATTGAACCTATTATTGTGCCCCATAGTATTCCACTCGAAATAAGATCATCAGTATGTTTCGATTTCATCCAATTTTTAAGGAGCAAATAAGAGAGCGGGACTATCACAACCTCTTTGTTTCTGGATAGAATATACTTCATTAGGCTAACCGTATCAGAGATCGCAGTAACTTGATCGGTGTGATATATAACCATGTAAAATGCCCTATCAATTTTTGGTATATCCCTTAAAACCCTATTCCTCCTAACAACCTCAAACTCCACATCGCATTCCAAATTTCCCTTGAGATGCACCACCAACCTATTGCCCCTGTTGTAGGCTTTATCTATTACAACCTCAACACCTATATCCTCAAACATAATCTCTACTCTCGGTTTCAATATCCCGCTGATTAATTGAGGGAATAATAAATAGTATTCATGCTTTCTTTCTTTTTTCTTTCTTAGATCCTCTCCCACTTCCAGCCTCACCAACAATTAGCGACTCATCCATCTCAACAATAGCTATATCCTCCAATACTTCGTCGATATCTGGTACCGCCTCCTCGACATCCTCTCCTCCTTCGTCACTAGTAATAATGCTTACTTCCTCAACTTCGATTGGCTTATATACCGGAGGAAGAGCTGCAGCCATAGATGCCAACAGTCTTGAAATCCTAGTCTCTATTCTGTCTACAATCTGTTTTACATATTCCTCATCAACCTTACTTATCCCTGGCTTTATCTTTTCCTCCTCCCCGAAGAGTGTAGAATGCATCGACTCTATCGCATCAGATACCGCACGATCCACCGAACCAAACACGCATGCAATGTCCTCTAGCTTTACTAATACATCCTTGTCTAAGTATATAAGGACTCCTATCAGATCCTTCGAACCCCTTTTCTTCACACTTACTATTCGTTTGGATATATCTTCTTCCCCCAGTATGACCCCCGACCTAAAACATAGAAAATAAAAAACACACAAATTAAGCATACTCCGTTGGGAGCTGATACCTTTTAATTTCCTCTTCCTCCGTCTCCCGAATCACCTTTTTCATTTTCTTTAATGCCTTAACAGCCCTTACGATATGATCAATAGTTATGAACCTAGGCTTCTCCTTAAGAATATCATTCAACCTTGCTGGGCTTCCTATCTTCACTATAAATTCACGAAGCGCTAGCATTGCTCCTTCTCTCACAGCACCCGCAATATCAGCACCAGAAAAACCATCCGTTATTTCAGCCAACCTATGCGCAAATTCCTCAATAGGACCATCTAGGGCGCTTTCATGTTTCCGTAAATGAACCTTGAATATTTCTTCTCGTGCCCTGCGATCCGGCATTGGTACCTCGATTAATCTATCAAATCTACCAGGCCGCAACAACGCTGGATCAATTATATCTATCCTATTTGTAGCCGCTATCACAACAACATCCTTTAAGGCTGCAATGCCGTCCATTTCAGCCAATAATGTAGAAACAATTCTCTCAGTAACCCTCGATCCTATATCTAGACCCCTCCTTGGGGCGATCGCATCTATCTCATCAAAGAATATAACACAGGGGGCATAAGTTCTTGCTTTTCTAAAAACTTCTCTAACCCTTTTCTCGGACTCGCCAACCCACTTACTAAGTACTTCCGGACCCCTTACGGCAATAAAATTGGCCTCGGCTTCCGTCGCAACAGCTTTCGCCAACAATGTTTTTCCAGTTCCAGGCGGGCCATAGAGGAGAATCCCTCTTGGGGGCTCAAGACCAGCGTAATCAAATAAATCACCATACTTAAGTGGCCATTCCACCATTTCTTGAAGTCTCTTTTTAATACTCTCTAACCCACCTATATCCTCCCATCGTACATGCGGTATCTCGATAGCTACCTCCCGAAGGCCTGAGGGTCTAACTTCCTTCAAAGCATCACTAAAATCTTTCATTGTTACGACAAGCTCCTCCAGTATTTTCGGATCTAAATGCTTTCGTTTTAGATCAAGACAGGGCAATATTTTGCGAAGTGCCGACATTCCCGCCTCCCGTACCAACGCTGCTAAATCTGCGCCCGTATACCCATGAGTTATCTCAGCAAGCTTCTTTAATGAAACATCTGGAGCTAGGGGCACGCCTCTAGTGTGGACTTTAAGAATTTCAAGCCGGGCCCTTTTATTGGGTACTGTTATCTCGATTTCACGATCGAATCTACCGGGCCTCCTTAATGCAGGATCCAGATCTTCGGGTCTATTCGTAGCTCCAATGACTATTACCTGTCCTCTCCCTTTTAGGCCATCCATAAGGGTTAGGAGTTGAGACACAACTCTTTTTTCTACTTCCCCAACTACCTCCCCCCTCTTTGGAGCAATGGCGTCGATTTCATCGATAAAGATTATACTTGGTGCGTTTTCTTCCGCTCTATAAAATATTTCACGTAGCCTCCGCTCTGACTCGCCATACCACTTTGACATAATTTCTGGACCATTTATCGCGAAGAAGTTTGCATTAACTTCGTTGGCTACTGCCTTTGCTAACAATGTTTTTCCGCAGCCTGGGGGACCATATAGAAGCACACCTTTTGGTGGATCTATCCCGAGTCTTCTAAATAATTCAGGATACTTAAGAGGCAACTCAACTAGTTCTCTGATTCTTTGTTTTGCATATTCTAGATCGCCTATATCCTCCCATGTTACCCTAGGTACTTGCCTTCTTGCTGTTAATGGTTGGGGTAGTACCTCCACGTGTGTGTCGTCTGTAACTATAACGGCGTCAAAATCTTTGGGCTCGATCTTAGTTACAATGAAGTAGTATCTTTGTCCAAAATATCTTATTTCGACTTGATCCTCAATGGATAGAGGAATCGTGTAGGATTTTATGTATTGTTTCAAAAAGATGCTGGTCCTTTCTGGGTCAAGCCATCCAACATTATCTGTGGGGGCAAATTTTACATATTCTGCCTTGCCTACTTTTGCTTTATATATCTCTACATACTCCTCTGTTCGTACACCGGCATTTGTTCTAACTATTGGATCTAAGGCTATTGTGCCGAGCGGTACACTCGCGCTAGGAAATATTCTCACAACTGTGATTTTTTCTCCTTTGACTGCTATGTAGTCACCGCTTTTTACATCTATTTCCTTGGCATCCTTAAAGTGAATAATCCCCAATGCCCTGCCAAAATAGTCTGGATTTTTCACATCTGTAACTCTGAGAAATTTGCTTCTTCTCTCCATGTTCATTAACACCGTTTATTTCGTAAAAAATATCACGAAATAGAACTATTTAACCATATTCTTTTGGGATTAGTAAAAGTTAAGACTTGAATCTACCTAGTATGAATGCCGAGGCTATTATTACTAAGGACAAGACCACGAGTATCGGCATCAATGGTATAGTCTTCCGCTCATTTTTGATTGGATTCTTACCAGAGATTACTTCTTCATAATCGGACAAACCATCATCATCCGAATCTGCATCCAAAGGATCGGTACCTATAGCCACTTCAACACCATCGGACAAACCATCATCATCCGAATCTGCATCCAAAGGATCGGTATTATGTGCGAATTCGTCCTTATTTATGAGTGAGTCTAAATCGGCATCTTGATATCCATCATCTGGGTCTGTTGGGTCAAAACCATAGTCTACTTCCCAACCATCTGGCATTGAGTCCCTATCGGTGTCCCATATCCTCGGATTTGTACCCTCATTATATTCCTCTACGTTGGTTAGGCCATCTCCATCAATATCTGTCTCATTATCGCTAGTGTCTAGTGGATTAAGATCATAGATCCACTCCCAACCATCAGGAATACCATCACCATCGGTGTCGTTTAATGTAGGATCTGTCCCAATCACAAATTCTATATAATTCGAAATACCATCCTCGTCTTTATCTTCCTTGGGATCATGGGGATTTAAGGGATCCAATTCATAATAGACTTCGTATCCATCGTATAGCTCGTCGTCATCAGAATCCACGTCAAATGGGTCTGTATCAAATACATACTCTCCCAGATTTGTAAGGCCATCATCATCAAAGTCCATGAGAGCATCGGAACTGTTAGTAGCGTTTAAGTTATGTAGGGTTTCCCAGTAGTCAGGAATTAAATCATCATCAGTATCTACATCCTTAGGGTCTGTTTTTACGGTTATATTAACTGTTGTATTATCAATTGTTATATTCGTAAAGTTCCCCTCTATTTCCCAGATATCCAGAAGCCCATCCCCATCTGTATCATTGCTTCTAGGATTCGTTCTATTTCGCCATTCCCAGTAGTTGGTTATGTTATCCCCATCCGGATCCTCCCTCCAGTCCATAGTGTTATCGTTGTTTGTGTCATTGCTTAATGGGTCGTAGTTATATCTTCTCTCCCATCCATCCCCAAGTCTATCATTGTCCGTGTCGTTATTTGATGCATTTGTCCCCAAGATATATTCTGTATAATCATTAGCCCAGTCATCATCTATATCGGAGTCATTCCATGATTCATCGATATTGTCAGGGTAACCATCCATATCCCAATCGGGGGGCTCATTTACATAGTTCGTATTTCTCACATCATGATATAATGTTAGCCAATTACTATAGGCCGTGAAGTTAATTAGTATGACGCTGTGATTTGTAAAGGCAAGCAATTCGCTGATAGAATCATTATCTATGTCGCCAACCAACAATAATGTTGCATTTTCTACTGGTTCATCAAACCTGAATGCGGATATATTCGTATCGTTTAAGGCAAAACCTAAAATTGTGCCATTTGAGAGGAGAATTAATGGCAATGAGCCGTTATCTGTCTCCACCACTATTCCCCATATCGGCGTAACATTTAATACGGTTAGGTTAGCAATTGCATATTCATATTCGCCACTTGTCACATTTTTTATACCAACGAAACTTACTAACGACCAACTCTCGTTCGTCCTAGCCCAAATGAATACCTCATCTAGAGAGTCATTATCAAAATCTGAGACTAGTGGAGACATCACTATTTTATCGGCACTGATGTTGTCTCTAGAAAGATTAAATAGTTCGGATAGACTTATGTTTAATACCATTTTTCGTGATGGAAAATCAACAAATGATATATTGTCACTATATCCAAGTATAACTACAAACTCGACGCTTGAGTTTATCCCACTAAAATTGCCAGGAACTATATCCAGTAGAATGTTATCTGGCTTTAGGTTTAGAGAATAGGTAAAAGTAGGGGCCGTTGTACCATTTTGATATCTCGTTATTATCATGTTGTTCGTTATATAGACAAGCCGATAAATCGACTTAACTTTACCAGAGGGGGGGAAGTCTATAGCCTTGAAAGTCCCTATTGGCTCTCTAGTAACCGAAACATAATCCACCTTGCCATCATATGCAAATATGTCTGTATGTGCTATTGAGTTTGTTGGTGACTGAACCCTCATTACTGCTTCTAATAACCCATCCAAATCGAAATCGAGCACAGTTATGTTCAGGATATTGTAGTCAAGGTCGAACTCCCTTATAGTGTTTCCATCTTTATCTAGGAAAAACAAATGATCCCCGCAACCTATGGCTATTTCAATCTCCCCATCCCCATTAAAGTCAGCGCACACAGGGTTTGTAGATACAACATACGAAACCGTCTTATTCTTCTTTTCGGGGTGTATTGTTAATTCATACGTCACATTAAACCAGTGTTCCCACATTTTTTCTAACCGACCCGAAGTTTCGTTGTATTTGTATACCCTCAGAGTATCATTGCTTGGAATGAGAACTTCATACAGTCCATCCTTATCGATGTCATATAATGTGGGGCATTTTGTTATGGATATGTTATCTAGGATCGTGGTTAGCGATACGTCTATTATTGACACATCACTTTTGGGTATATTGCTTGATGTCTCGCTTATATTGGCTTGTCCGATGGAACTATTTTCAGTCTTAATGCTTGTATGGAATGCTGTAGAGAAAATCGCTACCAGTATAATGAATATTATTAGTCTAGACCCCTTAGCCGTCGGCAAATTGTTACACCACCAAAACCAATAGGTCGATAGAAAAATTACTTAAATATACCATATATCTTGAGAACCCCTCTCTCTTTTTCGCTTCTAATGTTTCAGTTTCTTAGCCATTTTTTTGGCAAATTTCGTAATGATGTATATAACTATAATGGATACTGTTATGCCTAGTACTATTATTATCACCATTACAGCTCCCCTGCTAGCCAACCGCTCTACATTTATTGTGATTAAGGTGGATGTATTAAGCAGAATTTTTCCGATGATAAGCACATCGCCCCAACCTAAAAATGTAGTAGAACCATTTCTCCATGTTGACCAGTAGAGCTGGGGGGATCCATCATCACCAAAGACTTTATAGATGCAGACAGTCGAGGCATTAGTTGTGTTCATCCTTATTGTTACTCTCAAAAGATCACGTGTATGTATCCTTACTCCCCACACTGGAGTATTGATGGATAGTGCTATACTCTTTGTTACGGAACTATTAAAATTATATGCTTCAAGCAGGCTTATTGTTGAAGGAAAATATATCATTCCGAATCCTTCGTCAAAATCCTTGGCTCCATTGGATAATTCTGGGGGAGTTCTAATTTTCTTATCTTCTGACCAAAAATATACTTCATGTGTCCCTATAGCAGCCGTCTCGAATGTCGAAGCCAGTAAAAACGATTTCATCCTCAACAGATTATCTAGACTCCACTCCCACATACCTTTTTCATATGCTAAACTTGTTAGTATAGCTAGATAACCAGATACATATGCTACTGCGAAACTAGAACCAAAATTTGTCGCGAGATCATTTGGTTCAAGATCACCAAAAATGTAGTCCCTAACATCGCTGTCTGCTCCAATTGGCCAAGCACCATATAGCATACCCCCACCAAACATAGCGATATCCGGTTTACAATACTCAGTGGATTCCTGTACATATGTACCGCCTATAGAAGAGTATAGAGATACCCCCAGGTATTCATTGAGTGCTGCTACTGTGATCGCATACATGGCTGTTCCAGGGGAAGTAATTTGATTTTCTAGCATGTTCTCTTTATATTTGTCTATATAGCTATTGCCGGCTGGCGTAACAACAAATATACCCCTTGCGGCCAGATTATTTACCGCCTCATCCAAAGCATAGCTAATATCACTAGCACTCATACTTAAGTTTACCACAGTTATGTTTAATTCCCTGTACATTTGCGAAATTCTATCCAATGCTTGGATAATCAAGGATACCGACGTAGATGCATTTAATCCTGAGAATATCTTCCATACAGCGAGTTTCACCCTTGGCGCAATGCCCCTGTAGATTTGCTTTTCTGAGTCGCTTATTAGGGATACCCTTATGACATAGCTAATCGTTCCTGCGTTTGGAATAATTCTAATCTTGTTAGTTCCTTTCCTCGATTGGATGGTACACGTATATATTTTCTCCGATGTATTTACTATGCCCTCCACAATATTATTCTCATATTCTATCCAAACGCTAATACTCCTAGCGATAGGGGACGCCCACGCTATTGTTATATTCGATATTTGATCCTTCATTACTTTATAAGCAATAGCTACACTGCTCTCTGGACTTAGTCTGCCAAAGTGGGTTAAACTTATTATATTATCTCCATGACTATTCCCCTCCCCCGCAATTATTGACGCTATCATCGTGCCATGTCCAATGTTGTCTATAGGATTATCCTGTGTTGATTCCCCGGTTAGATCTTCATAATAAATTATTTTTCCTTGTAGATCGGGATGAGAAACATCAACACCAGAGTCTACGACAGCGACCGTTATATACTTGCTACCGTTATAATCAATTGACCATTCACTCCATATATTCTGAGGAGAGATATATCCAGTACTCTGCAGATAGACCTTTTGATCATCCTCAATCCAATCAAACAATCCTCTTATCTTCCTAAGAAACTCAAAAACTTTGTTCCCTCTAATTTTTATAAAAAAAGCTCCAATTATGTCAAGCTTTTTGTATACAGCGATGCTTCTGGTTCCGCATAATATCTCCATGAATTTGTTCAACTTCTTTTTTCGTGGAAAAACAATCAAACTATAGTAAGCATCTTTTTTGAGTTCTTTATCAACAATCTTCTCTAGCCTATCAACGATCCCATTTTTGTTTCTGTCCAACCTGTATTTTATGTCTATACGACCACCTTTTTTATGGTCGTTGTATCTATAGACCCCCTTATCACCTAGAAGCACATCGACCCTATCGAGATATACACGTTGTGGCAACACACATACTAAGATTATCACCAAAATAATTATTGCCTTATGTTTTCCCAAGCGCTTTTTATGCCCACTCAACCTCTCTTACCTCTATCCCAAGTACTTTTGTAAGGTCTATCTCTGCAGCTACTGTTGGTATTGTCAGACCGAAATTAAGTAATACTTGGGGATGGAGCTCCCCTATTACGCCTATCTTTGCTCCTTCCACTAGGATAGCTGCACATCGCCCTTCAATAAAGGAGGGATGATTTTCTCTGACTATCTCTATATCTCTTCCCAGTATACAAAATATGTAGTCTATACAAGATTTTATTTGAGTATAATTTGCTTTTGTATCTGATATTACTATGGCCATGTGCTTCTCGTTGCATGATTTTGCCTCTAATCCATCATAAATTTTTGCTACGTCAGATATCTCAAACACCTTTATAGGATATTCACAGGCCTTATTCTCCGCTATGGCCTTCAAAACTTCTGGCAATAGCCACCTCCTTACAACATTTATTTTGGTCTCCTTTGCACCCGCTATCCTTACTACTTCAGGAGGAATATTAAGTCTCATCCTTACGAATTGATCCTCCAAACTCGTCAGCGAAAATGTAAATAATTCAGAGAAACCTAAGCCTATCAATACTTCCCTGAGCTGATCAACTGTTTCCTCAACTCTTAGTCTAGCGGCTACAGTAAACACAGGGGTGAGCTCGGGCTCGAAATTATCGAACCCATAGGCCCGAGCGATATCATCAACTATATCTATCTCGTGAAAGATATCGGTGCGGTAGGGGGGTATGTCGACAACTATGACGCCTCCACCAGCATCCTTAGCAATATATCCCATTTTCTCTAGCAGTTGCATAATTTTATCCTTATTTAGTTCCACTCCCAATACTCTTTCAGCGTAGGATATATCCAGATTCCTCGTATTTCTATCAAAATAGGGCGCCTTCTCCGATTCTCCTTGAGGATAGGTTATTCTTACTGAAGATATTTTTGCACCCATGTCACATAACATCGTAGCCAATATATTGAGCGTTTGCTTCATCGTCTCTTTATGCACTCCCGTAGTCTCCACTAGGATATCTGTTTCTCCTACTTTTATTTCGCCATACTCTCTAGAATTTATTATTGGGGGCATGGACAAAATATTATTATTTGCATCCACAAACAGAGGATACCTATCCTTGCCCCTAAGTAAACCTGCGTATTTTCTTCCAGTAGGATGAAGCTCCAGTATCTCGACGCCAGTCATTGTTTTTTCAGAACCAAGTGGCGCGAATTTTATTCTGCTAGGCAATTCAGCATAATATCGTAAAGGCCATGATATTTTTTTTAAAGGGTAGAAACCTATAGAAGCTTTCCTTCTATTTCTGCAAAATGTCGCATGTAATTTTTCTTGAGTCCATATAAGTTCCAATATGTCGTCCTCGGATAGTCTAATACCACTCGCAACAAACGCAGCGATGTAGGGCCTTATTTCTTTTACGCTCTCATCGACAATTATCTCCAATTTTTCTCCTTCCTGCGCCGCATACCGAGTTGGCTTTCTAATCCCCTTATACAGAGCCAGAGCCCTCGCCAGACCGATCGTCGAAAGACAATCAGGCCTGTCAGGCGTAACCTCTATTTTTAGTTCATAATCATCCTCTTTCTTTACAGCAGATTCAAGTTCGAATCCAAGTTTAAATAAGTCCTCCTCCAATCCTTCCAAGGATATGTCAATGCCAATGTATCGCCTTACTCTCCTTAATGTTGTGTCTAGTATTGGCATCACTTACACCAATATGAAGCTATAAAACACCAAATGCAATCCCGCACTATAATGCGATCAATATTAAAGCCACATATAATACTAGTAACAGCACAATATATGTAATAATTGTTAGTCGTTTTGTCTGAGTAGCTAGTATCGCTATGTGTTTTATGTATTGCCAGATTATTTTACTACTTAGTTTACTTTTGCCATAAAGTCTAGACTTAAATGTGTAGGGTATCTCTTCGATATTCCTATATTTTCCCTTCACAATTATCTCTAGAAGCACTTTAAATCCTATCGCATTGATTTTTACACCCACTAGGATGTTTTTATGAAGCCCAAAGAAGCCAGACATCGGGTCGCTTATCCTACGTACTTTAGGGAAAAGAATGTACGCCATAAGGGAAGCAACTCTCGAAACTAGAAGTCTGAATAGACTCCACCCTTCGATTTTACCTCCCTGCATATACCTACTTGCTATGACAATATCCGCATGATTCAATCTTTTATACATCTCAACTATCAACTTGGGTGGATGCTGGAGATCCGCATCCATCACAACGATGCGTTCATAATTCGCCCTTGCTATGCCCTCTAGTATTGCGGACACAAGGCCTCTTTTTCCTACGCGCCTAATAACAACGACATTATACTTTTTTTCAAATTTCTTGGCCTCTAACCAAGTACCATCTGGCGAATCATCATCAACAACTATTATCTCATAGGGGCAAACATTGTTTAGAAATGAACCAATCATCGGTATTAGTATTTTAATGTTTCTTCTCTCATTGTATGTTGGAATGACAACACTAATGCCTCGTGGGGTTCTTTTTCGCATTTCTATCATCATTTACTTGATACACATAGATTAGTTTTATTTGAGTAGTAACTCCCCTAAGTTATCCCTGAAATAAATTCTAATAATTTTTGTCTTGCTCGCCCTCGAACATAACGTCCATGTGCTGGAAATAGCGAATCGAATTTTAATTCAGCAATCCTTCTTAATGACTCTAATAACATTTTTCTGTCGTAGTTTTGCTTAGGAATACTCCAACCCTGTGGCCCTATGTAGATGCTGCCTCCTATAAATAATGAGTTCCCATATAGCGCAGATATGCTACCAGGTGTATGACCAGGCGTCCTTATTATCTGTATGCCTGCATCCTCTATGTATGTATCTTTGTTTATGATCATGACATCTACATCCTCGCCCATAAAGGTAATTTTTTTCACAACACCTATCTCTCTTTCATCTATAACCAGTGTTGCGTTGGGACAATAGAGCAATAGATCTGGTAGGCCTTCTACCGAGTCTCTATGACCATGCGTTATTATGACATATGATACATCATCAAGAGATGAATCAAGTTGAAGTTCTACATATTTTTTTATGGCGCCCTCTGAGCCCAATAATCCGACATCAATTATAACGAGGCCTGATTTCGATTCTACGATATAGGAGTTGCAGCCACGGTTACCTACTACCTTATATATGTTTGGTTGGAGAAGCATAATACATCCCTTATAGCTACCCTAAAATTATAAACTTATGTTAAAGAACTTTTTAGTGTTTTCAAGGATTATTGACGCTACTGTTTCATTATCCATATGTTTTATTGTCGTGAGTAAATTGACGAGTTTGACGACATTAGCTGGTTCATTTCTGGTACCCTTCGTTGGGGCTAAGTAGGGAGAATCTGTTTCCAGCAGTATATTATCTAGAGGGACTAGCTCAAGTATTTTCCATAGTTCTCTTCGCCTTAAGTATACTGTTGGTATTCCTATCATCCATCCATTATTGACGATTAATTCTAGATCACTCTTCCTGCCAAAAAATGCATGAAAAACTGCGCTCTCGATATCATATTTCTTTAAATATTCAGCGATTTGAACATAAGCATTTTTGCCATATGCACTCCTCGCATGTATTATTAATGGCAAATTTAATTCCTTCGCAAGGCCTAACATTGATTCAAAAATCTTTCTCATAGTGACTATTCTATCCACGGATTTTACCCAATAGAAGTCAAGTCCCACCTCTCCTATAGCAACATATCTACCTTTATACTGTTTAGCTACTTCTAGTACATCATTTAACTGTTGAAGTGTAGCGGTCTGGGGGGCCAGACCAAGGGCCACAAATATAAATCCCCTGTACTTTTTCTCTAACTTTAGCGCCGCTATAAAGTCGTTACTATCAATAGTTGGATTTATCACTGCTATGACTCCAGCATTTATCGCCCGGCTCACTACTTGGTCTAAATCATCACTAAACACGGGCATTGATATATGCGCATGGGAGTCTACTAGTTTCATTATTAGCACCAAAAATCTCCAATCTCAGCGTTTGGGGTTTCCAAATCCATTTTTACCAATACAGAATGTTTATAAATAGAATATCATACATAATGTTGTTATTTTGTTTAGGAATGGGGATAATCATGCCTCTACGTGCATATATATTTTTGAAGGTACGGCCAGTACCAGTTGAAGACCTCAGAAGGGAACTTGAAAAAATCCATGAAATCGTAGAGGGCTTTGTCGTAACTGGGGAGGTAGATGTTGTACTTAGTGTCCATGTTAGCGACACGAATGAACTCTTTCAACTCGTTAAAAAACTGAGGGGGCTCCCATTTGTTTTGGATACAAAAACTAGTATCGCCATTAGTGTTGTAAAGGAAATGAAAGAAAAGTAAGGATAGGTTGGAAATCTTATTTTTTATTTTTGTGTCGCATAATTATGAGCTCCCTTCTGCCGGCTTGACACCAAAACTCTGGGATCAGTATATGCATATGGTGCTATCCAAGAGTATTAACAAAGTTAGCCATATCGTATATAGGGATATTAGCGGCACTCTCCTCCTCTCCCTCTTTCTATACAAGTACAATGTAGCAAGAGAGCAGCATACTGCCAGCATTGACCACGATGGAGGTATTATTAAGGCCATCAGCATCATTATTTTTGCATCACCACCCCCAATAAAGCCACATAAGTTCAATATAATCAAGGCAATGAGAATCGCGATTTTAGTGGTGTCCACATATATATTTCCGGATAGATAAAGAATCAGAGTAACAGTAGCTAAATATAAAATAGTGGTTTCCCCAACAACTAGTTTCTTCTTATCCTCAATCGCAGCAATATATAATCCTAATATTGCAGGAGTAAATATGATTAACCTACTCATCATATTAGTAATTTCACTATATTCTTAAGTCTGCTAAGTTTTTACGACGAGAAGTATTAGCGAACGATCAAACCAATTGTTTCCACATGAGGCGTATGTGGAAGCATATCTATCGGTTGCAATAGTTCTAATCTATAGCCATATTGTCCAAGTAGCAATATGTCCCTTGCCTGCGTTCTTGGATTACACGACACATACACAATTTTTTCTGGTTTAAGCTCTGCAAGATACCTTATAACCTTCTTATGTAGCCCCGCTCTTGGTGGATCTACAAAAATAGTGTCAAACTTTCCTTTCAGATCCTTTATTCTATCTTCCACCCTCCCGACCAGAAACTTAACATTTCTAACATCATTGATTTCCGCATTCTGCAAGGCAGACCTAACGGAGTCTTCCTCAAGTTCTATGCCTATGATCTCATCATAATTAGTGGAGGATATTATGGCAATCGTCCCTATCCCACAGTAAAGATCTAGAGCCCTCTCCCCATCCCCTCCAAGTTTTCTTGCAATATCAAACAGCTTATTGGCTTGCAATGGATTTGACTGATAAAAGTTATATGGAAATATTCTAAAGATATACCCTAGGGCACTCTCAGTTATGTATCCTCTACCATAAATCTCCTTTATTTGCCCTACCGCGACATCTGCGACCCCATCATTAACTGCCCAGACAATCGTGTCCGCAGTGGTTTCCGATGCAAGAATCTTCATATTTAATTTCCTATCAGCTGTTGTTACGATTATAGCCAAACTCTCATTCGTGCTCCGAGAGACACGGATGACCAAATATCTCAAGAACCCCGTATGTGTGTAAATGTTATATGGCTTATAGTCCAATATCGAAAAAATTTTTCTAAATTCCCCCATAATATTGTTCGCCCTAGAGCTCTGCAACCAACATGCAAAAATATCTACGACTCTATCAAATTTACCAAATTCCCGCAGACCAATCGACAGAACACCTGATCTCTCAGCAAATATAAACTCCATCTTGCCCCTATACATATATATCTCGTCTGAAGGAATAACCCCCCTCATATCAAAGTCATACTTAACTACGCTAAATGCTCTATCAACAATCTTTTGTTTCAGCTTCAATTGGTAACTGTATTTTATATCCTGCCACAAACATCCTCCACAGAAATGTGCATAGGGACAAACTGGTGTAATTCTATGTTCACTTTTTTCTATAAATTTGACAACTCGCCCAAGACGCTTCCTACCAACTTTTACAAAGACATATTCCCCTGGAACGACCCCTGGTACCTCCACTTTATGGCTACCTATATATCCAACACCATGCCCTTTATCGTTTATATCATCTATCCTTACCAATATCTCCTTGACCATAATATCCCCATTAATACTTCTTTCTAAACATCATCAAGTCTACTTTTATAATTATCTTCTTTCTTTTGTGAAACCAAAATCTTGTTCTCAATGGAAAGTCAAATGATGCGATATGATAACAGCTGAAGGAGAAGGAAGATGCTAATTTTTCAAAAAATTTTCGCGAACGAGGAGATGAATAATGGAGTGAATATACAACATCGCTAGAATAAAAAGCCTTCACTAGGAAATATCTATCAGCATGTTTTGTTTTTTTATTCAAGCCAAATGGAGGATTCATTATAATGGTATCACATGTAATATCGATGCTTCTTACATCCCCCAAGATAAATTCGATTGGTAGGCGACCATATAGCTCTCCTATAATTCTTGCATTTTCCTTTGCTGTTGATATTGCTTCCTCATCGATATCTATACCCGTTACGTTTCTGGCCCCGAGAAGAGCCATACCTATGGCAAAAATTCCATTACCACAACCTAAATCAGCACATATTCTATCCTCAATATCCCCATATTCGTATGCATACGCTAAAACTCTACTCACAATTTCTGGAGGTGTTGTCCATTGTTCGAGTTCTGGCTTTGGCCTATCAATATCCTTTAGTCTAGATAGAATCAATGACAACTCTTTCATCCTTATTCTCATAGTAATACATCCTTGATACATTTATTATTGGTAGATATCTCATTGTTCTCAGGTCTATCCTATTGACAAATTTTGGAGGATCAGACAAATCAATAAAAGCATATTTATCCAGTCTATCCCCTACCATTGAGCAGAATAGATACAATACCGGATCTTTTTTAGGAAACACAGCAGACATAAGGCCCGTTACAAAAACATGCACATCGCCCACGGGAATACACAATAGTGCGTCGCGAACATAAAATGCATAATCTATAAGATCGACAAAATTCTCCACATCTACTATCTTAAACCATCTAGAAGTAAAATTTTCGTTGTTGCTATGTTGATAGAATTCCATCACATCAATGATATCATCAATCTCGCGCCAAGCGGTATCAACTATTTCCACCTGCCAGCCCAATCGCACTCGCGGTTCTTTTTTTATTACCCGATTCTTCCAATAGTAGAAATTAATTTTCTTGCATTTTTTTAAACGAGAATTCGCTACAATCGTTATGCCGATTATACTTTCTTCGAGCTCCCTTCTATATGCAAAGAAAACCCGAGACCCGGATCTAAATAGTATAATTTTTCTTGAATATTTTTCAGAGAAAAACCTGGCAAACCTGAGCAAATCTTTTAATCCTTCGACCTCTACGACAATACCACAATCTACAAGCCCATCTGGATACATAGGTGCACCCACCTTGAATAAAAAATATACCAAAGTACTCAAAACTTTTAACTTATTACTAATCATAGCCATGTCCATATTTGGTTTATATTCTGTTCTTCTTGCAGTCTTACTCACAGCGAATTTTTCAATCATACTAGTTTTTCCTACACTTGGAATTCTGATAAGAGAGCCAATGGTTACAATATTTCTCAATATAATTTATCTGCTAATAATAATTCTGTCATTATCATATAGCTTCAGGGCCCACATTGGCAAGATAGATAAGGCTATTATCTCAATACCAGAATTCATACCTATAATGTTCTTCATAGCACTTATCGTAGAATTATTGACACCTATTAAACAACCAACAATGGATGCTTCATATGTAGCAGTATTGTTGCTAATAGCTCCAATATACGAGGAAATCTTCTTTAGGTTATTCTTAATAGTGATTCCTATTGTTTTAATAAATAGCGATTTTAGAATAATCCTTTCTGGAAAAAGAGACATAAACTTCATAGATGTGGCATTCTTGGCAATATCGTCTATAATATTTGGATTCTTACACGGATACATGGGGTTTGGAGCCATAGTAATCGCTACAACGGCTGGATTCATTTTAAGCTATATCTCACTTAGATACACAATACTATCCTCCATCACAATGCATTTTTTGTTAAATTCCCCCGCAGCAACAATTCTTATCGCGTCCTATTTTTCCCACGGCCATATCTTAACAGCAAACACATTTATTCTTACTATAATTACCCTACTTGGAATTCCCAATCTTGTTTATCTTGCTTTATATCTGCTAAATAAATGACATATAGGAGGAGTTTATGTAGCGGTCATCCAGAAAGTTTTGTAGGAGAGACTATTATGAAATATTCTTGGACCAGAGTCCAAGCATTTAGACTCCCACCAATAAAAAAGAAATATAGGGATATCTGGGAAAAAATCCGTAGGGAAACAGTAAGATTAGATCAGCTATGCGCCATTCATAGAGGATTATGGACTGGAACGCTATACGTATATGTTGTTAATGAGGAAACTATTTCTGAATATAACATTGAAAAGGCGGCACTAAGACCGATACTGAGAGGCAAAGACATAAAACCCTTTGGGTTTAGGTGGGCGGGTTATTATGTTCTATATGCTACAGAAGCATATATACCTGACTTCCCTAAAAGATTCCCAAACGCAATGAGATGGCTTGAAAAGTATAAGCTTATCTTAGAGAGACGAGCCGCTGTATTTGCTTGGGGTAGAAGGTGGTGGGAGTTAGAGGATCCACTTGACCCTAAAGTTTTTGAAGTATCCAAAATTTTAGGCCCCCTTTTCGCACGATTCCAGAGTTTTGCACTAGATCTAAATGCGCAATATTACGCCCTTGATTCTAGTGTTATTATTAGGAAATGGCTATGCGTTGAAGAGCAGATGCACTATGCGGAAAACTGGAAAAAGACCAATAATCACTCCTTAAATGTGGATGAATTTATTGAAAAGGGTCGACAGGCTTGGAGGTCAATAGATAGCGACCTTGATTCCCTATACTATATTTTAGCACTCCTCAATTCAGAGGTATTAGAGTTCTTTTTTAAACTATTCTCTCCACGTCTTGTAAAGCGCACTAGGAAGCCAAAGAAGGGCAGATGGTATTCCTATATGCCCCCATACCTTAACATATTACCTATTAAGATCGCCGACAAACAGACAATATTGGATGTTATACGTCAGACCAAAACCATTGTTGAGGAAACCAATAAATTGTTATCTCTGGATCAATCATCAGATGAAAAAGAAAAAAAGCAACTAGAAAGCGAGATAGGATTCCTACTTTCGGAATTGAACGAAGTTATTTTTGATATATACTCTATCGACGATATCGAAAGAGTCGCGATACAAAACTTCGTATATAAGAAGCGATAAGACGTCACAATTTCACGTATAATACTGGCATTCCTACAGCATCAATAAACTCTTTTATAAACATTGAAAACCTAAGCTCGCCCTTGAAGGCCACTCCTGCAGCCTTTTCATGACCACCTCCACCAAACTTTGATGCCAACTCATTCGCCCTGAAGTTAAAATCCCCAACCCTTATTGACACCTTCTTTCTCCCTGTGTCGGGCTCGATATAAAAACTTAGGGCTACATATCCACCCTTTTTAACGTATACTGTGGGCGCGACCCTCGATATTGCGTAAGGAATTTGTGTAGCATCGAATATCGCAACCTTAATACCCCTCTTTAGGATCTCATCAACAATGCCTACAATTTTTTTGGCTTCCATTGCTAGAGGACGTAATTCATCGAGCTTAACACAAAACTCTGGATCATCAAAAATAGCATAGCCTAGCTTAGATAATTTCTCCACGATCCATCTTAAGACTACTTGGTCACCAACATTTGACTTAATCAATAAATCCAGCATAATTAGTTTCTCATCCATATTTCCCGAGTCAGCCCTATTGGCCATATCTACTAACTGTTTTGAGATCTCATCATTTAAACCAAAGTATCTCGAAACTAGCTCTGCAGCCGAAATTGCAGCGGGATCTACAAGATCCCTATCCGTCAAATTACCCGTTTTTGTGAGGTTGTAATAATTAGATTTGTGATGGTCTATATTTATGTCACAATTCTTAGGCTTTGGCAAATCAACTGATATGTTTATGTGTGACGAAATACTTTTAACATCGGCAGGTCTTGTAAAGATAAATGTTGCATTTGGAAAAACCCTTAAGATAAGTGCAACCGACGCAATACCATCTATATCCTCTCCATGAGTGGCAACTATAATCTTATCGTCTTTATTCCACATCCCCAACATATTCGATATCCCCATCAACCCTCTCTTATCTACTAAAAGAATTTATATTTTTCATCTTCATTATTCTTGAAGAATACTAGATGTGTGACCGATGTTTTGTGCAAAAGTTCACAGGACCGCACAAGGGACGATTGTAGCTATTTGCGATGAGGAACTACTGGGGCAAGAATTAACTTATGGTGAGGCCAAAGTTACGGTAGCACCCGAGTTCTATTTCGAAAAGAGAATCGATTATATAGAGGCTATTGTATTAATGCGCGAGGCTATATGTCTTAATCTCCTTGGAAATAGGATTGTGGATCTTGCCATAGAACAAGGCATTGTCCATAGGGATTCAATTATGTATTTGACTTCCCCCAGTGGTGAAAAGATCGCATATGCTATAGTCCAATTCTTCAGTTTCTAGACTTCTTGGTTTCTCTAAAGCTTCCTTTCCAATATGGGGGATATATGTCTTTTGGCATTAGAACCCTTATTTTTCTTGTTACCCTTCCACGAGTCATTTTGGCCAGATCGGTTCCAGATACGTCTACCTCCGCTATTGCTATGAGTTCTCCCTTTATTGAGAGCAGACTAACCGTTTCCCCCGCAACTATATCATAATCATATGCTACGACGCCAGGGGCATATAGTTGAGCACCATACGTGATCGCTCCAACTGCTTTATCACTTATTATAATCCTTTTCAAATGCATAACTCCCACCTCCGCGGGCAATATGATCCTCCTTAGTTCTGACTCATCGTCATAATCCTTCCATAGCTTATACCCATCAACAATTTCCTGCATGATAACTGCATTTTCCTCCCTAAATATCCCCGAACTAATCCTCCTGAGATCAATCATGTGAGCACCAACACCAAGTACATCCCCTATATCTACACACAATTTTCTGATGTAGGTACCAGCTTGACATTTTACTCTAAATAAAACGTCCCTACCGTCCATCTCTATTAGCTCTAAGTCATATATTTTCCTAATTCTTGTTCTCCTCTTAACCGCACTTCTAAGCGGAGGTCTCTGAAATATTGCCCCTCTAAATTCCCTAAACACCTTAACTATTCGCTCTTTATCAACATCTCCATGAAGCCGCATAACGCCTATATATTCCTTATCACTTTTAAGCCACAGTCCTCCTATAGGAGTAGCTCTGCCCAGCGCTATTGGCAGAACACCAGTTACTTTTGGATCCAACGTTCCCCCATGTGCCGCGGCTGAGCAACCCAAAATTTTGGCGATCCAGGCCGTAACTTCATGTGAGGTCATATTAGGAGGCTTATCTAGAATTATTACCCCAAACTCTAGTAGGTCTTTAATCGGCCTTTTTCTTGGATCCATCCCCCACTCTGGATTTGTCTCTATGTTCATGACTTTCCTAACAATTGTTTCCTTCTCGAATGGATAATCTTTTGGCAGAATTTCGTCTGGAATCATACTTTTCCCCGTGAACTACTTACCCTTCGAGATCCTCATCCTTATTACAATATGATTGAATGCTGGTGAGTAACTTTTGACTAAATCCCATGAATAATCAATAACCCTTACTTTATATTTTTCAGCATCCATTATTACTTGCCTAGCAACAAGGTTTTCACTTCCTTTCCGTGCGAGAGTGTGATAATGAATTAGCCCCTCATCTTTTACAGCTCCTATCGCTACCTCTAACTGCCTATTTGTGGGTCTAGGAAGAAAACCCATTAGGACATGATCAGCAAAGTACTGTTTTTTATAAAAAACATTATTTAACATAATCGGTATTACGATGTTCTGAACCCTATTCTCTACAATATTATGAACTAGGAACCTATATGCATATGGATTTATTTCTAAACAATGAATAGCCCTCGGTCTACAATTGGTAGCTATTGGAAGAGACAAATTACCAACACATGCAAACATATCTAGAACCGTATCGTCGCTACCTACCAGATCAATAAGCTTCCTTCTCTCGGATCTATTCCCAGGGGAGAAAGTTATCCTACTCACATCCAACCTGAAATATGTATTTAATTCCTTGTGTATGGTTATCGGATCATTGTTCCCTGCGAGATGAAAAACCTTTGGTTCTCTATATGCTCTCCTTGTCTCTCTAATGGCCCAAACAGAACGTACATCTCCCATATATTCTATTATTTTTTCTCCGATGATACCGCCATATTTATATATCCTTGGATCCAGTCGAATAATCACAATGTCACCGATTTTTGGGAATCTCGAAGGAATTAATCCCAACAACTCTGTTGGGATAATCTCACTTAACTGTTCAGCCAAGAACTTCTTTAGCGTCATTTTCGTGCAACTATAAGCAGTTTCTTTAACTCTTTAATGACCCCACGTTTATTGTTCATATTTGTTTTGGATAACCATTCGGAATAGAAAGTTATTATTCTATCCCTATTAATCCTCTTCTCAACAATACTTGATGTCCTAAAGTATGTTGATGCTGCTTTTAGTGCTTTTTGCCGGAGCTTATTATCAGTTATCCTTTTAATCAATGCTAATAGCTTTCCACGAGCTTCTGAGGGCTTCATGTTAGATCAGCGATGCCAGTCTTCTTCATTAATTCCGAGAGTGGGTTCGCCTCATCATCCCAATAAAAATAGGTCTTAACATAGATAAGAAATAACTTTTTAAAGGAATGGTATAGCAACCAAAAAATTTAAATCAATTAAAGTTTCATTTGTTCTCTATTCTTTCTTCTCTTCCTCACCTTTTGTTTCTTCTAATTTCTTCGCCTCTTCCTCGATCTCTCTCTCAAGCTCTTCTACATCTATTTCCTCGAGCGATGGTGTCCTTACTAGGGCTATGCCCACCCAGCCAAATATTACTGCTACGAGGAGAACAGCAAGCAGTATTGGGATCCACATAAGGTAAATCAGCGGTGGTACGGGGATCACATCCAGTAATTTTGTACCGCTGTAAAACAAATTATTGATATCATCTACAACTAATAATGCTACTGTCCCGAGTATCCATATAATCGATGTAACGAGTGCTATAAGAATGAAGATTGCTCCGTATAGTTTTTCGCCCATTGCTCTACACCTCAATTGTTAGACTCAAAAATTGTTTTATAAATATCCACTACTACTCATATAAGCCTCAATCCGCTCCAATGCTTTCTTGATTGTTTGTCCGGGGAACGAGATTGTGATCCTAATATATTTCTTGCCTACTTTTGGCACCACCTCGAATGCCGTTCCAGGTACAAGTGCGACCTTGGCCTTTTCTATAAGCTCGTCAACGAATTTAGGGGAGTCGCCATTTGGAGATTCTATAAAAGCGTATAGGGTGCCCTGGCCAGGCGAAATAAGCTTGATACCAGTCCTATTGCAGAATTTTCTCACCATTTCAAAGTTTTCCTTAAGCTTTAAATTCAATAGTTCTATTTCCTCCTTTATTTCTGGGAATATCTCTGGATCACTCGCAATTTCCCATATCCTACAGGCCAAAACATTGGGCGAAACTATTAAATATTGTTGCACCTTCATTGACGCGTCAAAGATTTCTTTATCTCTCGTAATTAGTGCTCCAACTCTTAGGCCCATAAGCGAAAATGGTTTGCTTAGAGAATCACAATCAACAATATTTCTTCCCTCATCACTTAGAAGAGAAGCCAATGGTAGTTCTATACTATCAAACCTTATTAGGTGATAAACAATATCGTGGATGAGGAAGACATTTTTGGAATCATCCACAAATTTTACGATAGTCTCCAAATCTTTTCTGCTTCTGAACGCACCCACTGGATTGAATCCAAACTGAGTATAATATATGATGTTTTTGTGGGGATTCTTTATAGCAAGCTCTTGAAGTAGCTCAATTACTTGATCTGGCCTGGGTATAAATAACGCATCCTCATCCCCATCCAATACCACTACCTCGTATTCCCTCCCCATTATTTTTAGTGTATCCAGTGCATATATGAATGTGAGTGGATCTATCACTATTATGTCGCCCTTCCTCACAATTGCCCCCATCGCATTGCGGATCGCACCCATCGAACCATCACTAATCATGACCTCATTGGGAGAGAATTCCACCCCATACCATAGCCTATAGAACCATTTTGACACTTTTTCCCTTGCGTCGTATGTTCCTAGTGAAGGCGCATAAACAAGTGGTTCTACCCGACGTCTATATAGCATCTCGATTCTTTTGATTACCACAGTCGGATTGCCGATATAGTTTTGACCCATCGTAAGATTTATAATTTTCTTATCAGGAGGGAGTTGCTTATTCATCAGCATTACTTTTTCCGCTATTAGTCTTATAACAGAATATTTGATCTGGGATAATACATGATATGTTTTCATTTCCTTCCCTACACCTAACCAAAAATGTAGAATATTAAGATTTAGTATTTTCATAGCGGATCGATGTGATTAATGATGCCCACGAAGATAGAGAATATCATCTTTAATATCAACAATTTCAAAAACCGTAAGAAAATCATGTTGGAGAAATTAAAACATGCTATCCAGAACAATGAAGTTGATACCGACATTTTACCACACCTAGATATTCTAAACAGCCTCCCATTTTGCTTTACCACATCGTCATGCTCAGGACGCATCGCTTTAATCGATGCTCCACTTGTTGGCCCCAAGTATGAGAGCAAAAAAGCGTTCAGGTGGCACTCAATGATCGATCTAAATAGCGTCTGGGAAGCCATAAATTCGTATAAACCCTCCCACATACTCTGGCTAAAATTTGACTCCTTCATCATTTCGTTCTCTGTATCATCCATTACTTGGGCCATGTTCTTCATAAAGCTAGCCAGGTATATTAATCTAAAGGACTCAGGGATTCGATCAATAAATCCACAGGCGGGGTTTGTAAATATGGATTTTATGAGTACAGAAAAAATATCTGCCCCGATAAAGACTCCTAGTTCTCTACTTGTGAGCTATGAGACACTTAGCAATATTTTAGATATAGCCAACTTCTTGATGATAAAGAATAGAATAAAACTCAACATGCTGAGAGATTGTTTAGAATTAATTAAGCAACATATATCAGATGAACATATGACACCTCCAAGACTCCAGATATTCCAACCCATAGTTAAAAAATATCGAGCCAAAATTGAAGAATTGAGAAACAACGAAATATTCGTCAAATACGAATACAGTAACATCAGAGAATAATTTTGTGGATCTCATCATGTCTAATGATACCTTTCTCCGTTATAAATCCAGTTATAAGCCTTGAAGGAGTTATATCAAAAACAGGGTTCCTAGCTCTTACATTAGGAGGAGTTATCCTAACCTCTCCTATTTCGCCATTCTCCATGACCCCCCTAACATAATGCACCTCTCTCTCTGAGCGTTCCTCTATTAGTATATCCTTCCCGCTTCTAGCGTTTGGGTCGATTGTCGAGGTCGGTGCAGCCACATAAAAGGGGATTCCGTTATCTCTGGCCGCTAGAGCCAACTTATATGTTCCAATCTTATTTGCAGTATCGCCATTCATTGCTATTCTATCGGCACCAACTATCACAATATCAATTTCTCCCTTCCACATGAGATATCCCGCTGCATTATCTGTAATCACACAGACATCTATGCCTTGTTGCTGAACTTCCCATGCAGTGATTCTAGCACCCTGCAACCATGGCCTCGTTTCGGTTACGAATACAGTAACATTCTTGCCCCTCTCGTGAGCATAATATATTGGTGCTGTTGCTGTCCCTATATCCACTGCGGCTAGCGCGCCAGCATTGCAATGCGTTAATACTCTCGCACCATTCTTTATTATTTTCTCGCCAAACTCACCGATTTTCCTATTACACTCAAGACTCTTTTCTATATAGTCATCTATGAATTCCTTTACATAAATCCTTAGTTTATCCCCTCGTATTCCCTTATCAAAGCAATTCATAGCATATTTTTTAACCTTATTAATTGCATGAAATAGATTATGGGCTGTTGGTCTTGCTTCGCTAAGATACTTTACTCCTTCCTCCAACTTTTTTTTGAAATCAGAAACCCTTATTGCTTCTAGAACAACTTGGTACATACCCAATGCTGCTGTTGCGCCTATTGTAGGGGCTCCTCTCACAACGAAGTTTTTTATTGCATAAAATGTGTCTCTTATATTACCGCTTTCATAGAACTCTAGCCTCCATGGTATGTATCGTTGATCTATCATTTTTATTATCGCCCTCTCCTCGTCCTCCAACCATACAGCCCTTACATTGAACTCCTTATCTCCTATCCTTATCCTCATCTCCTTTCCCTCATTCATATAATCTAATACGGAGAAAAAAATGAGATCTTAACTGAGGTTAACACGTGCACTTATGATTGAAGAAAATTTATCGCTTCATTTAGTATTCTCCGCAACATATACTCGTGTCTGTAGGGCTCATATGTCTGCCATGGAACCCTTGGAAAATAGTTCGAATATTTGGAGAATCTTCTATCTAGGATAAATACAACACCCTTGTCATCTTTACACCTTATTAGTCGGCCAGCTGCCTGGATTATCGCCCTAACCATAGGGGCTATCGTTGTTAGAAAAATCGCCACAAATCTATCACCAAAACGTTTCTCAAAATACTCCTGCTTTTTACGTAGTACTATACTATATTCGGGAAACGGTAATCCAGCAACTATCACTGCCTGCAATATTGTCTTACCCCCGATTCTGTAGTCTATTCCCTCGGCAAGCTTTCCACCAGAAACGCTTAGAATAACTGCTCCTGGATTATCCGATAGGAAGAATTTAACTTCATTTATGCGGGTCTTTCGATGTTCTATTATGTATCCCCTGTTGGATATGTTCATCCTACTCGAAACCTCCTTTTGGATAGAATAGCTAGGAAAAACCACCAGTATTGCTTTGTCCCTAGGTAGTCCTTCAACTATTAGTTCTATTCTCCTTGCGTAAAGACTATACATGTCGGGGGTTCTTTCCTCATATCTTGATGTTAATGCGACATCAACATATACCCTCATAGATTCCCTAGGGAAGGGGCTTGGAAAAACAGCGGTTGTGGTTCTCTCATATATACCAGGTTCTGATAGTCCTAAAGTTATTTTGTAATATTCAAGTGGATGCAAGCTTCCAGACATCAATATTGCGGCTTTTACTTTTTTGAAAACTTCCACTGCTTGACTAGATGGGTCAAGTAGATTAAGTTTAATGGTATAGTGATATCCTAAACGCCGACTGTAGCTTTGTTCCCCCGTGCATACATATAAGTCAATCCTGTAATTATTAACATAGTAATCTACAAAATCTACAAACTTTAGCAAGCTATATGCCAAATCAGGATCCGTTTCCATTAGTTCTTGGGATATATCAACAATGCTATCTAGTTCATTCAAATCGATGGAGCCTATAGCCTCGGATATATCCATCTCTAATATTTTTTTGTTTTCAGCCCCTATAGATGTCCTAACTTGATCGAGAAAATCCTCAAGAATCCCCGATATATTTTCCAGTATCTCATTTCTTGGCAACCTTTTTATTTTTCTTACAGCTAGCTCTATTGACCCCAAATTCATGGATTTTACGTGCTGGTTCTCTATGAAGCTAGGTAGATTATGTGCCTCATCGACAACCAACACTATGTCCTCTAGTGTACTATCTAACCCTGACAAAAACGCCTCGCGTATTTTTGGATTAAAAACGTATGAATATGTTCCCACGACAATATTGGCTTTCCTTGCCAAGAATCTAGCTAGCTCGTAGGGACATATCCTATTCCTTATGCCGACCCTTATGATTCTAGATAAAATTGCCCCTCTTGATAGGACCATGTATGCCGACTTTGTTAAAATATCGGTAAATTCCCCGTCCACTATACTCCTTTTGTAATATGGACATTTTCCATCCCTCTTCAATTTTTCACATATCCTGATAAACACAGTATATGGAAGACTCCTAATCTTCTCACTTTTGCTGGCAATAGCGCAGAGCTCCTGCTTAGACCTAATAAATACATAATCTACCCTCCCTATTTTACTCTTAATACGACTCAACTCCCTTGCATAGATACTTGACTGATTCCTCGTCCTCGTCAAAATAAGCAACTTATCCCTCGGCTCTAGGAGATACGCCGTCAGAATGGATACTGTCTTGCCCAATCCCGTTGGAGCGTATACCACTGCTATTTTGTCGCTAGTAAAAGAATTATACATATACTCTATAAGATTTCTTTGATACGGTCTGAATTCCTCATAGGGAAATATTTCTTCTAGCGTCCTCACACAAAACACAAGTTCGATCTGAACAAGATTATCATATATTTATGAATAAAAATTTTTGATGTTTAGATTTGATATTAATATTTTGTACACTCCATGTCATAGGATATCATAGTGAGTATAATGGAAAGCAATGAGTTTGGAAAACAGGAAATAGATTCCCTCCCAAGTATCGCGGAGGTATCAAAAAAAGTTGAAGAAGCACTTAGAGAGCTATTTCAAGAGAACTATAAAACTGGCGTCATTAAGTACAAGACAGGGCTATGGATGGTCTTGCCACCTGAGTTTTTCCACTTCCCCCCAGCAATTATCAGTTGCGAACCTCACCCCGATCATCCAGATAAAGCTCTGTATGTTGTTGTCTCATTGCGGGTACCCGTACCCTGCGACAATCTCATCGAGGCATTATCTAGACTTAAGAACGTCCAAATATTTGAGATAGAAAAAATAGGAATAGGAGAGTCATCACAATCAGAATCCTTATGTTTTATCAACGTGGGGGTTAGGATCCATTGTACAAGCGTAATTCATGATAGACAATGGTTCCTTATGATGCTCTCCAGCGTGCTAAGAAGCCCAGTGCATATATATCCCAACATCAGGGGAAAAACCGAGGAACAATTAATTCCTATAGAATCGCACGAAACCAGGGAGGCGGAGGAGGGTATTTGGTAGCCTTATCTTGTTTCTTTTTATATTTATGTTTTCTTTTTGGATATGTATCAGATATATCAAAGAGGTTGCCATTTCGATGGTTAGGAGTAACCTTATCTCGTTTAGAATAGCTATATATTTGGTTTTTCCTTACATAACTCACATGGGTAACTACCATGGCGGGTCGTAGCGAGAGGGAAATTAAAAAGCTTAGGGATGAGATCGAGAAACAAATTAATGTGATTAAGCGAACAGGAAAACTTAAATATGGATACAACAACACTGTTAAGGCCATTCAGAGAGGCGAAGCAAAAGTTGTAATCATAGCATCAGAGGCCCCCTATGAAATGAGGACTATAATTCAGTACCTCTGCGCTTTGACCCAGACACCTATTGTAGAGTTCCCTGGTACAAGCGCACAGCTTGGTGTGGCTTGTCGACGCCCCCATCTTATATCCTCAGTCGTTGTCATGGATACTGGAGCATCAAACATTCTTGACTTAGCAAAGGTTTTAAGCATATAGTGATGACTATGGAATTGAGAGTAGAGGATCCAAAAATCTTTCAAATAGTTACTCTGTTTGGGACATTGGGGATTTGCCCAAAGGATTTCTATGAGACTGATGATAGGATATCCATATTGCTGGACGAAGAACACTTGCCTAGTCTACCAGAAGTACGAAACATGCTAGTTTATGTTAAAAAAATCACGAAAAAGAAAGCAGACGTGGTCTTCTACTCCGATGATATCAAAAAATTTTGTGAATACTTATTTCATCCAGCTAAAATAAGGAAAATTGAACAAAGAAACTCACGAAAGGGAAAAATTCTGATAGTATATGTAAACTTTTGGCAGAAGGGTATGGCTTTAGGCGCCAAATCTTATAAACTATATCGCGCCCGATTTTTCATAAAGAAGTACTTCCCGGAGGTAGAAAACGTATACATACAAGCATAGGAAAGCAGAAAAAAGATTAGAGTGTTAAAGCTTGACTCAAAATTACTTTCAGCGCATTCTCATCCAAGAGGCCCTTTATTATGTTCTTATTTTTATTCATCACAATCTGTATTTGGGTTCTAAGAGCTTCCCTCACAAATTCAGAGCGTGAACTATAGAGACCCGCATCAACGAAAATATCGATTATCTCAATCAGTTTTCTCGGAACCTTAACAGTTAATACACGCATACCATTTTGATACAACCTGTTCACCAGATAAATCATACAAGGGAGATACGCCAATAATCCTTTGATAATTCACTTATAAAGCCTAGAGAATTTAAAAATGTATGGGTTGTGACTAATAAAAAAGGAGAATAAATGCATATCACTATTATATGTGACATGAATGCTCATATACAGAGTTTCACTAGATGGTAACCATACACAACTGGCTAAGTTGGAATTATACTCTCTTATAAACGCTTATGGGATTAACATCGATGCGATAGATCTACCTCCACGCTCATTGATTCTACGCACAAATCAGCCTTTAGAATGCGTTTTATGGAGAGCATCCATGATTACAAGCGCCGAGAGAGTGTTAAATTCTGACCCCAATGATGTTGATTGGTTGTCGATATTTTCTTCATATTATTCCAATCCATGTATCAGGATTCCATTTACATTTATGATAAAGCATAGAGATAAGGACTGTGATGTCTCTATCAACAATGTTGTGAAAGTCATATACAAAAAAGTACCCATAGCTAGGGTTTCCCTTGACTACCCCCAGATCATACTTTCTATAAGACGCCTCATCGATGAGGACTACATATGCATGAGCTTGCCCACTGGAAGGGATCTCATACTTCATAGGCAATTAAAGTATAGGCCCTATGCACCATCTACAGCCATGGAGAGCTTGCTATCTCGTGTACTTGTAAATTTGTCTCAGCTTGTCCCTAGGGAAACATTTTTAGATCCATTTTGTGGAACTGGCTCTTTACTTATTGAGGCAAGTCTTATTGGGCTTAGGGCTATTGGTTCTGATATTAATCCAAGACTTATAGGATACGCAAAAATGCTATTATCCTACTATAATACTAATGCCGACGTTAGGGTTGCCGATGCAAAATCATTACCCTATGATGATGGAACTATTGATGGCATCTCCACGGATCCTCCTTATGGTATTAGTTCTCATGTTCACGAGGGGTCTCTTGAGGAACTATATCGTAGTTTTCTGAGAGAAGCAATTAGAGTCCTCAAACGTGGCCGCTATTTAGTTATATGTTACATACCTAGGATAAAGCTCGAGAAAATGGCTATTGATTCTGGATTTGAGATTATTTATACATATTCAATGCGTGTCCATTCCAAACTCACTAGATTGGTCTCAATTCTGCGAAAGAAGTAGATTTACTGTCCTCTTTATCAGTCCAATCAGACTATGCGCTTCCCTACCACTCAAGAATGCCCTACCAACAAGATTTTTAATGATACCTTTGTATATCTCTTTCTTCGCTTCTGGCATTTCCTTGAGTACTATTTCTACCAATCTGTAGAATGCATTGATTAATACCTTCTTCTCTAATGCTGTTGCTGGACGATACGGCAACTCTTTGAATGTTTTTAAACTTTGAGATATCTCGTAAGCCACGATGCTTACTGCGTGTGATAAATTTAGGGTTGGATATTCCATGCTCGTAGGGATAGTAACAACGAAATCACATTTCATCAATTCTTCATTCCTCAGCCCCCGCTCCTCATTACCGAAAATAAATGCTATTCTTGAGTCTGCGGGTATTATAATGTCCCTGAGAAACTGTATGGGGACCGCAATTCTCAGTGGATTTTTCTCCGAACCAACCCTCGCAGTAGTTCCTATAATACATGTTGGCCTCTCCGACTTAATGAACGCATCTATATTGGGATATATCTTCACGTTTTCTAATACATCCCTTGCATGCATAGATCTGCATATGGACTCATCATCTACTTCGCATAATGGGTTGATCAGGATAAGCCTGTGAAAACCAAAGTTCTTTATTGCTCTCGCCGCCATACCCAAATTGCCAGAGTATTTAGTCTCCACTAGAACAAATAGTATCTCAGCCATGCTATCCAATATCGACACCAGTTCCTATACAAATTTAAGTATATGTTATGATTAAATTGATGTGTAGACTGAAGCATTAGGGGATAGAGTTGATTATAACCTACACCTTCCCAAAGCTACGAATCGTTTATGAAATTCCGGACTTATATGGCATAGTTCTACAATCTCTTAAAAATATACCACAGGGGAAAATTACGACGTATGGCGAGATAAGTAGGGCGCTTGGGGACAAAATTGCTGCCAGAGCAGTTGGTTATATTATGGCTACTAATAAATGGCCAGAAATTTTTCCTTGCTATCGAGTCGTTGGAAAAAACGGCGAGCTTGGAGGGTATAGTCTAGGTATAGAGAAGAAGAAAAGACTTTTGCGAAAGGATGGGATTAAGATTTCTGGTGGTAAGATTTTAGACTTCGAAAATATCGTCTTAAAATCGGAGCAACTCAAACTACCTCCGGTACTAGAATCTCTTCAGAGGTTACAGAGCTTTCTCTCCAGTAAATTGGATCTTTCTAAATCATTGGATAACTTTAACATTGTAGCCTCCCTGGACCTCGGCTACATCAGTGGTCCCCCAGATATAGGCATTGCGACTGCATGCTTATATGATGTTCAACAAAATAAAGTTCTGTCACTGGGCATCTCGATCGTCCCAGTATTTATGCCCTACATACCCACATACTTGGCCTTTAGAGAACTCCCCTCCGCACTACTTGCCCTTGAATCGGTTATAAACTATAGAACCCCAGACATACTTGCTGTTGATGGCCAAGGCATACTTCATCCAAGAAGATTTGGCATAGCTTCACATATTGGTGTGATTACCGGCATACCCTCAATAGGAATCGCAAAGAGTATCCTTGTGGGTAAAATCAGGCCCCCTTGGAGAAAACATAATCATATCGAATATGCCCCCATCGAATACATGAGCTCCATATATGGATATGCTATTAGAAAAGAAAAACATATGATCATAGTCTCTCCTGGCCATGATGTTTCCATCGAGAGCGCCCTTCAGATAGCACTGAATCTTGAGTGGAGGAATCGCGATAAGGAACCCTATGTTATGATGATACCACATATTGTGGCGACTCGGTTTAGGCAATTAATTAAACAAATGCTCGATAAGTACACAAAGAAACAAACTGATATTACTGGTTTTCTGACTCAAGCTTGAAAAATATTTAAAAAAATTAGACAAAAGAAAGTGCTGAGAACATGAGTCTAAAAGCATTTATTATGTCATCTTCCCTTAAAGTTCTTCTGTGTGCGTGCTCCATGAATATGAGGGCCCTCCTAGTTATCTCCATGATTATTTTTTCAGTTATCTCACGTACACGGAGGACTGCCTTCTTAGATATTCTGTCGGCACCAGCCATAGACATGAGCCTTCTAATAGCTCTAAGTGAAAGTTCTGGCAAGGTCTAGCACCTCTAATTAATTGGTGCATACATCTGGGATAATTGAAAATATTTATAGTTTTTTACCCAAATCATGGTTATATCGAGGTATTTGGGATGGTAAATACGGTTGTCGTTCCATCCGCTGGATATGGTACAAGACTGCTACCAATAACTAAGATAATATCTAAGGCAATTCTTCCGCTGGGAACGATGCCAATTTTGTCCGATGTGTTATGGGAGGCCTATAATGCTGGAATTAAAAAGGCAATAATAGTTACACATTGGCGTGAAGAAACAATAAAAAATCTCGTACTTGCTGAAGCCAAAGAACTGGAGGATTGGCTTCAAGGGAAGCGGCGTCTTGATTTAATAAAAAAAATGAAGCAACTTATACCGCCTATGGAGATAGAATTCGTAAGGCAGGACATTCTTAATGGTCTAGGAGGCGCAATTCTATTGGTAGAGAAATATATCACGGAGCCGTTCGCAGTAATGTTATCCGACAATATAATTTTTGAGGAAATTAAGGGATCGTTGATGAAAAAAATGATTGATTATTTTAACCAGCATAGAATTGATACTTTGTTATCTGTTGCCGAGGTTCCAAAGGATATGATAAAGAAGTTTGGTATCATTGGTTACACAAATATACAGAAATACAACAATATGGATATTTACGAAGTTAGCGATATTATAGAAAAACCAGAGCCACCATTAGCCCCCAGCAATCTCGCAGTCGTAGGTAGATATATTTTTACAACAGAGATATTTGACTATCTGCGTGATGCACCGTTGATAGGCAAGGAAATAGATGAGACTCAAGCATTCAAAGCTCAAGTTGATTCGGGCAAAAAAGTCTACGCAATGAATATTGGTAATAGGAAATGGTTTGATGTTGGTAGTGTAGAGGGATACTTCAAGGCATTTGTGATGTATATAAGTAAAAGCGAAGGCATCGAGACTGTTGAAAAATGGTTGAGAGAAACAATATAGCTGCAATAATTGCGGGCTATGTTGATGTCTCATTAAACGACGTTATAGGGGAAACAAGTTTTGTTGTTTGGTTTTGCGGGTGTAATTTTAGATGTCCATACTGCCAGAATTTTCCTATGGTTATTCTGAGCCCAAAACTATGCAAGAAGACTTTCCTATCCACTATTATTAGAAGATTGATTGAGGTTAAGAATTTTGTTAATTATATACAAGTGACTGGCGGAGAACCTACACTTCAATCTCAACAACTTCAATACATATATGAGAAGGCTAAAGAACTGGGTTTAAAGACATCATTGGATACGAATGGATCAAATCCACAGGTCATTGATATTCTTAAGGAGAAAAAACTAATAGATCACCTAGCAATGGATATAAAGTCTCCCCTAAATGTGCATAAGCTTGCCAGAGTCACAGGGTTAGCCGAAGAAATTGCAAGTATCTACGTCGATAGAATAAAAAAAAGTCTGTCCGTCTCTAAGGAACTAGAATTTGTTGAAATTAGAACCACATATGTTCCTAATTTACTCAGCGAGAAGGACATTATAAGGATTGCAATTTTCCTTCAGGAGTATCTGGTAAAGCCGAGGCACTATTATATTCTACAACAATTCATACCGAATGAAAATGCTCCAGAGCCCAGCTATAGAAAAGGTAGGGTTGTTGGATTAGAGAAACTATATGCTATTGCAAAGAAGGTAAGAGAATTTCTTCCAAATGTAGCCATCAGACATATTGGTGGTGTCAAATATATTGATTAACCACCAGAATATTGATGTATTGAATATATCCTAGTGCCCCGGGCGGGATTTGAACCCGCGATCCCTGGCTTGAGAGGCCAGTTAGCACACGTGGTGATGCTTGGCCGGTCTACACCACCGGGGCATAATAGGGGTTTGTTTATGGTTTTTACGTTGGTGATGCCCAAGATAATCATATATCTCACAAAAAAGTATTATAAGCGTTATCTTATTGTTGGCGTTTCTATTCATATATAAGTAAATCATTTACCTTCATTTTCAGCATAGATAGTTTGCGTTTTGATTCCGGATCCTTGGACTTTATTAGGTCATATATCTGTGGTATTATGTCGTCAAGTTCCTTTCTAATATTATCATCCATCAGATTTGTCCAGAATTTATGAATCTTGCCCAGGATTCTTCTCATATTGATCTCAAAGAACTCAGGAGACATTTTAAATGACATGACTATTCTTTTGGTATACATTCTGCTCTTTTCTGGGTCTAGGAAATCTGTTGAGACCTCTGGAAAGAATTCTGTCAGGTATATAAGGAATATGTACTTCGGATCGATTTTCACTCGCGGCGTACAATAGATCTTGACATCAAGCTCTTCCTTTGTGGAAGGTATAACCACTATTTCGAGTCTGTAATACTCCTTCTCAATAATTTTCGCTTTTTTTCTATACTCTTCAAGCTTTAATAGGTTCTCAAGGGAATCTGCTAGTTTTTCAATTTCATTCAATTTTGCCTCTACACTTGCCAACCAATCCTCCACAGGGATTGCCCCCAAACAGGTCACCTATTCTAAATTGGAAATACTCGTAGTTCTGCTCGGCATCCTATAGGCTTGCCTTCAGGATCCCTTATAATATCCTCAACCTTTATTAGTACTCTGATTCTGACTTTTTTGGGCGGATTTTTGCTTCCTCTAGACCATATAATTTCATTAACTTCTGGGCTTATCCACACTACTGGTTCGGTTATGCGGACTTTAGCTCTTGTACCTGTAGCCTCGTCTATTGTTGCCTCTACATATTTTATGTGTTTCAGAATAAATTGTTGTAACAACCGTATAGCCCTTCGAGATCGCTTCCATAATGGAGCACTTTTTAATAGCTTCGGCGAAAATCTTATGGTCATATATCTTTCATCATCCTTTTCTTCTTGTTTTTCAAGAATAATGGATGGAACCTTCTTTGGGCCTCTTCGTCTAGCTTTCCTTTCCTTCTTTTTTGTTTCTCTCATTTCCTTTTTTTCCTCTTTTATTGTGACGGGTTGTTCTGGGGTCTCCTCCTCATGCATGCTCAACCACCTATAGTTTCAGTCTAGTTCTCCTCCAATTTCTTTGGGAGGGCGACCTCATTACCCTAAAATTTGTCTTTATACGGATAAATAGAGGGGGCATCCTATTAGATTTTAAAGCACGACCAAGCCTAAGTTTTTTTGCCAATGGTTTATAACGAGCCATTACTTTCGCCTTATCTCTATTTTACTCTCACGACTAAATTGTCTCAAATATTGTTTTAAAATCTCTTTAAGTTGAGCATCATTTATGATTCCTCTTAGCCTTCCAGATAGAGCTAATGAGATAAGTTGGTTTTCAATAAATGCTCCAAATTCGGGTCTAGCTAACTTAATTCTGGCTAGTCTTTCGCGAGCCTCGCTAGTCAGTATTTGTCTAAGGATGGTCTCTCGTTGGATTTCCTCCTGTCTTTTGGCTTCACTTCTTTGTTTTTCTCTCAATAACCTTTCAAGCTCCCGCCGTCTTTTTGCCAATAGTAATTCCAGCTCTTCGTCAGACATAGCATAGCACCAAACAACATGTAAGCATACTTATGGACTAAATTTAATATTCTAAAGCTTTAAAATAAATATTGTTGTCATAAATAGATGTACAATAATTTAAAGATGATCAGATCAAAGTGTGTGAATAGAGATGTTGATACCGAAAACCATGAGGAAATATTGCCCATACTGTGGCTCGTATACGGAACACTCGGTGAGTTTATATAAGGCTATTCCGAAAAGGAGAGCACTAGCTAAAGGTCAAAGACGCGCCGAAAGGCGAAGAAAAGGTCATGGAAATAAGGGTAGGTATTCGAAGAAGCCTATAACGCAAATAAAAACCCATGCAAAAGTTACAAAAACGGGTGTACTTACTCTAAGATGCAGACAATGTGGAAAAATTCGGCATTTATCGTTTGGAAAACGAATGAAAAAATTAGAAATGAAGAGGTAGGAAGATATGGCATCGCCATATGATATACCTATAAGTTTATTCATTGAGGAATTGAAAGAGGAGCTAAAGACCATCAAGGAACTACAACCGCCCGAGTGGTCCCAATATGTTAAGACTGGCATACATAAGGATAGACCCCCCGAACAAGAGGACTGGTGGTACTATCGAGCCGCATCTATATTATATCAGTTATATCGTCGAGGAATAGTCGGTGTTAATAGACTAAGAAACTATTATGGGGGAAGAAAAGATAGAGGACATAGGCCTGAAAAAAAGGTTAAAGGAGGCGCAAAAATAGTAAGGACTATTCTCCAACAATTAGAAAAGGCAGGGCTTGTAGAGAAGAATATGATTAAACATCCGAAACTTCAGCAGATATGTAGGGGTAGGAAGCTAACTAATGCTGGGATGTCTCTTCTTGATCGCATCGCTACACGATTAGCAAGGGAATTAGGAATATTAAAATGACCTAGGGGACACATCTAGTGGATATATTTTCTAAACTCAATATGATGCTGGACCGCTTTGAGATAGCAATAAGTACTAGTGATTTACAATCGATAAATCACATTTTATATCTTATATACAGAGGCTCCAGAAATGTATATAATTACGTATTAAAATCTAAAAAATCAGTCTTCGAAAAAAGTATACATATACAAAAGATCAGTGCTATATGTGATAGACTGGTAAAATTAATTTCAAGAAACATAAAGAGTATTGCTATTGCAGACATATATGTTCTAATAGAGACCATAGGAATGCTATACAGGGCTGGATGCCAATTAATTATAGATAAGCTGTTTCCAATACTATATGGATTGTCTAGGAAGGATCTCAATAGCTTGGCGCACCTAGCCGATATAATGTTAGAGTGTGGATGTGTCGATTTAGCGTTTAAAGTTTTGACCCAGCTACTAGGGATGAATTATAATTGTCCAGCGGTTCTGGTCAATTTAGCCATTACAAGCTATATGTTAGGCAATCCAAGAGAGGCTAAACGATATGCGGAGATGTATGAAAATTTAACAAAGAGGCGTCTGGCATTAAAAACATCCTTGGCGATTGTATTAGGTGATGTGGAATATATAAGTGCTAGGCGCAACAAGAAACATTAGAGATACTCAAGTAACCTTTTTTTATTTAATTCTTCCCATAGAGTCTTTTTCCTTATAATATCAGAAGGAGTTATTACAGAGGCCAAATATGTATCAACTATGATCTCAATGTTGATGATCCAGTCAGGTTTTTCTAGCGAGACCTCACCATAGTGAATATGTTTTGCGATAAGATCTATAATCCTCCTAGATGAGGCCCCTGATGAGTGCTTCGAGACACGAACACACCATTTTCCATCTCCAATTCTTATGGGACCTACCTTAGATATAAAATCCACTATATCATCTAATTTCGTCGACACAATCTCTATAGGGATTATCCTGTGAGTGTATCTTAAAATCCATGGTTTTTTCAGTAAATATGTTCTTATCGTTCTGATGGCCTTTAGGGCGTCTTCGTTAAATATAACACCAAAAAGCCCTCTGATTCCTTTTTTCCGTGTTCTAATAAATACAATATCGATTTCGTTAGAGATGTTAGATACATATAGGCAATGCCAGACCTCCGAGGCAGCATCTAGCTCGTATCTGGGATCCGATGTTACGAGAAATTTAGTATTGATAGGAACGATGGAGCTACCCATTAAGTGTCACAAGAAATTGCTCAAAAGCTAGGGCTTATATGGCCTCTTTTTTCTTGCTTTTTTTCTAAGAGCTGCACGTCTGGAAGGTCTTACTTTCTCAGCACCTCTACCCTTGTTCCGTAACCCTCTGGCTCTCTTCCCTGCTGAGGTTAAACCTCGAAACACTCTTCCTCTATTCTTGTTACTAGTAATCCAGTTAAGATTCGGATCGCTTTTTATGACTGGATTATCACGTTCCACAAGGATAACCTCATACCATACAAATTGTCCGTCCTCGCCGACCCAATACGAATTTAAAACTTCAGTATTTCTATATTTTCGTGCGGCACGTTCCTCAGCAATCCATTGTAGTGACTTTCCAACAGTGTGTCCCTTTATAGCTAAGTGTTTTCCTTTTCGCCCCCTCTTAGGTCTTGGTTTTCTTTGCCCCCCTTTTCTTACCCTTACCCGTACAAGTATTATCCCCTGTTTAGGTTTCCAACCTAGTGTGCGTGCTCTATATAGGTTTGTTGGTCTCTCGATGCGGACTACGGCGGGTTCTCTGCGCCAGACGAGTATTCTTTCCTGCATTAGTTTTTCGAACTCCTCTGAATCTTTATTGCTCCAAAACTCTTGAATATATTTGTAAGCGCCCAAGGTCTACACCGCCTATTTTATCTTTGTTATGTTAAAACTGCTCCACCTTTGATGAATCCATAACCAATAGAAATTTTAGTAATTTAATTAATTTATATCAATCCCATTTTACCTTACTTATTATGGGAACATAACCTCAGCCGGGGTTGCCGAGCTAGGTACGGCGTCGGACTCGAGCAGATTGAGAAATCCGATGGCGTTTTCGCCTCGCGGGTTCAAATCCCGCCCCCGGCACCATAAGCGGGGGTTCCGGAGCGGTCAAACGGGCAAGGTTCAGGACCTTGTGGCGTATACCTTCGCGGGTTCAAATCCCGCCCCCCGCATTTCTATTAGACTCTAGTAATCTTCAGGAAGGTATAACATTGGATCTAAAACCACTATGCCGTTGCGCTCTGCGTGTTCCAATTTGTTTTTTACTTCTTCCACTATATTTCGTAGTTCCCCATATTTTCTAAGCGCATCTCCCGCAACAAAAATCATTATGCCACCACTACTCGTAAGAAACACTTCAAATTTCATTGGATCATGCATAAAATCTTCAATTATCTTGTTATTACGCGCCACAATCAGCTTAAGTCTGTTATCTACAAGGAAGAAAAAATCCATATATTTGGTATAATCTATTTTAAGATCTAAAATAGAAGATATCTCTACTTTATTCTTAGTATCCCTATCTACTACATAATTAGCCAGCACATTCTCAATTTTCCTGTACAGTCTCTTAAGCTCAATCTCTAGATAGTCATTTGTCAAGCCATTAGTCTTTATTTTATCGATTGTTTTTCCTATAAGGTTCTCTATTTCAAATCTAATGCTTTTTATTTTTTCTATCAAAGCGATATTACTAAAATATGCCACTACAGCATATTTCTTATATTTTCTATCGTATGCAGGATCATAAACCTTGAACTGGGCTGACAAAACCAAATATTCTTCTGTCTCCAATATAGCCTTGCCCTCCACATATAGGGCATAATCCGCTATCTGAAAACTAGTACTTATATCTAAGGGGAAGTCCTTTGGCAAGATTATTGATATTACGGGGCCCTCCACATCATCAAACTCAGCTAATCCAACGAAGAAATCATATTTCTTCAATTACCACCCACCCAGTACCCCAATATTATTCATAATCCCCACTAGTTTTCTACTCGCTCCGGAAATAATACCTCTTATTACATCAATTTGCTTTTTAGGATTAAACAAGGAGAAACATATAGGTCGATCATCTATTTTTCTAATACTTATATATGCTTTCGTTGAAGATCCTACATCCATTATTATGTCTATTGATTCATCATCCCCAACACCGAAGATAATATCCCACAGGTCTTTCCTGAAATCCCTAATTATTCTTTTTTCGTGCTCCAAGGACGTCAACAGTTTGGCTGGGATAATAGACAACCAAGAGCCAATCTTTTCATCTCCTTTCATGGCTAATGGGAAACCCATACTATCACTAATAACTACTGTTCTAGAGCCCGTTAGCTTGGCTAACGTATCTACAATATCCTCTAGCGTTTTCATGGGAAGTGCTTTAGGAAGTATTATCTCCCTTACAACCCTAAATAGACTTTCTGGATAATATATGCTGGTATTAAATACATATATTCTTATATTGGGGAAGACCGATTTCATTTTCTCTATCATACTTTGCAATATTTTCTCCGCGTTTAGAGCATTAGGTAAGTCCTGCTTATGAGCCAATAATGCAATTGTTATGCTATCAATTTTCCTGTCCTTAATAGCGCTTGACATCAGTTTTAATATATCTACGAACTCTTTCAGCATTAACTTTATTCTCTCTCTTTTCGCCGCTGCGTCCATAACATATAGTATAACAGTATTTTCATCAAGCAAATTTAATAAAAACTCGATATTCGTTCGCTGAAATCTCCTTTGGCCTGGGGTAACAAATAGTGATATATCTGCCTTTAACACTTTTAGCATGTATTTTTCTACTCTTGTGGAAGGTTCCGTGTTCAACGCTATTGCTCTATCTAGAAATATCAAATATTTCCCTATTGATGTTTTGCCCACATTAGCTTGTCCTATCAAAATGACTTTTAATTTAGCCATATTTATCACATTCCCTATTAAGAAATTGTATCAATCGAGGGATAACCTGCCAAAAAAATCAGAACATGTTGTGATAAACATAACTAATTTTTTATAACACTCAAGTAAAAGATTTTTTGTTGTATATTAGCATTAGTAATGAGCAAAATTTGGGCTTCATGTATAGTGATTTTTATTACCTATAATAGCGAATAGCTTGGTGATGAAGATATGAACGTACGCCAAAAGAAAACGAAGATTGATTATTCGAAACTCATTGACATATTAAACATTGATATTAATGCACTTAGGACAGCACCAAAAAAACCAACTATGCACATATCTAGTGCGATCATCGGTACTGCGGGCCATGTGGATCATGGTAAAAGTACTGTTACAGAAGCCCTTACGGGAAAATTCCCAGCCACGCATAGTGAAGAAATACTCCGGGGAATAACTATATTCTTGGGGTATTCTCACCTAGATATTTTTACTTGTGTTTCAGGAGAGGAACTAAGCTGTCTAATATCCAACTCTACCAAAAAATGCCCAAGCAGAACATCAATGCATCACATGCGTTGTTATTCTATACTCGACCACCCTGGACACGAAATTTTGATCTCTACAATGCTCTCTGGTGCTTCCCTTATAGATTACGGCCTTGTTGTAATAGCAGCTAATGAACCATGTCCAATGCCCCAGACTAGAGAGCACGTTGCTGCCCTTGAAGTCATGGGCATAGATAGAATTATATGTGTGCAAAATAAAATAGAACTCGTTGGCCAAGAAAAACTACTAAAACATTATCAACAGATTATCGACTTCTTTGAGAACGAAACGAGATTCGGTACACCACCAATAATCCCAGTAAGTGCTGCCCTAAAAATAAATATAGAGCTAATATTGGCCGCTATCCTCCAGTATTTCCCACCCAAAACACCTAATCTTGGAGGCCCAGCCTTGATGTATATAGCCCGCTCTTTCGACCCAAATAGACCAGGAACCCCCATAAAGAAAATTATTGGAGGCGTTATCGGTGGCGCGCTTAAGAGCGGCGAATTAAAAGTAGGGGATGAAATAGAGATAAGACCTGGTGTTATTGCCGAGGACGGAGAAATCATGCCTTTGTTCTCAGAAGTAGTAAGTATACGCTCTGATGCTGGACAGTCCCTTAAAAAAGCCCAGCCACATATGCTAATTGGAGTAGCCACAACACTCGACCCTGGGCTGGCAAAATCAGATGGGCTTGTAGGAAATATCGCGGGGAAATCTAAGGATCTGCCGCCTGTGACTGATAAGATAATTGTCAAGAATATAAATATGTTCGAAAAAATAATTGGCACAAGAGTTGAAAGGAAAAATTATCCGCTCAGAAAAGGAGAGGAGATATTGATAAACGCTGGCACATCCACCGTCGTTGGAGAAATCGACTTCATTCAGGATGACGAGGCCGAAATTATATTGAGTAGACCCATATGCCTGCCTAAGGAGGAGAGAGTGGCAATACTTAGGGAAATTGACCGTGAATATAGGCTGGTTGGTTACGGCAGACTGGACTATTAAGGACAGTTGAACTATTTCCATAAAAATACCGTGGCGATTTTCTCCATCACAACCTTGATGCCCACACTATCCATTCTTTCTCCCCTCATCTTGCTAAGAGTACTCACATAATCTAAGGGAACATCGTATATTGACAATATCTCCCCCAAATTTCCAGCACACTTATCACACTCTACAAAACTAGTGATAATCCCTCTTTCAACAAGTTCCTCTAATATCTCCTCGACATCATTTCTTGCAATTATCACAATAACAGCCCATCTATTAGATCTAGACAACAACTCTAGTACATCCCTAACCTGCGTCCTAGCGAATAAACGCAAACAAAACTGCAGGTTAAGTTTCTTTGCTACATTCTCTCCCCGGAGATAATCCCTCACAGCAAGCTTAAGAGCATACTCTACTATTTCAATACCTAACACATAACTACACGGAACAAACTGAATCCAAATCCCCCGACGCTCAAAATCAGGGATAAAATTCAGAAAAGCATCTTTATTTATCTCCCCACAGGTAATTAGGAAATTAAACTTCTCCCCGTTATATGAAATCTTGTCTTTCTTGTAATACTCTTGTAATACGCTAATATTATCCAATGGAATACACCTACATTATCGGTATTTTTATACTACTCGAGTATTACAGGTATATTGGTGATCCATATGCAATTACAAGCATCAAATATGAAATTAATAACCTTGCATATCCCCCAGAAATTCATTGAAGCTCTTGACGAGTTAGTTGCGAGAGGATGGTACCCAAATAGAAGTGAGGCTATCAGAGTTGCTATACGCGACTTTTTGAGAGAGATGAAGAAGTTTATGTTGAGTGCAGAAAACAGTAGAAGATCTAGTACTGGTATCCAGACACTCTAATCCATTTGCGTCCGCGTAAATAATAACATGTTATATTCCTCCTTCTTAATTTTTTTACTAATTCCATGTCTATTGTGGCTACTGCCGCATTAATTTTGCCAGCCATCCTTGCAATGATCTCATCATAGTACTCATAAAATTTTAGCCTGTTTTTGATTCTGGCTAATTCTTCGATTATGGCCTTATCCACAGTTATGATCTCTATTTGCATTCTTCTTATTAGCTCTAGTGCAAAGTCTGCTGCTATTTTTATTTTTCCTTTCTTTCTGTTCCTCAATATTTCAAGCTCCTCTATTGTTGTGTCTAGTACTACAAGCCTAGCTCCTTCTGACACCTCCTTGAGTGCTAATTCTATATTTATTGGCATCCTCTTTTTCCCCTTTATTGCATACATTAGTAGGGACGAATCTATGATTATTAATCTATCTCTCCGATTTGAAGTGTTCCCATCCTTTCCTCGGTATCTTTTTTCCAGCATAGAAAACCCCCGAACCCTTTTCTACGTATCCTATCTTTATTGGTTCCTTGAGGCCCATCGCTCTAAATTTCTCGATCACTGTCTCCTCTGGCTTGTCCGTGGTGAATATTATCTCAAACTCTTCGCCACAATACAATGCTAGGCTTAATGGGTCAAGGTTATTCAACTTTGCATATTGATATACTTCAGATGCGACGGGTATCCTATCTAGAATTATGGCTACCCCACTCTTGTTGGCGATATCATTCAATGAGACAGCTAGACCATCCGATGAATCTATAGCCGCTGTAGCTAATTCCCTCAATACGATCGCTATTTTGGGATTTATCTTTGGTCTCATATATTCCCGTAGTACTGATTCTATACCTCTTGTTGCAGTTCCAGATTGGAGTAAATAATGTAGAGCAATGGAGGCCACACTAAATTCGTTAGTAGCCCATACGCTATCTCCCTCCTTTGCTCCACTCCGAGGTATAAACCTGTCCGAAATACCTATGCCAACGCCTGTAATTACAAGGTCTTCGGATCCTCCAAAGTCCCCTCCAATGTATTTGCATCCATAATACTCACACGCCCTCTTTATACCGTCTAGCAACTCTCTAATATGCTTTATTTCCATATTGCTTGGAGCACTTATAGAGCACATTAAATATGTGGGTAATCCACTCTTGGCTATTACATCACTAAATGTCATTGTTACTGTTTTCCACCCTATGCTGTAGTAGTCTATACCCGAGGGCGCGTCCGTACTTTCCACAAATGTGTCCACATTTACTATCATCACCCCTCGGCCACAGGGAAGGGGAAACGCGTCCTCGTCAACAAAGATATTGTCATTCGATATATATTCAAATATTATCCCCTCTAGAATCCTTCGTTCTCCAAGTTCTGATAGCCTCATCCTATCTTCCATATCTAAGCGACACCATACCTGCAACTTTTCTTATTCTACTATGCCTCCCCCAAAGTCTTATGAATTTGGTTACGGCATTCGTATACTTTATTTCCACTTCCTCGCCTCTAGCTATTTCTCCTACTTCCACACCATCCGCTATAAGTATAGCATCCATCCATGTTTCCATGACCTTAACTCTAATAATCGAGTCCGACGGGAATATCATTGGAAAACTGGACCTAAATAGTGGTGCTATAGGCGTGACAACGAATGACTCCACGCTTTCTGATACTATCGGCCCACCAACCGATAATGCATAAGAAGAACTCCCAATGGGTGTCGATATAATTAGGCCATCGCATAGTATCTCCCCCACTTTCTCATTATCCACGCTCATCTCCAAACCCAATATTTTCCCTGGTTTTTTTGTCATGATAACATATTCATTAAGTATTGAGGGGAACGCATGTGCCCCATGTTCTATATGGGCCTTTGCCCTATGTATTGCTATTATATAAAAATCCCCCTTCTCTATCTTATCCACACTATTGTAGAATTCAGCGATAGATAATTCGGTTAGGAGGCCAATCTTTCCAAAATTTATCCCAAGAATTGGCTTCTCATATTTTTCTATCTCCCTTGAGGCATACAAAATTGTGCCATCACCACCCAAGGTTATGACAAAATCACACGATTTTAAGGCCCTATCCTCAGGTGCGGAATCTAAGGTTACTACTTGAAGAACATTCCAACCCCGTCTCCTTATAAAATTTAAAAAGTTATCCAACTCTACTATAACGTTCTCTTTAGGGGCAACGAATATTACTACATTAGGTTTACCTGAGAAGCCCTCTCCTCCGTATTTCATCTATTATCACACCCACTATTTTCTCGAAATCACCATTACTCGTATCTATTACTACTAGCTTAGATTTCCCATAATTCGAAATAGCTTCCCCAAGTATCACCCCGAACCTTTCGGCCTCTAGGTTTTCATCAATTTTATCTTGCGAAAAACCCCTTCTTTCTAGTCTCTCCCTTAGAACATAAGGCTCACACACCAATACTATACACAAATCAACCCAATCCGATGGCAGCGCCTCCGCACCAATCCCCTCTATGATGACACTTTTCTTTGTGCTAATAATCCCCCCCAATTTTTTCCTTAGCCTATCCTCGTCTATAATATATGCAGAACGTTGCCTATCATAGCCACAGTATAGCTTGTTCTCTATGACAAATTTGCTTAAATGTATGACATGGAAACCATAGCTAGATAACATGTCGGCGAATGTAGACTTACCAGTACCTGGGGAACCACATATTGCGATTACCACCAACAGCAATCACCAAGAGTCGAATAATTCACAATCGCCAGTATATAATGCCCTAGGCATTAACATAAACTTATTAATTTAATACAGATGAATTATACTTTAATTTGATGTGCCTATGATGATTTAAAATGACCGACATACAAAATATAGTGCGGGATAAGGTTGGAACAATATTTGGTAGGGCGGGAGTTACTCAATTCTCCATGAGGGTTGAGCAGGGAAAATCTATACAAAAGGGACAATTTCTTCTTGTGATGGGTGATGGACGCATATTATTATCCCGCGTCATCGATATTGAGACAAGAGTCACCGAGACTATTGGTTTCTGTGAAATACTTGGAGAATGCGAAGACTCTAAACTAAAACAGTGCAACAGGCCTGTTAGAGCTGGATATGAGATTTATAATCCCTCTGGAGAGTTCCTTAGTAGATTAGTTACAAGAACAACAAGGGAGGAGGGGCTATATATAGGCAAAATTCTCACGCATCCAGATTTCGTACCAGTCTATTATCGCCCAAAGGATCTCAGAGTCCACGTTCTTGTATCAGCCACAACAGGAGGGGGGAAATCCTACACACTATCAGTTTTTATTGAAGAGCTAATTAAGAAAATGAGAAAGAAAAAAAATTTTGCAATAATAATTTTTGATGTCCATGATGAATACTCCGGGCTCGCTGTCCCTAACCAACATGATAAACAGGTCGAAGCGCTTAAAGAGTATAATTTAGAGCCACAAGGATTTGAAGATGATGTCCTAATATTTGATTGGGAGAATAACCCGCCCTATCTCAGCCCGATCTTCTCGCCTGATCGTCTCATGTTCATTTTCTCTATGAAAGAGCTAAGACTTGCCCTCCAACTTAAGCAATTAATGGGGGAGAAATCCCAAATGCATATTGATGACCTATATAGGCTAGTGGAAATAAGTGATCTACACTTCCAAACAAAGCAGGCCTTGCTCACAAGAATCGGATCGCTAAGAGCCAGTGGATTCCTATCATATAACTATATCAAGCCCTCGGAATACTGCCAGCCTGGAAAAGTAACTATTTTTAGATTAATCGGTACACCACTTGGCGATTTGGGTGTACGTTTCTTCGTGGCGGATATCGTCCGCCAAGTATTTGAAGACAAAAAAGCTGGGAGAATTCAGCATAATGTGATTCTTGTTGTCGATGAGGCCCACTTATTTGCACCGGCAAAAGGTAAGGACGATCCAGTTAAGGAAATCCTTATCCGTGTCGCAAGAGAAGGACGCAAAATGGGTGTCTGGTTGATATTAGCTACACAGTCACCCAGAGATCTAAGCGATGTTATAATAATTAACTGCTCCACAATAATAGCACTAAAGATGCAACGACATGATGTTTCAAAGCTGAGCCAACTATTTGGAATACCAAAAAAACTTGTCGAAGTACTTACATCCGTTTCTCCAGGCGAATGCTTTATAAAGGCACCATCATTCACAATACCCCTTATGGTTAAGGTAAGACCAAGACAATCATCAGAACTTAAAGCAGAATATGTCAATTATGCACAACTAATAAAGAAAGTCGAAGAAATTGCTAAAAAAACCAGAAATATGATAGCTAAACTAAGAAAGAAAACCCATCCAGAACCCCCACCGCCCCCATCTCCTCCAATAACCCCAAAACCAATAAGACAGACACCAAAACCTCCTGAGCCCACACCCTCGCGGGTATTTGAGGTAAGAAAAAAATATCAACGACCGCCTAGCCGACTACACAGAGAGACCGCTAAAATAAGAAGGGACGAAGAGGCTCTTGACTTCGTAGTTGGTATATTGGCAGATCAAATAAAAGGCCATGATTACGCTGCACTTGGTTTAATACGAGCAATTCTTACCTATGGGGCCCTGGATATTGTTGAGGCCCTTCATTATGCGTCGGAGGATGTTATCGATTCGCTGATAGCTGACGATATAATAAGAATCACAGATTCAAAAATTGTGCTAAATCTAGATAAAAGAATAGAGGAGTATACTGGAAAGCGTGCCTCGGATTATCTAATAGAGCTGGCAAAAAGAAAACTTTGGGATCTATTAAAGACCTAATATGCTGTTCCCTCCAGTTTTATCTTAATGTTTGATGGTGCTATAATTATAAACTCCGCCCCGACCCCAAGAACATTCAGTCTTAACTTATTACCAGCCTCTAAGATTCTCTTAACTACCTCTCTTCTAACACTTCTACTTTTGAAAGCAGAAAAACTTGCTACTATCACATTTCCTTTTCTGACTTCACTTAATATTCTAATAAGATCCCTGTGTGTCGAGACCTTTATAGCTACTATCTTCATGCCTCCTTCCATAAATCCCCCAATTATTTTTTTAAGTTAATGATTATAAACCAAGATAATATCTGTAGAATATCATGCTGGTGCAATAGCATTGCGACTCAAAATACTAAAGCAACCATCTCAAAGACAAGACTGTATTGTAGGTATAGACGAGGCGGGGAGAGGGCCCGTCATTGGTCCAATGGTAATTGCTGGTGTTGCTGCTAACGAAGAAACAATCAAAGAGTTAGAGGCCATAGGAGTCGCTGATTCTAAGACAATCGCACCAACAAAGAGAAGTGAACTATTTGATAAGATATTATCCATGGTGGATGGCGCAGCTGTTGTTTATGTGGAACCAAAAACAATGGATCGTTGGGTTCAAAGAAAGGGACTAAATGTTCTAGAAGCAAAAGCTATGGCTACAATAATGACAATGTTTAGGCATGCAAAATTATATATATTGGATACTCCATCATCCCCAAGAAAATTTAGGGAATATGTAACAAAATTCTCTAATATAGAGCCAAGTAGAATACTATTTGAACCAAAGGCCGATATGAAATATACTATAGTTGCGGCGGCCAGCATTATTGCTAAGGTACTGAGAGACGCCGAGATTACCGAGATTAAAAGACAAACTGGAGTCGATTTTGGAAGCGGATACCCATCAGACCCCAAAACCATTCAACAACTAGAAACAATATTAAGAATACGGCCCGAGGTAGTAAGAAAAAGCTGGAAAACAACAAAAAAAGTCTCAAATAAAAAGCTTGACGAATTCATCAACCCAACTAATAAACCAAGAGGTGATTCTTAGCTAACTTGGACTTAAATTTCTCCATTTCTATGATCGTACAAAGTAAAAGAAGTTTACATCTACCCTCAAATACAAACTCTCTCGATCTAAAATCATAAAAAAGCGCCCCACGCCCATCTACACACCTGCAGACCTGTTCGCGTGATACTATAGCTATTTTTGCGCCTCCACGAACTATAAATTTTTCCTCTTCCATTTGGCCACCTATACAAATCACCACACATAATCATGATATCCTATATTAAAATGAGTAATACATGTGTATTACCATTCATTTCATTGAAAAAGAGGGTATATGAAAAGTAAAAACAATTTCAACGTTTAGAGGTAAATTTAATGCCCATAGGCCTTATATGCTCTGGTCTAGCAATGATTTTCTTATATTTGCCTCCATCCCTGACTAGTATAACATAGGCTTTGCCTCTTTTCTCAATGATCTCCCCTACCTTCCCATGAAACCTTTTATAGGGCATGCCCTTATGTATGCTTGGATCAATCTTTATTACTACCTTCTCGCCTATACCGTACTGGTATAGGATTGCAGACATCGGAGGTAGTCCCCGCTCCTTGCATCTCTTGGATAGTAACTTTCTTGTGCGTGACCGTGGACCTTTAGAGTGCCTCATTGTTTGCTCACCATTCTATATGCTTCGATTAGGTCCATATCTTCATCCTTAATTATTGTTTTTAAAATCTTGTACATCAGTTCTCGCTTTATAGCAAATAGCTTTGTTATATCTTTTAGTAGTATAGCAATCAAATCATGTACTCCCCTATCTTCATCAACATTGACAACGGAGGGCATTTTGTCCACAAAGAAAGTCATGTCAAGACTTCCCTTCTTAAAAACTATGACGCCTCGCTCTCTTAATAGTTTCGAAATGACCTCTTGGGAGTCGTCATCCACGGGGTCAAGAAAGGCTATATAGTCGACTGAACCACTCGAAATTTCAGGGGGAGGTGATACTTTCGACACGCTGAAAATATATACTCCTATTTCCTTTTTGTTAGAAGCCTCCAAATAAACTTTTTGTAATCTACCACTAAGCTTTGTTAGTTTTAAGACCTCGAAAAAAATTTCTCGTATTAATTCCATAATTTTATCGTTAGCTACAATTGCGAAGCAATACTCCATCCTTAGTCCCTATACAAAAACTACTATTAATTTCCTTTTTTTGACTGCCTTTTTAATTTCTTCCTCATAGTCATCGCTTATTATCTGTGCCCTTGACCCTATTACTTCTGATATACTCTTTTCGATTGGCCTATAGCTCCCCTCAGGGACAAACTCTGTCGAAAGAACAAAAATAATTTTTGCCTCAAGACCCATAAATTCCTGTATTGATTCTCCTAACTCTGCAAATTGGGATATATGAGAGACAACAATTAATGTTCTCTTCCCAGAATCCACTAGTTTTGTATATAGATCCATAAAATCATCCACATATTCTGCACTTGAATCAATCTCTATTGGCTTAACAACAATAACCTCGGCCTCATGCAATATTTCTTTTACGATGCTTACAGCCTCGCTAGCCCTACCGCTATATATTTTGACCTCACTTCTCAGTTTCACTCCTTCGACAGCTTCATAATACCCTCTACCCAGAACATTCATTATCTGATTATACAGGATATCGCCTAGACTTGGAGTAGAAGATTCTAATGCTTCTATATTCGTAATGTTCGGTATCCTGTTCAGTTCACCCCTCTCTATAAGCTCTTGAGATATCATTCTCAGATAACTCGATACAAGACCACTCAAGCTTATAATGTTGTTATGTTTAAGCATTATGTTTCTGAGATAACGACGGATCCTATTATTTAATTCTACAATACCATAAATCGTAAGATCTTTCTGCATATTCGCCCTACTAACAATATCAAGCACATAATTGATACACGAACCTATACCAATAATTGCTGTTTTCCCCGAACCTACGCACAAGTTAAACGACAATTCGTTTGATGAGACGCCACGCTCGATGGACGCGAAATCTATTTCCTCCTCAAATATCTCTAGATTAATTATATCGGGCTCACAAACCGATACAATTACAGGTCTTTGTCTACCAGAGAAAACCTTAGTTGCTAAGGCAACCATCGTCGGGAAATTTGGAGGAAGATATATGGGGAGGTTCTTATCAATAGCCAGCTTTATTAATGTATTGAGGGCTTCTCTGCTTCCACACAATATATTTAGATATATGTTCTTGTTCTCATTTTGCTCTAAAATGGGTACCATCTTCTCTACAATGTAGAATATATTGTAGACATTGTGTTTCTCTGCAGACATAATCGCTATAGAGTCGCCTTCCGACTTCATTATACGTACAAACATCGCATAGGGATTTGGAACATATATTTTTCTTATTTTTCCTAGCATGATCCTGTTGGATATTTTGAGGGATATTGGATCCATATTTACATAAAATACTTCAACCCCATAGCGAGAAGCTATGCGTTCTAGCATACTTGGAACTGACTGCCTATCCTTACCCAAAATTTAGCACCCATAAATAAATTTATTCCCAAAAATTAAAAACAATGATACACAGGCCTCATCACGTTAGAATCTCCGCAGAGTTTGTTTTCACGAGAATTGTATGCTCAAACTGAGAAACCCATCTTCTCTCAGACTCTATGAGCGTCGGATATGCCCTTATCCTTCCTTCATAAAATTTTTCAATTAATACCCTCTCAAGTCTCTCTCTAAATATGGGGTCCATTCTTGCTTTGCCTATCCACCTTAACGTAAATGGTAGCTTGTCAAACATTTTATATAGGGTCTCTAAGATCCTATCCCCTTGGTGATTGCGTATGGAGAATATAAACACTCTTGTCATATCTGGATTCGTTGAACTATCCTTACCTACTGGAATCAAAAATGGCTCTATTGCTATAATCATATTTTCCTTGAGTTTTGGCGAGAACATACGTGGAACATTAGGAATTGTTATTCCCGAGTGTAGATTCCACTTATCTATTGAGTGCCCACCTAGGTCAGCTAGAACCCCAAACCCCCTGTCATGGGCAATTTTCCAAATAAGCTCCCCGATGAACCCCACTCTTACACCAGCCTTTACATGTTCAATAGCTACACTTAATGCTTCTTTCGTAGCACGTATTAATTCCACTAATTTCTTATCAATACCTATGCCTACTGTTATTGCTGTATCTGCTATGGCTCCGTCATCCATAAGTACTCCTAGATCCACCTTTACCAATGCTTTGTTTGGTATTGTAGTCCTGTCGCCGGGAGGCGATGTATAATGCGCAGCAACTTCGTTTATACTAATGTTTGCAGGGAAGGCAGGTCTGGCGCCTTCATCCCTTATCATCTGCTCTATTTTTTCACATAATTCCAATACTTTTTTGCCGGGCCTAATTTCCTTTTCAATGCTTGATAAAATTTTATGGGCTATCTCACCAGCCTTGTACCAGGTCTCAGAAACACTCATAGGGATTCATCCAGTATTAATAATTCCTTTATTTCAGTGGGGGCCAAGCCATAATATATGGATTCCGCTATAGCCTTTAGGTTTCTGTACTCAAATTCGAAAAGCCTAATGATTCCATATACATATGTGAAATGTATTGGAAATTTGTGTAACATTGCAAGAATCTTGCGCATAATAATCCTCCCACCTAAACTCTTTGCTTTTATGTCAGACCCAACAAGGTAATACTCGGCCACGTCCTTATAGGGTTCAGGCACCATTTTCATAATGACCTCAGTTTCTAGACCATAGGCTTTCTTAAGGCTCTCCAAACTAACCTTGTACTCGTAAGGAATCAACATATCCCACGCAATACTGGGCGAGTATCCATAGAGCAGTGGTCCAATAGCTATCGCGATGTTTGTAATATCTATCTCGGTACCAATAATTTCGCCCAGACTATCCCTATCCTCTTCTTCTAAATGTTCAAGGGCTCTAATATACTTGATATAATACTGTCTACGTAATGCCATCTCTATTATGTATATGGTTCTATACTTTTTCCACAAGTCGATATATGCCTTATCTATGTTAAATGGAGGATAAGCTAACTGGTCAACACAAGCATCTACTGTTTCTGCTTTTAGAAACCTTCCTATGTCCACTTTTGTAAAGGGAAGAACATAATAATCCCGCGACTTATGCTCTATCCCCGCCATTTTCTCCGAGATTACCTCTAAGACGCCATCAATATCGAATCGAAATAGGTGGGTTTCCATTAGGTCTCTAGCATTACCTGGCAGAACTTTAATAAACCGTTCTGCGATATCAGAAAAATAACTTTTGAAGCCATTAACTAGGCTCTCTAATGTTACTTCTGCCAGCTGAACCATATAGTCCCTATACCGTGTCAATTGTAGAAAACCGACCAGTTCCTCCAAAGACTTGGAATTTATTAAGTCTCTCTTTATTGTCTCGAGGGGTATTAAGTATGTTCTATATGCATGGGCTCTCGTAGAGGCATATACTATATCTATCTCATGCATCACAATCCCTCCCCAACACCAGTAATTAGCACCCTCAAGGAAGATAACTCCGCAATGAAAAATTCAGACAACATAGACAACACATAAGATATTTTTTCCTTTAAGCTAGGTATAACCACCTTATCCAACGTATTAACTATCCTATTAGTGACTTCAAGCTCCCTCAACAACAACTCTATCTTCACAAAAATCGAGGCCAATCTCAGAATATCTGGAATAGACAATTTCAGCTTCTTCGCCAATGCTCTAATACCCTCTGGAAACCTATCCTTGAGCTCTGGAAACTCTTCTACCTCAAATACAGGAACTAGAATACCTCTCTCCGAAATGTATCTTACGGATATTTTCAGCTTTCCTTTTTGGATCAATGCATAAATTCTCAAACTCCTACCGTAGACTATAGCTGTCGCCAGTACAAACTTCATCAGCTCTATCAATTCTCTCTTTAGGAATAAAATTACCTCTTTCATCTCCTCAATAGTCTTTTTAATCGCACTTTGAAGGGAGTCCCTCTTCTTCTCAAGAATTCTCTTAGAGAAATCAACTAGCCTAAGTTTTTTCCTTAGTTCCAATAAGAAAATTTTTGTAGGGAGTACATACTCAGAGCTCATACTACCTTCTCCCCCACCCAAAAATAATTACCGCTAGAACCAATGGCAACACGGAAGCTATCATCACCCCAACAATAATCACCAAGATAGGATTCAACCTTATTTTTGTCATGAGTATTAGGTATATTCCTAACACCTGTATGGAAACTAATAATAGGAAATATGTGATGGCCAGTCTTATGTTCCTTCTCTTGTATTCTTCCTCCTCCATAGATCCATAATTCCATGCTAATGCGAACTGCATGCCTATCCTTTCTTCATAACCTAAATGGTCTGAAGGCCCTGCCCCTACCAATATACCACTTAGTCGAGAATTCATAGAATAGCAACCTCAGAGCCTGTAATGATACAACCAATAACTCTAGTGTCAATACTAGAAAATTCATACCCAACAACATTCCATAATAGACCACTGTACCCATATTTTTCATTACCTCCACTACCAGTGCGAACGCTGCATGACCTATCAAGAAACCAGCTAGCCTAGTAAATGATAGTGTATTTGCGATCATAGATAGTAACATTTCTATAAGAGAAGGCAATTTATCACCCAAATTCTTCTCGATTATTCCTCCAACCAAAAATAGTACTATGCCCGCCAACAATACGTAAAAAGGCCAACTATCAACCAGCGCGAGAGGATTAAATACCGCCATTCCCTTCCTAGGAAATACTAAGGAAACTTTTATACCAGCAATCTCAAATGGACGCAGAAGCGTAATCCCTATGAAATATAGACCAGTCAAAATAAGTCCTAGGTACATAGCTAGTCCTGGGATGCCCCATTCTCCAAATATTGCCTCTTTGTATTCTCCATGTTTTATACTCCGATACATAAATAGGAAACATGCCAACACAATTTCTATAATCCCTATCAACAGCGCGTACTTTATCACCCAAGATACACTGGCTCTATCCTCCAGCCAATGTTCAACAAGACCAGGCATAAGCGGAGGATATATTTCTACAAGGAAAAACTCGCCGTATAGCAATCCAAAAAACGTTGATGATAACCCTACCGTTATGAATAGATTGCCAAGCTTTTTACCAGAGAAACCAAAAACTTCTCTTTTCCTATAGAATATAATACCCATCAATATTATCGCTAGACCTTGTCCAATATCAGGGAACATGAATCCAAACATAAATGCCCACATAATGCCTGCAAGGAACCATGGGAAGATATCCTCTCTCGTAGGATAGCCCATCTGTAAGAACAAAGATTGCCATGATGGCACAACTTTTCCTGGCTTTATAGGAGTAGGTGTTTCTTCTCTTCTCCCCGGTTTTTCCTTTAATATTGAGACTGTAATCCCCTTAAGCTTCTTAATCGCCTCCTCTAGGTGAATAATTTTGTCTTCAGGTACCCAACATTGGAGAAATGCTATATATTCTCCTTTCAATGAGTAGGTCCTAGCTTTTAGGAACTTATTGAGAATCAATGCCTTCCTGTATAGCCTTGCAAGCTTTATCGTAGCGTCTTTTATTATCCTATCACGTTGGTTTTTGATCCTTTTAGTTGTTGACTCCAATTCCAAAATTCTGTTCCTTACTGCCTCTATTATTGAGGTTTTATCTGTTTCAAGTTTGGGTATATCTATCACTCTATAATCTATTTTCGAGATAATCAGCCTAATAATATTCCATATTTCATCGTTCTTAACCGACATGTAGAAGATAGTATTATCGCCGTAGGAAGCAACAATGTACTCTACACCTATGTTATCAAGCATGGCTTTTATATAGTCCTCATTCAATCTATCAACCATAATGGCTTTTCCTCCCTCCCTATATATACTCTCCGCCTTCGGAGATGCACGAAGTATACATTCAAAAATGCGAAGATTCTCCAATTCTTTCGTCAGCGTAGCCAATGCGGCTATCTCTGATAAGCTCTTTTCCAAATTATTATACTCGCCTAGTAGTTCCTCATATCTATATCTTCTTATCTCAACTTCCCTAGAAACATCACTAACATATTTTTTAAGATCAATACCAAATTTTCCAGCCAATTTCTCCATCTTATCTATCAGCAGTATAACATATCGTGTTTCCTCTGGAACCTCCCTTCTGAACCCCATGACTTCTTCTGGTACAATGAACTCCACACATCCTAATTTACCTATTAGCAATATTAAATCCTCCTCATACTCCTTGGGATACATTATCGTTAATTTTTTAAGCACCCCAATATCCCTCCTAGTAACTTAATTCTCCCATCTATATACAAAACATATTTTATAACCCGTTTAACTATATATTGCGAGGGATCAGAATGAAAGTACGACATTTAATGTTACTCTCCATGATCTTAGCGATATCTATGTTCGTCTGTGGCCTCTCAGCACAAGAAACGGAAGGGAGATCTACAAGCGACACTAGTGGACTGAAGTACATAGGTGCTGCACTAAGCGTAGGGCTGAGCTGCATTGGTGCAAGTTACGCCGTAGCCAAATCTGGTACTGCCGCTATGGGAGCGCTTACAGAGAAGCCAGAACTGTTTGGGAAGATAATAGCTATAGTTGGTCTGGCAGAGGGGATAGCCATCTACGGATTGCTAATAGCAATACTAATCGTTATCTAGACAAAAATTGTGGCTTAATCTTCATGTGTTTTTTTCCAAAGCCATATCCCATCATAGAAAACTCTTATATCTTTTCTATATCTACCTCTTAATTTACATACATTCTCTAGAGCAGAACTTGTAAGCGAGACAGCCTCTATATCGCATCCTTTTATGTAGACCAAATCGGGAATCTCTGAATTTGGTTGATTTTCTACTTCTATTTCTACATCACCAAAAATTGGCACTCTTAATGTATCCCTTCGCCCATAAAAACCTTTGATTAGTATCTGCTTGTTCTCTTTATCGACCTCAATTCTCATTGGGAAATGTCTATATACTACTTTATGCACGTACACAAAACGTTTTTGAACCCCCTCTATCATTCTCCTTATCTTTGTTGTAGTGGTACCTAGGAACTTTGTTTCCTTCCTTTTATGAGCGCTACAGGCGATATACAATTTATTGCCATCTCGGATTATATATACTGGCATATGGCTAAAGTCTTTTTCGACGGATCCTTTGGGTCCGGATACCCTAACTACCTTGCCTCTAACTTCTACATCCACGTTTTCTGGTATTTCTATCTCCTCATATTCAATACCAGTAGCACCACTTCTTATTGCCTCTAAAACCGCCTTCTCGCCTATCAGCAATTCCATACCCCCTCACCATGAATAGCTAATATACGTATGCCACTAATCTACCACCAATTTTCTCCTTTTTGCACTCAATATGCGTTTTAACTCCTCTTGGCGTCGAAATTATAAGCAGACCCATTGTATATGCTGGTAAAAAATGCCTTTCCCACTTTTCTATCTCCCTCCATGTTGTTGCATATCTAGGTTTTATCACACCAATCTCATGAATTTTCCCTGCGAGTTCAACCCTTATGAACTCTTTCTTGTTTAGAATCATTGGCTTGAAATCCTTTATATATCCATGCTCTTTAAGGATCATCAATACAGCTTTTATTAGCTTATTAGCTGGAAATATGTAGACCTTACTTTTGCCAACCATTTCAGCATTCTTAATTGATGATAAAGCATTAGCAAGCGGATCCAATAGTACCATATCGTATCAGCTCCTATGAATGGAGGATTTCTTAAAACCAATTAGACTATATACCTCCCTAAAACATCGTCGGCATATATATAGCCCGTACTTCCTAATGACGGCTTTTACAGTTCCACATCTTATACATGGCCTCGCACGCTTTGATTTTTTATCATATAACGCCTTCCTTATCTTGTATAGTCGCTTGAGTCTTGATCCCCTAAGGGAAAGTTGCTGTACCTCGCTCATTAGTCCACCCCTGCGAAGGATCTTCACTAAAATTGACAATTTAATTTATTTATGATTAAAAATCTTAAATCTTAACCAGCATGGTCTAAAACTCTACTCCCACTTCATTAGCTAATTTGATTAGTTCTTTCTTCGTCATTAAGTAGATGCCATACTTCGCCAACATCTCCCGCACATTCTTTTCCTCTACACCACTAAAGCCAATGAATATTAATGCATGCAAATCAACCTTATTCTCCGACAGGAATCTATCCACGGAGCTCTTGAACTCATCTATTCTTTTTACATTAGCCGTACCAAGAGTTGCATATATAAAAGTAGTCTTACCGTCACTATGTGTACAGACAGCATCAATACGTTGTCCAGGCATTATTAGTGAGTATACTTCAACTACTGGCAATAGCTTTAACTCTCTTCCCTGGGCATCCTTTACCATTATTTCCTTATTTACTCTTTCCAGTATTTTACATATTAATGATCTAAACCTAGCTTGGGACATCATACCTAAGTTTCTAGCAATTTTTACTGATAGTTTTCTCATAACCTCGTCTATCCGTCCATCTATGGTCGCATTATATGTTAATACACCATCAGGCGTAGAACATATGACCCCCCCTATCACATCAACTTTGTCGCCTATTGTTAGTGTTATCTTTTTGCCTAGATCCTCCTCAAGCCTTGACTCTAGTTCTGCTTTATGTGTTTTAATAAACTCTAGGTCCCTACCGTTGGCATATACAACAACTTTTTCTTGGGCGGTCTCAGAAACTGCCTCCCTTAGTAGCGAGTATAGAATTTTTGTATAATCCCACCGCCTATCCTTGCCATGTATTATATCCTGAATTCTCCTTATCAGTATTGTCCTAAGCTGTTTTAATTTCGCCTCTTTTAGCTTTATTTTATCCTCGATAAGTCTTCTCTTTTTCTCATCGATCATTTTGTTTAGCATTGTCTCCCTTATTATTCTTGCCTCTTTTTCGGCGATTTCGTATGCTTTTCTTTCTGCCTCCTTAACTATTTTTTCGGCCTCTCTTCGTGCATTATCCAGTATTTCCTGTACTTGTTTTTCACCCTCCCTCATTATAGTCTCTATTAGGGCCTCATATTCACTCAACAACTATCACCCCCAATATTTCTTCGGCTAATTCCTCTATTTCCTCATCTGAGATCAAACTTAATCTCTCTAGTTCCTCGTCGTCCTCGGCTTCTTCACGCCATTCCATCTCGATTTTTTTCTTGTATTCCTCCACCAACTTCTGCTTTATTCGCTCGATATTTTCCTCACTAAGAATTTCATTAGCACGAGCTCGTGCTTTTTCAATAATACTTTCCGCCTCTTTTTTGGCTTTTTGGATTCGCTCTCGAACATCCTTTTCTATCATTGCTATTTTTACAACTGCGCCTATGCTCACTATACTGCACCATTAACATCCTCAATAATCAGAAAAACATAGGATTTAAACTGTTTGTATAAAAGTTAATTTTAACTACACCTTCAAATAACCTCAGTACTCTCGGATACAGTTTGTGAATTATTAGAGTTTCTTTGTACTATATCTTAGGATATCGGTCTATGATGGGATGAATATTGACCAAATTCATAGTTGATGAGATGCTTGGGAATATAGCTAGATGGCTTAGGATACTTGGCTTTGATACTCTTGCTGCCTCTGAATTACGAGAACACCCAAACGAGGATATCGATACAAAAATTCTGTTAATAGCACTTGATACTGGCAGAGTATTAGTAACTTCTGACATGGAATTGATAAAAAGAGCGAGGAACCTAGGCGTTAAAGTCATCCATGTCGATAATAAAGAAGGAGAAACTTGTATAGTCTTGAAAAAAATACTTACGAGTCTTAATGCTATGGATGAAGCTAGAAACAATAAGATGACTAGATGCCCAATCTGCAATGGTTTGCTCCGCCACGCCAGCAGAAATGAAGCAAAAGGCCAAGTCCCTCAAAGGGTATACGAAACAACAAATAAATTCTGGGTCTGTACAAAATGTAATAAGTTTTATTGGATTGGATCGCATTTTAGAAACATTAGAAAAGTACTGACTTGTGTTTTGGGAGAGGATGATTAAGTATGGGGCTCCAATATTACATAGGCTGCTCTGGCTGGTGGTACAAGGATTGGGATGAGAGATTTTATCCCACAGGGTTATCGGAAAGTAAACGTTTGCCATTTTATTCTAAATACTTCAACACAACGGAAGTCAATGTTACATTCTACAGAGTACCTCCCCGATCAACAGTTGAGAGTTGGGTTCGTCGCACCCCTAAAAATTTTATCTTTAGTGTTAAGATTCCCAAAGAAATTACACATGGAACACACATGCTATACGCTGAAAGACTAATCAATAAATTCCTCGATACGATAAACCCTCTGCAGAAGCATAACAAACTTGGTGCACTTCTCTTTCAGCTTCCTCCCGATTTTACCAAAACTAGAGGAACTTTTCAAAGACTTAAGGATTTCATAGATAAGCTACCAAAAACATATGAATATTCAGTAGAATTCCGTCACAAAAGCTGGTTATCGGATGAGGTTTTTAAATTACTTGAGGAATATGAAATCGCATATGTTATAGTTGATGAGCCATTATTACCACCCATTGTTAAAGTAACAGCTGATTTTGCATATATACGGTTTCACGGACACGGTAGAAAGGTTTGGTACTATTATAACTACACACGACAACAACTAGAAAAATGGTGCGGGATTATTAGGAAAGAAATAGAGCCATCCGTCTCCAGGCTTTATATATACTTCAATAATCACTTTAGAGCTTTTGCACCCAAGAACGCCCAAGAATTCATCCAATTACTTGGCATAAGTAGAAGGGAGATGGGGCTAAAACCTATACAGAGATCCCTCGAGGAATATTAGGACTTGGATTCTTTTTTCTTTTCTTTACTCTCCCTCCTTCTTTCCAGCCTAAATGCTAGTTTAAATGGTGTTAGCATATTCATAATCGCTGCCTTAATAGCCATTAGAGTAGTTTGCCCCGCCATGGGCATCATGAGATAGCCTATCGGTGAAACTTTCTTCTCTGGCTCGGCATATATGCCAACAACTCTCATTTTTTGCTTACATGAATCACATTCTTCATCTACAATGTCACCTACAAATTCGTTGGGTTTTCTCTCCCTTATAAAGATGAATCCACACTTAGGACATTCTAGCTTGGAGTAGAAAGTATATCTTCCAGCACCTGGGCTCAGCATCCTTGACGCTTCACGTCTCAATGCTACCCCATACCTTGTAAAGCTAATACCTAAGAACATCAATAGGAATGTTACCCAAAATACTGTCTTCGAGCTTATTTGTTTAGCTAATGCTGAATCTGGCCCCATATAAAGCCCATACATAACCAATCCAAGGGGAGCTAAAAATATGACTGTTCCTATAACCACTAGAATTAACCCTAACTTTTTCTTTGATCTGATCAGGTTATTGAAGTACTTCATATCGTCCGCAAATATCCTATCTACTATGTCTTCTACATTCATATCCATAGTCATCATCTCTCAACAAATAATAAAATCCTATACAACACTAATAAAAAATCAGAAACCATGGATCAAGTACATGCACATGAATACTCATTCTACACATGTACTTTAATATTAATTATCTTATTTGGATAATCTTTTTTTGTGAACCCGATGTACACTAATTAAATTAATGGTGATTATGTTGAATGCCATCCAAGGGCAAGACACAAAAAAAATCCCTAAGCCAGAGAGACAATGGATAGCTATTATTAGGATTCGTGGAACTGTAAATGTTAAGAGAGACGTAGAGTATACATTAAAACTCCTCCGACTTCATAAGCCTAATCACTGCGTTGTGAGACGCTTAGATCAAAGTTTAAGAGGCATGCTACTAAAGGCCCAACATAAAATTGCATGGGGAGAGATCGACTTCGAAGTTCTGTATAAGCTTCTGAAGGACCGAGGATATACGGTAGGCGGTAACAGACTCACTGACGACCTAGTCAAAAAATTCACTGGAGGCAAATATAAAAATATTGAAGAGCTAGCAAAAGCTATCTGGAGAGGCGAAATAAGTTTCGGGGAATTAAAATGGCTTAAGCCTGTTTTCAGACTTCATCCACCTAAGCATGGTGGATATAAGAGAAGTGTCAAAAAGCTGTATCAGGAAGGTGGAGCACTGGGATACTGGGGGCCTGATATCAAAAATCTATTGCTACGCATGATATGACTCATTTTCCTATGCTTTTTCAAATTTGACCCTTACCATATTCTCCCATAGTTTTCGTACGATCTTTCTAATTCTTATCAACTCTTCTTTTTCTATTAATCTCCTCTGGCAGATTTTCCTTACTAGTAGATGCTCTTCTTCAATGCTCAGAAACTTGTACTTTCTTGCAAAATATAGATTGACCAATTCCGCTATCACATCTATACATGCCTCTATCTTACCACCTATGGATAAGTATAGGCCTAGCCTAAATACATCACCAGATGTAAGTTGGGGGACAACAGTTATTGGTTCGCCAGATTTAAGTATCATGTGCGCCGTTTCGGTTTCTAGTTCCCAATAACTATTTCTTAGCTCTCTCAGTAACCTGATTTTGAGTTGCTTATTAGCCTCCAATATCATCCTGGATGCATGTTTTGAAAGTGGTTTCAACACAATAACAGAATACTCTCCCGTCTTAGGATTAATTATGGGTGACATGTTTGCGGGCATAAAGCCATTCTTAAGCCAAAAGTTGAGTAATCTAGGGTTAGCACCAAAAGAAGCACCAATCCATTCTACTCCCTCATTCTTTGCGATTTTCGTTAGTTTTTCCAGAGCTAGACTCCCTAGTCCTCTTCCTTGAAGATTTGGATGTGTAGCTATCCTTACTATTCTGAAGCCACGCATTTTTGGGAAATCAACAATGCCAGTATATCTCGTTATGTTATCTGGTATGAGATGACCTGATGGCGCTTCTTCTAGCATTTCTTGAACCGATTCTGGAGGGATTTTCCCCTCCTCGGCTATCTGCAATGCAACCAGTGGTTTTGAATCTATTACTAATGCAAATAATCTATGATGGGGCGCATCACTTAGGAGCAATAGATCCTTCGGATTATTGCGGTAATGTGCCGTTGTCAATATACCTATAAGCGATCTCAAAAACTCTTCGGACTTTTTATCCCCTAGGAAATATTCCTTGGGGTCTAATTCTATGAGTTTTGCCTCTCCTATCTTTTCCATTATATCTTCACTTACTCTGGAAGGCTCGGCATCGAGAAGTAGTAAATCAAACAACCATTGTTCGACAGGGTCATCCATCGCATATCTTATTGGTTGCTTTAACTCAATCTTTATGAAGTGCCTACCACTCGATTCTAGCATCTTTAGAAAGCGTACCGCGAAAATTCTTCCTGTTCCCTCATAGCCATGCACGGTCCCTGAAAACACTATTTTCTTGTAAGCATTTATTGTCTTCCGTAAAAAGGTAAACGGAATCGCAGCGACTTCATCTACAACTAAAGCATCTGCAATATGCGCCATCTTTAAAGCTCTGTGTGGGAACTCAAATTGGAGTCTTAGTATGTCGCTCTTCAATGTTTGCTCTTTAGCATTAAACTCATAGTTTATACCTAGGGCATCATGAGCTATTTGCGCAAATCTAAATACCTCCTCCACATTCAAGGTACTTCTAGACGTCAAACATACAAAGAATGGTCTTTTATGTTTTTTGACAAATATTGTAGCATAGCCAGTAAGCCCTAGACCTATACTTGCCGACTTCCCCCGGCCCCTATTGGCTAGAAGGATTATATAGTTTTTCCATTCTTCAAATGCCTTTAACACATCGATCTGATCCTTAGATGCGGCGAGCCCATATATTTCTTCGGGTATTGATGCCATCTCTGGGATTCCTATCTCTTCTTCTACATATTCGTGCTTCGCCTCCTTGGGAATACTTAAGAATTCTTTCTTCGATGCATCATAGACGTAGACACCTCTATAGTTTTTTGATTTCTTTATTATTCTCTCTAGCATTATTCCTCTCGGCTGTTTATTGTAGTATGGCGGAACAATTTCTTCGTAGTATATCCTCGAGTTATATGAGTATGGTAGTAGGATGAATATTATGCCGCCACCACGTACAGTTCCCACAGCCCTAGATAAGGCTATTACATCGGGCCAATCCCTCAGATCAATACAGGCGATGTCATACGTCTTTCCAAGTATTTTGTCTGTATCCCAGCAAGACACCGCAAAGAGACTATCGGACGTGCATATCTCCTTTAAACTCTTACGAAACTTTTTACTATTTGAGACACATAACATATTCTCGTTACAGAAATCCTTCATTATATCTAAAACTTCTCTAGCAGTATGGAGAGGCTCCCCTAAAACAATAAATAACCTCCTCTCAAACATATCTTTAGCATATCTTCTTGCCTCCTGAACATAGCTTATAAATTCGCCATAAACACTCATTCTATCCACAACCCATGACCAATCGTTATCCAAAACTATTATTGGTTACAATCTGGAATGATACTCCATTCATAAATAACAACCTATAGACACTCCTAGCTAGGATCCTGGCTACCCTAATGGGTTCTATATATCTACCATGTATAGCATACAGGTTTAATATCTCCACAGCGTTACCTAGAGATATGCCGACAGGCCTCACATACACCAAGTATTCATTCCTTAACTTTACAAGGACTCTTGGTCCATTCTTCTTGTATATATTTATCCTCACCTCCGCATCGGGAAGTTCTGCCAAATACTTCTCGAGACCCTCAGAATATTCATATGTTACTGCAATCACTGGAATTCCACATCTCTCATATACCCTATTCAGGTCCACAACATTATACATCGATATAACTGTGCCCGACAATATTATTGTCCTAATATCTTTTCTCTCAAGCTTTTTATACAGCCCTATTATCGCTTCAGTTGCATCTAGACCCCCAACTGTGCATAATCCAAATGAGAAACCATCTATCTGTAAATCGGCCCTCATTACCACCCCAGCCAATACTGATCGCCTAATATGCGATTTTTTATTGAATGATTCAGCTATACCAAGCACTCTTAGACCCTTCTTTGGGGGGATATACTTTGGCATTGTTCACAGCTTTATTGTTCCAGCACTACCATCCTTAGCGTCTGGGGTTGAAATTCCAAATACTTGTGCCTTCCAGTAATATAGTTCTTTACAAGCACTTTTATGTAGATGATTACCCTGCCATTAACATTTTCTAATGAAAGCAATGAATTCAGAACAATCGCTATAGATACATTCTTCTCGCCGTAGAATGGATATGCTATCTCCCACACGCCATATCCTACTACGCCCCCATCAATCGTAACGTTTATCTCTACTCTTTTTACTGACTCGTAGGGAGAACATCTTGAAACCACGCTCAAGTTAACTATCATGTAGGTTTTATCGTCTATAACCCCACTATTTATGGGTTTGATTATCTCCACGTATATATTACTGGGGTCTCCCCTACTTCGGATCATTATTACCAAAAATGAACAAACTAATATTAACACAACCAGAACTCTAATGTTGATAGCCCTCAGATGTGTTGACAATGGATATACTCTTCTCTCTTTCTCACTACTCATACTCCAATATATCATAAATGTCAGGATAACAATCAATATGAACATTAGCCGGGCGCCGGGCTCATCTAGAGATAAGAAAAAGTATCCTAGATATGGAACTCTGCCAACAAGTTTACCTAGAACATAATCCTCTGGCACCCATACCCATCGATCTATATTTGGATTATTGTCCCCCTTTGTAACGAAATATAATTTACCATCCTTCTCCTCTATATAAGCAACCCTATGCAGAATTAATTTATTACCGGGGGGAGGCTCCTTGAATACAATAACATCGCCTATGGATATTTGTGATGGAGGCACTTTTTTGATGATGACGATATCGCCCTTGCAATAAGTTGGTTCCATCGACTCCGATTCTACATATGATATTATATATAGACACCTCATATATAGAAAAATCCCAATAAGCGCAATACATATAATAACTATGGCCACATTTTTGTTTGTATTCTCCATATTCCCAGCCCCTAATACCTAAAAATATATCTATAAATTCACTAATGAATATTGTTGACAAAAAAGGGGATAACCATGCATGCCAAAAAGCTACTTTATGCCAACACATTTTGTGCATATCGCGATAAGTACATGGGACGTATCATTTGTCGGCATAAATACAGTTATGGAGTATGTGACCTAGACCTATGCCCAATAGTCAACGATTATTATGCTAATGTTGTGTTCCAAGAGGAAGGCATAGTATTGGTTGTAAAACGCCCCTCGGGGGATAGTGTGGCTGGGATGTGGGAGCGATATAACATCGAAATATCTCCAGAACTCGACAACGAGGATGATATCATAAAGTTCTGTATGGAGAAGACAAACGGTGTCCCAGAGATAATACGTAAGAAACTTCAGGAGAAAATACATGCACTATTCGAACGATGGAGATTTCTCAAATCTCGCGGTAAGAAGATTGGGGCGATAGAAACTGAAAAGAAAGTTGCTGAGGAAGAAATAACTATAGGCGAGGAACTCTTAGAGGAAATCAAAGAGGTCGAAAAAGAAATCGAGAGTTAACATAAATACTTCTCCTCTATAATAGTGGAGGGGGCGGGATTCGAACCCGCGGCCTCTGCCCTGCGAAGGCAGCGCTCTACCAACTGAGCTACCCCTCCTAATTCTACAATCCCCCAATATATCCTATCCTATTTTTTTAGTTTTTTAAGTGTTTTTGTGGTGTGGTAAAATGCTTAGTAATATCGCCAGATATATGATTGATCATCCCAGCAGTATTAGAGAGATAATGGAACTTGTTGCTCAGTTTGAAAAACACCCAGAAAAGTTTCCCCGACCATTGATATACCTGGCAGGTGGCTGGCCCCAAGATCCCCCACCACGTATACTACGGGAAAAATTTCTTGAAGTCATAAAAGATGACGAGTTGTGGAAAAAAGCTGCAAGATATAGCCCAACAATAGGTTTTCCAGATCTCCTTGAGCTCATTCCTACTTACGAAAAAGAGATATTCGGTAGAGGAGGAATACCTCCCGATTCCATAGTAGTTGGCTTGGGCTCCACTGAGCAGACAGCAGCTTTATTTAAAATGCTGTTGAATCCTGGCGATGAAATAATCATGACGACGCCTGGGTATCTAAATTATAGGAGACAAATAGAACTTGAGCTAGATTTGAAAGCCAGAATTAAGTTTTGGGAGATTGTAAAAGATGGATCCTTTTCTCCTTCCCTTCAGGAACTTACAGACATGATTTCAAACAAGACTAGAGCCATACTTATAGGAACCCCGGGCAATCCAGATGGGCAAGTATGGGGTGATAATATACTTAGGGGGCTTCACGATTTAGCGATGGATCATGACTTTTATATATTGCTAGATGTTGCATACAGAGCCTTCATTTTTGAGGATCTACCTAGAGCATTCCAGAGACCTCCACGTGAACGCGAGATATGGATATGTTCATTTAGCAAGGAGTTTAGGGCCCCAGGATGGAGAATAAGCTACGTAATTTTACCACCAGAATTCCGTAGGCCCCTGAACACTATTGAGCAGGCCCGCATACTTGCACCTGTAAGCCCTGTTCAAATGACTCTTATTAGATTATTTTCGGATAAAAAAGCGTTAAGCGAACTCAAAAAGTTTTATGATGATGGGAGAAAGAAATATAAAGCCATGGCCGAATACACAGTTGACTCTCTAAAGCATATAGAAAAAATCAAGGTACTAGAGCCAAGAGGAGGCTTCTATGTGTTCTTCAATATCGAGGAAATTTGCCGTGACGATAAGAAAATATGGCGCGAACTTATCGATAAAAAACAGCTTGCACTTGCCCCAGGTAGCGATTTCAATAATGCTAAGGGATGGCTAAGATTATCCTTCGCACCCGTTGTAGAGACACCCGAAAAACTCAGAGAGGGATTAGAGAGACTAAAGGAATACTTTAGTGAAATTCCATCATGATAATACTTTATTTATGAACCAATCTGGATCAAAAGCTACAAGATCCTCATACCCCTGCCCAATCCCTACATAGCTTATGGGTTTTTTTGTTACATAGCATAAGGTAATTGCTGCTCCTCCCTTCACATCAGCATCTACTTTAGTTAGGATACTACAGTCAACACCCACCTCTGAACTAAACGTTCTGGCTTGAACCACCAAGTCGTTTCCCATCAACGCATCAACAACCAGACATTTTATATCTGGCTTAGCAACTCTTACAATCTTCTTCATCTCCCCTATCAGGTCCATATCTGTCCCTAGACGCCCCGCGGTATCTATCAACACAACATCTTTCTTTCTTGACGACGCGTGTTCTATAGCATCGAAACCAACAGAGGCAGGGTCTGCTCCATATTGTCGCTTTATCATATATACCTTCAATTTCTGTGAATGCTTGTATAATTGCTCAATGGCACCAGCTCTAAATGTATCAGAACATGCCAATACTACCGTGAGAGAATTTTTCTTCATTTTGTATGCCAACTTCGCTATACTAGTTGTCTTTCCACACCCATTAGGGCCAAGAAAAACAACAGTAAATGGTTTCCACCGACCATACTTGTTATTCAAATTTTCCTCTTTTCTTTTAAGTGCTAGCTCTACTAGGTCTACCCGTGGTATGTTCAATATTGATCTTAGTTCCTCCCTAATAGCAAGTCTTATTATCTCTCTTATATCACTAAAACGCTTAACGATTTGTCCAGCTAGCCTACTAGAAATGTTTTTTGTTATCTCTCTTGCAACATCCACAGCGATATCCGACTCTATTAGATCAAGTTCAAATTCAAACAACACATTCCTTAAATTCTTCTCTGTTAATTCCTTATAGACAACTTTATCAATAAATTTTTTAATAGCCTTCTTTAGTGACTCAAACAACTCGTGCGCACCCCTCTTATGGATAAGCTTAAATCAATTTTTAAACTATATACTCTTTTAGATGATTATTAAAATAGTGATCTATGAGATCATCCTGGTGGTTTTTTGACAATATTGGGCCTAGACGTATTACCAGACCGACAAAATTTTTACGCTGTCATACTGGATGAAACTACGGGAGATATTCATTACAGGAACACAGTAAAGCGAGAAGACATCATACTTTTAATAAAGAAATACAATGTCAAAATTGTAGCCATGGATAACATATTTGAGCTCTACGAAACTTCTGCCGACATCATGAACTTCATAGATAAAACTGGTGTTACTCTAGTTCAGGTTACCGGTGCACCGTTTAGACAACACCGCCTTGCTTCTTTAGCAAAGAAACATGGTTTATTCAGGGGCGGGAAACTCCCCCCAGAGAAAGCCGCAGAAATCGCCGCTAGACTTGCTATGAGGAGCGAGGGCGCCCAAGTTATAGCCCTAAGGGACGCTACCCTCATAACTGTATCCCGCTCTAGACACTTCGGACAAGTTGGAGGAAGCCATCAAAGGCAATACCTACGATCAGCTGAGGCCCGAATTAGAGAGATTGTAAAGGAAATTTTGGATTCTCTAAATAAACAGGGAATACTGTATGACACTCTAATAAGAGAGGGAGAAGGAGGATATAAATCGGCCAGAATAATTATATACGAATCCTACGACACTATCAGGAACATAATCAGGGACTATGAAACTGATTGGTACCAAGTTAAAGTGGAGCCGATACGGCATAGTAGACTCATATTTGTTCTTCCAGGCGAGGGACACTCACCATTCCACTACGGACATTATATAATCGTGGGTGTTGATCCCGGTGAAACAACTGGATTGGCATTAATCGACTTAAATGGTAATGTGCTATATGTTGGAAGCCGTCGGGGGATAGGTTTTTTTGAGCTCATAGACAAAATTTACGAACATGGAAAACCCCTCATAATATCAACTGATGTTCCTAAGATCCCACACTTCGTCAATCTTCTTTCACAGAAATCTGGTGCGATAATTTTTAGGCCAAAAAAAACTTTGTCTATATTCAAGAAGAATGAAATAATAAAGAATTTAGGTATCAGAGTTCATGACTCCCATCAAAGAGACGCACTAGTAGCTGCATTTCTTGCATACAAGCACTATGAAAAGAAATTCTCAAAAATTGATTCAATCTTAAAATACATTCCAATAGTTGATCCAGAAAAAGTAAAAGTCGACGTGGTTTTTCGGAATCTCGATATTAGAACGGCCATACTATCCCAACTATCGGAGCTCCTCTCAGAAAGAAACAAAGAAAAAAGCGACTATATTAGCCACAGAGAGGTACAGCTACTTAGAGAAAATCAACAATTAAGAAAGAAATATGTGGAACTTAGAAAAAAAGTTGCCCAAATGAGAGAAACTATACATGAGCTTAGGGAGTCCTTAAGACAGAAAGAAAGAGAAATTATCCGCTTAAAAAGTGAGATAAGAACCTTATCAAGTGCGAAAAAGGCGGAAACTATAGATATCCTTAGAGAGAAAGATCACATAGTTGCCAAATTGCTAGACGAAAATAGAACACTTACGAACATCGTTACCAAGTTAGAATCTAAGATTAAATACCTTGAAAATAAGCATGAGGTCCTTAGAAGAATTGCCCAGAGAAACCCTAGCGAGATTGTTGTTAAGAAAATAGAAAAACTTTCCTACTCGTCATTGATTACTTGGAAGAACGAATATGGCTTATCAAAATATGACTTCATTCTTACAAAAAACATTACTTGGAGTGAAAAACTAATTAATCTTCTAAGCACCAACGCAGCTGGTATCATTATCTATGGAGACGAAAAAATACCTGAGGAAATAAGACAAAAACTTGCTGAGGTAGGCATCGTTGTTTTAAAATATGATGATGTCTCAGATATCATAGACACCAAACTCATAGTACAGACCGTACAACTGAGGAAGCTGAGAAAGAGAATACGGGGAGTTATCCTTGAGTATACGGACAAACTAGAAAAAGCATACGAAGAATTTATGGAAGTTTTGGAAGAGTATAGAAGGAAAAGGATCGTAGAGCTCATGGATTAGTCATTTCTTCGGGAGTTTAACATATCTTCTATATAACCTTATACACAACGATATACCAATCACTACTATTATGATCGTCGCAACTAATTTCCAAACCCATTCAGGTATTTCTTTTTCTTTCTTCTTTGGTACAATTATCTTATAAATATACATTTTCGATTTATAATCACCAAATTCTGAGCGGACAGTTGCATTAAGAACGAGCCACCTAGCCGTCGAGTTTATCTTGGGTAATTCACACATAAACTTGTCAGTAGGAACATCAATTGGTTCTGCACAATATGTTATTGTATCATTATTTTCATCCCTCAGTTCGTAGTATAGCTTTATTTCCGATATATTCCCAAAGCCATATCCAAGTATAACATACACATCACACGTTTTATTAACCTGGGGTTCGTCGGGGATAATATCAAGTACCGGGTATTTTGGTATACTCAAGAACCCCTCTTTTAGGTACATGCTAACATAAATTTTAAGTTCGTCCAGATTTTCTAGTCCATAGTGTTTCCACCAGATGACTCCTTGGTCGTCAATAATTACTACAAGGGGCAAAAACGTGTTGTTGATAGTTGTAAACTCATACAATGTTCCATTGGACGATCTATTATATATGTATGTAACATTATCATTCACAATCATTATGTTTGTATTTTCTTGTTCGTTACTATTGTTGTATGTATTCGAGATATCCACGATTAACGAAAATATGGATTCAGCATCTATCTCTATTATGCTATTAAGCATTTCCTCGATGCCCAGTACATCGTTCATATATGACAGATTCGCATAGACAATCAAGTATAGCCGATACCCCTCATCTAAGACATTGATGTCCCCATCGCCATTCGAAATATTTAGACATGGTATCACGCCATAGAACGATTTCGGATATTTTGATCCATATTCATCATATATATAATCCTCAGCATTTACCGGAACTATGAGTCCCGAGTAGTTTTCCAGCTTCTTCTCAAGCCTCGATAAGAAGACCCTATGGAGGGGGTAATATGTTAGATTAATAGATTCACTCTCATTCGCCATAATGGAATCCATATACTCTAAATAGTCACTAATAGTACTTACGTTTACCTGTTCTATATCCTCAACGTTTATACTGCCATTGTATATTAGGTAAAACAGCTCGTCCATTGTCGATACATTTATATAGGTGCCGTTTTTCAGAATTATCCTTCCAAATGGCATAATGGAGACATTTGTAACATTTGTAGCATTATCGTCGTTATCCATTATTATTATTCTAAATGATAGGTATATGGCCTCATTAGAGCTGGTATCCACATCTACACTACCTAACGTCCTATGTATAGTGAATGCCAATACTGGGTATGATATAAGCATCAGACATATAAACAAAGGAATTAGATGTCGCATTACTATCACTTCCCAGTACCAATATATTCTGGCTTAAAAATTTCTATAAAATCAAACATTGAAAAAGACCCTTATACATCCCCCTTATTTATTTGATCAGTATTCTCTCTATCCTCTGAACTAGGTCTGGTGGAGGACTACGATCCAATAGCCAATATATCGAGGACACTAAAAATAGCGCATTATCCGATTCCCCTATTAGATCCTCCGTTGCTATCTCCCATGTGGATATAGCCATGACCCTACCATTACCAAATTTTGCCACACAAGACAAAATAGCATCTGGGGGCTGTTGATTTTTTTCACTCCTGACAAGTATGTCAATGGGATAGGCCTTCTTTTGTGCTAGTATGAATCTAACAGCATTTCTAAATACCAATTCACTTATGCCTATCGTGATTCTATGATTCCTGTTTATGTTCTTCGTAGCAAACTCTAGCTTTCCATTCTCACGTATAATTGTGGGGTCTGGATATATTCCAATATCTTTGAGAAGACTATATGTGGAGTCAAAAAATGGTACACTATCACTATCGACCATTACGAGAAGCCTGTGGCCAGCATGAACGTGTTTTGTTATTATGTTTATTTCATCAGAAGAATACCTATCATATTTCTTTCCTGCAATTATAAGAAGCCTACCTTTAGACAACTCATCAGAGGATATCCTTGATATGTAATGTACCTTAAACTCCAGCCACTCCAAGAACCCACCAAAAAACTCAATCCTACCAGCGATCTCTGGCGAAGTATCCATGAGTATAGCTTCCAAATTATCCACCAAGATACCTATATTCAAAAACATTTTAACTAAAGATACAATTCTTATGTAATGAATAATATTGTAGTTAAAATATTGTTTGGTTACTTAGGTGACATCTATAATGGTCTTCCCTGGAGTAGAACAAAGATGGTGGAGAGTAGTCTTTGATTTCGGCGAAATCGGTAATTTTGTAGGAGTATTGGGTCTTATGTATGAGTCACTTACACCAACTATAGAACGATCCTCCATTGTAAGGAAAATCTTGGCATCTCTCCCAATATGTACAGAGAGTGTAGTTTTCGATGAGATAGAGTTGCTGATAAAACTACCTCTCCGTTTTAAACAAAAAATTTTTAAGCGCGATCACACAATAAAGCGAGGAGAAATAATATACAGGCCCCACATACCATCAATATCAATCTTCACAGATACGTCTGAGATCTATGAGCCCGTAGAAAAGATTGGCCTTATAAGAAAGGACGATATACCCAAATTCATGGAGATTGTAAACAAAATTAACAATAAGGCTAGCATCTATGTTGAGATAAGAAAATATGAGCCCAAAGTTGAGGCCGAAGAGACAGAAGAAGAGGCAATATGATAGGCCAGTTAAAACGCATTGGAATGTTCTTACACAGATCAAACTTAGCAAGCAATATACTCATCATTAAGCTCGATACAAGAGTACCTATAGGTACTGTGGTCTTTGATGAAAAAATGCGGGAAATAGGAAAAATCATAGAGATTTTTGGACCAACAATTTCTCCATACGCGCGTGTATTGGTCAAAGACCCATCTATCACGTTTATTGATGACATTAAAGGCCACAGTTGCTTCACCATCGTTGGGGAGGGGGAGAGAGTAAAATGGAGAAAAATGCCCCGTCCGAGAAAAGGAAAAGTAGAGTGATGTGTCCAGAGCTAGTTATTACCTCCTCTCTTAAGGTACCTCCCTCAACTAGAAGATTTATGAGGACCCTCTCGGCTGTTACTGGGGCTCCTATAATCCACAGAGGGAAGTCTAATCTTGACGAAATTGCTTACTATGTAAAGAGAGCAAAATTTAAGTCATTTGTTGTGGTTTTCTCCAAGAAGTCTGGACCATCCATATTGACTTTTTATAGACTTACAACCCTTGGATATTTCGCTAAATATGGTTCTTTATTTCTCAGCACTGTTAATCTCGTACGCCGACATAGGTCATATATTGGATTCGAAGCTATACTCAAGGGAAAAAATGCATTATCTACCCAAATCTGGAATTTTTTTATAGATCTTTTTGGAGATGATTTGTGTCATAAATATGTCGGCCCGATCTCTCGTGCAATTATAAAAGATCTGAACGAGCAATCGGTGATAGAGTTTTGGGGAAAACAGGACATAATACTGAGCATGTCCATAAGAAAAATATCTCGCCAGAAGTATTCCATGGAAAAATAGAAATAAGGTTCCCGAATAAAACCATAGCGACTATTGTGTACAGAGCACTTGTTCCTGAAACCAAGAACCCTCCAACCTATAGATCAAAAATCATTCTTTATGTTGATAATTGTTCCTTAAAAATAGATATTTTATCAAAAGATTTGATATCCCTTCGTGCATCCTTAAATAGTTACCTAATGTGGATCTCAGCAATAATAGGTGGCTTGGAGGCTATAAAAAATGAGCTCCGAGGATTTAAAGAAAGCTCAAAACCTACAGCAGCAGATATTGGTTCTCGAGGAGCATCTAAGACTTTATAAGCAAAGATTAATTGAAGTCGAGACGGCGCTCCGGGCCATTAAACAGGCAAAAGAGAGAGGAGAACAATACGCCTACCAGTTTTTAGGAGCAAATGTAATGATCAAACGTAATATCGATGAGATAGTATCTGAGTTAGATGAAGAACACAAACTTCTTAAGGAAAGAGTTAAGGCCCTTGAATCACAGGCCAGGGAACTTAGACGCCAATTTATCGAGTTAACCAAGAAATTCGAGACTCCCAGTCAAGCGCAGGGAGCATGAGTAGAATTACATATGACTGTTTACAGGTTTAGAAAAAAAATTCTACTTGAGAAAGGTATTGACAAAATTCCATCCGATATACTCGCGGATATAGTTGATCGGGCCGAAGAGAACGCATATAAAAAACTTATAGAGGAGGTATCTAGACATTATATTGGCTTTATAGTTGATTCATCCCTAGTATCGATAAAAAAAGAGGGCAAAATCATTGGAATTGTCGTGGATTTATATTTAGATTTAGATATTTCCCCTCTATCCGAAAAAGTTGCTTACCAAGATAAGATAGCTGAGGAAATAGCCAATGCGTACTTTGAGGCAATACGAGAAGGAATTGACAAGTTTTTTAAACAGGCTTCTTGATATCGATATAGAAGCGTATGTACTAGTACCTCACGAACATGCCGATATTGATGCTATAGCATCTCTTAGACTTTTTAGCGAGGTTCTTGGTAAGATCAGAAGTTCCGCTAATATACACACGCTTCTGCCTGGGGTTTCCTCCTCCGCGAGAAAACTCCTGAACGGCCTAGGTATCGAGATCCCAGAATTCCATACCGTTAAACCTGATGTGAACTATGTTTCTGTACTACTAGATATCTCAGACCCGTATAGGTTCATCTCTCCCAATATCAGAGATATAGTCATGAGCTCACATAGCATTTTTGCGATAGATCATCATAAAACTGGGGCTCCAAGAGGGGTATATGTGCTATATCTGCCATTTTCCTCAACTACCGAGATAATATTGTATATTGCAGATCACCTCGGTGTTCTAGATGACATAATATCAAATGAAAAAATGTCGACACTAGCAGCCGCGGGAATTATAAGTGACACCGCCTTCTTCTCTACGACCAGCATAGCCACATTTTATTACATGGATAAGCTCTATACCCACATCAATTACGAACAAATAGCAGAGCTCTTTAGAAGGCAGCGAACAAGAGAACTCTCCGAAAGAATGGCCATAATAAAGGCATTGCAGAGAACTATGGTACGGAAAGTTGACGACAAAATCATAGTCGTCACGCATGTTGGCAGTTATGAATCAATAGTGGCAAATACTATACTGCAACTCGGAGCCGATATTGTTTTTGTTATATCAAAAAAGAAGGAGCGAGGAAAACACTTCTATAGAGTAATAGCCAGATCTAGAAGAGGTAAGCTGACCGATATATTGTCCAGAATATGTAATAGACTTGGGGGAACATATGGGGCCATTGCAGATAAAGTTGGTGGCATGCAATTGAGTGCAAAAATAAAGCTAGACAAACTTAAGAAAATCATCATGGAAGAGATTCTTAGCTATACGTATCCTAGAAACCACACATTAACCATCCAAGACTAGTGGAAATAGATCTGCTATTTTTCTTTTTATCTTTTCTTGGGTCTCTTTATCGACAACCACGATGTCTCCTGCAAACAAATCTCCGTACTCCTTATTTATATTTTCTACTATTCTATCGAGGATTTCTCTAAGTAAGAATGATGATCTCTCCACAAATAAATAACCGACGACCTTTCCTACTTTAGAAACCATTATGATATAATCCCCAATCGAGATCGAATTTAGAGGAATTTCTTTGCCAGTTATTTCTTTTATTATTGATGATACACCAGTCAATGCTGAGCTTACGAATGCTGGATCTATCTCCCTGTCACGCTCCATTACGAAATTAACATCCACAAGTGGGATGCCCAATTCCGTTGCAATAATCAGCTTTTTGGGTCTCGAAATATTTACAAGCAATAAATGCGGATATTTAACTAGCATTATCCCCGACAAAAATATACTTGTACTTAGACCCAAGAGCCAGCTATCTTGCAACATATACTCAAGAGGGGGACCTATTATTTGGGCCCCAAGTGAAACAATGCCCATTATTATTAGAAATATAAAACCAGCCACGTACATAGCTAAAAACTTTCTTAGTTCTTTAACCCTAAGACCCCACATTGATCTTATGAAGTGTCGGATGATTAAATATGCAAATAATAATAGACCCAGAATCTCTACAAATATGTTTATCATCATCTCAAACCTATGCTGTTCAAATAGCTCTCCTATAGCCGCCATGGAAATTATTGCTACTACAGCTATCGAAGAAACGGTAAAACCCTCATAGTCCATGAAATGTATTGATAACGACCAAGCTAAAAGTGAGGCCAGGAGAAACTCTGTGAATAGCATATCGTTGAGATTTATACTGTGCCCTAAAACGTCAATAAGCATAATCACCTCAAGCCGATCCATGATATTAAGGATCACAGACACCAATAATAAAATAAGACTAACAAGGAATAGCGATACTGACTTGTACTTGTATCTTATAAATGTCCAATATGCGAGAAAAATAACCACAATCAATTCCACGATGACTACTAGATTTACCCACACAGCAACACTTACCAACATAAAACACCAAATCATCAATTCTCTATTTCTCGGGACAAAATAGCAGATGACAAATCACATCCGCTACCCTACCAATCACAGATTATAAAGAATTTTAAAATTAGCCACAAGACTAGGGCCTATACCAACCTAGAATGCAAATTTTTACTTGTGTTTTGGTGGGCCGGGGCGGACTCGAACCGCCGACCTTACGGTATCTAACCTTTAACCACACACAAGCCACGCATACCTTCAGCCGTACGCTCTCCCTCTGAGCTACCGGCCCGGCTTGAAGTTGAACACCATATTGATAATAATCACATGTACACTTTTATAAATTTTTCTTTTTAAGGGCCCCCTAATTTTTGAGGTATAGAGCTAATTTGTTCGATCTTTCCATATCTTTGCACCATTCCCTTTTTATGATTGATGACAAATGTTTGTTATCGTTTCTGCTAGCTTATCTATGCCTATCGTTGCTTTTGCTGAGCATAGTATTATTTTTGGTTCTTCTTTAAAGTACTCACCTATTATCTTGCGGATCTTACTTATTTTAGGTTCTTGTGGCTCCTTTAGCGCATCTATCTTATTTGCAGCTATTATCTTTACTCTTTCTATTGCGACATTTCTCTTTAGGATTTTTGCGGTTGCCCTTATCTTCAACTCTAATAGACGTGGGTTATCCGCTATGTCTATCACCCATACCAACATATCTGCCTCCATAATATCCTCTAGGTTTAGTCTGAATGATGATATTATTTTCGGATCAAGTCCCGATACGAATCCTATTGTATCTACCATTAATATTTTTTCTGCGCCCTTTAACCTCGAGTATTTTGGGGATAGCGTCGTAAATGGTAGTGACGATACGGGCTTTTGCTCCCCTGTTAATGCATTGAACAGACTGGTTTTCCCAGCATTATAATATCCAACAAACGTCACTATCTTAAACCCTAAACTCTTCCTTTTGTTTATCTCCATTATCTTTTTGTTTAATAGTTTCTCTATTTCCTCTCGAAGTTTTTTTCTTCTTTTCCTTAGCCATGCGACCTTTGGTACCCAGCCATATTCTCCTCCTGCTCTAAAGAAGGGCTTATCGGAAGGACCATGTATTAATTTTTCCCTCAATTTAAAATATGGAATTAGCTTCTCGAGATACGCCATCTCTATCTGCAATTTTGCTAGCCTATCACCCGCATTCCTCTGAAAAATTTCTAGGACCAATTCATACCTATCAATTACTCTAAGCCCCGTGTATCGTTCAAGGTTGAACTTCTGGATACTCTTAAGGGTATTCCAAATTATTAGTGTATCCGCCGCATTTTCCTCCGCCCGTATCTTAATCTCACTAACTTTTCCCTTTCCAAATAGGGTTGCGGATATGGGCCTAGGTTTTATCTGAATAACCTCATCTACAATCCTATACCCAGCAGCACTTGCCAACTCTTTTAGCTCTTCTAATCTTACCTTCCACCCCACAAACTTTGGGGTTCTCAACATACCTATTATGGCATTATTATGCACCATTACCACCACAAAAGTAACCAAAACATTATTATAGTCCATCACCATAGATAGAAACACCGATTAGAAAAAGCTATAAAATACCGCACAAAATGATATCCATAATCCATAAACTGCATAATGACTCAACAATAATAGAGCTTACGCAGAATTGTCTATGGGAACCACAGAGAAAACATCCCTTTTGAAGTATAGAGAATGGAGGCGGGGGCGGGATTTGAACCCGCGACACGGGGATTTTTGAGCCACTATCAAGTATACACGTACTACTATAGGTGCCTGCAATCCCCCGCGTTGGCCAGACTATAGCCGCTACGCCACCCCGCCCTGCGGTTCTATGAGGGTCCTATCTATAATTAGAAGATTTTGTCTCTTTAAAAATTTTACTTTGAGTGAAGTGTTTGATTATAGAATCGACAGATAATTCAGTAATCTTGTTTTTCATAATAATAGCGATTCGCACGTACATATGATTCTACATAGAACATATGATGTTGTTAAGGGTTTGTCGCTTATGCTTATCATGTCGTCAATAATTTCTTCTACATCATCCGAGAAATAGCCTGATGGAAAGGCCCCAACCACGAAAGCTATCCTTTTGTACTGTTTTAGTTTTACCCTTAGGTAATCCTCGAGTTTTTCCCGTCTTCCTCTTCTTGATAGACCAATAACATATTTTACGTTATTCTTTTCTAGGACTTCCCTCAGGTTAGAGCATTTTGCAATTAATTTCTTACCGCTCGCAAATATGGCCCCCTCCACTAATAGTTTCTCCATCAATCCTAGGAATCTAAAGTAGTGTCTTGGGAGCCTAGTATCTGGGTGGATGGAATAGACATTTCCTCTCTTCGTATGAACAACAATATCACTTATTATTCCTCTCGCGCACAGGCTTGAATCCAGTATTAGAAGAAGGGCCCTATGGAGTATATCGACTCTGCCCCTGTCTCTTAGTTCTTCATCATTTTTTATGGCCGAAAAAATCAACGTCTGGTCTAGCATTAATTCCCAAGGTTTCCTACCCCTTACCCTGCACCATTTTTTAACAGATGGATGTTTCCAGAGTCTTCTAGGTATTAGTTCTAGATGCGCATCTGCCAATATAAACACTAGCATTGTTTATCCCAAACAATTTTATAATTTCTACTATTGTTTTTGGGTGAAATAGAATGAGCATAATCCGCGTAGGAGCCATACAATTTAGACCTATTTTGGGGGATCTAGAAAAAAATCGAAAAAAAATCGGGCAATTATTGGAAAAGGCATATGAACAGGAGATAGATATCGTTGTTCTACCCGAACTATCAAATTCTGGATACAATTTCGCTAGTCGCGACGATGCGCTTAACACTAGTGAACCTATACCAGATGGTGAAACAACAAAGCTATGCGAAAAACTCGCCATGGAATACCACATGCATATAGTTGTAGGGATAAATGAGAAGGAGGGAAATTCACTATATAACTCTGCGGTTCTAGTTGGACCTAATGGATATATAGGCAAATACAGAAAAGTCCATCTGTTCATGAGGGAGAAAGAAATTTTCAAAAGAGGGGACAAGTTTTATGTATATGACACCCCAAAAGCCAAGATCGGCATAATGATATGTTTTGACTGGATATTTCCCGAGGCAGCTAGAAGTTTAATGCTACAAGGAGCAGAATTGATAGCACATCCAGTTAATCTCGTCTTACCCTATTGGCAGAATGTTTGCCCCCTCAGGGCCTTGGAGAATAGAATATACATAGTGTCGGCCAATAGGATAGGAATAGAGGGAGATTTATCATTCACAGGACAATCCATTATTGTAAATCCAAGAGGCGAAATCATTGCCAGAGCCAGCAGAACCCACGAGGAGATAATCTATGCCGACATAGACCTCAATCTAGCTAGAAACAAAAATATAACCCCAATGAACAATTTAGTGAAAGATCGCATTCCTAGTTCCTATTTCCTCTAGTTCAATCTCTTTTTGTTATTTTATGTCTCAGTAGAGCCCACGGTATGAGTATTTTCATGGGAATACTAGAGTTGCTCCTAGAATATATAACGGCACACCTAGTTGGCAGGTTCATAAGCACAGTTTTATCTACAGGTAATTCCATGAATTTTTTGAGGGTTTTTATTTGGAGAGGTGTCAGGCCAAATAATGTGTATGTATTAACAGTTTTTAGTATCCTAGGATTCAAATCTTCTGGACTTTGAGTCGAGAATTCTATCCTTAGCCTGAATTTTCTGCCTTCCCTAGCAATTCTTTCAACCCATGAAACTGTCCTCATGACCCATTCTTTTTCGTTAGCATCGTATACAAATCTAGGAAAATAATTATGTGCCTCGTCGATTAGCAGCATTACTGGAGGAAATAATTCATTGTAGTCTCTAAGCTTTGTCATTGCTATCTTACTAATGATATGCATTACTACGATTCTCCTAGCAACAATTGACGGAACCATATCAACTCTTATAATGTTAACAGTCCTAGACCGTAGCATATACTTAATATCAATATCTGAAACTCCCCCAGCATCAAAAATTCCCTCCTCCAATACCGCGGCAATCCTACGCAATATTGCTTCTCTCGTAGCCTCACTAATCATATCCTTTGGAAAGCTCGCATTGTCGAGCCACCTGTAAAACTTGTCCAATGTATTGTTTCTTTCCCTATACACACTCCTAAATCTTCTAACTAGTTTCGGCAAGACATAATACCCTTGGGGAGACAATGCTGGGAGATAATACTGAAGAAAACTAGGACCAATATCGGAAAAACGTATAGTAAAATGCATCGTTTTTACTTTGCCATGGAAATCATCCACCTCGACTTCCTGCTCAAGTTTTGGAATCCATACAATAATATCCTCTATACTCTTAGGCATTATCCCAAGATCCCTCCATATTTTTATATCAAAATCGCTGGGTTTTGTTTCATCATCCTCTTTTATGGGATCCTCACAAATCATTGAATACTCATTGTGTGTGTCTATAACAACAACCGCTCCCTCCACATACTCAACAAAGTTATATATATCGTTCTTACACTTCGCCGTTTTGCCTTTACCTGTAGTGCCAGTTACTAACTCATGCTCAAAGAGAAGAGATTTTCTCATTCTATACGGAATACATTTCCCCGTTCGGGGATCGACTATAACTTCGTCACCAAATATCAGGGCGCCATATACGGGGCCATCTGAAGGCAATCCATAGATTATATTAATTATTTCCTGCGAGGGTATATACGCAGGGGCCCTTATGTGGGGAGCGAAATTCACATCGCCCCTAGTTACGATATTACCTCCATTTCTTTTCAATGTACAGATTGGACTCAACCCCACCAAGGGCACTAGTTCAAGGAATTCTGTGTCTCCACTCTCTATCATCTGGGATGTTAGTATATTTCTTGCATCGGATACATCTCTATCCACAAGCTCATGCCACGCTACATCATACCCCATCATCCTGATTATGCCTGCTATGTATTCACCATGTATGTAGTCAAATATGATTAACGGGAAGCCTAGTCTTATTCTCGATGACCACTCTGAGAAAAGCCTTATCCACAATAACTTCGAGGCTACCGACCCCCCAACATGGACTGTAAGTCTTTTAGGTATTACTAGATACCCTACCTCTACACAGCCACTGAGCCAAGGATCCTGTATCTCATCACCTACTTTCTTTTTAAGACAAGGACGTGTAGATAATCGAAAAATCGCCTCGCCAAGTATCTCTGGTTCCTCTCTACTCACAATTTTTTCTTTTCTCGATATTACGAGGTACTTATCTAAACTCAAGCTTGACCCCACCTATATAGATACCTTCCCCACCTTAGTTGATTGTACATAAGGATGTCGGCTATGCCACATTTTTTGAATGCTGATAATACCCTAAACGCAATATATCTCTTCTCCTCATCACAAAACCGTGCAATCTTGTCGGCACGACCAATCACATAACTGAAACCATTCCCAAGCTGCAGATCAGCTGATATTATCTCCAATACTTGATCCTTTCCATATTCCTCCAGAACGCAATAGGGAAATTCATACCTAAAAACTACCCTTCCCTTTGTCTTCACATAGAAGAAAACAGGCTTCATATAATAAGGCACGCCATTAACTAGCTTATTGTCATATAGAAACATGATGGTTCGTGTATTAGGAGGGAGATACATTGATAATAAATCGGCGTCTGTCAACGCCTCCACATTTGTTATTCCTGATAGCCAAGTTGAGAAGGGATTTTTCACGATTTTGATGCAGATTATTGCCCTATCTACAAGAGATTTGATCGCGGAATAAAACTTTTTAAAATACCTCCTAGAAATTATTGGACCATCCCAGAATACGACATCTAACACACTCCCATATTCTTCGGCCAATTCTCTAATAGTAACCGTCTCTAGAGACATAAGAATATCCCTCACTTTCCTTCTAACTTGCTCTGGTACTCCTCCTCGCCGCCGAATAATCGACACGGAAAACCTCCAGACATCTTTTGCACCAAATGTTTCATTATTTCTCATGCTGAGACCGAAGACAGCAGTCCTCGCAATTATGACCCTGAAGGGATGTAGCCTTAATGAGAAAGCTCCCCCATCAACACCCACAACATTTTTCCCTTTAAATATGGTCAACGGATTTATCTCTGGCATTCCCTTTATGATCCCATCCTCTAAAGGTATTATGCCACTATCCTCACTCCGATCAACTATTTTTAATAGTATATCATCTCCAAGTTTTCTACTTAGGTATTTTGATAAAACCTCCTTAATAGCCGATTCTATAGCATCCATAATCGCCAGACTTGGTATATACTCACTTTCTAAACGGTGCTTAACGCTAAGCATTGGATGACATAATTTATCCAACTTTAAAGCACGTGCGGGCAAATTTCATCACTCCTACGATAGCATTGTAATATTTATGTATATGCTACGTATTACAATTTATATTCAAAACAGTATTTAAATAGTAATATTTTGTATTACAATCAACTACGAAAAAGAAGTGCAGATTACATAGAGTCCATTTTAATTCTAGTGTCAGTAGTATTTTTGTCTTTGGTATTTAGCCTACAGAATTTTGCTTAATCATTTTTTTGAGCCTTCTAGGCATAAATACTAATGTTTTTTCTATTCCTTGTTCTTGTAGGATTTTTTGTACCTCGTCTGCATACACGCCGTATCTGCAAATTATCGAATGTTCTAAAAAGCCTAGTCTTTCAATCTTTATGATTTTTCTGAAGAGTTTTCTCATTCTAACTATCTTGTCTAGGTTAGATCTTAGCTCCCCGTATACTATGACTCTATCTAGCCTGTCTCGAAACCACCTTTTGAAGAGGAAAATTGTTCTTCTTCCTGCTTTTCCGATTATTCCTTTTTCCTGGTTCTCTTTTCTAATCGATACGACCTTTACCACAAGGGGAAAATATTTGTCTATCCCCATGAGTCTTATTATCCTAGCAGGGTTTGGTAGACTTGATGCCTCAATTATTTTTCTGATAAAACTACTCGTGGGTATCTTTATTCGGATATTTTTTTCTTGCCCTATATCTATACCCATAAATTCGTTGTTAACATAATCCACACGACCACTATATTCATGATCCACCATTATTTCATTGGTATCCAGTCTTCTACCAAATATCTTTTCCAGATACCTATAAGCTATTTCTTTCTCTTCCCCCTGTATCTTAACTAATGCGAATCTTTCTCCTATCTCCAATACCTCAATGCGGTCTATTTTTAGATCCGCCAGTAATCTCCTTATCAAGTATCGGAGAGATTTTTTTGCATTTTCTATTGGAATGCTTCTATAAACAGGACAGAGTATCTCTATGGCCATAAACAACTACATCCGTTCAGAAGAACGTATTATTTTTTCTTCAGCTGATTTAAGAGGCTAATAACTTTTGAGCCCACATCGCTGATTGGTTCAAATGCCGCTCCAGCCATTTTAAAACCACAATTTCTACACTCCCATAGGCCCACGGATACCCACTTTAGTGATTTCTTTTTGCAGTTAGGACATATGTATCGTCTTTTCTTTTTCTTCTCAATTTTTTCAACCCTTTTTCTTATCGTGGATCCATACCTTGGGCCAAATCTTCTTGTAGACATTATTGGAACACCTACTAGCTATCTATTATTATGACTTAATCTGTTTTAATACTATTTCCCTTATTTTCTCAGCCCTAGATTTTATATCTTCGGCTATAAACTTTATATCGTCTATATCCACGGCTCCCCGACCACTTTTTTGTATCCCCACAATGTTCCCCCTAGATAGCCCCATCGTCAATTTATAATCTAGCAATAATTCTTCTTGATTCGTTGGATCCAAAATTATCTTGTCAAGCAGTTTTCCATACGTCAATTGTATAGGCATATTCTCAATCCTAACTTTGAGAGGAGTAAACTCGTCTCTGACCAATACTGGCCTATCATTCTCAAATGTGACCCTAGGTAACCTTGCCGTCATCAACGCACCTATTGCTCCATAAAATGCTGCGTCTACTAGGTTGCCATTGTCATCTATCGGATACAAATCAATAAATATCAAATACACGACTTTTCCAGGCTCTATACATAGACTCTCCAAATCTATAAATTCAGAGCTCCTAATTACTCTATCTACTACTCTTGCCGCCTCTATACCTGGTTCGCTGGGAGGACCCAACTCAAAACTAGGCGAAGCTATTGGCATCGTCTCCATATTCACAATAAAAGCCCCCTGATTAGGAGTATCTGGATATGGAGAGCCGACGGATACTTTTATTCCAGCTATAACTTTTGTCTTACCGAGGGATGCAAAACACGAGCCCTCTGCCTTCTCGATGTAGTTGGGTACTAGTTTTAGTTGACGCATCTCTAATAGATCGCGGCCATCGGGACGTCTATTCTTCTGCAAGTAATTGTATATTGCATTTTTTTCTATGCTTGTAAGGAATATACGACGTGCGGATGGCAAAAACTCTGTGGACATTTTTCACTCACCTATATCAGCATCAACACTTTTAGCAATCTTCAAATATTTCCTTCTCAATGTCTCTCTCTGCATCTCATATATCTTTTTCATCGCTTTAACACCGACATCTAACACATTCCCTATCACGTCTACTGGGAATATATGATCGGCTTGCAATAGTGTTATCTTATTACATGATGGCATCATGGCCATAGGTATGTCAGCACATAGATCATCCTCCGCGGCGTTTAGATCCACCAAAATTTTACCATCAAAATATCCCACAGCTACCGAGGCCACCAAGTCCTGCATCGGGATGCCCGCATAAGCTAGTGCGAGGGAAGCAGCATTTATGCTGGCAGTACGTGTCCCCCCATCCGCCTGTAAAACGAGGCAATATACCCTTATCATCATCCTAGGAAATTCCTCCAATAGTAGAGCTGGCTCTAGAGCTTCTCTGATAACTTTGGATAGCTCTATCTCCCTACGTGAGGGGGAAGGACTTTTTCTCTCCTCGGTGGAGAATGTAGCCATCCTGTATGCTACATCCAAAATAGCCCGATCTGGATCCGCTATGTGTGATGGGACGCATTCCATTGGTCCTCTTACAACACATAATACCCTCGTCTTCCCCATAGATACCATTGCTGATCCCTCCGCCCTCTCGACTATCCCCACGTCCATCGTTATGGGTCTAGGCTCTAGTAGGTCTCTACCATCTATTCTCTTGCCTTTCCTGAGCAATTCTATTACTTCTTCCTTTGAAACTTTCATCTCCATTCCCCTCTTTGTATTTTATGCATACCATTCATTAATTCCTTTTGAATTCTTTTTGTTAGTCCCACTGTATGGGATTCTCTCTCTATTTTTTTGATGGCGTATTCTACGAGCTCCTCTATTTCAGGCCGTTCGGCTTTTATCCATATTATTCCATTGGCGCCTACTCTCACATCTGCCTTGGTTATCCTCTTAATGGTTTCTAGCATTGTGCTCTTGACCCCTATAACACGAGGGATTTTAACTGGATTTATCGATATTAATCGGCCACCTTCAAGCTTACCGTATCCTTTATCGCGACATGTTAGTAATGGAGATATCCCTACACCTACATGCGCAACTTTAGCATATACTACGTCGCCAATTTTTAGGTAGTCAGTTGTTTTTTCCTTGCTCGCATCAAATGGTCTCTTGAGAAACTCCGATACATCAAGTCGTGCCCTCCATACATAATTAATCTCCAACATCCAATATACCACCGAGTAGTCAACAACTATACCTATTATACTATCACCCCTCCTAGGCGTATATGAGCCCGATAGGGGAACCACATTTATATCTCTCCCCTTAATCCTGAGTAGACCTATTCTAGTAGCCACTATACTTCCATCAGGTCTTCTAATAACTGCTCCTTTGATGTTATAATCTCCTCCCCTAACAATAACTTCCCCAGGTAGGACTATCTTGGATGATTTCTTCAATTTAGCCGACCTTAACTATATGTTTGCGGATTTATGAGACCTACTTTATTCTATTGTCTTTCTAGAGATTATCTCCAACTTAACAAGGCCCCTTGTGGTCTCTGTCAACATATTTGACAACTTTAGGAACATACCTGCAGGTATCTCTAATTCGGCCTCCAGTGTTCCATCTTCTAACCATTTTTGATTGCACATTGTGGCATATTGCAGTATTTTTCCATATAGTTGCCCCGTATAGGCTGGCGGGACGCGTAGTCTAGCTATAATTATCTCCAGCCTTATGGGAATTACATCTTTTAGATATTTTATGACAATTGGGATGATATCCTTTATATCCATAAATGGATCTATGTTGACGCCTTTACCCAGGGCTTTTTTGAATGCCTCAGCGAGTTTCATTGGAGGGTATGGTGCATTTGTCGCGGGGTTTATCGCGTATTTTTGGATATAACGTAACATCTTGTTCATTTTTTCTTCAATGAGGCGATTCCTAACCTGTTCTGGTAGCTTAAGAAACCCCTTTTCAAGTATAATTTTTGCTGCTTCATGATGTACTTTTTCGTCGTCCCAATCTTCTATTTCATCCATGATTTTCTTCTTCTCATCATCCTTTAGACTTCTGCCTAGTTTTTTCTCAAGCTTGTCTATAGCGACCTCATACAGCATCTTTCTTAGATCTTCAGTTGGGGACAATTCGCCCTTATTTATGTCGGAAAACACATATGGATGAATTATAACGTCGTCTATCATTACCTCTTGCCCCATTTTGTATTTTATTGCTTCATTAGTATCCACTACAATCTGAAATTTCTTTCCCCATCTTTCATAGACCACAAACGAGTATTTCTCGCCAAAATCCATCCTTGACCAAGTGCCTCTCCATCTGGACATAAATGGGACCCCTTAACTATTCGCTATAGAGATAGTACAATATAACAAGAATGCTCAAGACCACAAACAAATATAGGAACCTCTGCGTTAACCCTAGGGCGTACATATATAAGAGGGGAGGAGTATATGCAAATGCTAATGTTATCACCCCCGGCTCTCTTCCATGATACTCCACTATACTGCCAAAGAATACCATCGATAAAATAAATGCGAGCGTTATTAGGATTATCTGGACAATAATCACACTTACATATGCTATTCCCTGTCCCTCCTTAATAATCCCTAGTCCCTCCGCGGTGGTCCAAAGACCACCCGCTAGGATTAGAATTATCAACATCAAAATTAGAGATTTAAACGTAGTCTGCTTGAGTTCCAATCGCGTAACCAATCGTATCCCCTACAAAAACTTCTTAACGCTAGGAACCTTCCAATATCTTCTGTAAAATACCCTATATCTCCGATAGTATGGTTCCCTCCAATTATAACTTCGCAATTTACTCGACCTCCCGTAACCGCATGCAGCACAGTATTTGTGACGAATGTGATACGCATGCCTTCCACATCTCCTACATCTTATATGTGTCTTCCCCTTACCTCTTTTTCCGAACGATGGTGTGCCTTTGCCCATACCTATTACCTCCTTATTTAGGTCCCGCTACCCTTATATTGTAATGCTGGAAATACGATAAAAACAACAACATCTCCCCTAATTATAACATCACCTAATGTCCTTAGCTCCCCATTCTCCAATATCTGTTGGGCTCTATTGATTGTTAAATTTAAATGAACATCAAATCCCTTTAGCTTGCCCCTTATCAGCCTACCCCCCTTGAGTTTGACAACAACATCATTGTTTAATGACCATACTAGGGCTTCTTTTGGCTTCATTGTTATTGTTTCTGACGTCATCCAGCATCCACTCTTATTATTCGACTACTAACAATATTCTAAAAAACATGACTATTTAATGCAATATATCAAAGACTAAGGGAGCAGTAAAGTTTAATATCAACATAACAGTCACTAGGACATTTACTACAAAAAATATAACTCTCTGATGTCTTACTTTCTTCTCAATTAGATATGCATTTAACCATTGTGCACCGTCAAGCACAAAGCATGGAAGTACATTCAGAATCACAACCAAGAATTCTACGATAAAGCTAACATATACGAAGAAGTAAATGTAGAACATCGCCTCGTCAGATATCCATGATATTCTACTTTTGTAGTATTGGGAAATCTCTACTCCTATATAGGGCCTCTGTTCCTTTTTGCCCAAAATTAGTTCAATTGTGAGTTCACTTCCATGACGTTCCACGGTTATATAAGCAACATGGCCTGGTTTGGCATTTTTCATGAAGTTATTTAAATCATCTATGGTTCTGATCCGAGTATTGTTCATTGCCAATATTATGTCATGATATTTTAGGCCATATCTGTCGGCGGGACTGTTTGGTATTATTTTCTCTATCCTTAAGCCATATTCTTCGCATAGATGGGTTCCTCTGATTGTTAAATAAGTTGCGTAGAATATGGCTAGTAACAGCAAATTCGCTATTACACCGACTGCCACGATTCTCCTAAATCTCCTTAAATGCGTTCTTGATCGACCCGCATTAGAATTATCACTAGTACGCAAACCCTTAGCCGATTTTTTATCAACTGTGATAAAATCCCTATTTGACATACAGTTTTTAATGGTATCCGTGGATTCTCTCAATAACTCATCTATTTTTGGTTCCACAAATCCTCCAAATATACCTAGCGAAACTATAAATCCAGCCGATTCTACAACGACATCCTCGGCTATTGATACGGTGCCATGAAAGAATTCATGCAATATAACTGCAGGTGTGATTGCAACAATTAATAATAGAAAGAACTTCCCAAATGGGATTGTTACTGTGGGAATGACAACAACAAATTGTGTGCCTATAGGGAGTCCATATAGCAATAACAAAACATTTTTCATCATAGCTATGAAGTTTATGGTTATGTATGATATACCCAGCAACATTATTAGGGGAAAAACCCTGTTCGAAAAAGCACCCAATTTTCGCCAGAATCTTCTTCTCTTCTCAGCCGATTTTGCTATCATCTCTAAAAATTTATCGGATTCATAGAACAAGATGAGCGGATATATTTTTAGCTTTCCCCTATTCCCAGTTATCTTCTCCCATATCAAATAGGCCAGAGTCCATACTATCAGCAATAATAGTGCTTTGTTTGATGTTATGAGACCTATGTTCATTATTTAGCGCCGAATAACTGCTCGGGACTCGATCAAAAGCTTCGTTATCGACAATAACTTCGTAGCCGAGTATATGTCTTCCACACCTGGCAACAAAACGTCAGAAATAAATTCTGTTGTCTGATCCAATATAAATTGTGCGAATTTTTTATCTGAAAGTCTATGTATAAGACTTACTAATGTTTCTGTGTTTGATATAAAATACATAAGATTCTTATCCTTATGTATGTCAAAAACTGCAGAAAAATTATTGGTTAACATGTCCATCAACAACTCATGTACGCGAGGAGGAACCTCGACATTAAAACTCAGAAGCCATTCAATACTCTTCAAAATGTATCTCAGAATTTTTTTCTCTAGATTTATTCCTATGACCTCCAAATCCTCTTGACTTAAACCACCACCTTCAAGTAGCTTCCCCCTCAGTATGACCTCCTGCGTATGTATATCTGAGACCTCTGGATCTATCTTCACTACTATTTTACAAATCCTCCTCGAAAGTGGTAACAATAATTTTTGAGTTTGTTCATAAGAAACTGCATCAGAACACGAATATATAGCATCTATTATTGGTACGAAATATTTCGTATTATCGATATTCGAAATGTTAAGCTTTTCTATAAATCTATTTATGAACTTAAACCCTCTTATTATTGGAACCATACTCATGCCTCGGGCGCGACCTAAAGCTTCTAGCGCTCGAGATGTTTGATATATGACCCCATCATAAATTTCATTTGTCAGTGTGATGCTATTGACAGAAAACATGCCGTCTATCCTCTGTAGTTCACACCAAGCCCCATCCAGTTCTTTTCTAGAGAATTCAGCTCCCCCCCTCTTATTAACTTGCCTGTTCAAGATGTACTTAGCTATATCCGATGTAAGAAAGGATATCTGTGGGAAGTCGATTAGATACTTAAATGACAGCATCATTATATTGGATATTCTAATACGGGACTCCATAGAATCCATCATATCCTCTAATAAGCCATTGCTAATATTGTATATCAAGTAATCAAGGAACTTAGAAAGTTCTGTGATCGCTAACTTCACTATCGTCCTTTCACGAGCTATCCTGACCACCCAGTATAAGCATAACTCTTGCATTTTTATATTAAGTAGTAGGGAAATCTTATAAATATTATGTATTTAGAGCAATATATACATGATTACAGAATTTCGTAAAGACAAGAAAATATTATACGTGAGGTACCTATGAGCTTACAAAAAGTTACTGGCGACATAGAAAGAATGTATGATCAATTTAAGATAAGGCCTATCTCCGAGATCTACAATATGCTTCCTTGGAACCATTTCTTAGAGATGGACTTGATAGTAGCACATAGGGATCTCGATGCTATTCTCAATGAAAAAAAATGGGCGATCGTTAGTGGTAGAGGGCCTAGTGGCCCACTACACTTAGGGCATATCCTCCTATTCAAACTAGTGGCTTGGTTTCAGAAGACTTTTGATGTATATGCATTCATACCTTTGTCAGACGATGAAAAATTCGTTTTTGATAAGATAAAATCGTTAGATGACGCAGAATACTGGGGCCTCGAAAACGCAAAGTGGATAGCTGCATTAGGTTTTGACCCCAAAAAAACTAGGATCTACATCTCCTCTATGCATCCGTGGGTATATAGGCATGCTCTAAATGTTTCAAAGTATCTTACTATAAGCACTATAAAAGGGGCTCTTGGAATCGATGACTCTAAGAACATTGGAATACCTTTTTATGCAGCCGTCCAAATAGTTCATATAATCCAACCTACGCTTGATTTTGGACTACGGACACTTGTTCCAATAGCCTTGGATCAGGATGTTTTTATGAGACTCACAAGGGACGTCGCTGAAAGAATGCATATACCTAAACCAGCATCAGTTTATGTAAAATTTCTCCCTGGACTACAGAATATCCCTATGTCCAGTTCTGCCCCCGAGACAGCAATATACGTTACAGATGACAATAGAACAATCTATAACAAGATTATGAGAGCCCATTCTGGGGGGGGCATATCTACACAACACCAGAGAAAAAATGGGGGGGATCCAGATAAATGCGTCATTTTTGAATGGCTAAAAGCTTTTTACTTCAAAAGTAGACTACATGCTGAACGGTACGCTGAGGCGTGCAGAACTGGACAAATCATATGTGGCTATGACTGTAAGCCACTTTTCTATGAAACAGTTATAAAATTCTTGGAAGAATTAAAGGATAGGGCCAATAAAATAGATCTTGATAAATTCTTGTGGAGACCTTAACCTCTTTTAGATTTTTTGTCATTGTTTTTTGGTCTAATAATATACCATGAACCCATCCGTGTCACACTATATTCTCTCGATAGTCTCTTAAGTATGAATTGTGCGCCCCTACGGCCTTGAAGTAATTTTTTCAACCACCTTATCCTTACGATAGCATAGGGATTTGTCTTAAGTTCGTTTTCTATGTGTTTCTTTAATTTCACATATACATTCTCAACAACATCAGAGAATAGTTTCTCATCATAGTTTTCTTCCATTACCACCACTATTAGCATCCTTTAGATAATTGAAAAACATCTACTATGACATAAAAAATCAAATTAAGGAAGGATATATATTATCTATGTGCAAACAATATATAGATGACCTCTCCTTCATTCCTATGTATGCGTCCCCACCCATATCTCTCCATTTGAACATACTCCCCATTCAATAACATCTGGGCTGCATGTTCTACCAACCCCTCAATTGTCCCCGTTGGTGTTATTAAAAACGCATGCAAAGACAAATCACCAGCCGGCACCCAATGTATCTTGTCTACTCCCTTAACCTCGTCGATACCTGCTTCTTCAGCCACAATCTTGTTTGCGATAGGATCTATGCTTACAATTCTTATATTCATTAGGCCCTTTAGCCTTAATATATTGTCTGCCTCGCTTGCTCTTCTAATCGTTTCCATGTCTAATTTAGATACATATAGATTGAGGATCTTATCGCCATCCTCAATTTGGGGTCTTAGTCTATATTCTCTATAACCCGCTTCCTCTTTGCCTGGAATCCATGGATTTCTCGAAACATATAAATCATTACTAACCCTAACCTCCATAGCTACAGGCTGTTCTACAAAGAATATTCTTTTTGCTATAGGCGACAATATCCTTGCATTGTAGGTATAAAGAGTTTTAAGCGATAAGTCTTTTATATCATGCTTTGTCATACCGACATGTTCTGCCAACATTTTAATCGCTTCAGGATGTATACCTTTTGCCAACAACGCTCTAATCGTTATCAATCTTGGATCATCCCACCCCTCCATCTCCCTACGTCTCAAAGCGGCCCTTATGTCTCTTTTATGTGCTGGCACCCCCGTAATCTTTATCATTCCATACTCGACATATGTTATGTTTACTTTCCAGCCAAAGGATTCCGCTATTATTTTCTGTATTTTTTGGTTTGTTTCATGTTCTTTTGCCCGAATTACATGAGTAATGCCGTGATGACAGTCCTCGATTATACATGCATAATTGTATAATGGATAGACCCTATACTTGTACCCCGTCCTCGGGTGAGGCACATTCTCTATTATTCTTAGTAATGGCGGGTCACGCAATGCTGGATTATCCGCAGTTAGGTCTGTCTTTAACCTTACTACGGCTTCGCCTTCCCTGTATTCCCCAGATAACATTTTTTCCCAGTAATCCACACTCCCCTGTTTTTCTCTGTGTGGACATGGAACCTTCCTAGCGATATATTTCTTGAACTCCTCGCTTTTACAATTACATACGTATGCCTTTCCCATCTCGAATAATTTGTATGTAAGTTCATAATACATATCAAAGTTGTCCGACTCATATATTAACTCGTCCCACTCTAGACCTAATGCTTTTAGATCCTCTTTAATCCAATCATAATAAATCCTCTTAACGCGACGAGGATCCGTATCCTCTATCCGTAGAATAAACTTTCCATCATACTTCCTCGCATAATACCAACTAAGATATGCTGCGCGTAATACTTGACCCAAATGTATTGCGCCAGTCGGCGCAGGAGCAAAGCGTGTAACTACTTTTCCTGGCATAGCGTTTGGCAGTTCAGGAAGACCAATACGTGTTTTAGCCGACTTTTCCTTCTCCAACATATTTATTGTTATTCCAAATTCCTTCTCCAACATGGACACCTGCTCATCATATGTCATAGAGTTTACGCGATCAACCATAGATTTGACTAGGCTAAAAATATTTTTACGAGAATCTTCAGATTTTATAAGCTCCTTCACTTCTGGTACATCAACAAAAATTTTATTCAAAACGGCTTTGAACGCAGCTTTACCCTCATGATCAATAGCATTGATCAACGCATATTTGAGTGCCACACGCTCCAATTCCATGACATATCCCTTGATTCACAAATTGTAAAAAGGATATTAAAAAATCAAACACTCCCCACAACAAACTACTTTTTGTAGTACCCAACCCCCTAAGCCTAGCAATAGCCTTGGCATTATACCAACATTATACCAACAATTTCTAATATAGTTAACCAACACCCCCTCAGCAGATAACAATTCTATAACATAAAAATGGGCCCGGCGGGATTTGAACCCGCGACTTGCAGCTTTCTTCTCTCCATTAGAAGGCTGCCGCGCTATCCTAGCTACGCCACGGGCCCTGGAGGAGAGACTAATTTTATATTTATATATGAGGGGATATTCTTATAGGCCCGGCCGGATTCGAACCGGCGTCAGGGGATCTCCCCCAGCACCAGAGTCCCCCATGCTTGACCTCTACACCACGGGCCTATTCTTGGTGCGCCGGGCGGGACTCGAACCCGCGTCACCAGCTTGGAAGGCTTATGCCTGTGTTGGCATCCTTCCTCTAGACTACCGGCGCTTTGGGATGGCATATCCTAATATTTATCTATTTTTGGGGTTCTTATAAAGGTTTATATCTCGACCTAGACTTGTTTGAAAAAATTATGTTTTATATTTACTCTGCAAATTTTTGGATAAACCATTTAACGAATTTTTCGCATCTAAATGGATTATTTCTTGAGCCAGGCTTACATGTTTTTAATTTTTCGCACCCCAGACATGGTATCTCCATTATTTCGGGGTCTATGATTTCAGGTATTGTGACGTTATAGCCGTCAAAATCTACCATATATAATTTATGTAGATGCAACAGTATTTCTTCGAGATTCTTAGCTACATCTGGGGATTTTTTCTCCACACGTTCCCTTAACTCGTCAAGCGTTGCTTGCCCCAATTTTAGTATCTCTCCCCAAACCAGACTTATGCTATTTAGATCTATCATTCTGATTTATCCCTCACATCATATAAATTATTTGGTCAACAATTGCTTTAAATATTGCTTTTTAAGGGGATACACATGTACAAAAATATATTCATTACGGGGCCCCCAGGCTCGGGTAAATCGACGCTTCTTATGGATATAGTCAAGGAGCTGGAAAAAAGAGGCATTAGGGTCAGAGGGATTATATGCCCAGAAATTAGAAGAGGAAAATATAGATGGGGGTTTAAGGTTATTGTGTATCCTGACGGCCAGGAGGAAATTCTCGCTAGCGTAGAAATAAAACATGGGCCGCGAGTATCCAAGTACCGGGTCAATATTAATGGATTTGAAAGAGTTGGAGTTAGGGCCCTACAGGACTCCCTAGAGGATCCTAAGATCCAAGTATTGTTGATAGATGAAATTGGAAAAATGGAGCTCTTTAGTAACAAGTTTAGGAATATTGTGATAAAAATCCTTAACTCCAATAAGATAGTTCTAGGTGTTCTTGGTAGAACCAGCGACCCAATAGTAAGTCGCATCAAAAGTCGTAAGGATGTACTCATCATAGATTTATCTTACGACACTGCACACCAACAAAAAGATTCTATTAAAAAACGGATAGTAAGCGATATAGTATCTATGTTATCTACCCCCTACTAGAAGCAATCTCATATTTTTTCGATGTGAGTCTAAGGTTAAATGCTAGTTCAAAGTATGTCAAGAAAAGTCCACCGAGAAATACAATTTCTCCCTTGTCGTCCAGTTTTTTAATGATATCCACATAGCAAATTTTGTTTGTTGGTTCTAGGTGAGCAAAAACAATGGCCCTATCACCTATACGTAGATTACTTATTTCCTTTTCGACACTCTGAGATATATGTGGATACGCTATTGTTGTTACGTTTTCATCATCGTCCTCCAACTTCAATACAAGCTTTGTTGATTCCTTTCTTATATCACTAAGCGTGCCCATAAATCTTACAGAATATATGTTTCTACCCAACTCGGATACAACAGACATACCTCTTAACTTCATGGTCTTTATTTCCTTTATACACGAAAAAACATAAGTCATTCCACATCAACCAATTCTACCAATACTTCATCACCATCTTTAAGCATATACTTCTCTCTCAAATTGCACTCAGCAACTATCTCCACTACATCTTCAGGATGTCTTGATTTTTCAGGACGCAGGACTATGACAAAGTCTTCAAATATCTTCCCCCTCGCATACAATATAGGGCTTGAAGAGGGAGGAGAAAATATCCTTAAAGGTAACTCCCTCCACGTTATTGAATTAAGCTTTATGTTTAGAGTCCCCCGAAATATATTACATTCATCGCATTTCAACTCCTTGGCGAAAAACCTCATATATTCCTTTTTTGATACGTAAAAACGGCCCAATCCCATGCCAGAAATAACTATGCCCTTTATTTTCATAATTTGAGCACCAAATTCCGCAATAAATCAAAAAATATTATTGCTAATATTTTGTCAAATTAATATTTGCCTAATTAAATTTATATTGTGATGTTCCAATCATCGATATCGGTGATCATCATTGAGCGAAAATGAGACAGAAATGACACCACTTACATATCATGAATTGGTTGAGGTTCTCGAGCAACTGTCCAAAGCGGAGGGTACCTTCAGAAGATCTACCCAGAGACGTGTCTATGAGTATGCACAAAAATTTCTATTTGCCACAAAGGAAGAAATTAACGAAATAATCAGTAGGTTGGAGGAGCTGGGTATACCGCGGAAAATTGCAATACAAATTGCTTATATATTACCTTCCACCAAGGAAGAACTACGCCCCTTCCTTTCCCTTCTTCGACAGTCAGGAATCAAAATAGAGAATGAGGAAGAACTAATAGAAAAAATAGTATCAATTACGCTTCCTGTATGGAAAGAAAAATATGGAACTATAATGTCCCTAAGAAACATAAGTCCATCAGAACTTAAGAAAAAATAGGTGATCCATCCTGCCTAGCACACTTTCAAAGCTAAGATCATTATTTAGAAGAATACGAGGAATCCACATAGATGTTGAAGAACTCAACAATATACTTATGGATCTACAGCGAACGCTTATAGAAGCTGACGTTAATGTAAAATTAGCTAGAGACCTCGCCGATAAAATACGCAAGAAGATATTGGAGACTAAAATCCCAGAGGGTCTGCCACTCAACACAGTGGTCATGCGTTCACTATATGAGGAACTTGTTAGATTTCTAGGAGAGAAACGATACGACCTCAACTTAAAACTGGGCAAACAAAACATAATTGTTCTTGTTGGTCTCCAAGGTAGTGGAAAAACAACAACATGTGCAAAGTTAGCGAAATGGTTAAAGAAGAGAGGGCTCAAAGTCGCCCTTATCTGTGCCGATACATACCGCCCTGCAGCCTATGAACAACTTAAACAACTAGCTAATCAAATAAATGTTCAATTCTATGGAGACCCGAAAGAAAAGGATCCTATAAAGATAATCAAAGAGGGACTCAAAAAATTCAATAAAGCCGATGTAGTTATAATCGACACAGCGGGGAGGCATAAAGAAGAGGCTGGGCTAATGCGGGAGATGAAATCCATAATAAAGAAGACCAATCCTGACGAAGTACTTTTGGTCATAGATGGCATGATTGGTCAAAGAGCGTTTGATCAAGCCAAAGCATTTAGAGACGCCGTTGGGGATATAGGCGGTATAATAATCACAAAATTGGATGGTAGCGCGAGGGGAGGGGGCGCATTATCAGCCGCGGTAGCGGCTAACGCACCTATTAAATTTATAGGAACTGGCGAGCATATAGATGATTTCGAACCATATGATCCACCCGACTTTGTAGCAAGAATCCTTGGAATGCCAGATAAGCGTTTCCTTGAACAAATCTTGGAGACACTACCTGAGAAATTTATGCATTTACGTGAATTAACATTGCGAGATCTACGGGACTACTATGAAAACATGCTAAAACGTGGCTCTGGAATTTTTGGACGGATAAAGGAACTTTTCGTTTCCAGCATTTCCGAGAAGGAGTTGAAAAAACAGCTTGGGAAAACTCTTGCTGTTTTAAAGGCTATGAATGAAGAGGAGTTATACAATGTAGACTTATTAAAAGAGGCTGAAAGAATTGATAGGATTGCTAGGGGCAGTGGCGTTGATAGGATATATGTACGTAGAATAATCAAACAGTTCAATAAGCTTAAGAAAATGGTAAACGTTTTGATGAAGCAAAGAGGGCTTAGAAAAGATGAGGCACTACGACAAATCATGGAAGGAAAAGTAGATACAGAGACCTTAGAAAGACTAGCGAGGAAAATGGGGATGAGGATATGAAGGACAAGAGAGTCTTTGATAGAGTTCTCTTATTACTGGCAATAAAACCGCCGGGAAAGACTGTAAGCCTTGACCACATATATGAGAAAGTGCATAGAGACTGTGGTGCTACACGATCTGAAATCATTGATGCTTTGAATGAATTAATATCAAAAGAATTTGCCGAAAAAACTGATGGCAACTTCATGATTACTGAGGAAGGCCGCAAAGCCGCATGGCCTTTAGCATTTGACGAATCCATGAATAAGAGTTATAGGTATGTCTATATTGCACGTTGGTACTACGGTCACGTGGAAGAACTTATTTTGCCTTTCCTGCTACATAGACCTATTAGTGTAGTAAAGATATTCTCCGACGAGAAAGATCCAATCAATAAAATAAAACCAATCTTCGCTAGGTATGCAAAACAGAGACCTAAAACTTACAACTATATAAATTCTATCAAGGATTTATGGCGTTATATCGACATGCATGCTATCGACTTCATACCCTATGTTCACTCCAAACCAAAGGCACAATACCCAGACTGGTTTGTTATTGATATAGATGCTGGAGATACAATAAAGTCTGCTGGCAAACTAGGTTTTCAACTAATCAAGGACGTAACCCTAGAGACATATAACACACTTAAGGAAGAATTCGATGTCGATTCTTGCATCAAATTCTCCGGAAGTAGGGGATTCCAGATATGGACTACCTTCGATAGTCCCCTAGGCAACTTTGATGTGTATAGAGATGCAATCAAAACGGTACAAAGGGAGGTCGAAAAAAGACTTAGCGAAAAATATGATATGCTCAAAGAGAGATATGGTAACATAATGGACATCCCACTCACAACAAGTGAGGTAGCACATAGTGCAAAAAGAACTAAAAAAATTCTACTTGACTGGAGCTGTCTTAAGCTTGAAGGAGATGTTCGAGCTCCATGGAGCCTACATTGGAAGACATGCCTAGTGAGTGTTCCAGTAGCCCCCCGAGATATACCTCGTTTCGAGCCTAATGATGCCAAACCAACCGTAGTTGTTGATAATCTGAACAACCTGAGAAACCTCTTTGAGCTAAAGCCGTCCAGCTCTACCCTACTTAAGAAATCTGTGAGGCCTTCTCTTGATCTATTTTTTGGTTGATACTCCCTGTAATATATAGTTCTTTAATCCAAATTAACTTAGAATATCACACTTCCTAGGAGTGACCTAATATGATGCCAGAGCATATCTTTAGGGCGTACGATATTAGAGGCATCGTAGGCAAGGATTTATTCCCAGATATTATACTTCGTTGCAGTGCGATCTTTGCCAATATAATAAGTGAACGGGGAGGGAAAAAAGTTGCAGTGGGAGGCGATGTTAGATTATCAACACCTTCTCTGATTTATGCTGCTACTAGCGGTATTATTGCTACCGGACTCGATGTTATGTTTTATTATCCACTACCGATACCCGTGTTTAATTTTAGTGTATGGACGAATAAAAATCTAGATGGTGGAGCTTACATTACTGCGTCCCACAACCCGCCAGAGTATAACGGTATTCGGTTTAGACACGGTGATGGAACAGGTTTTTCGGTAGAGAACACAGAGATTAAACGTAGATACCTCAGGAATATGATAAAGTTCGTTAGCTGGGATAAATATGGCAATGCATCACCAGTCCATGTGAATGATATCATAGATGAATACATCTCGTTCGCTTTTTCCATAGTTCCCCCTCCAGAGACACATCTTAAAGTTGTTTTAGATGGAAAACATGGTTCATCCAATGTGGTGGCACCTAAAATCTTTAATCAATTCCATACAACACTTATGGTCAATGGCGTCATTGATGGAAGTTTTCCCACAGGTATGCCAGATCCCCTACATGGTGATGTGACACTTATCTGCGATGTCATAAAGAGCACTAATGCTAACCTTGGCGTGGCCTATGATGGTGATGGTGATCGTGCCGCTTTTTTTGATGAAAAAGGCAGGATTATACCAGCTGAAATAATTGGTTTATTTTTAGCTGAGAACCTGCTTAAATCGGGAGATGTGATTGTGTATAATGTCATGTGTAGCTCTATACTTAAGCGAAAGGCAGAGGAGATGGGCTTCAGAACCGTCGAGTGTAGGGTTGGGGATGTGTTTGTTGCGGAGGCTGCCAAGAAACATGAGGCAAAATTATGTGTGGAAGAGTCATACCATTTCTTTCTCCCGATATTTGGTTTCTATTATGACGATTCCATAC
>CAZWPQ010000001.1:137436-179330 GCA_964636085.1 uncultured Nitrososphaerota archaeon
CATCTATTGTTACTGCCAACCTCCTTTCTAGACAACAAAGAAAGGTATCCGAGATCTACGACGAATATGGACACATTCACGTTATCCGCGAAAATATTCCTGTAGATGATAAGGTCAAATTCCACGTAATCGATAAATTTAAGGAATGGGCATCCCAGAACTATGATAATGTCAGCACTTTGGATGGAGTAAAAATATACTTAGATCGGGCTAGTTTCTTGGCTAGGCCCTCTAATACTGAGCCTCTCATAAGAATTATGGCGGAAGGGGAAAATGCCGAAGAAGTTGCTCGGTACCTGAAATATTTCAAAAAGAAAATTATTGACCTAATGTGATCACTTCTCTGCGGTTTCTTTAATCTTAAATCTGAAATCTACCTTTAATTCGCCTCTCAATGCCATCTCTGCCCCTTCCAATATCTTCTCAGATAACTCAGCGATAATCTTTTCCTCATCACTGAGATCTATCTTTCCTGCCGATAAATCCTTGTAAAAGTCAAAGAATGTCTTACCAATATATTTAGCGAATTGGGTGTTTCCTCTGCCCTTTATAATCGGTTTCACCACGTTAATTATCAATTTTTTGCCCTTTTTTAGGACACCTATCCCCACATCAACACTTAGTTTTTTCACAAAGTCATCACTAACGCCCAGCTCTGATAGTTTATCAACAAGTCTAGATACACCATCTTTGGATGCAAATTTTACGCGATACAAACCATTCTTTAGTATTGCTAGCCCAAGTTTTTCGACGAGAGGGGACAGTATCCTATCCGATAGTATAGACTCCTTGGCCATTTCTTTAATGCTTCTACCCCTCCTAGAGATTATTACTAGGTTTATTTGTCTTGTTTTGTCTCCTATGATATTACCCCTTACAGTTTTCTTTCTAGGTATCCCTCTTAAATCCACAAGTTTGTATCCCTTATCTCTTTTCTCTATCCTATATCTTGAAAAACGTATCCCAGGTGGCGAGGATAATAGTACTGACCTGAGCTCAGTACCCTCTACGCCGGGGTGATGCATAAAGCCGTACTTATCGGTTCCACCAGTTATCTTAAATATGTATCCTGGTAAGTCTATCTCCTTCCCATCGAATATTTCTCCTATCCTTTTGCCTTCTAGATTTCTCTTGTTTTTTTCATCTGTTACATACATTTGGAATGCAAGTCCTGTACCAAGAAACGAGCGACCATCACTTATAACTAACACCATAGCATCGGCAGGTTTTTTCTTTTTTTCTGTTGACTTTTTCTTCTTTCTATGGGTCATACTAAAACACCTACAAGAATACCATAAAAGCTTCTACGGGATCCTCAATGGTCTCATCGGGTTCTATTGTACCGCGCTCTCTAAGGACTTGATTCGCTATTAGCCAGTACACTAAAGCTAAAGACTTTCTTCCACGGTTATTACATGGAATTACAAGATCTACATCATAAGGCTCATTTGAAGTATCCGCAAGCGAGATTACTGGCACACCGACCATATTTGCCTCTTTGATTAGGTTCGCCTCTTTTATGGGATCAGATACAAATACGACTTCTGGTTCAATATATTGGGGAAGTGATGGATTCGTCAGAATACCCGCGTAGTATTTACCTATCCTCGCCACTATACCTGTCCACTTTGACATCATAAGTAGTGGCTTCTGGGCATATAAACGCATAGCAAAGCCTAGGACTTGATCTGCTTCAAATTCTGCAATCATTTTCGCTGCTATCCTTATTCGTTCATCTGTTTTCCTTATGTCAATTTGATAGACCCCAGCTTTTTTTCCATGTACAAATTTTCTCATAGATTCAACAAGACTATGCGTTCCTATATGAACTCCAAAACGCATATACATACTAGCTGGAATTAGAAGACCATCACCAGACATTAAATCACCATTCCACGCTTCTGAACCAATTATGTTGATATTTGATAAGTCTATCAATAAGTTCTATATGACTTAGTAAGGATCTCCTACAACATTCCTTACGCACACCGAGAGCATCTAAAACTTTTCCTGGGTCTTCGCCTCTCGATACCCTCTTAGCAAATTCCTCCCACAAGTGTCCGATCACTGCACCACAACTAAAACATCTTACAGGTACAATAATTCTAGTTCACCTCCCATCCCTAGCGAACTCATCATTTTTTCCAAAATTTGAATTCTTAAAATCTATCTTTATATCTAAAAAAAGTCGGTAAAAAGTGAAAAATATGTTCGAGGAAACGGAGCCAATATATTGATCGTTTTAATACTCTTATCTATATGATAAAAAGGATTAAGTCGTTAGAAGGTCTGTGGCATGAAAATCACAAAAATTGAGGCACTAGAGAAACCATTAAAAGATGCTATTAGCAAAGCTATTGAGACAGCACCGGCTAGAAATTTTGAGGAGAGCGTAGAGTGTATTATAGTAGTTAGGGACATAGATCTTAGGAGACCGGAAAACAGGTTTAGAATGTTTGTTACGCTACCCCATGACGTAGCTCTTAAGGATCGCATTGGTGTGTTCGCAGACGGTAGGCATCTCACTGAAATACAATCAGCAAAATTTGATGATATTATTTTAGAGATAATAGATAGGGCAAAGCTAGAGGTAATTAGAAGCAAGCCCAGAGCGGCTAAAAAATTGGCTAAAAAATACAGAATCTTCGTCGCAAGCGCCCCTTTAATGGCTATTGTTGCTAGGTACATTGCGAAGTACTTGGCATCTAGGAATAAAATGCCTATTCCAGTCCCCCCAGCTAGGAATATGGTGGAGGCTGTTAGGGAGGCGAAAAAAACAGTCGCAATAAGATTATCCTCAGCTCCCCAAATTGCTACGAAGATAGGATATAGATCGATGAAAGTAGATATGCTCCTTGAAAACGCCCTTGCATTAGTTAATAGTGTAGTGAATAAGTTACCTAATGGCTTTCGTAATATTAGTGATATTTACGTGAAGACTACTATGGGGCCAGCATTTGGTGTAAGGGTTTTTAGGTGAAGTAAAATGGCACAAAAACTAGTTTATAGACGAGAAAAGTCATATCCTCTTAGAAAAACATCAAAAATCCAAGAATTAACTGAGATTCTCAGGAAATACTCAAATATTCTACTATTAAGCATAAGAGACGTCAATGCAAACCAGATGAAAATGCTAAGAAAAAAACTTTGGGGAAAAGGTCTAGTCAAGGTTGTCAAGAATTCTCTTCTAGAGTTAGCTATCGACAAGATTAAACACGAAAAACCTATGCTCGATAAACTTAAAGATTTGTTAACGGATATGCACGCACTTGTATTCACTAACGATGACATATTTGAGGTCGCGAGAATTATTAACTCTATCAAAGAAAAAAGAGCACTTAAGCCAGGCAAAATCTCCCCTGTAGACGTGGTCCTAAAGAAGGGATTCACTGGATTTAAGCCTGGGCCGGAAATGAGCGAGATGCGTATGGCTGGTGTCCCAGTGCGTATTTTTGATGGCGAAGTTTTTATACAACAAGACCACATCCTTGTGAAGAAGGGGCAAGTTGTATCTCCTTATGCTGCACGTGTTATGGCTCTCTTAGACATAAAGCCACTTGAAATAGGACCAGAAGTAATTATAGGGATCTCAGACAGATACATGATAAGCAAAGAAACTCTCCTTAAGCCTCTGGAGTCATATTTGGAGGAACTACAATACGCCATATCCGAGGCCACGATATTATCGCTTCAGGCATTAATACCCATGCCCGACACAATTGGGGACATACTCACCCTACCTGCTAGAGAAACATTCTTGCTTGGTATAGAAATAGCACTAGTTACGACCGATACCCTCCCACATCTCCTAAAAAGAACATTTTCTGAGACCCTCGGTCTTCTCACATCAATTGCTGATAAGCTTCCAGAAATTCCAGAGGATCTGAAATCTCTTGTCGCTACACAGCCTGCCGAGGAGAAGGCCCCTAGTAAAGAGGGGGCCCCGAAAGAGGAAAAACCGGAAGAAAAGGAAGAAGAAGGACTAGCTGGCCTCAGCCTACTGTTTTGATCACATCTTTTATCTTTTCTATAATATCATTGATCTCCTCAGTTCCTACTCGTTCAGTTTTTGCTACCAAAACAAGGCCATATTCGTTATATTTTACTACTAGGACAACGACATTATTTTGTAGGTATATTGTAACATAGTTGACTTCACCCGTCATTTCTGGCAACTTTTTAAGGGATTCCTCGGCTTTCTTAAATATCTCGCCAGCGAAGTTTATAAATTGTTCTGTTGTTGAGTCATCTAGATTTGACTTTATTACTTCAGAATCTTTATATAGAAGCACACCATGAATACGTTTATCGCTAAGAAGATTGCCATAGAATTGTTCTATTATCTCTTCACTCATTTTTTACACCTAGTTGCTTTGTAATTCTACATATAAATTCCAGTAATTCAAAGGCCTCTTTTATATCAAGCTTTCCAAGCTCATAATCGATATCCTCTAGAATTTTAGATATAATTTTAACCATAAGCCCATACATCAATCTTTTTAATTCGTCTACTTGAGTTTCCTTCAGTTCAACTTGAAGTTTAGCCTCTTGTTGTTTTGTCCTAGCTCCTAACTTTGGAGCAGCAACAATTTCTTTATCTTTATATTCTATAACTCTGCCACCCGCATATTCCCCTACTATGTTAATACTACTCCTATCCAATTTATTTAGTTCCTCAGGAGTCGCTAGAAATATGTCACAATTAGGACAATACCTAAGGTTCACATCTTTCCTCAAGAATAATATTGCATCACATCTTGGACATACTTCATCTAGCATCCTATGGCCCTCTTGGAGAAGCTTTGCCATCTTTTTGATTAGTCTCTCCTTCTTCTTTAAATCCGTCTTCCACTCATCATACTTTTCCACTTTCAATCCCCAGTTCAAATTGTATAGCCATAGCGTCATGTTTTATTCGATATACCTTTCGTCACCAGGAATGCATATAGTGGCTTCCTATACACTGAATGGAACTACCTCAACATGGGCATCTATCCCGAGTTTATACATGGCTAATTTCGCTGCTCTTTTGGCATGCAGTAAATCTTTAGCCTTTACCCAAATTTCAATTATTATGTCCCCTATATCTACGACAGCTGCACGGTCAGTCGGTTTTCCATAGGCCCGCCTCATACCTTTCTGTATCCTATCCGCCCCCGCCATCCCTAGGAATTTTCGCTCTCTGATTATATGATGCGGAACGGGTCTTGTCCTAAGGAAAAACTTTCCTTTTCCTACAGTTTCATTGAGATATCTATTAGCAGTAACCCTCATCGCCTCTAGTGCCCTTGACAATATCATTGTGTATTGCTCGGATACTATCATTACTTTGTAATCGTATTTCTCGTTCTGATTTCCGACATTGTAGTGTCTTATTTTCGACGGAGGGATACTCTTGATATATTCCTTTCTTGTATACAAATGATTGGGCACCTTCCTGTAACAGGATGCGTCTCGCTTTGTGGGCAACAAGGATCACCATTCAACTTTTTTATGGCATAATAGCATTGTTAATTACTCAATTCTCTATTCTTTAATTTTATAAAATACTTGCTATATCCAATCACCAGTTTCTAACTTGGAAGGAAGATATTTCTGAGTCAAAAATCTAAATCCTTTTGAGGCCAAGGCTTGAATCTCAGCCTTCTCTTTTGTCTTAAGCATCAACTTTATTTCCTTTACATATTCTGGTCTAACCTGTATGAAGGGTTCATTTAATAATTGTTGGGCCCGCGTTTTGTCGCGTGGTGTTAAGGGTATTCTAACATCCTTAGGTACTTGGTATTTGTCGAGATCACTAGGTCTAACACCTAACCACTTAATATCGGGTGTGACTAGGAATTGTGATTCATATGAAAGTCTTTTAGAGCCTACAGCATATACAAGTAGAATATGGAGACCATACGGATCAGAATCAACTAGCCCGAATACAGGAAGTTTCAATTCCTTTACGAGTAATTTCAGGAACGCTCTTGTCCCTATATCTGCCTGACCTTTACCAGTAATTATTATACATGGATACTTCTCATAGAAGCGATCCTCAGATAGCCTTATAAACGCTGCCTCCTTCTCAACAACCAGTATAAACTCTGCATCGGAATCCAAAATCTCAACAGTATCAATCAACGGCGTTATTGCCTTCCCACCAGTACCCATTTTTGTACAGTCAATTATATCCCTTCCTTCCCTAAATCTTAGTCTACCTATAACTGCCCCTTTGGCGCTTGCCACTACATGTATTGACCACCTATCAACACCCATCATTGCTGCAACATCCTCTAATGCCTCGTCGCTATCCTTCTGGTCTTCAAAGAGCACCACGTCATTGTAGAAAACTTCTCGCTTTGTTGCATGTATACCCTCCTCCAATAGCTCGTGCACGATATCCAGTATTCTGGCCAATATAGTGGCTTTTCTAACGGATTGGAGCGTTCCTAGTGAGCTTCTCCTATATACTTTTCTTAGGAATATTACATCTTGAATTGGATCATATATCACATTCTTGTGGTCTCTTGATGGGTAAATGAACTCAGGTATTCTTTCGTTAATAATGTCATCGTATATTTTCGCCATGAGAACATGAATCTCCTTGTGGAGTTCATCCTTAGTTTTTCTCCTCACCCTAATTGCGTCTTCGGGTATGACAACTTTATGTGCCTCTATTCTTTTTAGGAGAACCTTTCGAAGTTGCCTGATCTTCTTTAGAACTCTGGATGCACCCTTATTAGTCCCCTTATTCATTCTCATCACATCGTAGCATAACATAATATAATTGTGCGAATATAAAACTGCAAAAAGTACGTCGACCAAAACAGTGTTAGACTTACTCTAGCCAATTTTTTTGATTTTTAATCATATAATTTTGTATTGTTTTAAGCACATAATCTAGGTGACAACATTGGTTAGGTACTTCGGGAAGGTTGTTATTGAGGCCTCACACGAAATACCTCAAGACTTCCACAAAATTATGAATGAAATCATAGACAAACTTAATAATGATATACTCCTCCGGGGCGCAAAAAATAAGTCTGAGGCGGCCAGAATAATCGAATACAATGTTGGTGATAAATATTTAGAATTCACCATAGAAGCTGGAAAGAAAATTGGTGCTCATGTGGCTGCTCTTAGGATAAAAAATTATCTCTCTCCAATACTTGGACAAAGATATAAGATAGGTATCCGAGATGTTATCCTCAGAAACGGAGTAATAGAACTAAGTGGTTCGCACACGGTTAGTATAGAAGTACCTATAATCGACAAAATCGTCACTAAGGCCGATAAAACTTTGATATACCTTCGTGATCTCCATGAAAGTGCTCTACAAAAACCTCTTCTACAACGTCTCATCGCCTTAGTGGGGGAAAAAGAGAAAAGAAAGCTGTGGGGAGGAAAAATTGAGCATTGGGTTAAAATTAAGGAAAGTGCTACCAAGGATATAAAGTATTTTGAGGATCCAAACATTATCCTAGAGAACATAGGTTGGATAAGAAATTTTGCGCCGGGACAATGGATATATACTCCACCCCTCGCATATATGCTTAGAAAGTTTGAGGAAATGTTAATAGATTTCGTTCTTAAACCTATCGGCTTTCAGGAGGCAATATTACCAAAATTAGAGCCGCTTGATATAGGGCTTCAAACAGGACATCTTAAGGGTACGCCTAACCAAATGATTTTTGCTTGTCTACCCATTTCCTACGATATAGAAGCTTTTGAAGAGTGGCAGGACTTTCTAGGCATATATCATGAGGCAGATTCTACAAAACTAGAGAAGTTTCTTGAGCCACCAAACTATTATCTTTGCTTTGCTCAATGCCCACCATTCTATAGATTCCTGTCAAAGATTATTTTCACCGATAAAAACCTACCAGTCAAATGGTTTGATATGTCCGGTCCTTCTTTTAGATGGGAGGGGACAGGAGGCCTAAGAGGATTAGAAAGACTCATTGAGTTCCACAGAATAGAAATAGTTTGGCTGGGCACCCCTCAACAGGTTATTGATATCAGAAATCAATTATTAGAACGATATGAATTTTTCATGGATAAAATTCTGGATCTAGAATGGAGGTGGGCATGGGTTACACCATGGTTTTTAGTTCATGCTGGCGAGACTAAAGAAATGGAAGAAGAAATCGACGTAAATCAGCCAGGTACCATCGACTTTGAGGCATATTTACCATACCGCGGGGATAGAAATGAAACTAAGAATTGGCTAGAAATAGGCAACATTTCGATACATGGCGCTAAATATACTAAAGCATTTAAGATTAAACATGCGGCTGGTAAAACCCTCTGGACTGGATGCAGTGGCTTTGGGGCTGAGCGTTGGCTTCTTGCATTCCTCGCCCAAAAGGGATTTAGTAGGGATGACTGGCCCCCAACCGTGAAAGAATACATAGAGGATATTCCAATCGGACTTGAGGCCTCAAACTACCCCAAACCCCATTATTTAGAGCTAAAAAGATCTATAGAAGAGAGAATAAAAGCATAATTTATGGATACTTCTAGTTGTCTTGGTTTTTATATTTTTATCAGAATTTTATGGTTGATGTTCAGTAATAAAAATATGGGTAGTATAAGGTTCTGATGTTCAGATGTCTAGGCTTAAGGCGCCAAGACTTTCACTTAAAGACCTATTAGTCAGGATAAAGGATCTCGTTGAGATACAACTCGATCTTGCCTATACCTCCGTTATATATGAGGATAGAGAGGCCGCCCAGCAAGCAATAAAACTTGAGGATCAAATAACAGAATATTTATGTCATGCAATCTTACGCGCACTGATGGCGGGGAGAGATATAGAACTTGCAGAGAAACTTTTGGCGTTAATCAGATTTGCTAGTTCTTTAGAGGATATTTCAGACGCTGCGGCAGATATAGCAAAATTAACTATTGAGAATATCTCACTAGGCGCATTTAAGGATCTACTTATGCACGCTGATGAAGTTACAATTAGGGTTAGTAACCTAAGAGAGCATATACGGGGAAAAACAATTGAAGAAATTGAAGACATCATTGGAATGCGAATTGTTGCGGTAAAACGAAGAAAAAAGTGGATACTAAATCCGCCTTCGGATCTTGCCATATGGAATGATGACGTATTATACATTAGCGGTCCCGAAGAGCGTATAGAACAAGCATTATTCCTACTCTCGTTGGAGTCTGAAAAAAGAGAGGAATTAAGCATCTCCGAGCATATGAAAACGTTCTTTGATTTCCTAATTTCTATGAAGTATATCGCAGAAACTAGTCTAGCGTTAAGTTATTATGCCTTGTTAACTGGCGATATTTCGCTCGCGAGGGAAGTGGAGCATCTTGAACAATGGGTTGACCATATGCGAGATATCCTAGATGTCTATGCGCTCAAAGTCAGTAGGCATTTTAATGAAACAGAAAGTCTAAGAGGGTTCTTCAGATTGATTGATTCTACTGAGGAAATAACTGATGCCGCATACAGACTGGCCCAAATAGTTTTGAAAGGGATAGATGTGTCATCATTATTTAGGATAATATTGGACGAGTCCGATGAAAAAATTATCTCCTATATCATAAACAACAAATCAAAACTTGTCGGAAAAACCATAGAAATGGTTAACCTAGAGAAGACTTATGGGCTCTTTCTAATGGGTATAAGAAGAGGAAAAACATGGTATTTTAGCCCAGAAGATACGATGAAACTCCTACCTGATGACGTCCTCATAATAAGGGGAACACGAACCTCCATACAAAAGTTCTTGTCTGACTATCCCCCAACCAATAATGACTAGTCCGTTCGTAGGGGATATATCAGGAATTCCCCATCCGCTATGTATTTTATCCGTATTTTGCCTGCCTCTCTTTCAAATAATATAGGGTATTTCTCTAGGACTTCTTTAAACTCTTTTAATTCCTCTACATCATATTCTGCCTCATGACAGTAGCCATCCCGAATAGCCTTGGCCCATAAGTCTGCCAATTGGGCACATTCCATTACTATTTCCCCCTCCCTCAACATTTCTATAACAACTCTTTTTATGGCGCACATGTCAATCCCTAATGTTTCTGAAAACTGCCGAACCAATTCCCCTACACTCAGCGCGCCTCTTGAAAAAAGGTATGACTTTATCATCGATTTTACATCAACACCTAGTTTGGTTGGCCTAATCTTTTTCTCATAAATTATTACATTGAGTGATCTTAGTATTCTTACAATATTTCTCAGTTTCCACAGACTTATCTTTGCACCTTTCTTATCTAAAAAATACCTAATTAATTTTATTGAGTTCGAAAAAGGGGCATTATACGTCTCTGTAATTGTCTCTATAATTACTGGATCTATCTCATCTAATATTTCTTTCCTTATAACGTCCAGAAATTCCTCTAGGGATACCTTTTTACACTTTAATTCATCATTACCAATAATAAACCCCCAACTTTTCAAGGCTCTCATATATAATTTCGCTGTCAAAAGACTCATACCTTCATTCATTAACATTGCTAATGCATCTTCGCGGCGGATATATGGAGGTAACTTTTGCAGAATCTTGTATGCTTTAGTTACACTAATGGGATATATTTTCGTCAAATAAGCACCCTTGCACTAATAGTTTTAAATCCCTCAACTCTAAAGAAAAAGCTTATAAATAGAAATCCTTTTTTGGTTGATAAGGTGATATTATTGAACCCAAAAGCTAACAACAAGAAGGATCTAATTAAGGTTGTATCTGTTACACCCCTATTCCCAGTAGGCTTTTCGCGAGCACCAATACCCCCTATCGCAGAGTTACATGAACAATTAAGTCGCCCCATAATCGAGCTTAAACTTGAAAACAATGATAACTTTAGGTTAATGGGCATACCATATGATATAGCCCTAGAGATATGGAGCTTGCTACGTAGAAAAAGTGGATACAGACGGAGGCGAGACCCTCGACTATCAATATCGGAATTATTCTGCGAAATCGCCGAAGTCGAGTATATCGTGATAACGGATATCTTGCCAGAATTGGGTGTTTACGTAGCCGATGCATACATAAAAATTAGGGATTCCAATAATTCTGGTCGCATAGTTAAGTATAAGATGATACCCTCCCATGCGATATTACTTGCCCTCCTTAATAATGCGGATATTTATGTTGACAAAAAACTTTTGGTCGAGGAAGAAGGAGAAAAAAGTGAAGATAACGAATTTGACCTTGAGGACATAACTTATTGGTGATATCCATACACAATTCTTAATAGTTCTAGATCCCTATACTTCGCTATATTCTTGGGCAGTATCGCATCGTCACCAACATCCCCTTCCTTTGCCCTCAGTATCCTATTTTTTGTAATGATATAAACATGGCCCCGGCCTATTGGAGATAATATCAGATTGTTATTGCTTCTAAAGGCATTCATATCTAACAGATGTTTCCCAAAGATGTCTATACACCAGCTATCCATAAGAGATTTATCGAGTCTTTCCATAAGTCCCTTCATCAACCCTTTTGCCATTATTATTCTTGCAAAAATCCCTCCTTTGTATTGATCTATACCCCCCCATTTTGGATTTTCTCCGTTACATATCAATCCAGAACTAGACTGATCAACTCTTAAACTATACACTATGTTAACGGATATGTTTTTTACCCCCTTGATAATTGTAGAAGCTATGAAAAATACTTCATTTTTATCTTCTTTAAAGATTACCTTTGGGGCGGGGTTTATATAAAAATCCCATTCTAACACCTTACACATATCCATGATATTATCTAGGATGAATTTGATTACGTATTTCATCATTAATCAAAATCAAAATATAGGAATTATTAGAAGAGGCAGAAATTATTGGCTTGAAGACTCAGCTTCTTCCATTTTCTTTTCTGATAGCATCTTGGCAAATGGCGATCTCGGAGACAATTCCACTATATCATCTCTCCTAACAAGGTATGATGGCGACGTAACGATGCGACCATTCACCATTATGTGCCTGTGGACCACCATTTGTCTGGCTTGATGAGGAGTTTTTGCTATCCCCAATCTCCATACGACTGACTGTAATCTTCTTTCGAGAATGTCTTCAACTTTAAGTCTAAGTACGTCATCTAGAGTCGCATCCTTATCTAATATGCCTAGCTTGTATAGCTTATCAATAAGAGCAGCCTCATCTTGGACTCTTTCTTCGGGGGGTATAGCCAATAGTCTTCTAGCTCTTCTTCTAAATTCCGATAGTAATGTTTTAGCTCTCCATAGCTCCCTCTTATTCCTAAGCCCATAATACCCAACTAATTTTATTTCTTCTATGAGTCTATCTCTTTCAAATGGCTTTCTCGGCGTTTTATACTTCTTTCGTAGTCTTCTCATAGCCACCTACCTCTTTAAGTGGTGTATTATGGCTCTGGGTCTTGTTCTACCTAGTCTCTGCCCCCTTACTTTTAGGCCCTTAGAGTGTCTTATTCCCCTCCAGCTACTTAAATTTATCATCTGCTCAATATCTCTCTTTATTTGAAGCGTTAAGGAACTAGCTATTAGATGCTTGTCCTCCCCCGTGGTGCGATCTCTTCGTCTATTCACTAGCCAGCTGGGCACACCATACTTAGTGGGATTTCTTACGGCATCATCAATTTTTGCTATTTCTTCATCATCGAGTTTTCCCAACAGAATGCGTGGATCTAGCCCAAGTTTCTTTATAATAGCATTTGCTAGAGTTACGCCTACTCCAAGGACTTTCTTCAATGCATATAGCAACGGTATATCGCCAGGAATGTCAGTATCACCTACCCTTACGATCTCCCTGAAGCCTTCTGGTTTTAGGAATTCCTTTATGAATGTCTCTGGAACCTTGTATTTTCCTTTCTTTTTAGGCATCATGCTACACCATAATTACTAAAACCAAATTCCATGTTTGTCTTCCATAGATTAAATTTATATTTATATTTAAGCATTACCCTAGAGATCATTGTTACATGGTTATCACGTGATGTTGCATACTCATCTTATAGAGCTTCAATCTTATGTGACAATTTAGATACATGTCTAATTAAGACTATCGTCAAAAGAACTTGCAACAACACCTCCAACATTACTAGATCTATCTTACCCGTAATCAATATAATCTGGGAAAATCCCAATGGGATGAAAAACAGGGCAAAAATCATTATGCTTATATTTTCCTCGAGCCTAGATGTGATCATATTAATTATATCTATAGTCTCCTCACACTTTCTAGAGGTAAATTCTGAGATAAATTCTGACGATTCTAAAACAATTCGACCCTCCAGAGCGTCGCGGATAGGTTCTATTCGATTAATTATCATCTTGGATTTTTGATTATTAATTTTATTTATCCGCGCACCATGCAGGATATATAAGTTTATTTCCTTTATGATTTCTCTAGCCACCCTCGAGTCCCTAGCTAGTTCTTCTAGGACTTTAAGTGATAAATCCATAGAATAGGTGCCTGCAACTATAGCATAAAAAATGTAACCTATTATTTCACACTCAATGTTACTATTGATTTTTTCTGCGATATCATTTACCCTCTCTTTGTACATATTTATCAAATATAGATCGAAGCAAAGTAGCATTATGATTATCAATGCTATTATTGTATATGACAATTTTCCATTCTCCTTCGTACATTGATATTTCATCACGGCAACGATGGTGCCGTCGACACCAACAGCAGTATTATACCTTTGACTATATTTTTCTTTCCGCCATGTTCGTTCCATCCTGTCATCCACTCGATCACCCCCCATATTATTAGAAACGCACCTATAAACATTGCGACATAGACGAGATACAAAAAAGCTTTCTTAAGGATATTAAGTAAATATGACGGTAGTGACTTCCATGATTCTAATATTTCATCAACATCTTCATACTCCGTATTTTGACTCGTGGTCCTTGATCTGTAATATAAGACCATCAACAAAGTTTTGGTGGGGCTTAACAATTTTATCTACCAATCTAATTTTTTATGGCAGTTCTTCCGCCAAGCTATTTATCCAGTCTATTATCTGACCAACGATTGAGACAATCACAACAAATATTATAATAGCCAGGCCTATCAATAAACCTTCCTCAACCAATGGCGACCCACGTCTATCCTTGATGAACTCAATTAGCTTCCTCTTAATTTGGTTAATCATTGATTTCTCACCACCTCCCTAAACTAATAGTTTCACTTAACACAATAAGCATGCATATTCCACTAAGAACCGCTAATGAAATCCTAATTGGCACGATCAGATATACTTTCTCCCTGCCTTCACATAAATAATTAGTCTTAAATACCTTGATTTCTATCTACCATAGCGGAATATTTGGTGATGAATCTATGGCTGCTGAGAAGAGACAGGCTATCCCAGTATTGGTGTTGAAGGAGGGGACAAGACGTGCATATGGTAGCGAGGCCCTTAGAAATAATATCCTTGCCGCAACTACTTTGGCTCGAATGATGAAAACGAGCCTGGGGCCTCGAGGCCTCGACAAAATGCTTGTCGACCAATTTGGCGACGTAGTTATTACAAATGATGGAGCAACGATACTAGACGAAATTGATATTGTTCACCCAGCAGCCAAATTCCTCTCGAAATTATCCAAGACACAAGACATTGAAGTGGGTGATGGAACAACATCTGTTGTTGTTTTAGCTGGTGAGCTTCTCAATAAGGCTGAAGATCTATTAAACAATGATATCCATCCAACGAAAATAATAGATGGCTATCTAATGGCTTTTAACAAAGCCTTGGATATTCTAAATGAGCTAGCAATCCAAGTTGACCCAGAAAATAGAGAACAAGTATTAAAGGTTGCAAAAACTACAATAGCGACAAAATCAATTGCGCCATATGCGGATCATTTTGCCAATGTGGCTTATGATGCTATAAAAGCCATCACATACGTTGAGAATGGTAAGAAAAAAATCCCAATAGACGACATAAAAATTGAAAAGAAAGAGGGCGGCACCCTCACAGATACCGAGTTAATTTATGGCATCGTATTAGACAAGGAAATCGTGCATCATAGGATGCCAAGGAAAGTTGAGGATGCAAAAATAGCTCTGATTTCGTATCCATTGGAGCTGGAAAAGAGCGAATTCGCAGATGTTCACATACTGGCTGCTAAACAATCAATAGATACCCTTCTACGTTGGGAAAAAGAAAAACTGCAAGAGATGGCCCAAAAAATCATCAACACCGGCGCCAATGTCGTCATTTGCCAAAAGGGTATTGACGATATTGTTCAACATTATCTTGCGACACATAGAATACTAGCTGTTCGAAGAGTCAAAAAGAGTGATATGGAGAAAATCGCACGGGCGACTGGAGCAAAGATTATCCAAAATGAGGACTTCCTCAGCTCTGATGCCCTAGGATACGCCAGGATTGTTGAGGAACGCAAGGTTGGAGATGAAACAATGATATTCATAAGAGGAGCTAAGAATCCTAAGGCGGTCTCTGTTCTTATTAGGGGTGGATCCAAACTAATTGTAGAAGAAGCTGAAAGGAACTTTAAAGATATGCTATACTCCATCCGAAACGTTGTCCTCGAGCCAAAAATAGTCCCTGCAGGTGGAGCTCCAGAGATGGCTCTAGCAACCAGACTTAGAGAATATGCTGAAAAGGAACTAAGTGGTCGACCAAGCCTTGTCGTCAAGGCCTTTGCCGATGCACTAGAAATAATACCAAGTACACTAATTGAAACGGCTGGACTAGACCCCATCGAAGACCTTAACAAACTTAGAACATATCATGCCCAGGGTAAACATACATACGGCGTAGACGTTATAAATGGCCGCCTTGCCGATATGACAACCCTAGGGTTTTATGATCCATTCATAGTTAAAAAGAACGCACTTGCATCCGCAGTAGAGGCCGCCGTGATGTTACTTCGAATAGATGACATCATAGCTGCCAAGGAAGCATTTGAATTAAAGGGAGAGAAAGAATCAGAAGTAGAAGAGAAGGAAGAAGAATTCTAAATTAAAAACTTTTTGCAACCAAATTTTTTTCTAAATAATTTTTCTAAGGAGCTACCTCGCTTATCTTCTTTGCCAAGAGATCCGAGTACATTCCCAAATCTCTCAGCACCACACCTAACCTAGCACCTGGCCTAGCTATAGCCGCAAGCGCATGACCTTCACCGCACCTAGTTATACATAAGAAACCATTTGAGGTTCTAGCTATGACCTGCCTGACATGACCTAAGTTTAGACCTATACTCTCCCGCTCAGATGCTGCAAATAGTCCCCAGATATTAGCACTAGCAACTATTAAAAATTCCTCCGAGGCCGATTTTTCTTCCCTAGTTACATAATCAACTGGCATTCCTGCAGAATCAACTAGAAAACATGATATTAAATCTGGATTCTCGTTAACCAATTTCTCTAAGTGCGGATGAACAATAAGTTGCAGTTCCTCTGTAGGTCCTGCAGATATTTCCTTAAAGAACACAGCCCTAAGTGCCTCTAACTCCTCAGGACTTAATTCTTTTAACTCCTCATCAGACATCTAATCAACACCAGACTCTACATTATTAGTCATCGTATTATATGCGAATAAATATTTTATAATAATAACTGTATGTAAGGGTGATGAAGGAACGACCGGTCTGATAATGATGACAGCCTGGAGCTCTGATAACATTAGTTCCATTCATACTGTTAATTTATTTAGATGTATATGATGATAACCCGGCAAGCCAGAGCCTTAGGCGATGAAGAATCATAGTTACGCTGATCCGTCTACGACATCATTTAATCCTACTGGTGTATATATACCTAGGGCACCATAATAGGATTAATATAACATTAAAAATATTCCTTTGATATCTATATTGGAGACGATAGTATAACTTAATCGCCCCGGTGGTGTAGACGGCCAAGCATTCCGGCCTTTCAACAGAGAGAAGCCAGCCGGGGATCGCGGGTTCAAATCCCGCCCGGGGCACCATAACTACAATCCTAGAGACCTCATTTACTTTAGGGTAAAGAAACCTTTAGAGTAAAAAGCATCTAGCCTATAATGGCGTTTAGTTATGTTTAAATGGCTACTTGAATTCCTCGATATCGATATCAATGATGTGTTTGTCGGTAAAACGGTCAACGAGGAGATTTATGGCGGGTACATCATTTCGAGATCTTCTAGATATTACATCAATAAAGGAATCTTAGTCTACTTTAATAAACGCAATTATGCCAAATATAGAAGAATAATTATAGCCTATAGGCTCATCCCACCTGACTTCTGGAGAGAGAATAAAAGTGATTGGTATATACACCTAAGGAAATTCCACAAAACAATTCTGTTAGAAGGGATCAAGAAATTAGACAAAACCTCCTTGAATATTCTCTCTATTGGCTGTGGGTCAGGTTGGGAAATATGGACTTTATCTAAATATCTCCAAACCCTCAGTAAGGACTATAAAATCATTGGATGCGATATTGCACTTAAACCACTACAAGTGGCTTGGAATAAAGCACGAAGACAAAAACATAATAATATTGATTTCATCTGCTGTTCCGCAGAGACATTGCCTTTTAAGGATAATACTTTTGATTTAGTCACAGCAATTTTCGGCGCACTAGATCACTCAATCAACTATGTTAGGTCATTCATAGAGGCCGCAAGAGTTCTTAAGAGTGGTGGCATTTTTGTTGCCACTGTAATAAATAGATTTGCTCTAGAATGGATTTTAAAAGTGATACGAAACCCCAGATTGTTCATCAAGACAATAAAATTTGCAGGGCATACCCACGCTCGAATACGAATACCACTCGGGGGGCACTATATAAGCATCCCTACGCATTTCTATAATGCTCTAGAAATCAAGCAAATATTAGATAGAGCAGGTCTGCAGAGGAAAAAATTTTTAGGCGTTTTTATAATTTTACCACTTAACTTTAAAAGAAAGAAATTTTCAAGACTGGATCAACTACTATCCAAAATCGATAAACATTGTTGGAACATCCCAATACTCAACTATCTTGGGAGATACATTGGGATCATCGCGCAGAAGGTTTCCTAATTAATCATTCGATTTTTATTACCTCCTCGGAGGATACATCATAAATTTTCATAATATATAGCTCCTCCTCCTTGAAATACCCCTTCAAAACAACCTGTCTATTCACAATGGACTCATATGGCAACTCCTTGAAATATACTGCTGGAAATACTCCCGACGCATCGCTTAGCATAAATCTCCATATTTTCTCCGATTTTGGCATATCTATTTCGCCATGCTCTGGGCAAATCCATCTATCATCAACCATATCAACCGCTTTACCACATAATGGACATGCTGAGTACTCAGTTTTTGTTTGATCTAGCACTATAGCTCTTACCAACCATGCCCCCTTACTTTCTTTTAGACTTTTAAGGGAAGACGCCCACGCAGGGTTTAACTCCTGGAGAGGAGGAATTGTAGAATCGTCCAATATTTTAATTGTAGATCTCTCAGTTATTTTTATCCCAGAGTACTTTTCCAATTTAGCCCGCGTATACCCCCTAATAAGTAAAGGCTTATCCTCATTAGCTCTTAGCAAATTTACGTGATGCTCGCCAAAAGCTACTCCTTGTATCCTTTGATTCTCGTTAACAACTGCAAAAAGCACAAATGGTGTTGTGCCTGAAGGGCTCTTTGCCTTTCTAACAGGACCCACCTCTATCAAGCGTCCAATAATTGGTGGATACATTATGTCTAGTGTATCTACACCGAATTTTTTAGCTACTAAAATGGCGGCGGCTCTTCTATTTATTCTTCCCTCATTTAGCTCGTATATTCTCTCTACAAGCTCCTCAAATTCATCCCTACTCAAACCAGCACTCGATCTAACCAGCTCATAAATATCGTCATAACTCTCTTGATTCATATCAAATCAACCATCTAAGCCTATCAACCCATGAAAAATAATTAAAGGAATTACTTAATTTTATTCAGGAAAAACGTATTATCAATGAACTACGTGATATACCGATGCCTGACTCTAGGCCTGGGAGACCATTAATTATATATTCCGATGAGTATCTTAAACTTAACTTCGGCGATCATCATCCCTTCCAACCAACAAGATTCAAGACAACAATAGAACTAGTTAAGAAATATCTAATCCACGAAACTATACCGCCAGTTCGACTCCAGCCTAGCATTCTTATAAAACTTAATGTTCACTCTAAGGACTACATCAATAAGGTAAGGCGTTGTTCGGAGTTAGTTATACCATACCTATCGGAATACTCTGCTGATACACCTTGTTTTCAAGAAATTCTAGACTGGGGTCTCACATATTGTGGAGGCGTTATTTTGGGTTGTGATCAGGTAATTAGTGGCGACTATGAAGTCGTGTTTAATGTTGCGGGTGGGTTTCATCATGCGAAATATAATGAAGATGGAGGATTTTGTGTTTTTAACGATTGTGCCCTAGCATTGTCCTATTTGGTTAGTAAGGGATTGAGACCCATCTATATCGATATTGATGCCCATGCAGGAGACGGAACTTACCTCATACTATATGACAAACCCATACCTAAAATATCTATCCACGAGGATCCCAGATTTCTTTATCCAGGAAGGGGATTCATACATGAAATGGGTGCCGGCGAGGGGTATGGCTACACCCTAAATATCCCACTTCCACCGCATTCTGGCGATAATGACATACTCTCTGTGTTTAGGGATCTAGTATTGCCCGTAATCAATATATACTCGCCCAACGTAATAGTATTTCAATGTGGTGTCGATGGGTACTTTAGGGATCCCCTAACTCACTTAAGTTATACGCATAGATGCTATATAGAAATTGCAAAGTTACTTAGAAAACTTAAATTGCCCTTAGTTTTATGTCCTGGGGGAGGATATTCAAACGATGCCCCTCTCTTACACCTATTAATTATTGCATACCTATCATACCAAGAATCTCGCATTAGCGATATAATTAAGTACCTCGATGAAAATACCCCCGCAGAGCTCTATAAAGCTTATAACAGCCATACTGACACGCTAATACAAAGAATTACTAACATGCATCCAATATTCAAAATAGTAGATTCGAAAAGCTTTAGGCAAAGAGTTTGACATAGTTCCCATTATCACTTAGATTCCAAGTTTTCTCCGAGTCTCTCTCGCCAATATTTCAACTTCTCTCTTATAAGTATCGGGGAAGACCCTAGCGAGAACCGCTAATCTTGTCGCTTCTTGAAATACTCTTTTGACACCTAATCCCTCTATAGCAACTGTCTTAAAGACAGGGAAGGGACCGTCAAGACGCAATACTCTAAGCATAACAACCTCAGGTAATGCATCGGGGAGATCTCTCTTATTTAATGCAACAATTATTGGGATTTTCCCCCACTCGGAACCCAAAAAAGTCCTTAGTTCCTTTATACTATAGATGTTCTCCTCTAAGGCCTCTGGGTCCGAGTCGGCAACAAAGACGACGGCGTCTGCACCCTTAAGAATAATTCTGCGCTGTGTCTTATGCCTTCTTTGTCCTGGAACCGTATATAGATCGAAGAATATGTTTCCAGATGTCCCTAAGGGTACATAATCAAAATAAATAGTCCTCCCACTCTCGTCAGCAACCATCCTTAATTTTCCTTTTCTAAGACCCCTTATTTTGTTGTACAGCGCCTTCAACATTGTTGTTTTTCCGCCTAGTGATGGACCATAAAGTACGATTTTGAATCTATAGTGCCCGTACTTGTCCTTAAAAACCATGAAGTCCCACCAAATTTCCTCGTATATGATAAAAACAACTCATAATAAAAAAATTACATTTAATTTGGGCTCTTGTTACAATAAAATTAAAAAAAGAGGATTTAGATCTATAGCGTACGAAGAACAGAGTCTGGACCTACTTCTGACCACTCCTTCCTAGTAACCACTATTTTTCTGAAGGCAGGCAAGGATGCCAGGATCGAACCCCCTATGAATACTCCATAGATGCGCTCCTCTGGGGCCTCAATTGCTACCTTATCCCTAGCACGCTCAGGCACTATTTCTTTCAGTTCTTTCTCCAGCCTTTCAGCAAAGTTTGGAATCATCGTATTACCTCCAGAAACAACAATATTTGAATACATCGCTGGTCTAACATCGATATCACATGCGAATATGGCATCCAATACTAACTCATCTAATGGCTGTGCCTCTAGACCGATCAACATGGGCTTATACATAATCTCTGGAGCCATGAATCTTTCCTCTACGAGCTCGACTATTCTACCATCAGGAAGCTCATACGAGCCCGCAACCGCCTTAGGGATTTTCTTTGCCTTCTCTAGCTCAGCCTTATAATCTAGGGCAAAATAGCATAGCTTCTCCTTTATATCCCTTGCAATTTCCATCTCTGCGGAAGATGTGAAGTAGAGTCCACGCTTCGTCAATAATTTGGCTAAGTATCTAGTAACGTCTCTACCAGCTAAATTCAGACGCCTAACTGCGTGGGAAAGCAAGTAGCTTTCTTGTACTGGAACTATGTGTGTAACACCGTCTCCCGAGTCTATAACAAGTCCAGTAACACGACCAGCCGCGTAAAGGGACAGAATAGCCTGCGTTGCAACATAGATTCCTGGAACACCAAAGGTTTCAAACAATATTTCTGCCATTCTAATCCTATTGTCCTTTGGGCTTAAAGGAGCCTCTGTAACCAGAATGGCTTGATCCTGAGGATTGACTCGGAGCTCCTTATAGTATAGATGATAAATCAATTTTTCCCAAGCATCCCAATCTGCAACTATTGCATGCTCCAGAGGCCAGACTAGCTGAAGAACTCCTCTCATGTGAACCGCGTCCCTACCGACATAATATTCTAGTGTCTCGGCTTCTGGCATTACAACAGCATATTTTGGATAACCTACAACCGTTGGAAATACACTTCTCGGGTATTCGTCCCCCGCAAAGCCACATTTTGTGAACCCTGTTCCTAGGTCTGCTATCACGGCGGGTCTTTCTAATTCGGGCATTTTATGGGGTGGAGTAGCACCTGCCAATTTTCACACCTCTTGTTGGAAACCTCAATTCTAATTAAAATTTCGCAATATAATACTTAAATACTCCATTTATAAATGAGTTGATGCCAGAATAACCTGATTTTTGAAACAGTATATTCTTGCATTGCTTAGAAAAATTTTATTCTCAGTGCCAGTAGAATCTATATGTTTTGTGTTTGTACGACTCTACATGCTACTACCTTAGTTATATTCGCGCAATCGTTTTCCTTATTTCACTTGCTATATCTACCGTTTCCGCCATAATTATTACATTTTTTCCAATACGCCTTATCCTTATTAGCTTCCCCATATAATTTATTCTCTCATTTGTAGATTTGTCAAGTACTTTTTCAACGACATCTACTGGTACATCATAACTCAATAGAATTTTTTTAAGAGGTGCAATATCCAAGATTGCCTCAAGGTTAAACGCAATCCTGAAATTCTCCATTTTCCGTTTTATACCCTCTATGAGATCTCTAATTAATTCCCTTGGATGGGATTCAAGTTTTTTATCAAAGTCCTCTAATTGACTTAGGGTTATGCCTGTTCCCTGTATGATTTGATAATATTCATCTTCTAGGATCTTCCTCTTGTTAGCCATTATTGAGGCGACTTCTTCCTTGACATATTCATATAATTGTTGAACTACTAGATCACCTCTTCCAAATTCGCCGTATGCTGAAGATTCAAGCCTTCTCAATGCATCCATATGCGATAATTTAGCTGCATTAAAGTTGGAGAGACTTGATAAACTCTCAAGAGGCTTTATTCCAAGAGCCCTACATGCTAAAAGCAGGGATTCCGCCCAAACACCTAGTTCACCATCAGTAATCCATTTTGTTTCTATCACTTCTCTTATAGTTTGTTTTATCAATACCCAAGGATTAGGAACTCGACTTTTAACTAACGGCTTTAATTCAAGTCTATGTGCCAATATATAAGGCGCGGCCCATGTAACGTCACTATAATCCACATAATCCCTCTTATGGAGCCATGCTCTGGCCCTCGCATATAGTAGTAATGCCAAATTTGCTCTTTCGTCTGGTGGTTCTTGGACAAAGCTACAGGGCTCATTTGAATATTCACACTCTGTGCACTTGAGGCGCATGTAACCAATTATGCCCCTCTTATATTTGCATACTCTGAACATTGATACAATCATTAGACTAAAAATCCTAACGTCTTCAGGAATCTTCACATTGACTACGTCATCCCAAATTTCTAATAATTCTGCTATAGAAAGAACTCGAGGCATTGTTTTTACCAGATCAGGATAACTCTGAGTTTCTACTTCACTCGCTATTAGTGAATCGATAATTTTCTTAGAGCCGCTCAGATCTGGCAAATCTATATAGCATGACCCTAGGAACCTTGCCTTTAATGCTCTATCCATATCCCCTCTAAATGGATTCATATCGGCAAAGCATAAATACTCAGGCGTTCTAAAGATCTTGCCACCATATTCTAAATATCCCTCCTCTAGGAGACTAAGTAAAGCATCCTGTATACTCTTGGAGAACCTATTAATTTCATTGATGAACTTTATCCTAGCCATAACTATTGGTCTAACAACTATTTCTTCCTCCCCTGTTGATAATAATTTCACAATGTTAGTGGAGATAAGCACCTTCTGCAATGTCTTTTCAGGAGCCCCAATTGCCATTCCAAATATCATACCAGAAGAATCCTTAGATAAACCCCTAGCTATAAGCCGTACAAGCGTAGATTTGCCCGCGCCTGGAAATCCTACTAACAGGACCTTATTATTTCTTATTAATATTGAAGTAATAATGAACTCCTTTAGCTCTTTATCGCTACATACCCATCTCCTGAACAGTTCTTTTTCTAATTCCTTAATCTTATCCCAGTATACAAATTTTGGTTGCAAATTTACTCCTCCCTAAATAACTTCAACCAAAGAACGAATAATTGTGTAAATACTTATAAAATGTTGTCCCTTACCAACATAGCTATTCTCCCAATCATGTCTTCCATGGGTTCTTTTGGAGGTATCTTAATTATCGATATGCCAGTACTCTCTATCGTATCTCTCGATCTGCTCCATATATTGTCCGTGATGGCAAACATTATCACTTTTATTCTACCACTCAGATCACTAAGTCTTTGCTGAACTATCGGGTAATTTATATCATATATCATTGTATCCGTTATTATGGCTAACAAAACCCTCTCCGACACCATTGAAATATGCTTCTCAATCGTATCAAATACAAATCTTATGTTTGTGCCTCCAGCAGCATCCAAACGCAGTATTATCTCTTCTACTAAATCATAGTTTTGTGTTGGTTCTACCCCCCGCCATGCACCAGACGAAAAAGTTGTGAGCCCTATCGTTCTTTCGTATTTTTTAGCGACCTCTACCATTGCAACCCCTAACTCCACAGCTCTTTCTATGCTTTCCCCTTGCATTGAGCCACTTGTATCTATACATAATTCCAAATGCCCTATCCCTGCGGAAAATAGGGGGCCGCTTCTAGACTCATAGATGTTTTTAAGAGTAGATAGGTTAGGAATCACTAACCCAAAATTCTCTGCAGAAATTTCAACATCCAAATCATCCTCATCGTCTCCTAAGTACCAATTGTCATACCCATACTTACTTCTGGTTAAACTTTTTTCCATTAAAATTGTCTCTACAATAGATAGAAGTCTCCTTATACGAGCTCTTCTAACAGCTGCAAGATATCTTTTTTCTTCGAGCAACTTTTGTATCATTTCCCTTTGGTTAGAGTAGGCTGGTATTCTACCACCACTTTGCATTTGATCCAGCCTCCTAGCCAAGTTCTTTGCCAAGTCTTCATCCAACTCCGCGACGTATTCCATCTCCTCATGTGTAAGTTTTGCCTTTTTATACGACCTTGTAGATTCTAATCTATAGTCATCGCATGCTACTGGTACAATTATCCTCCTTAAATCTCTCTCGTGATAATCCCAAGGGTCAAAATTTTTGCACATTCGCCTTATCATTTCAAAGAAAAGTCTCGATTTCAAGTATATGGGTATTTTGGAGAAAAATAGAGCTTTCAATTTTTCGAGAGTTTCTGTATCTCCAACTTTTTTCCCGCAGATACAATAGTCTATGAAATCGCGGACGAACCTGCCTAACTTTGTCTTAGGCTTATATCGATTAAGGACACATGCCAATGTCTCTTTTACCATCCATTTCCATTTCTTCTTTCTTAGTAATTCTAGCAACATATAAAACATCGAAAAAAGTGATACCATAAAACCATGGATTTTGGACTGACCAAAATCGCTAAAAACTTTTCTTGAAGCTATCCAAATCAATAATCTATTCAACTCAGTAGCGGGCATTATTGCATGAAAACTTAGGCCCTTCAGTAATAAGTATTTATCGAAACATGAAAGACGATCGATTGTTGGTATATCAGACATATATATTGTTCCCCACCGATCATACCACGCCTCCCTCATATCACATATGATAACATCAAAACTTGGAAAAATCCCAAAGTCCTTAGCGAAATTTTTTAGTATCAACTCAAACTCATCACATCTTATCCTACTGGAGTGCAGAACACACCGTATCGCCATTAATTTCACTTAGTGTAAATTATCTAACAGGTTTATCACTTATACCAACGGTATTGCCTATCCCTAAGATTATAACTTTCCCCCCCTCGGGCACCTCCTCGACGATTAGTCTTCTAATAATCTTGTATGCCTCGTCCACCGAGGATAAAAGCTCCTTCCTTAGAGGCGTCAAAGACTCCAGATAATTTTCTTTTATCGCAACGGCAAATAATGGTATCTTGTATTTTGCAGTCCATTTCTCTATTCTGAACTTTTCAGGCCCTGGATCGCCTATGGCTGCACCTACACCAACGTCAACATGGCCTGGCTCCTCTGATTCTAATCTCAGGGCAGCATCAACAGTGATAACAGCATCAACATTCCCCTCAATTTTCTGTAATATCTTTTCAAGGAACCTCCCGGGTCGTCCTACTTCACTACCTGGCCCCACAGCTTTTACCGCCAAAATATAGCGCCCATTATACTCTATGGAGCTATAAGCAATCCTCATTTCCTCATCGACATCCACCACTTCTCCAAAAAACTTTTGAGCCACCATAGCACCTACAGAATCTCCTACAGGAGCCCCAACAACAAAACTCTTTATCGCATCATAAAAGCTTAGACATAATTCGCGGAAGAATGGAACCCAGAATTTAAGCTGAAAGAGGTAAAATATATTGTTTGTCCTAATACCAACTTTATAAAGGTGCACTGAGATTTTCCATAAATACCTTATAACTGCTGCTGCCTCTAAAGCACTCTCCAAATTTTTATTTACAAAAGAAGGCGCCTCAGGGAGAATCTTTAGAGATATCCCCTCAAGCCTTCTCCTTCTAACATCTATTAAATGCTCTAGTCTCTCTATAATGCCAGTTGGATCCAATGTTACTGGGTATATTAGAAAACTATTTATGATTTCATCAATTCGTTCCATCATTTTTTTAAACTCATCAAGCGCCATTATCCTTTTAGCAATTGCATCTGGGTTCTCATCCGTCAGATCTTTCACTATATCCTTTCTATATTTTAATATCAAACCGACAAATAATCGTTTAGAGAGCTTCTCATAAATCGTTATCTCGTTTATGAAGGATCTAAGACTATACCTAAGCATTAATGCTTGTAGCTCATTTAGGAATAGTATAAATAGTATGAAGATTATCATCGATACTAAATAATCTAAACTACCTTGCATTATGACCATTAGGTACACCGAACCCTCGACTTCTAATATCTATTTTTGTAGAATATATTAAATGGAGAAATTATACTAGGGAGACAGTTATGGGCGTAAAATTTGGGCCTCTATTTAGGGAGAATGAAATCGAGGGAATCCTTATAGACAAAATCAATATTTTAGAGGGAAAATATATTGCCATCGACGGTCTCGTTACGCTTTATGAAATGACGACAATCATTAGGGATAGAACTGGAAAACCGCTTAAGGATTCTAAGGGAAGAATCACATCACATCTTGTCGGTCTTTTCAATAGAACTTGTAGAATGTTATCCATAGGCATAAAACCCATATATGTATTTGATGGCCCCCCTCATCCACTTAAATTAAAGGTTCTCCAAGAAAGACACCTCCGAAGAGAAGACGCGGAGCAAAAGTACATTGAGGCACTTTCCCGAGGAGATTACGAGGAAGCAAAAAAATATGCCAAACAAGCTGCCAGAATAGAGGATTATATGGTTGAAAGCGCAAAAACTCTTCTCGGGTATCTAGGCGTTCCTATAATCACTGCACCGCATGACGGAGAGGCACAAGCCGCATACTTAGTTAAGAAGGGAGATGCCTATGCCGTTAGCTCCCCTGACTATGACTCATTCCTATATGGTGCTCCTAAGGTTATACGAGGGTTACGGATAACAAAGAGTGGGGGGAGAAAGGGAGAAGAAGAAATTAGGGAATATGATCTTAGTGATGTCCTTTCAAAACTAGGAATTAGTTATGAGCAACTAGTAGATCTCGCAATTCTTATTGGTACTGATTATAACCCAGAAGGTTTTCGTGGAATTGGACCTAAAAAAGCATTTAACCTCATTAAACAGCATAGATCTCTCGAAAGAATAGTAAAGCTTAGTATAGTAAAGTGGACATACCCATTCTCAATTGATGACATTAGATCTATCTTTCTTAAACCACCAATAACGGACAATTACGACATTAAGTTTAGGGAGCCCAATAGAGAAAAAATACTGGAGTTTCTAGTTGAGGAACACGATTTTAATCCGGAGAGAGTCAATAAAGAGCTTGATGAGGTCTTCAAAAGAATTGAAAGGGAAGAAAAAGCTGGAAGACAGGCTAGCCTTTTTGATTTCTTTTAGTAATTACTCTGCATACGGTCTGTACTTTTTTGTTTCCAATCGTTTTAAGGATTCTCTTATAACTTTTTCTACATCAACCTTTAGTAATGTTGCTATGATAAAAATCTCCAAAATAGCACCCTCAATATATTGCAGGATTGACTCTGCAGTATTTGCTTCTCTCAACAATTCTAGTGTTATTATCTGGGCATCATGTAGCAGATCTACTATGGTGTCTGATCCTTCGCTTATTAGTTTTTTAATAATACGTTGAAATTCCCCGATCCTCAATAATGACCCCCGACTTTTATAGGATGATGCCCTATAAAAAGTATCGATATCATGCTAATAGTATCTTAGCCCATAGCTACGTAGTGCTAGAAGACATACATGTGAAATACTATATACCTCTTGACTTTCTCAACTTTATGCTTACCTGAAACTTTAAGGCTGTGTCTACCTTATAATAGACTATATCGCCATCTTGATCGACTATAGCTAACACGAGATCTTTATCATCCCGCTTGGCCATTTCTAATGCAGTACTTAATGTTTCTATCCCTATGCTTTTTTCTGCATGAACGACCATAAGATACCTCCTTGAAGTTTCAACACTCACATCTGCACCTCTGTCGTATACCTCAAAAACTATGGGGCTAGGGCCTGACACTTTTATGGGAAAGCCTCTCTCACGTAGGTCTAAATATGTTATGAACTTTGTCATAAATTCCTTATCTTTTGTACATTCTGCATATATAATCTCCTCTAGATCTAACCTCGTGTGAGATTCATCGACCCGCCTTTTCAATATTAGATAGCTTACCTCAAGAGGATGCAACCTAATAATCTCTCCCTCCTCTTTCCCCATTCCCTCCGCGATAAGTAATCTCCACTTTGGATTTTCCCGTTTGTTTAGTACATAACACCCATTCTTGATGTTTATCTTGAATTTACCCACACATATCACTCGAAGAGATTTTCCTTAATACATATCCTAGAATCTCTGCATGTATTTCATCTGGACTTTTTGACGCATCTATGATATATACATCGCAACATGGTATATTGAGAATGCTTGGGATCCTCAAGTATATCTCTCTCACAGTATTCAGAAATTCCAGTACCTCAAATGTGTCCTTGGTCTCCAATCTAGCTAAAGCCGCTTCTGGTTTTATGTCTAGTATAAATACTAGATTGGGTTGAGGCATATTTTTGTGGTCGTTTATTATTCTTTCTATCGAAATACCTTGAGCACCTTGATAGGCTATTGTTGAAATATAATACCGATCGAGAATCACAATATAGCCCTCCTCAAGAAACATTTTTATTTTTTTTGAATTTAACGATCTATCCCTCAAGAACAAACCATACAGCTCCTCGGGAGTATAATTGCCACTTTTCAATTTTTGTCGTATAGCATTACCATATATACTATCCGTTGGCTCATATAGTAACACCGTTTTGTACCCCCTTCTAGCCAGTGCACCATTCAGCATCTTTGCTTGTGTTGTCTTGCCACTACCATCGATCCCCTCCATAACCACCAACATTTTTTCGACCTAACTTCTGAACCAATTAACTAATCACAAAAGATTATTGAAATAATAATTTGTCTATAATGGGCCAAGTGAAAATGTGATTCTTATGGTCGAATATTTGGATGAAACTATTCGATTCAGGAATCTGATACTTCGAAGGATTAGAGAAGGAGTGACCAAATATTGGGTGCCTGACCCCCATATTTATTCGTCTCCTGGCAGGTATGCTCCAGCAGATTTGCCTGTATTTTACAACCCGCTCATGGAGATAAATAGGGATCTCTCCCTTTTAGCCATAGCCACATATTCAGAATTATTCGACGTTCCATTAGAATACCTTTGCTATGTTGAGGCTCTTGCTGGATCAGGTATTAGGGGCTTCAGAGCCTTAAACGAACTTGGGGGCCTGGATGTTGTTGTTAATGATATAAATCCTACGTGCATAAAACTTATATACTTTAACTCTAGGTTCTTTCCCAGCGATATACGCTCACGTGTCATCATTTTTAATTATGACGCAAATTACCTCCTTTCTAGCTTGAGGTTTTTGAATAGACAAATCGACATCATAGACATAGACCCTTTTGGTAGCCCAGCACCATTTATTGATTCTGCCTTGAGGGCCATCAAGAAAAAAAATGGATTACTCCTCGTCACAGCAACTGATACAGCCCCACTAATAGGAAAATTTGAGAACTCATCCCTAAGAAAATATGGCGTTATGCTACAAATGTCAAATTTTTGCAATGAGATCGGCGTACGGGCACTGATCTATTATATTCATAGAGTAGCCACCAAATATCGTATCGGGCTCAAACCAATCTTTGGCTTTTTCCTCAGAAACTTCATTAAGGTTGGGTTTCTATCAATACCTGGTAGAAAGACTGCCGATGCTTTCTGGAGGATGGTGGGGTGGATAGCGATAGAGGACGACTTTGAATTTGAAATTTTGCCTCTTAAATCTCCCAAAAGAGGAAAAAAAAGCCTAATTGGGCCCCTCTGGATAGGGGCGATCTATGATATGGAATTCATAAAAATTGCCACTAAAAAAGCACTAGTATTGCCCTTTGACAAAAGCTCTAAAAGAGAATTAGCGAAATGGTTACCATCAATAATTTCAACCATCAATATCCCATTCTACTATAACCTAGAGAAAATAGCTAGTCTCTTGAGAAAACCATCACCAAAGGTCGAATCCGTTATCAAAGTATTAAGACAACACGGCTTTATAGCAGAAAGAACACATTTTGATCATAAGGCTATAAAAACAAATGCGCCCTATGAAAAAATTGTCGAGATTCTAAAAGAGTTTTAGGAGATAGTAGGGGCTCAGACTGCCCATCGCCGATCAGCAACTCACACAAGGCTGAAATCATCATCGCTCAATAGCGATACTAGCATCACTCGAATACTTGTATCATCAGTACAGTGGATCCCCTCAATAATAGGGTGCCCCATTTACGTACGGTCTCGCCCTCTTCATTTAATTCTTTTGCGTCCACAAGCATTATGTTCATTACCTCATCCGTTGAAATCACTGTTCCTTCCAATATTGTTCCGTCCTTTAACCACACTTTTATTCTCTTATTAATAGACTTCCGCAATGTAGCGAGAGGCAAATTGGATGACGCCATCTTGTAACCCCAGTAACTCCATTCATCCGAACAATGCAGCTAATCCAGCAAGCGCCTCCTCTTCTTTCTTCTCCTCTTTCTTCTCCTCTTTCTTCTCTTCTTCTTTTGCCGCTTCTTCAGGTGCCGCTGCTGGTGCAGCAGATGGGGCTACAGTTGCAGTAGGTGCTTGTTTCGCCTGTTGTATTATTTCTTCCAAATTAACACTACCCACGGCACTGACAACCGCTTTTATGTAGGCGTCTTCATAGTCGCTAACACCAGCAGCTTGGAGTATATTCTTTATATTATCCTCATTGATTTCCTTGCCTGCATAATGCAACAACATGACTGCATGGAGTATTGCCATACCCGATACCATGTCAACACACCTTTGCTTCTATCACCAACCCAATATATTAAGCAAATAGAAATATAAAGGATTACTTCATTTTTTAAACCTTATTCTCCATGTCCTATCTCTGACATATTATCGTGATATTCTTGCCCTTTTTAATGCCGTGTCCACATTTCATATTGAAATGTGACGATGATCTATATGGATGACATCAAGCTTTTAAGATGCGAAAGCGTCGATGACGTATTAAGATGTATTAAAGAGGCAGACATACTCAGAGAGCAAAAAGATGCAATACTACTATTTATAAATGAACTTAGGATGAAGGGCTTCAGCCCCTTTCGCTTGATGTCTTATGCCTTTACATTACTCGAACTCGCACGTTTTTCGAACAAGAGTTTCCATGAACTCCGCGATTTAGACCTCAGGAGTTATGTCTCTTACCTTCTGACCGATAAGAACAATAGGCATAGTACAATTAAGGAAAAAATGATGAGAATACGTGTTTTTCTCCGTTGGCTACTTAATTTGCCACCCAGAGTAACACCAGAGTCTTTACGTTGGTTCTTCACAATTAAACCAAAATCAACAAAGGGAAATAAGGCCCTAAAAATCCTAGAGAAGCTAATATCATATGACGAATATCTGCGACTACTAAATTTTGCAAATAATCCTAGAGATAAAGCCCTGCTACAATTTATGTACGAAAGTGGCGCCCGAATCCTAGAGATTCTGAAGGTTAAAATTAAGGATCTGCATCTTGACGATAGATATGCCATAGTAGGTGAAGGAAAGAGGCTCGTACCCCTCGCCAACTTTGACCATATCAAGAATTGGCTGGAGATTCATCCCAAGAAGGATGACCCCAACGCCTACATATTCTGCAACCTGAGAGACCCATCAAAACCACTAAGTTATCCCGCAGTACGTAGATTATTGACCAGATTATGCAAAAAGGCCAAAATAAGTAGAAAAATTACACCACATATGTTCCGGCATTCAAGAGCAACCCTGCTTGCAAAGCACGGTGTATCGCCATACGCAATGAACCAAGTTATGGGCTGGTCATCAAGTACAAGAATGTGGCAAGTATATCTCCATATAACCCAGAGAGATGCTCTAGATGAGGTACTGAAGAAGATAGGGGCGAGGTAGACTACGTTGATCCACGGTTATTGTATTCCAATGGGAGCAACTTCTTTCACTAATTCTTCTCTCATAAGCTTCATTTGTGCTTCTTCGAGCTTCGACAATAGATCATTTATGTATGGGATATAACTCTTCACAATAGCTCTAACTGTACCAAGCAATGCTGGCTTTCTCACTTTAATTGCCATTGATGCCTTCTCTAATGGAACCAGCACAAATATGTGGTCTCGCGTCTCTAGCAGTACCACCTCCTCGTTTTGGTGAGCTATTTTTAGTTCATCTAGAATAACTTTTAGGCCCTCTCCAATACTCCCGAGCAATGCGGATAGATCAGATACGGTGCTTTCGTCTATTTTTTCTGGACTATAATAGGATATCGGATGGCCTTCCGAGGTACTAATAATCACTATATCCACGCTTCCTATCTTAATGCTTATCTCTCTTAGGATCCTCTCTATCCTATCAAATATTTCCTCAACCGACATTTAAATAACCACTTATCAATTATTCACACTGATAGTTATCAATATTAAATATCCCCAGAATATCTATGTATAGCTAAATTTTTAAAAAGCCACCATTAGGTCTCGCACCAATATTAATGGGCCGGGGCGGACTCGAACCGCCGACCTTCCCGTCTCCCATCCATGTGAGCGGGACGCCATAGCCACTAGGCCACCGGCCCAGCTGGTGCGGGGGGCGGGATTTGAACCCGCGAAGGCATACGCCACGGGATCCTAATTTGGGCGCTCAAAGGCGTGTCCCGCCCGTTTGACCACTCCGGAACCCCCGCAAGCAACCTTGAGTTGCTTTCATTTAATATCTGGGTATACATATCCAACAATAATTCAATTTGTATTAGATTAAAAAAATTTAGATATCGAATAGTCACTTAGGTTTATGAATCTCCTCTACCTTGACTCCACATTTTTTGAAGGATACGAAATTTTCCTCTGGAATAAATATAATTGCTCCTTTCTTTATCCCCTTATAAATCATCAGATCGAATCCAACAAAGCTACCTATATCTACTAACGAGACACATAACACTCTTTTTCTTTTATCAATAATATTGACATTATCAAGCTTGTACGCATCGATTATGGATGTCATTTTTTTTGCTATCTCTGTAACATTGGTCATCAGTTTGGTTATTCCTTTTAAAACATATCTCTCCTCTGGCAGTATGTCTCTTGGGAGATCCCTTGTTTCCAGCCAATTATACAGCAGTTTAAGTATCCTTTCGCATTTTATATCATTTATCAGATACTCCAATACATGCTCTATACTCTCAAGAATATCCTTTTCTACCCCCGAGTCTAGTTTGTTTTTCTCTTTTTTTATCTCGTCCAGAACAGCATGCACCATATCCATAAAATTGTAGTCTAGTTTTTGTAGCTTAGGTTCGCTTATCTCGTTCCGCCAAATGTGTACAACTTTGTATAGAAAATCAATTATTGTTTGCTTTTCCTCCAACTCCTTCCAAACCTATGTTATTCCGAATTCCTCTAATTCTTCCGTTTCTTCAACTCTACGACGCCTTTCCCTTTCTTCTAAAATGCGTAAAAGCCTCTTAGCCTCGATCTCTTGTACCCTTTCTTCTATTAACGACAATTCTATGTTTAACCCGAATACCTTTACTATTCTTTTCGCTAGTTTTAGGGACGCCTTATAATCCAAATATCCTGTCCTAGCAATCGTAGGGGTAAGCAGACTAACAGCAGGCACGCCTCTCCTGTCGGCATACATCAGAATTAATGCTATTCCCCCAGACACCACAATTTCTGCTGGCGACTTTTTTATATCCCATACATTCGTGTTTATATATTTCTCCTCAAAAGCCCTATTACATACATATACCACATCCGCCTTCTCTGCTTCCTTATCGGTTAATGCATTTATGTCTATTCCACCACATAGAATTAGGGTAAATCCATTTTCCTTTGCCAATTCGGTTAACTTATCTGCAATTCCAACTTGCATATTAACAGATGGTTGATACCTAAATAATAACACAGCTGTAGTATCATCAACCATATGCATTTCTATAGGATACTTAAATTTTCCAGTATTATCAACCTCCACGACAGGGGGGAGGGAATATGACCATATTATTGCGAGCCTCTGAGCCCTGTCTACTGCATATGCTGCATCATACAAGAATTTCGTAGTTAGATAACCACATAGACCCAATCCATAAAATCCAGTAATAACATACCTAATTCTGTTCAAAACATCAGGATGCTCTATAATTATATTTACATCGTTTATATCTCCATTATCCAAGTGCTGCACCAAACTATGCTATCTCGAGTTCAGATAACGCCTTAAGTATGTCCTTCTCTTTCTTTTTCAGTTCCTCAGAACTTACAGGTTTTGTTTCCTCTCCCGATTCCGGAGTCATCTCCGGGATTGGTGCTTCTACTGCCGATGGGGCCTCCACAGGCGGAGCCTCTGGGATCTCCAGCTTATCTAGTTTCTCCAGATATTGATCTAAATCAAAAAGTTCTTCCCCTGATTGCGGAGATGGTGCAGATGTTTCTTCCGATGGTGCCGGAGGTGATGGTGCAGGTGTTTGTGCCTCAGCTGGAGGAGTCACCTCTACAGGCTCTGTGGGCATTTCACTAGGTGGCGGTGCTGGTAGCTCTGGTAGTAGTGTATCTAAATCCACCGATACCTCCGAAGGTTGGGGGGTTACTGGCGGTTTTTCGGCTCGTATGACCGCTCCCTTCACCTTTTGTTCTATACTAAATATCCTCGCCTTTAATGTATCAACCTCAGACTTGATACCATTTACCGTGGATTCTAGTCTCTTTATAGTATTTTTCTGGGCTTTCAATTCTGTCAGTATCGCCCTAAGGTATTTTTTGACTCTACTAACAAATTCGTCAAATGAAATGGATTGTTTTTTTGGCATAATAACATCCCCATAATTATCAATACTCAAAAGACGAAAATACTATATATAAAAATCCCTAAAATCTCTCAAGAATATCCCATATTTTAATGACCAATTTTACTGCGAATAAATAATCATTCAAAGTGTTTCTTATGGTCCATATTTTTTTGTTGTTAACATCGACTGCAGTTATTTCATAAAATATCTTATCCTTCCCTTTATGATGCCTAATCTTTATAAAATCTGGCACGGATTTATCCTCGGGGCATGTGGCTGAATATAACATATGTGGATTTTCAAAGGGGATTTCAACTCTTATATGGATGTTAATACGCAACTTTGTTACCCTTTAAGCTCATCAGCAAATTCTTGAATAAATCTATCAAATTGGTTTTCATGTACATATGCTCCCGCCGCGGATTCGTGACCCCCACCTGATATGTTCTCTATTTTCTTTATACATCTTTGCAGGATTTCATGTATATCCTTAATTCTAGCCCTAGATGTTTTTCTTATAGAGACCTTTATTATATCATTTACACTATATGCGGCTACCATGACAACTTCACATTTGTCGGACAGAAGCGAGGATAAAACACTAGCTATTGTACTCGTTAATTCTTCATTAATATTCTTTCCAAGCTCTAAAATGGCGATATTATCAATATATCGAATTTTTTCCTCTACTTGCCTAAGGATATTGGCTATTATTGCACGATATCTGTCATATAACCCAATCAGTTTATCTAACACTTGCCTGTCCGACCTATCCACAATAGATTTTACTGCTAGGTATGGTTTCCTCATTTTTCCACAAGCATTAAACAATATTGCTGTATCCCTTGCATACTTTAGGGGCCTTCTTGTCTCATCATTAAATATGTATGTCTCGCCTAGGAGAATATTCTCTACATCATCTATAGTAAATTTTCCTGGGTAGCTAGTCATCACAATTTCTATTAATTTTCTCTTGAGGAAGTCCTTCTTTCTATCTGTTAAATCGTCAAGGTAAATATTCTCAACCTCTTCCTTATCTCTTATTATGCCTATCCTCGTTAGAAAATGAAGCGCACCATCATAACTGCCTGATATCCCTGGTATATTAATGAAATAAATTTCCGCTAGTAGCCTATACAAGGGTTTTATCCCCCTCCCATAAAGAATAAAATCCTTTTTCTTGAAGACATATCCATTTTTGATGGCTTCTTCTAATATTATTCTGTTTAACCCTATTAATGATCTATCGGGGCCAATATCCTGTGCATCCCCTATCGCACCAACTATAGCTAGCTTTGACAATTCTTTCACATCTGATATTATTTTGGAAAACATATTTGCTATTAAGTAGGATACCCCCGAACTACTAATCTCAACCCCCCCATCTATACCTTGTACTCGAGGATTTGCAACATATATCTTCACATCACTAGAAACGGCTACACGATTTATATGATGATCTACAATCAATCCGGCGGCGAGCTGAGGCGAATTCTTCATAATTTCAAGAGGCTTATCTGTTCCTAGGTCGATAAAAATAGCATATCTAGGCTCCATCTCAAGCCATAACCCCTCGAAGTCATCAGGAATTATTTGGGGGAGAAAATTTAGCACAAATGGTCTATTTAGATGCATTAATAACTTTACAATTATACCCGTCGCCGAGATACCGTCTGCGTCGGAGTGCGAGAATATATATATGGGGCTATCCTGCCCCATTAAGCTGATTATATAAGCACTTTTCCTTATCTGTTTCATAAATCTGTCTAAAATAACCCCCTCGGAGTGCTCCAGAACCAACAAATCACTCTACCAGTTTTTCCATCTTTTATTGTTTTAATTTCTTGAAATTTATTTTATAGATAGATTACGTGGAGATTTATATGCCTAAAAAAAAGAAAAAACAGGTAGAGAAGGATATTAAAATCGAAAATGGAGATCTCTTTGGTCTTGTACTTAGGCTTCTAGGCGGAAGTTGGATTGAGGTTTATTGTAGCGACGATATTGTCCGTAAGGTTAGAATTCCACGATCTAAAAGATCTGTGAGAGTAAAAGATAATGATATCATTATCATTAGACCATGGTATGGGATCGATGAAAGTAGAGCTGATCTTAAGGACAAGCTTAGTCCTAGGCATATAAAGAACCTCCTTCAGACAAAACATAGGGACGCTATAATCAAAATTTTGACTGATGAATTAAAAGAGATTTATGGTATAGAATAGGTACTTCTGGAACCCGCTTCTCAATTTCAATTAGAATATTGATTATTAGAGAGCCTGAGGGTTGATAGATGGGGCAAATATTTACAAACCCAAATACACTTTCTCATGGATTTGTCCCAGATAAACTTCCTACTCGGGAGGATATCCGAAAGAAAATTCTGGAGGAATCTAAACGATTTTTTGAGATATCCACCAGCAACTACAGAGGGATCCACATATATGGCGATGTAGGTACAGGAAAAACGGTATTATCAAGAAGAATAGGAATCGATCTAGTGAATATATTTGGACATAATATTATTTTATGTTACGTTAATTGTAGATTCTCCCGGAGGATCTATAGGGTACTAGCCCAGATCGCGGGACAAATATCCGACACGCTCCCACAGAGAGGACTCTCAAAAGACGAGTTTATTGAACTTATATTTACTGTCGCCAGTGAAAAAACAGGTAAAATGCTACTGATATTAGATGAGCTTGATTCACTATTCTGGGGCGATGAGGCTACAAAAACTGCTGATACACTATATGCTATATCTAGGTTTTCTGAAAAAAAAGGAAATCTGTATGATCTCAACCTCCTAGTCATAAGCATAAGTAGAGAACAGACATTCTTATATAAATGGCTTGACCAATCAACCAGAGCCTCTTTTGTCCAGACATCAAAATATCTCACGCCCTATTCCACAGAGGATTTATTTAGGATACTTAAATACCGCGCAACTCTAGCATTTAGACATGGTGCATTTGATGATGACTTAATACACTCCATCGCCAGTTTTGTATGCAGACATGGGCGAGGGAATGCACGTATGGCGATCGACCTACTTAAGCTATCTGGGGAAATAGCCGAGGCAGAATTGGCTGATATGGTAAAACCAGAACATTTTAGAGCCGCCATTAAAGAGTATGCGATTATACCCCAACTTGATGACGAGGTTTTATTGGCCATGGATAAACAAAAACTGATACTGCTGATGTCTATTATCGAGGCCTTGGAGAGGACAGATAAGAGCTATGTCACTAGGCACGAGGTATACCAATTTTACCAAGAATTATGCGGCGAATATGGTGAGACTCCTAGAAAATCAACTCAAATGTGGAGATACCTAAAAGAATTACAAATTGATCTAAAGGGTATACTTGAGGTGTTTGTATCAGGGAAGAATCAAAAGGGACGCTCAACAAGAATAATGGTTAATGTCCCCCTTAGGGATCTTAAATTAGCCGTGATAAAGATTATGCATGAATATAAAAAAACATCCAAATCCTCACTTCTCCACAATTTTTAGCGTAACCCCGAGTGCCTTCTGTAGCAGATGTTCTAGCTCATCTAATTGCCTAAATTTTGGCTCCTTTATATCTGGTAAAAATAAAAATGCTGGGATTACTCCGCCTCTCCCTTTAATTTTTTCCCTAAGTAATTTTGTTGATTCGACAAATCGTTCTGGTAATATTATTAAGGCATATTCTTCCTCCCTGCTCTCTACGATCTTCTCTAGCGCCTTTATGGCGTCTTCATCATTATTAGTAATTAGTTGATCGAAACCAACTATGGAAAATGCATACGCTAGTATCTCGTCCCTAGTTGTGCCAACAAAGATGGCACGAAGACTTCTCTCACTAGACATATAACTCAACTCAAGTACTTCTCAAGGAATCTATCAACCACATCCCTTAGAGTTATTTCTGAGACTTCAACTAGCTCATATTTGACCCTAATTATGGGCTTATTAGGTTCTAGATTATACAACTTAAATACTCTATTTAGATCAATAGGTGTGCCCGATACTACCACATCCGCATCCACAGAATTAATGACGTCTAATAACACTTTTATTTGTTTTTCATCATAACCAATGGTAGGCAGCATTTTCTTAAGGTGGGGATACTTGAGATACATGCTGTATAATTCTGTATTCTTTGGAATATATCTTGTAGGATCGACTATCTCCACTGCATTGTATAGCTTGGCTGCAACATAGCCTGCCGCAAATTCTGCACCCCCATGAGTTACAGTGGGTCCGTCCTCTACAACCAAGACTTTTTTACCTCTTATCGCGTCTGGATCCCCAACCTGAATTCTCGATTCTGCCAATATTATATCAGCACGCTTGTTTACTCTCTTTACATTGTCAATTATTTTTTTCCAATTTTCAAATGGGGCAACACCAATTTTGTTTATTATAACAACATCACAAAACCTTATGTTTACACTTCCAGGATAGAAGTTCAGTTCGTGACCTGGCCTCAAAGCATCAGCCACCGTTATCATCAAGTCTGGTTTTATAAAGGGAAAATCATTGTTGCCACCATCCCATAGTATGACATCAGATACTTTTTCCGCCTCTTCTAGGATCCTTTTGTAGTCGACTCCTGACCATACCTCAAATCCTTGCACTAGATAGGGCTCAAATTCCTCCAGTTCCTCAATAGACAGTTCATTACTTTTTAATTTTTCAAGGGCATCTTCTATGCCCCTAAAATGCTCAACCGCCTTCTTCGCTAGATCCTCTGCATATGGCATAGGATGCCTAATTATGCCAACACTAATATTTTTCTCCTTGAATAGCCTTACAAGTTTCCTCGAAACAGAAGATTTCCCCGCACCCGTTCGAACTGCTGTTACTGCTATAACTGGTTTTTTGCTTTCAAGCATAGTATCCTTCGGACCCAATAACATGAAGGATGCCCCATTTGCTAGAGCTAGTGATGCCTTGTCCATAACCTCTTTAAAACTCAAATCTGAGTATGACAACACTACTAAATCAACATTCTCCTTCTTGATCAACTCTGACAAGTACTCCTCAGGATACATTGGTATACCGTTAGGATAAAACTCGCCCGCAAGCTCGGGGGGGTATATCCTTTTCTCTATACCAGGTATCTGAGCTTGAGTAAAAGCGACAACCTCATAGTCAGGATTATCTCTAAAAACAACATTAAAATTGTGGAAGTCCCTCCCAGCCGCACCCATTATTACAACTTTTTTCCTCCTCCCAGACAACATTCATCACCCAAAAGTATTGTTTAATACATAGATAAAAGTACTGTGAAAATATATCTTCAATAATAATGCCCACCTAAAAATCCTCTTGAGTGAAAAACAATGTATACGAATTGCATCCTCAAACCATATCCACCACGCTGCTACTTGCTATTACTAAGGGACTGCCAAATAATAGTAAACCCAAACAATACAGAAATCATAGAAGAAATAACAAGCAATACAAATAAACCAATCACCACAATCATTCTAAACGAAAACCTATCCAGCCTCGCACCCAGAATCTACCAATACACACACCTAATAATCCCACACTCCCTATGTAAAAGCGACGACATACCAACATACCCACTGGAGCAAGAAATACCCATAACAAGAAACACCAGTATCTACCTAATATACCCACCAACAATAGAAAACAAAAGAAACTACTACTCCCTAATCCAGACAAAAACACTAAACATCCTAATATCGACTAGACTAACACACATAGAGACACCACCCATCGTAGACATCCTACTAACATACGAAGAAGTATACAACAACGCACAAAAATACATAAAAAACAAACTAGAACTCCCAAAATACCTCGGATCAGACGCATACTGGTGCTTCATACTAGGAAAAAAAGACAAAACAGACGACAAATACATACACATAAGAAACAAAGAGTATATAATCCAAAGACACCTATCAGAAATAACAGTAATAGAAAACAAGTAAAACAATGGCGCCCCGGGCGGGAATCGAACCCGCATCTCGGGCTTGACTGGCCCAACAAACAATGACAGGCCCACATGCTAGCCACTACACCACCGGGGCACCGTCAAACATACCACTAATAGATAACACACCAAATATTAATTTTTAATTCATATACCATTTAAAAACAACACACCAAATTCTACCAAAGACAAAAGATCAGAGTGGTGCACGCTCATCACTAATCAGAGCAGGTCAAGATTCATCAGCAAACAACAACACACAACAAACAATCATACATAAGAAACAGAACATAAAAAGGAGGCAGACACACCAATTAAGCGGCGCCAGGCTTCGGGCTTTTAGTAGCGGCAGCCTCGGCCCTCGACTCATCGTCTCGGGCCATACAGCCCCGCCCTATCAAACCCGTGTTCTACGGGCGCCCTCAACGCCGCCTCGTTTTGGGGCCAGGTTCCCGCTTAGATGCTTTCAGCGGTTACCTGGACGGGCGTAGCTGCCGGGCACGCCCTGTCGGACGGCCCGTTGACCAGTGGCCCGGGCGCCCTGTTCCTCTCGTACTAG
>CAZWPQ010000002.1:0-90400 GCA_964636085.1 uncultured Nitrososphaerota archaeon
TAATAGGCTTAGTGCGGAGATGAAGGAGCTTCGTGAGGACTTTAATAGGCTTAGTGCGGAGATGAAGGAGCTTCGTGAGGACTTTAATAGGCTTAGTACACGATTGGAATTGCGCTTGGAGGCTCTTGGGGCTAGATGGGGTATCTTGTCTGAGAGGGCTTTTAGAGAAGGCATGAAGTATATCATTGAAAAATTTTTTGGTGGGCGTGTAGGTAGGTGGGAATATTATGATGAAAAGGGGTATGTATATGGTGTCCCCTCGGTAGTTGATGTTGACGTTTTGATTAAGGATTCGGAACATATATTAGTCGAGGTAAAGTCTAGGATTGATCGTCCAGATGTAGCTGTCTTTAAGAAGAAGGCAGAACTTTATGAAAAGGTTGAGGGCGTCAAGGCAAGGCTTGTCATGATCTCGCCATTTGTTACTGATCCTGCTGTAGATCTTGCAACAAAGCTTGATATAAAGATAATAAAAGGTATACCTGGATATTAGGGGATCCACTAAATATATGCTTTGTCGAGGTGGGATCCTAAGGATATATCCCTGACATATGTTAACTAAGAAATATGATTGGAATTGTTTATGGTATCGCTCTGTAGCTATAGAACATTTCTATATCTGTACTGGGAATGTTAGTTGGGATACTCTGATAGTAGCTGTGGTATCCCTTTATTCCATTAAAAATATTTTTATGTTTTTGTTTCTTTTAGCGAAAAAAAGAATCACCAAAGATTTTCCTTGTTGGATGGGAAAGGTGTCGAGCATGAATAAGGAGGAATTAGTAAAAAAGCTTAATGATGCCGCAAAAAAGCTTGAAGGAAAGGATGATAAGTACTATGTATATGAGAGAGTAATGCCTGGTAGGGGAGAGGGGACATATAGGTTTACCTTTATTGCAAAGAAGAAGAAAAAGCGGGGATTGTTTGGAGCGATCTTAAATATTGCCAAGAAAACCTACTACTATGGTACTCGTGGCGTTACATATGGGATAATGGATGAAATAACTAGAAGAAGAATGCAGGAACAACTCAATCTAACACCAATAGAGAGAGAATTAATCGGAGCAGAACTAGCGTTAATATTCAAAAGGTGGGCAGAAACTATACCCCAAGGATACATAGAGACGATTGGCAACAATTTGTCTCTACCCAACGAAGACAAATGGATCGTAGCAAAAATAAATCCCGACAAGGAAATAAGAATAACCATAGATTTTGTGTCGCTCAAAAGGGAGGTACCACCAACACAGCCCACTCCAACGCCTACACCCGCGGCTCAGCCAACGCCTGCTCCACAAGCAGTACCAACCACTCAACCAGTAACAATTCCCGTACCAACACCCTCAACAATTCCAGTCCCTATCCCAGTTGTAGATTTCTCAACATTATATGTGAAGGGTAGTCTAACAAAGTATGAGGGTGGGGTGTCTTTTGCCATTAAGAATATAGTAAAACCGACAACTATTCATAAACCAATCATTGTCAAGATAGATGGAAAACAGATGGATTCCTCAAAAATAAAGATTGTAAGTAATGCAGGAGAGAGATTAAATACCTCCATAAGTGACAGTAATCCGTTGCCCGTCGCACATGGCGAAACACTTTTGATCAAGGTCGAAGGAGTAGATTTATCACCAGGAATGCATAAGATAGATGTAACAGTAAACATAGAAGAGGTTGGGGATATAATAATATCTAATGTAGATAAGCTCCAGTAATTTTTCTTTTTTATTACCCTTATCTATTTTACATCATTGCTGTTTCCAACCCGAAGCATATTATATTCTAGATGTTCATAATAAGCATCTATATGGAGGACTCTTCGACTAGTTGGCTAAAATATAAAAATTCCATAAATTTATTGGGGAGACTTTACCATAAGGATTATCAGAGGAGTTGACCATGAGATCTGCTGTTATTTTACTTTTTATCCTTATTGGTAGTCTGGGGTACTATAATGTTGATATTGGTTTAAATGGTGTGAAGAATAGTGGAATAATTAGATCAAGCCAAGCTACGCACATATACAATTCGGATATGACAACGCGAGACTACTTGAGGTCAAGAAACCCAAAGAGCGAGACATATGCAAGATCCTACAGTTTACATAGGGACAACATTCAGGGGGAATGGTTCTACAATGAAACAATAACATTGTGGTCTATGTTTGGAGGTGGAGACATAAAATTTATTGGATATGCAAACACGTCCACATGGGGCAAAATAATTGTCTTTATACTAGACTACGCTATAGAATTAATAACAATCGAGAACATATCGGATATTATTATGGTTACCTACGTTTATCAGAAGATATATGACTTGCCAATAGTTGGTCACTATATAGGAGATATCGATGCTGATGGATGGGATGAGATAGTTATTGCGTATGGCAATACCATTGAGATCGTAGGAGAGTATATATCAGAGGGTCTAACTGGTATAGAAAACATTACTGGGATGACCTGTGCCAATATTGATGGTGATGAATATCTTGAGTATGTTATAACAACAAGTTTTCCAAGGGCTCGAATCTATGAGCATGATTTTTCATTAATAAGCGTGGAGAGTTTGCCTACTGGTTTTGATGAATTTAAGGTATTGGCTACAGATACGGATAATGATGGGTACGACGAAGCAATAATTGTGAGGAATGACCATGATAATATGCGTGTTAATATCCTGAAGCTCGAGTCCAGTGGAGCAGTGGAGATAAATGAGACAATTGAGAATGCGTTATGCACAGATGCGTATATTGCAAGGACTAGTATGCCAGGCGAATATGTCCGCCTTGTAATGTCTATAAATACAATAGCTGGATACGAAGTATCTGCATATAATATAACTTATGATACTTTGGATGAGGTCTGGTATCATAGCCATATGGATCCAATAAGCTCGCTTCTTGTCTTCGACATTACTGCTGGCTATCCAGGTGATGAAGTATTCGTCTCGACAAACAATACAATAATAGGATATCGATCCGACACTGGAGAAGAAGTATATTACTTGTCTGGCGAGAGCTATAATATTGTCTCCCTATGTGGGTTCTATTTTAATGAGACGAAGAGAGGACTAATATATAGTCTAGATTACAAGGAGATAGTAATATTGAATGATTCCTTTAACGAGATCAACCGTACTCAGGTCACTGATACATACGTTGATATGATATATTCCACCAACATATTCTTGGGATATCCCTATGAGATAATAACATGCGACATATCAAATATAGGGACTGTCGTAACTATCAACGGATCAGCCATAGTTCAAAAGAAAGATTTTCTGGTCGCAGGAAGTATTGGATATGCTAGGTATCTGAGGGAATATAGCTATTATTTTGTTGCTGGAAAGATACCCTATATAATGGGGATCTCCTGCAATGGAACAATTATATGGTCACATAGAATATCTGGAGAGGTCTATAGGGTCGCCTACTGGGATAATGGAGAAACATTCTTCGTTGTGGGTGATGATTCAGGTAATGTCTACCTCGTTGGGGCCCAAGGGGAGATACTAGGCACATATGACATTCTGAATGTAACCTATGGCATAGCCATATGGGACCTAGATAATGACGGAGACATAGAGACAGCCTTGGGTACATACCAATACATTATGATCCTAGATGAGGGAGAAATCATAAAGACGACAAATCTAAATGATATTGTCACGTGCATATCCTTGGTGGACTATGATGGTGACGAGTATCTAGATATCTGTGCTGGGTTGCATTCAGGAAAGATAGCGATATATGAATATAATGGCTCCTCAATTGTTGAGCAGGATGCGCAGAATCTGCCGGAGGGATTCATCCCTATATTCTCAGCAACGGGTGATTATAATGGTGATGGAAGATTCGACTCTGTCCTTGTGGTTGGGAATTTTTCATATACAAAAATATACACTGTAGATATATCATATGGCGTCGCTAATGTTTTGGATATAGACGGATATTATCCATATTTAGATACGGGCAAAATTGTTCAGCCAATACTACTAGTAGATATGAATGGCGATTCCAAGGATGATTTAATAACTGGGCTACAAGGAGATGTGGATGGAAGGATATACTTCATAGACCTCAATGATCTAGACAAGGGCGTTAAATACTATACAGTCCCATACGAGAATTCTAATCAGGATAAGATATACTTTATAGGCTCCCAATACATCGACAGATACTACATGATTGATGTTGTCGTTGGTACATCAAGAGGGAAAATATTCGTGTTTACCAACAATTTCTTCTCAAATACAATCCCAACAGCATGCATAAAGATAAACGGCTCGGTCAGGACAATAGCTGCCATGGACATAGACGGGGATGGATTAGCCGAGTTTGCCGTTGGAGGGAGCATGGGTATGAGTCTACTAGACTACTATCATTATCTCAATCTATCAGTGATGAGCCCCGAGAACACTGCAGAAATTGCCTATGTTAATAGTAATAATATCACTATCTCATGGTTGGCATATTGTGACATAGGGATAGAGTCATATTCCATACTTAAGAATGGTACACCTATAATTCCTAATATACCCCCCAACGATACGAGCGTCGAAATAGTGGTTGATGATGGAGTATGGACCATAGCAATAACGGCTAGGACTCCAACATCCAATCTAAGGGGCAACTGCACATTCCTTCTTGTCGTCGATACGGTTTCTCCAAGCATATGGTTTGAGTCCTCCCCAGACAAATATTCTAATGAGAGAGAACCACTATTTGTATGGAATGCCTCGGATGATCTCTCGGGAATAGACCACTATGTATTCTTGGTAAATGGTTCACTGTTAAACAAGACGCTTCCCGCTAAGAATAATTCCTTAAGTTTCAGGGTCAATACTACTGCATTGTATAATATAACAATATGGGCATACGATCGAGCTGGAAACAATGCAAGTATCTCTAAGAAGATATATTTTGACTATGTATCTCCAGACATATTTATTGAGGAGCCACATCGTGACAGCAATTGCAGACACTACATAAACGAGGATGGAGTACTCGTGGAGGTATCATGGAATTGCTCTGATAATCTAAACATAAGCACAATACTGGTAATTATTGATAAGAATGGCGAAATAAGCGTTGTTCCCTTATCTCCATACGAAAGGGAATACTATGTATCTATAAGTGGTGAGGGAGCATACAATGTAACCATTATGGCCATAGATATTGCTGGAAATAGCAACAGTGACTATGTCTTAATAATCGCAGATTTTACCCCGCCTATAATTCAGGATGTAAGTCCCACAAACTTATCCGCGATAAATAGGCCGACATTTGAAGTAACATTTGTCGCTGTGGATATGTTGTCTGGAATTAACCACACATCCGTATATGTTGATAATATATTTGTTGGGCGAATCTATAATAGATCGTTTGGCGGCATACCTGTAGATTTGGATTATCTAAACAGGTCTATAGAGGGGACACACAACATAACAATACAAATAGTGGATAATGCGGGAAATATTGCGTCTAGGACAATAGTATTTATATATGACACAACAAAACCAGAGGCGAGGATAACGTCCCCCTCACCTGGGGATGTCTATGGAACACAGGTCGAAATAAGCTGGCGTGCAGAAGACAACCTATCCGGAATAGTGTATGTCGAAGTCTGGATAGACTCCCAACTACTATACTCAAAAACATTCAGTATACCGCAGCAATCAGTATCTGAAACGAATATAACCATAATCGACTATGGTGAGCACATGATAACTCTCGTTGTTGTGGATAATGCGGGAAACTATGCCATAGATGAGGTCACCATCAATGTAAAGAGAAAAACCATAAGCACAGGATTAGCCTCTCTTATCCTAGTAATTATAGCAACAACAATAATAACATTTGCAACATTAAGATATTTTATAAAGAAAAAAGCCAGAAGACTCGAAGAACGGCGAAGCTAAGCTGTCCTCACCTAGCCCCATCTCTCAAGTAATTCTATGGAAAATACTTAAATATGTTTTTTTATTAATATACTTATTATGATAAGTTGGTGCTTTTATGAGGGCATATACAGCTTTCGTATTATTACTACTATTAACACTACCACTCGTATTTCTACCTGTGGAGATAGCACCTCCGGCCCGTGAACATGAACAATACCTACCAAAATACGAGTATCCATTCCACATAAAGGAGACACCCACAGTATTTGAGGAATATCGGCCAACCGTAGATATGAGGGGAACAGACGAACTTAAGACATACGATGAAGCTGGTGATTATGTACTGGAATGGACTGTTTCTCCGGGAGGAAAAGTCAAAAGTGCCGCACTAGCCATCCTTGATACAAGCGGATCATATGGTTATGTTGCAATTGAGGGGGACAAAATCAAGGCATACCAAGGATCAAATCTAGGAAATCCTATCTGGAATGTGACCGACCCAAAAGCAATTGCGTTAACTGCTGGAGATATTGATGGCGATGGTTTGGATGAGATAGGAGTTGTCTCTTCGGATAGTCTATACATAATAGAGTCCGATGGCTCCATATCACCATATGTATGGTCAAACTCTCCTTTCCCTAATGTTATCGCTATAAGATATGTCCCATCCCTAAGAATGTTCGTCTATGTATCATCTAGAGAGGTGCTCAAATGGGATACCAAGGGCAACACTACACTCTATGAGGGAATGATTTCGGTTGCCGAGATTTCGGACGATTTCGTCGTTATTGGCTACGATAATGTCTTCAAGATTGTATACTACAACAATAATACTGTGATTTCGGGAGAAGTAGAAAATGAGATAACTGCGATTTCTGTCGCAAATAATTCAGATGTGTATTATATAGGTATAGGCACTTCTGAGGGAGACATTTACCTCTTTAAGCATACGGGTCAGAGTATTATAGAGCTCTGGCACACAACGGCTGGCCCCATAGTAGAGCATATCTCTGTATGCTGGCCCGTTAATCCATCCGGTCTTCCATATATATATGCCGCTAGTAGTGGTAAAATATATAGGCTGTATTATGGCTTCATTATTAATACCATAAATATTGGCGACAAGGTCACATATTTCTATGATACAGACCTCGACCTAAATGGCTATATAGACCTTGTAGTGGCGACGGATGGTGGGGAGATATATATATTATCCTATGATCTCCTTTACGAGGCATCTGGTCGCGTTGGAGAGGAAATATTATTTGTGTTTGATGGAATAATCAATGGGAAAGATGCGTCCCTATTGATCTTCAAAGACTTCGAGGTAGTATGGGCAAGGTTTACTGGAAATGGACTCAATGTTCTGGCAAAATACGCCACAGGAAACACATTTTATGCATCTGTAATAATATATGATGAGAATATAGGTTATCAAATAATTGCGGGAGGAGAGGACGGATACTTATATTGGCTATCAACAAGCGGCACAGTTATGTCCAGGATGTATATTGGTGGCATAATAAGACAAATATACACATATGGGGACTATATCATAGTGAATAATGGTAGTCTCATAATCATTGACGACAGCCTAGGAGTCACCAATAAAATGAACAACATAGAAAAAGTCCTAATCGGCGAGGTTGACGGTGTCTTTAGTTCTCCCGATATTGTCATGCTCACTTTAAGTGGGGAGATATACGTCTTGACGGAACTATCATCATCACCGATACAAGTTGGCGAGATAACAGTAACATATGAGGATTTCGTTCTGGCCAAATGTTATTCCAATCGGTCATACTCATTGATAATTGCGAATACCTCCTCTAGCGAAATACATGAGATAGATGTTGTGAATAGTGCTACTGTTGACTACAGTATAGGCTCAACGATAGTAGATTTCTCTGTGGCTAGTGGATCCCCCGATAGAGCAGTCTTTATTACTGATGATGGATATATCAAGGCCCTGTCGGATGGAGTGATAGAGTCCAAGTATGTTGGCCCCTCACCTAAGCCAATACGCGTGCTGGGTGCGGATTTGGATGAGGATCATGTAGATGAGATATTGGTGGTATTCTCTAATAGCTACTTGGTTGTGTATAGCTATGACCTAGAGGATACTGGCATATCTACAATATTGGATGGTTATGTATACTCAATATACGCCATCAATATTGACCATGACGACTCCGACGAGATTATCTATGGGTCGTCGACAGATACTGGTTATCTGGTTATGATTCTTGATAATAGTTTATCAAAGATGTACTCCACAATGTCTTCGGGTCTTCTATATGGCTTTGGTACATTGGATATTGATGATGATCTATCGGCCGAGATGGCCCTAGCAACTAGTGGGCTTACTTATCTAAATAGGAGAACTGTATACATTAGACTATTAAATCCATCTACAACGTATACTGTAGGTTGGTCTCCCTCCATATATATAATGTGGAGCATCCATAGTGAGGATCCAGTAAGCTCCATTGACATATACTTGGGAACAAAGAAAGTAGTATCATTATCAGGAGACGTGGCTGGCTTCAACCTTACCCTAACAGACAAGGGCAATTACACAGTGAAGGTCGAGGCAACCACTGCCGCTGGGATTAAGTGCTATGTAGCTTTTGTATATTATTACGATCCGAACTTAGAACCCGTTCCGGTTGAAGTAACAATAAATACTCCAAGCGATGGTGCAGAGATATATGGTCCAGTGATAATATCTGGTGTTGCCAAAGGCCTACCAAATGTTAATGTTACCATACTTATTGATTCGGGAGTAGAGATCATATATCCTAAGATACAATCTGCTGGTGTTGGTAAATGGTATTGGCAGGCCCAATGGGATCCATTTGGATATACTGGAACCCACACAATAACCGTTAAGGCATACAATTATACAGTTCTACAAAATGGCACCATAGATATTGGAGATGTAGCCGTCATGACGATTAGTGTGGATATTATAGCCCCTCAGGTCTATATATGGGCTAAGTATGATGGTAATCCCGATCCAGAGATTATAGGTACCTTCTTGCCCAATATAACTGTTGTTAACAGGATATATGTTCGGGTAATGTGGCCGGTAGATTCTATCTCGGGTGTATATCTCGTATATGATAGCAAACAAATAGCTGCAACATATGATGCCAGCAACAATTATTGGTATGTAGATATAGATATGGGACAGTTCTCAACGGATACGATGATACGGGTTCTAGTGGTTGGAAAGAATGGAGGAACTCTGGTATCCTCAGTGATTATTGAGATTTTGGAGCTACCGCTATGGATATTGAAGTTGGTTGAGAGCTATACTAGTGGCATTATCAGTATTAGATGGGATTCTCATGAACGGGCCTATGTTGCCCAGACGGATATTATTAGCCTAATAGAGTTCCTAGAAAAGACAGGGATACTTGAAAAGATTGGTGTGAACTTCACGATTCCTAAGGAAATCCCAGTATTTGGGGAAAAACTTACAATTTTGAATCTGGGCGTGGTGATAGGGTTTAAACTATACATAACTAAGTACTCGTCGGTGTGGGTGAAGGCTGATCTTCAGGGACAGATATTTGGTAGGTCTATATTTGCCTCGCTATATGTGGATGGACTATTTAACGATGAGTTGGAGCTGATCAGGATACTTATAAACGCAGTATTTGGGGTAATGAACATAATCACATTTACGTATCAACATATAATACCATTTACTGTGGGTGGTGTTCCAGTTACTGTTAGACTCGGAATAACATTTACAGTAAACGCATTTGTTAGTGGCACCGCCGTTGTGGGTGGGAATTGGACGATAGACTACTTCATGGTGGACTTTAATCCACAGATAATCGCGGGGGCATGGGCCTATGTAGATGTTGCCCTTGGATTGGCAAGTGTAGGTGTGATAATATCACCAACAATAGATATACATGGTATATACGAATATGCTAGGGATTACGGTAGTTCATGGTCTGTTTCTGCATCGCTAACGATACCATATAAGGTGGTGGTATCCCTATTCTTTGGTTCTATTCAAACTACAGTGCTTAGCGGAACATTAGGGCCATGGACATGGAGTACTGGAAGCAATAAATTGGATATATTATCGAGTGAGACAGTTATTGGGGAGGATCCATTTGCAAAGGAGGCACTTCTTCAGCAGGCAGACATAGAGTCCGATGGTACACAGACAATGGTTGTATGGGTGCATGGTGAGGAATTAGCATATGCGCTCTTCGATGGATATGAGTGGCACTCATACCTATTAACCTATGACGGCTATCCAAAGAGCAATCCTACACTTGTAAAGATGAATGATAAGTGGATGGTTATATGGACCCAAACCGATGTTGAGGGAGATCTCAACACATTAAGATTATACTATTCAATCCTTGACGATGAGGGCTGGACTGTACCTGAACCAGTAACAGACGGGGCGTTTCCAGAGGGATATCCCAAGGCAATATATTATGATGGTAGAGTATATCTTGTGTTCCTAAGGGATCCAGATGGTGATATCTCGACAAGGGATTGGGAGTTATATTACACAGTATATGATGGGGACTCTTGGAGTGAACCTAGATGTATAAGTAGTGATGGCCCTATAGTCTCCCCAGATATCGGTGTTGTGAATGGCAGGGTAATGGTTACATTTGTCTCGGATACTGATGGTCTATTTAATACTTCGGAAAATCAGAGGATTTGGCTTTCGGATCTTAGTGGTAATATGATTCCTCTCAGCAGTGATGCTTTTGTTAAAGACCCAGCAATAATTGAATATGATGGAGAAGCTAAGGTGGCGTGGGTTGAACTAGTCGGAGATGGAGAAGTAACTTATAAACTAGTTGTTGCGAGTGTTGGCGGCTCTGTAGAGGATATAAGTGTTGTAACTACGAGTGATAGTATGATCTCTAGGCCTAGATTTGTTGTTGATGAAAATGAGCTTCGTCTCTTCTGGATTACTGGCGAAGGGGGCCCAGATGGGGATGTTGACAGTGCTGTGTATAGTGGTGGCGAATGGATAAAGGATCTGGAGCAAAGGGATGATAAGGAGATATGGACAATAGATTATGCAGGCGGAGGGAATGTATGGTATGGAGTATTTAGCGAGCCCTATACATATGGGGTACATGTTGTTTCGATTGATAGATCATGGTATATTTTTGCGGATTCTCTTCCAACAGAAAAAGAACCCGAGAGATATGTTCCTCCAACGATTCAAAAGGCTCCAGTATCAATAGAGACTGTAGTCATAGGAGTGCCGCTAGGTATACTCCTGGGCGCGATCTTGGCTATAGTGCCTATGGGGAGAAAAAGAAAATTTGTTCTACTACGCTAATTTCTCTTTTTTATTTATTTATTATTCTTCTAAAGCCCAAGTATTTGCAGATCAACTATATTTGTGAGCCAGTTTGGGTAGGGATTTTGTCTCGATTATATTTATGTCTTCTTATTTAGTATTTGGTTTTTTTCTTAGTGGTTTAAATGCTTGATCTTGAACTCGAATATCGACATATAAGGCGTGTCAGCAAGATTTTTGAGAGGATGGAGCTAAGGAGAGATAAATATGAGGATCCAAGATATTTCCCTCCTCCTGATTGTGACGTTGAATTACAGTTGGCCTACTATACTGTTATGGTCGGCATAGACCACAGGACTAGTTCTCCCTTCGGCCAGTTCGAGGGATATGTAGATGGGGAGTTTTTCCATGGGGCAGACCTACTGTATCGTTTGGGAATGAAGATATTTGAGGAGGAACCAGAATTCTTTCTCGCCGAAAATCTTGCCAGACTCGCTAGTGAGAGGGCCATGAGGTTGATAAGCTTTAACGGAAAACCGCTTTGGGATTATCATGTAAGGACACTACTCATAAGGGATATAGGGATAAAAGTAATGGAGTATTATGATGGTAGTTTTCGAAGGCTACTCAACATCAACACCATAGCAGAAATGATAGAAAGATTATCCATTATGAGGGCATATGAGGATCCAGTCCACAAGAAAATCTATCTACTGGCAAAATTCCTGGATGGTCGTGGATTATTAAGATTTAGGGATCCCGAGAATTTTCATGTCCCCGTCGACAATCATCTGGCTAGAATAGCCATCCGGCTGGGGATAGTCATGCTATCAGACTATGAACCCATAATAAAACGCATAGAAGTAACAAGAGATGAAGACATAACGATTCGAACCAAAATAATGACTGCCTGGAAGGAGGTATCCAAAATATCTGGCTACGACCCATTCACACTGGATGATTTCCTCTGGAGCTTCGGCAGAAAGATATGTACTAGGGACAATCCAAAATGCCAAAATTGCCCCCTCAATCAGGTATGCATAGCAAGAGAAAATAGGACATACTGGCCAGAGCACAGGCACACATTAACATGGTACTACTAGTCAAAATCATTAAACACTCTAAGAGGAGAACCTTGAAATAAGGACAGCATATAGTGGCCTCTACACTGTTGTTTCTATGGCTATGAACCACATAAAAATAATAATAATAATGATTCGTATTCTAGGGCTGTAGTCAATATTAGCTTCTCTTTCCATAGGGCACAATACTTCACAGGTTATGGTTGCTATTTTTGGTTCCGGAGATCTCTATAAATCGCTGAGTCAGGAAAAGAAGTCCAAGCGTGCTGATTTTTTATTATTGATTTTTGCATATTTTTTGGTGTCTTGGATGTATACCATAATTGTGTTTTATAGATTTAAAGAACTAACACCTGAGCAAGAGGAAAAAGTTAGGGCAGAGTGGGAGCAACTTAAAAAGGGGTTTGAAAAATTTGGGGTGAGATTGGTAAGTAATAATGCCCATGCCTTCGGCACGGACTGGAATGGTTTCGTAATTTTCGAGGCAGATGATTTCGAGAAGTATGTCAAATTCTGGAAGTGGTTCAAGGACAGGGTCAGGTGGTATATTATTAAAACAATGACAGTAATCGGTGTAAAAAAACCATAGTACCCTAATAGGTACCTAAGTTCCCCCTGTATAAAGATGCCCCATCTTGTACCCAAGATTTAGAGATGTGTCTCTAGGGAAAACATATCTGCCTATCTTTAAATTTTTTGTTTGGTTTGGAGTCTATATTCATAATACTACGTCTGTAGACACAATTTTTGATTTGTTAGATGGATGTCAACGCTGTTTAGATTTATGTTTTTTATCAAAGATAACAATTTTTTTATGGAATTTAGCAATATTTATTGGCTGGAAAGATAAGCGACAAAATGTATATTCTTTGTATTTCTATTCCTAAATGGATAGTGGTATTGTCGCTTTAAAATTAGATTATTAAAGTTATTAATGGGTGAATGGCGATTCATGTGGCGATTGTTGAGATTTTTGATCTTACAAAAACATATGGGAATGGTGTGGAGACCGTAGTATTTGAGGATATGGATCTCTCAATTCCAAGCTCGAAGGTTGTAGGTCTTTTTGCGCCATCTGGACTTGGTAAGAGTACATTGATATTTTTGATTGCTGGCTTAGAGAGGCCCGATAAGGGAAGGATTATTGTCGCGGGAAAGGAGATAACTAGGATGAGTGAGAAGGAACTTGCATTATTTAGAAGGCATAATGTGGGTATTGTGTTTCAATTCTTCAATCTGATCCCTACATTGACCGCCATAGAGAATGTTATGTTGCCAATGAGACTGATAGGTATGCCCTATGATGAGGCTGGTGAAAGAGCGAAGGAATTACTTAGAAAGGTAGGTCTAGAAGAAGAGCATTATGTAAAATTCCCTGACCAACTGAGCGGTGGCCAGCAGCAGAGAGTAGCTATTGCACGTGCTCTAGCCAATAATCCTAGTATTATTCTTGCGGATGAACCAACTGGAAATTTGGATGAGGATAATGCTATTAGAATTTTTAAGCTCTTTAGGGATCTAAACAGGGCTATGGGTGTGTCCATACTTATTGCTACTCATGATGTTGAGCATGCAAAGAATTATGTGGATATATCCCTGACTATAAGGAACAGGAAAGTTGTTGTGGTGCAGTAATGTGTTTGTTTGGAGAGAGATCAAAAGACTAAGATGGAGATCACTCATAATAGTGATCCTTCTTGCATTCTCGATGGCTTTTATATCCATAATAGGGAACATGGCTAAAGGCGAGATGCTAACATTAAAGAATATAAATGAGAAGTATTCAGTGGCTGATGTAACAATTTATCTCAATGATTCATATGGCGTGGGGGATATAGAGTCTAGCGGTATAACTCAAGAGGATTGGCTTGAGAAGATAGAGTATGTGCTCTCGATCTGGGGGAACGCATATGTCTCTGGCGAGAAGACACGTATAGCGCTCTGGGGCGTAAAAGACCGGCCGAAAATAAACACGATAAACGCGCCGGAAGAGGTTTGGCATAATTTCCACGGGAATGTCGGGGTCATGGATAAAAATCTGGCCGAGACCCTTGGCTTATCGGCAAATGACATAGTATCCATATTTATTGGCAACAAAATAGTTAATGTTACAATATTGGCGCTTGTCGATATGGCATGGTCAATCTCATTTACGAGGCCAATGACAATATATATTGCTATTCCTCTCGAATTTGCGATGAATATCCTTGAACTAGACTCTGAAGAATATAACACCATACTTATGGATGTGAAGCCGGGATATGACCTAGAGAATGTGACAAATAGGACTCTGGAATTGCTAGAGGCAAAAAATATTTCGGTCTCAACATATACAATAGTGAATATCCAGGCCCTAGAGGAATATGTGGAGCGATTTTCCCTGATATTTAGCCTACTGATGGCGCCTCTATCAATAATCGCTGCCGTGTTCATAATTATCATATTTATGTTGAAAATTTCCAATGAGGCACGTATAATAGGTGTAAAACGTGCGTTGGGATATACACCGAGACAGATTTTTGTTGAGATAATGGTTATTGGGATGGCTCTATATATATTATCTCTCCCCGTAGGGTTCCTTTTGGATGTTGGCATGACTTATGCTGTGGCTGGTTATGTCTATAGCAAGTATTCTGGTATATCAAAGCTAATTGTTATTGTTATTGACCTAGAAGTATTTTTTAGATCCGCTATTATATGTCTATTTGCAACAATCATAGCTATATACCTCCCGGCAAGGAAGGCCAGTAGAATGAATATTTCGGATGTGATTAGATATGGTATGGAGAAACCTAGGGCCCAATATGGGAAGGGTCGGGTATATAAGAGACTGTTTATTGGCTATGCTATTAGACATTTAAAGTCGAGAAAAATGAGGAGTATGGCTATTGTACTGGCATTTATTATTGGATTTGGCATGGCTACAGCAATCATAAATTTTATGGTGTCCCTAAACAAGGAAGGCATGGTCGCAGAAAAATTCTATAAGGCGGATATCATGATAAGCTTTAACAAGCCCAGGGATAGGGCTTCGATCATGGAAAATATAAGTAGAATTCAAGGTGTTGAGGATGTCGAGGCTATACATTTTATGTATATTGAACAAAAAAATTTTGAGTTAAATGGACGAAAGAATGGCGAACTATTCGATGTTTCTATACCAATCACAGTAATATTTTGCGAGCCAAAGACAGATCTAATAGATCCATTGTTGATCCGTGGGGGTCTCCCTAATAATGCTGACGAGGCCTTCATAAGCTATAGGTTGGCTTTAGTTTATGATGTTGATGTAAATGACATTATTAGCATAAAGGATATGGATACTGGAGTTGTGTTGAGGCTTAAAATAACTGGTATAGGCATCACACAGAGATCTGGAGGAAAGACAATAATAGCAATGATAGACATGGCATATCGACTAGATCTATTACCAAATGGGACAGTAAAAACTCTCCTTATAAAAACCAGCAATGATGTAGAGCCAGAATACATAGCGAAAAAATTGATTGAATATTTTGGGGATGAAGTTGCTGAGGTCGACATTTTATCATATGGAACAGGGATCGGTGAGATGGTTCAATCTATCCAAGCCTTTTCGATATCCACACTATTTGTGATATTAATCATAGTATTTTCAATATATGTTGTTGTGAGCGTTATATCTATTCTAGAGAGAAAATATGAGATCTCTACACTGAAAAGTGTGGGAATGACAAACAACGATGTCCTCAAAATCATAGTGCTAGAGAGGACATTACTTTATTTAGTCGCGATCGCCCCTATAGTCATGCTTTCCATAATTCTGTCGCAGGTGTTATCTGAATATTTCACCTTAGCGAGTAGTATAGAGATATATGTATTTATTGACATGTACTATCTTATAACTACCCTCATGTCCCCCCTAATAGCGATATATCTTGGTCTGTTCCCTTCCTACTTAATGATAAGAAGAATAAGTCCATCACGTGTATTCCGAGGAGTACTGTAATGGAGACTTAGGGCCATATGACATCCACATTTAATTCTTTCAACTCATTTACCTGTTCCTTTCTGACTCTTGTGCAGCGTCTTAAGTCTATATAAACAAGGCTACCCTCTCTTGCGAGCCTAATCGCGGGAGATAGATCCACAATATTTGTGCCCGACAGTATGAGTTCTTTAAGTCGCATCAGACCACCGAGAGGCTCAATGCTCTCTACAGGAGTGTTTGTTAGGTTAAGTTCTTCGAGCTTATGCAGTTTACTAAGTGGTAAGATATCTCTGACGTTAGTGTTCCATAGGCTTAGTTTTCTTAGATTCCTCAGGCTGGATAGTGGTGATATATCTGTTACAAGTGTACCGGCGAGAGAAAGGACTCTGAGCTCCCTTAGGTTAGATAGGGGAGAGACATCAGATATATTTGTGTCGTATAGATAGAGTTCCTGTAGGTTCTCTAGGTATTGTAAGAATGACAAATCATCTATGTTGCTGTTGCTGAGATTAAGTATCCTCAATTGTTTGAGTGGTGCTATGTTAGAGGCGTTGGATATATAGTTTTTGCTGGAGTATAGCTCCTCAAGATTGCTGAGCCATTGTATCTTGCTAAAGTCCACATGGCCTATATGGTTTATGTGTAGAATACGGAGACCACTGAGTGCTGTTATGGGGGATAGATCCGTGATTTGAGTCGAGTCTAGATAAAGTACCCTTAATTTTTTCAAATATTTTAATGGTGTGAAGTCCATTATGTTTGTTCTCCCAATATTTAATTCTTCGAGATTATCCAGAAATGTGATGGGTCTAAGATCGATAACGGCGGTGCCATCTATATGGAGGGATACGATTTCCTTAGATTCTTTGAGTAGATCGAGATCTGAGAAGGCGGTATTGCTTAGGTATAGATGCCTTAGTTTGGTCAAATATTTAAGTATTGAGAAGTCAGTGATTTTTGTGTTATCCGCATATAGGGTCCTTAGATTCAATGCACGGCCTATGGGTTTTATGTCGTTTATGGGGGTGGTTCCTATGTCCAGTACTTTTAACTTGTGGTTGTTTATTAATGGTAGTAGCCTTGTAACTTTTGTCCCACGCATATATAACTCCTTAAGCACTGTATTCTCTTCTAATGGCGAAATGTCTGAAATCTCGGTATTGCTTATGTCCAGTTTCTCCAGTTTCCATAGGCTTATTAGTGGTTCCAGGTCACTAACTTTTGTATTGTTTAGGTAGAGCTCTACTATGTTTGTTATATCGGATAGAGGCCCTATATCTGTTATTCTTGTGTAGCTAATATCCAGGATCCTAAGACTATCAAGTCCTATGAGTAGTTCGAGATCAGAGTTTGAAACATTAGTACCGGATAATATGAGTACCTCAAGAAACTCTATGTCGGCTATAGCTCCAAAGGATAGGAATTTTTTACAACCAGTTATATCCAGAAATCTTAGCTTTCTAAACTTCTTAACGAGCTCAAGATCCAATATCTGGACACCATGGAGATGAAGCTCAACTATATGTGATTGCTGGACGACATAATAGGGCGTTGTATTAGTCATCTCAGACAATTTTTGGAGGGCTCTTCTTTCCTCGTCAATAGGGACATCCCTAAAGACTTTCTTTCCTCTTGGCCTGATTTCTGGCGGTATTAGATCCATCAAAATCACTTGAAGACCCTAATACTAAAAACTATATGAAATAAATCTAGACAATATAGACAAACCATTATATAATATATAATTAAAGTCTCTGATTCATACGATCGCTGTTTTGCCCTGTTGAGTAATCAAAAAAGCGTATCTGTTTTTAATTACTAAAACATCGTTGCCACCTGCATTTTGTGGTTATAAATTGTATTTCCATAATTATTCTAATAGGACATTGTCGAAATTTACTATGGTCTTGCCTATGTTTTGTGCTTTTAAGGAGAGGTTTTTTGATTACATGGAAGGGAAGGATAGGTCATACGAATGTAGAGAGCGAGCTATTAAGGATGGGCTTTGTCTATTTCACCATGATAAATACTGGATTGACCATCCTGAAGAGGTTCTGAATGCGTTCATGGGCAAGCTTGAGGAGTCGATGGATAAGGGGGATAATTTATTGTGTATTGGCTATCATTTGCCTAATGTGGATCTGAGTATGAAGGAGATTTCCATACCGATGTATTTTTTATATTCTGTATTCCATGGCAAAGCTGTATTTGCTAGATCCATATTTATGGGTATTGTTGATTTTAGCATGGCGAAGTTTGCTAGTGATGTTGTGTTCAATAGCGCAAAATTTATGAGTGATGCATATTTCAGTTTCTCTAATTTTCAGTCAGCTGCCTACTTTAGGCTTGTAGAGTTTGGAGGAAAACTGGATTTCACAAATGTAAAGTTTGATGGCGATGCCATATTTTGGAGCTGTAGGTTTATAAAGGATACGGATTTTAGTGGCTCTGAATTCGGCGGAGTTGCTGATTTCAGGCTGTCGAGGTTTTATATGGAAGCCGATTTTAGCTATGCAAGTTTTAGGTATGCTAGATTCTATGATGCAATGTTTGGGGGCTATGTTTCGTTTAGATATGCCAAGTTTATGGAGAATGTAGACTTTAGGAAGGCAAAGTTCAGGGCTGGTAAAGACTTTACAAATATAGTTTTGCCAAAAGGTAGGGAGAAAATTGGAGCTTTCGTCTAATCTTTGCTCCTAGTGTTCTATGGGAATAAGTTGCCTATATGGTGAATTCTATGTTTAGTATTCCCCGAATTATGCTTGGAACATCCCCTTTTATTGGTGCTGGCCAGTTCGGTCGAAGGTCTCTGGATTACTTATCTAGATTTTATAACAAGCCTGACAGGATTGTTGAAATTATAGACGCGTGTTGGGAAACCGGTGTGAATGCTATACAGCTTCTGCCAGAGAAATACATAATTGATGCCATCAGTATGTGGGAAAAGAAGAATGGAGAGATAATAACAGTTATATCCTCCATATTTCGCCTAAGGCAGATAGATGATCTCATAAATAGATTTGAACACTCTGCTATGTTAGTTCACGCATCTATCGTTGATTACCATGACAAAGATATATTAAATAGATTCCTATCAAAAATAAGAGAGCGGGGCCTCCCAGCTGGGATTGTGTCTCATACTCCATATAGAACATTATCATGGATAAAAAACTGGGAGATAGACATAGATATTGCTATGATTCCAATAAACAAAATCGGATATATGATGGATGCCGACATAGAACGCATAGGGCGATTAATAAGAAAGATTGACTGTAAAGTTATTGCAAAAAAGTTCTTGCTGCTGGCAGAATACCACCAAAAGAGGCACTAAAATACATCGCGTCAATCGATTTTGTAGGCTCTGTCGCTATTGGTGTAGCATCCGTTAAAGAAGCCAAAGAAACATTTCCAATCGCGGTAGAACAGCTAGGACAAAAAGAATGAGATATTTTAGGTTCATAAAAATCTAATGCAAAAAAGATCCAGTCATTATTCTTCAATTCTGCGCCATGATTCCTCAAGGCTATCCACTTCCAGCCCAGAAGCCTCCATGAAGCGATTGATATCCCTGAGGCTTAGAGCATAAATAGGATCCCTCCCCATATTAGATTTAAGTTCTCGAGCAAACCTGACCACTATGTCTTTCTTCCCACTAATGTATATTTCGTCGAGATAGTACTTCTTGTCCTCAAAATAGCGACTCCATGCGAATCCTATCAGAAAGAATACACATAGCCAGATAACCCAGGAGGGTATGACATTATCAATAATGTTTGTGCTATCTCCTAGATTTATAATTGCATACGCAAGTCCCATCCCAATTATCCACCCCAACCACTCTGGTATGGGAGATTCATAATAATAACTTGTGATGAACTCCGAAACTTGCAGTTCATCAGAACTTGGAAATTCAATGATCCTCTTCCCATGCCCCATTTTCTTTACCTTAACCTTATCCATGATGCCATTGGGTTCTAGTCCTGTTGTTGCTGCTAGTGTTGGACAACGCGATATCGCGATTGATATATCGGTAATAGTCTTAGTTTCGGAATCGGACGGGTACTTCACCTTGGGTTGTATTGGAAACGCATAAAGCTTAATGGAATAGGGCTCACCCCCCTCCATTTTCTTCACCCAGAAAATAACAAAAAATAACACTAAAAATGTGTTGTCGATAATACAAAGAATACATAACATGGATAGTATGTACGTTCAAATGATAATTATAAAAGTTTTGTCCATTAGGAAGCTCTGTGATGTGGGTTAGGAAAGAGTTTGAGATTATGAAGAGACTCTTGATGACGAAAATACGAATATTATGTTGATGTCTATACTTCTAGGAGGATTTTCCATAAGGGTATATATACTATTCGCTTTCCGTTTACTGTCTTTTGCGTTTGGGTGTCCCATGTGACTATATATCCCTTCTTTATGCCTAGTTGTTTCATTGCTTTTACTAGTGCTTTCTCCTCTCGCTTTATTGTTTCTTCCTCCATAGGCTCATATGATATCTGATATAGGGCCTTTACCTTTAGATTCTGCTCAATTACGATGTCTACCTCTCGGCCTTCGTGATCCCTCCAATATCCTATATTTTCCAATAGTCTCTTCGTCCTTAGCAATGTCAGAAACACTAAATTTTCAAACATCCTACTTTTGCTTAGTGCCCAGCTTTTACATATTGCTCTTCTTAATCCAGTATCTATGAAGTATATCTTCCTTGGATACTGTAGTCTGTCTTTTATTTTTGGAGATATTATTTCGAGTTGATATATGAAGTATGCCTTCTCAGCATAGCTCTTATATTTCAAAATTGTGGCTTTTGATGCCCTATAACCGATGCTTCTCATTGTTTTTTCCATTTTTGACGCACTAAATAGTGTCGTATCGGCCAAGAGCTTAAGTAGTACCTCTAAGACTTCAGGTTTATCGATGTTATGTCTTCTTACGATATCTCTATACATTATCGCCGCAAAATACTCTTGTAGTCTCCCAATTTTTTCATATGGGCTACCTCGCAATGTGATCTCAGGAAAACCTCCATAAAGCATATATTCCTCTAAGAGTCTCATCACGTCATGTTTCCTCATCGAGAACTCAATATGTTCTTCCACATCTACTTTCCTGAATCTAAGAAACTCACGAAAGGATAACGGATAAACAATATGGGTTTTTGTTCTCCCTCCTAAAACGCTGGAAATTTGGTCGGGCATGAGTTCTGAGGATGAGCCAGAAATTACGAAATATATATCCTTAAGCAAATTTCGTCTCAGCCAACGTTCCCATCCAGGTATCCTATGTATCTCATCTAGGAAGAGATAGATCTTATCACCAACACCAAATTCTTCCCTAATTGCTGGAAGCAACTCGGTAAGAAATTCTGGCCTTGGATCTATGCGTTCATCCTCAAAGTTTATATAGAATATTGTTCTCTCATCAATTCCACTCCTCATAAGGTCCATCATTGTCTGGAACATCAGATATGTCTTCCCAGACATTCTGGCCCCAGTTATTATGGTCACCACCCCTCTGTTAGGTTTTATGCTGATATCCCTTCTAATAAGATCTCTTGGTATACCAAATTCCTTCCATTCGACAAGTATTTGTCTCAGGATATGTCTTTCTTTAACCAATATTGTCCACCCATTAGAACAATTATATGGAAAAATTGTTTAAAATAGAAAACAATTTTTTAGAAAAATCGTTTAACATTTTAAACGATTATTATCAGTAACCCCTAACGAATTTGGATATTGAGTTTTAAAACTCTATAGGTGCCAAATAATGGGGCATGTTTTATGTTTGCTTCTAGAAGTAGGTTCATAATGGGTGGTCTTAATAGTAGATAGTTTTGTTTCGTCTTCTTTTAAGTGGTGATGATCGGTCAATGAGCGAGAACAGAATGATATCTTGGACACATAACAAATATACTTGACCTAGAATTAGGAAGATGAAAAATAGGGATTATTATGGCCCCTTTATTCAATATTTAGCATGGGGCTTGTCTCTAGTTTTTTTTGCTGGTTTTTTATTTAAAGGTTGTTTTGGTTTTGGGGTATGTTGAATTATAGAGCGGTCTCTCCTTTTATTGGTTGAGGCATTTTTTGTGTGTTATTTTTCAAATTATTCTTTCTCTTGTAGTGCCCTTAGAGAACGAAACTAATTTAAAAGGAATATAAGATATAGTAATTTGGTAACCAAAGAAGGAGATTTCTCTCCTTACTTTGGTTACTATTTTTGGTAAGAGTGGTGGTTGATGATTGTTAGAAATTCCGATAGTTTATTGATTATATCGACAGGGGTGTCAACTGTATTGATCCCTATCTTGCTGATAAATAATGGGTTTTCGGGGTTACAGTCTTATGGTCTGATTGGTGGGGAGGAATGAGGAGCCTTCTAGTGTTTTTTGTCGCATCATTAGTGTTGTTTTTTATGTTAAGTGCATGGTGTAATACGTATAGTAGTAGGATATATATTTATAATGTTGATCCCGTTGGTTTTTCGACTACTGAGGATGGATTTGTTATATCCAACATAACCCCTAGCGGTAGTATATCCCTTATCTATATCGACAAAAGTGGAGGCGTCATCAATACCACAAAATTGAAGTCTGATCTGTCCAGATATGGGAGATGTACTGGATTTTGCAGATATAATTCAAATTATTACTACCTCGTGAAGAGTAGCGAGTATAAAATAATAACCTTGAGCCATGATGGGGTAATAATTAGTGGTGCAACAATAAATGCAACATTGGATCCCGACATACTGTTAGACTCTATACTATATGATGGGGAAAAGTTTTGGTTCTCCTATCACAGTACCAGTGTATATAAAGCCGGGATAATAAGACTTAACAAATCATTAGACTCCATAGAGGTCAAGATAGAATTGGATTCGCAAAGGGTCATGTTCGCCATTATTAACGATACTGTCTGGATCGTTGATGATAACTATGTTGTCTATAAAACAGATATACCGGGTAATCCTAAAAAAGTGGCAGATATAAAATGCGACATTGAGGATATCGCTGACGAGTTGAATACTAGTACATACAGGCTTGCTGGAATAGGCTATGATGATAAGATATGGGTAGGTGTTGTTTACTATGTGGGGCCAGTTAATGAATCAATAACTGTTTTACTGGGTTATGACCCACAGGATCTTTTGGCATTTGGTAAAGGCAAGCCTTTCCTAGAAACAGTTTTAATTAATCCCAGCACGGGGATTATATGTGGTTGCGTAACGCTGTTTAGTATATTATATGTAAGCAAAGCCCTAGTGGTTCAACCAATAGTGCAGAAGGAAATGGTAGTGGCAGAGTCTATGGGTGAAGGGGCGCCGGTTACCCCCGAGGCCCCCAAGCCTCCATCTAAACTCCCGGAGACAACACCTCTAACCCTCGAGATGGTTAAGAAGAAGGAGGATTTATCAAAGCTGAAGAACTTATTGGGACTCAGAAAATTAAGGCATATACCTGAGAAGGATCGGGCTGAGAAACCAAATTTTGATAAGGCCATGGGATACGCGGTGGCTATTGGCCTATTGATAGGCGGAATAATGTATATAAGATCTATAATAGAGAATATCTATACATCAATAGGGATCAATGTTGGGTTGCTCCTATCCTCAAGCGGTATTTTGGCTGGGGCGATATTATGGAGACTAAAGCGGGGAGGGACAATAATTCTTGGGAGATTATCAACGTTTATAATCATTATATGCATTCCAATAGCCATATTTGGGATAATCATAAATAGCTGGCTTTTGATTGGTATAAACTGGATCTTTGTTGTTATTGAGGTAATAGTAGCGTTATTGCTGATTATTCATCGATACCTAAAATTTGTCTATATTAGGAGAATTGTGGAGCGTGAAAATCTCTAATCGTAATAATAGGAAGGTTCTACTATTGATCAATTTTTACATGGGGAAGTTTTTAAATATTTTGTACATCGCTGAAAAAGAGACTCTTTAAAGTGTAAAATTAGTTATATTGTTTAGAGGCATATTTTGACTCGTGGTTTAGGGGGATTGTGCTCTTGGAGGTTTGATATATGTTGACGAGAAAAATCATCCAAAAAATCTTAGCCGAATTCATTGAGGCCTGCAAAGGAGTGCCTCTCGGCACGATTAAAGCAATTTTATTCGGTTCTGTGGCACGGGGCGATTTTGATATTGATAGCGATATAGACATCCTGGTCGTCTCGACAAATATAAAGGAGGCGAAATGTTTTTTGGTAGGGTTGCTGATGAGTTGTTTTTAAAGACTTCTAATTGCCTAACCATAGTTGTAGGATTACTGTTGCTGGGGTCATTATGAAGTGTATGGCCTGCTGATATTTTAAGGACAAAACTTTATAGATATTATTGGGCGGTTAGGTGGGAAATGAGATTGCGTGTGGATGTTGGGAAGATAAGGAGGGATTTTCCTATATTAAGCAGGAAGATAAGGGGCAAAAGGCTCATATATATTGACAATACGGCCACCAGCCAACGCCCAATACAAGTAATAAGGGCCATGGAGGAGTTCTATAGAACATATAATGCGAATGTACATAGGGGAATACACACATTAAGCGAGGAGGCGTCAGAGCTCTATGAGGAAGCGCATAAGGTTGTTGCAAGGTTTATTGGGGCTAAGGGAATGCAGGAAATAATATTCGTAAGAAATACTACGGAGGCATTAAATATTGTTGCTTTATCTTACGGCCTTGGTGTCATTGAGAAGGGGGATGAAATAGTCATATCTATCATGGAGCATCACTCTAATATGTTGCCATGGATTTATCTGGCCGAGAGAAAAGGTGCGAGAATTAGGGTAGTCGATATACTGGACAATCATACCCTCAACTATGACATGCTTGCAGAGATAATAAACGAGAAAACAAAAATTATTGCGATAACACAGGCATCTAATGTGCTCGGCACACTAAACGATATCAAGAAGATAGCCAAATTGGCTAGGGAAGTGGATGCCACACTAGTTGTGGACGGTGCACAGTCAGTTCCACACATACCAGTGGATGTGAGAGACATAGACTGCGATTTTCTTGCCTTCTCCGGACATAAAATGCTGGGGCCTACTGGGATAGGTGCACTATATGGAAGGGAGGAACTGTTGGAGAAAATGAATCCAGTATTCGTAGGGGGCGGGATGATTAGTAGTGTTAGTCTACAGATAGACGGCAGGCATGATGTTGAATGGGGGGTTTTGCCATGGAAATTCGAGGCAGGAACTCCAAACATTGCGGGAGGGATAGGATTGGCAGAAGCAGTCAGATATCTGGAAAATGTCGGTATGCAAAACATCAAGGAGCATGAATATAAACTCACCAAGTATGCGCTGGAGAAATTAAGAGAAGGACTAGGCGATAATATTGATATATATGGCCCTCCCCCTGAAGAGAGGGTGGGTATAATACCTTTTAATATCAAGGGTATGGATCCTCACGTCGTCGCTTTGTATCTCGATGAATATGGGATATGTGTCAGAAGTGGTTTTCACTGTGCCGAACCTCTCCACCATAGGCTTGGTCTGGAAAAGGGAACTGTTAGGGCTAGTTTTTATCTATATAACACGTTTGAAGAGATCGATATATTTGTTGATGCACTAGTGGAGATATTCAAGAAACAAAAATAGTGAAGCGCAGCAAGATGACTAATTATCCCTTAATCGATCCTCTAGGTATTTAAGCGACATATTAAGGTTCCCCGAAAATCGTCCCACTATTGGGGGCTAGAAAGAAAGAAACATAATTAGGGAAACTATAGGTTTTGCTTTTTACTTTCCTCAAGTATCTTCAGTATCCTCTTAAGAACATCTAGGGTTTCTCTCTGTAACTTTAGCATTTCGTCCTGTCGTCTCAGCATTTCGTCTTGCCGTTTTAGCATTTCGTCCTGTCGTCTCAGCATTTCGTCTTGCCGTTTTAGCATTTCGTCCTGTCGTCTCAGCATTTCGTAGTCTCTAAGTGCGGATGCTACTTCTCTAATATTTATTGTCCATAGCATTTCTAGGTTTTCTGCCTTTCTTTTTTCGTCTAGTAGTTTATTTATTAGTTCGCTGAGTTTACTTGTGGGATATATTCTTAGTATTCTTGGTACGTATATTATTGCGATATAGTAGCGTGATTTTTTACTTATTATTGCTCTTACGGGGACAAGTGCCAAGAGATCTGTATCTGCTCTCTCATATTTCCATGATTGAACACAATATCTGATCTTCCCGCTTGGCGAGAATTTTACGCTTAGTTTAACTGTGATCTTCTTATTTTTTATTAGCGTTATATCAGCCTCTCGTGCAGGATGTCTCCCAGGTCTTATGATTATCTCATCATAATCTGGAACCCCAAGCTCCCTTCTGACTTTCTCATCCCTAAGTACTCGTGGTAAGTATTCTATTATTTTTACACCCATTTCTGGTTCTGTCTGGTATAACGCTATTTTCATGTATGCCTCGGCTCTAGTTTGTATCATCACGAGCTCTGTGCCCTTCTCTCTCACTCTTACTACTTTATCAACTATCTGCATAGTCTGTATCACTTCATTCCCCAAACAATAATAATCTAAATAGCATATATATTATAGAGCATTTTGCACATCTTAAAATAAACAACCTTTTGGCTGGGATTAATTTGGTGAGTATGAAATTAAACTTTGCTCATATTTATGCCTATATATGGATCTAATGTGGTTTCCAAGAACTTATCTTTCTTAACCTTTTTATGGCCTTGGGGATCTGTTCTAAGGCATAGTCTATATCCTCTATTTTGTGGTATCTACATACCTTAAATAGGATACTTCCATGTGCCTCTTCATGTTTTCTACCAATAGCCATTAGGACGTGGCTTGGTTGAAGATATCTGCTGGCACAGGCAGATCCGCTGGATGCATATATTCCTCTTAGGCTTAGTTCTACTGTTATTGCTTCTCCCTCCGCATACAAGAAGCTTATGTTGACGTTGTCTATGACTCTCCTATCGCCTTTAGGACCATTTAGAATTGTATAATCCACGTTTTCGAATATTCCATTCATAAGTTTGTCTCTCAAGGATCTTACATATGATACATTAGAGTCGAAACTATTGAATGCTAACTCTACTGCTTTTTTGAATCCCGCTATGATCGGTATGTTCTCGACACTGGGCCAATATTTTTCCGAGCTAATTTGTCCTCTTATTATTGGAACAATGTTTATTCCCTCTCTAACATAGAGAACCCCAATGCCTCTCGGTCCATGTATTTTATGACTACTTAATGTCAACATGTCCACACCCAATTTCTTGACGTCTATTCTCATCCTACCGTAGGCATCTACAGCGTCAGTATGGAATACAACATCTGGATTTTTATCTTTTGCAATATCAACAAGCTCTCTAATATTTTGTATTGTACCTATCTCATGGTTAACAAGCTGAATGGATACGAACTTGACATCCTTATCCATATATGCCCCAAAAACTTCTGGATCTATAAATCCCTCCTCGTCCACTGGTACATATTTTACATTAATTCCCATTGCCTTTTCTAGATAATTCATCACAAAAAGCACACTTCCATGTTCGATTATGGAAGTGAGAAATTTGTCCTTCTTGTGGGATAGTGCAAACCCCATGATTGCGAGGTTATTTGCTTCAGTCCCACTATTTGTAAAAATAATCTCATCAGGAGAACTTGCACCTATAGTAGACGCGATGAGGTTCTTAGTACTATAGATGACCTCGTAGGCCTCCCATCCAGGTTTATGGGTAATTGCAGGATTGCCATAGCCGATTGTATTAAAATAAGGTAGCATAGCCTCAACTACTTCATCTGGCACAAAACCATTATTCTCTAGATCAAAATATACCTCCTTTTTGGGCTTGCCATGAACCTTCAGAAGCTCTCTAATCGACATTGCCCCGACCAGTTCTATTTAACCTTGATACAACGAATAATATAGACCCCATTCTTCGAAACTTTGTCCTCTATTCTCAAGTTTTTCTTTCTAATTATAATCATAATGGCGTCCTCAGGTATTTCGTTGGGGTCAAAAATGATCTCCACTTTTTCTCCCGCGCCTACTTCCCTAAGTTTTCTATTCAGACGAATTATTGGGTGGCTCACACATCCAGGCTCCCTCCTAGTCAGATCTATCCTCATTTTTAGCCACCCCCATAAATATTCTTAGCCTTTCCATCGCTCCCTCCTCATTCAACACATGCTTCTCAACGTTTGTAAGTTCCTCAGGAAGCCAATCGGGTTTCCTGCCGATCTTCTCAAAATAGGCCCTAATTCCCCTTCTCAATGCACCAACGGCAAGAATAGAGCAATGATACTTTATGGCTGGAAGCCCACCAATCTCATCAGAAACATCCTTCCAAGAAACATTCCAAGCAAATCTTAACGACTTACCCTTAATCATCTCGGTCAATATGGATGTCGCAGCAATGTTGGCCGCACAGCCATAGCTCTCAAACTTTGCGTCAGAGATAAAATACTCATCATTTACCTTCCTAATCTTCAGATAAATCGTTATCATGTCCCCACATGCCGGAGAACCAGCTCTAGAAACAATATCGGCATCTTTCATCTCCCCAAAATTCTTCGGGTTCCTAAACAACTCTAGGATCTTTGGAGAATATGGCAACGGAGTCCTACTAGACAAAGCATGGCACCCATACAAGCAATAAAGGCGTATCCTCATAATAAATAATAATCCATAGCGGTTTAATACTATATCTATATAAAAGGAAAGGATGACCAAAAGAATGTGTATCTCGAACCAAATTACACCGTCTTCAAAAATAGAGACCCATCAATTCTCCCCCTAGGGACACCAATAATGACTTTTTCTATGTATATCCCCGTACTGCGCTTAACTGTATTTTTTCCATTGACTTTTCTCATCAGTGTGAGGCATACCAAGGGCACAATCTTTTTTAGGAAATCGCCTGGGAAAAAGCGTTTTTCCGACTTGTTGTAGTACTTGTCTATACCATATAATTAGCTGTAATATCTTCCTCTGGAGTTTTATGCTTTCATCCATCATTTTTATCGCATCTTTTAGATTCACATCTTTAAGTCTATCTATTAGACCCAGCACATCGGTTACCCTTTTTTACCTCATAGATTTTCTCTGAAAGTATGTCTGGCGGCATCTGTAGCTCGTAAAATCCCTTTATATGAAGACAATAATCAAAGCTATAATATTTTTTCCACAAAGTCCTTTTTCCCCGAACTTTTCTTAGCGTTCTTATAAAAAATGCTACTCCAAATTCTATGCCCCTAGCCTTCTGTTCAGAAACTCCCATAGCAATTAGTGATGCTTTTCCAGCATTTCAATAGCGCGCCATGCCTTTCTCAGCAGCATCAAATATTTTTCCTTTTCTAATAATCTTAGGGGGTCCTCATATATTTGTGGTGTTTGTGATATAAATAATTAATATTTGCTTTCTATATATACCTGAAATACAATTCATCTGACTGTTTCCCCCAGAATATACCCTAAATTCTCCCCTGGAAAAATTTCGCCAGAAGAGTCTTTCCAGCTGTGAACAGCACGGCATACTTTCTCTTTTCACACCGCGACCCTTGGTTCTGCTTAAGGAAATAGCAGATGTTTTCTCTGGGACGGCCACAAGGTATCCATTGATGGTAAGCCTAAGCTCGAGGAGACTAGGGTTTGGTTCGTTGTTCTTTTTGGCGATAGTAAGTACTTCTCTGAGGGGTTATCTTGGTGCTTTTGCTTGGAGATACATACTGGTGATTGGGCCTCGTAGGGATATGCCGTATGCCGCGAGGCCGAGGCCGTTTATTGTGGCGTATACTGTATTTTCTGGCGCTATTTGTGGTGGATCTATAGGCTTCGTGTTGTTGTTGAGTGCGTCTTTGCCTATCTTTCTAAGTGTGGTAAGTTGTTGTCTAGGTCTGTTTCTTCGGCTTGTCGTGAGGTTCTATCTTCTGTTCTTGCTAAGAATATTGCTACTCGTGTTTCGCTTGGTGTTTAGGTGAGACCATTGTCGTGCCTTTATGGGTTGTCTTGTTATTTCGAAAGTTTGCCAGTCCACATGTCGGTGGGCTGTGTCCTAGCTCATTAAAGGGCAAAAGAGACAAAATGTATTCTCTGTAGTCAGATGAAAATATTGAAAATGCTCAGCCTATCCATAACCTAGGACTCGGGTGATCCCCTTTCACCTCCTCCTAAGATTATATTTACTCTATATATATGCAATCTGGAGGGTTTCTTTTTTGTTAGAGATAAGATTGTATCTTGTGTCATTATATTGTTGTATGATTAACTTTTTATATGATTAATCATATAGTAATTTTAGGTGATGAATTATGTCGAAAAGGACAGCGGTGATTCTTGATGATGATGTTTACGAGATTCTAGTAAGAGAGAGTTTGCGTAGGTTTGGGAATACTAGATCTATCTCCAAGGTTCTTAACGATCTTATTAGAGAAGCCATAAAACTGAGGGGGTTACTGAGCGTCCTCGAGCTTACTAGAAGGAAGAAGTATGCTTCGATATCCGAGGCGGAGTTCGAGAAATTTAGAAAAAACCTATCGAGGAGTTTCGAAGATAGGTGAAGCATGTGATCGTGCTTGATACAACATATTTTCTGCCTATAGTGGGTATTGGAGTGAAACATGACTTTTTTTCAGCTCTAGAAAGAAACGAGATTTTTGTTGACCCGAGAGAGATATATTTGAGTGAAATAACGCTTTTTGAGATTCAGGCGAAAGCTGCGAAGCTTGGTGTGCCACCTAGGAGAGTTGCCGAAGGCATAGAAGCTATAAAGGAAGCATTCAACGTTATTCCATTTTATGAACCAGAAATAATAAGGATATCATTCAAATTGAGGAGAATATTCCCCGACTACATAGACTGCATAATACTGGCAACAGCAATTAGTAGGAAATATACCCTACTGACGGAGGATAGTGATATACACTCCAACAAACAGGCAATACTCATCGAGATCTCCGACAAAAAAGTAGATATTTTAAATCTGACAAAACTAAAAGAGATGTTTAATAATAGGTTGCCAGATGGAAAATTTAATTTTTTGTAGAGGCTGTTTCTGTCTTTTCTGGGCCTTGATGTTCTCTATTATGTCTGTCCCTATACACATAGGGCCCTATATCGTAAAGTTCCGACATCTTTTATGTTCCTAGAAACAACATTGATAGATACTTTTAAGCCTCTTAGATATATTAGAAACAGTTTGGAATTTCTACGCTTCTTGATAAAGCATGGATGTAAATGAAATGCCCAAGTGCTTAATATTAATGCCCCCCTACATTATGAAGCCTAGAAAGTCATAGGACACATATAGGGTAACTATAATTGTCTTTTGACACTATTGTTTATAGGTAAATAAGCTGCATGCAATATGGCAACAAATATTGATGGTTTTTAGTCCTTTCCCATGTGAAGACATTCACACGAAACCTCAGGTGGAAAGCATTTCAGATACCCGACATAAGGTTCATTATGGAGGGTTAGGTTAGATAGGGACACTATCTTCTATACGTCAATTTTAATCACACTATGTTTAGTATGCGTTATTACTATTCGCTTGTTGTGTCTTTCGTTGAATGAGATAGTTGATGGTCTTAGCAGAACAAATATTATCGAAGCCCGGATTGAAACAGGACAATCTCCATAAAAGACCAAATTTTCTGCATGATACCAAAAATAAATTTCCTGTTAGAAACAATACCAGAGAGATATAGTTGCATCTAAAAAACTGTAGCGGCTTTGTACTTTGTAGGGTCTATATAAAAATACGATCGGTCAGGATTTTTATATATTATTTTCCAATTTATTATTTATGGTACTCTCGCTTATAGATTGGGTGAGGGGGCCTTGTCGAAAATTTTGCGTGGTTTATCAATCATATTCCTAATAGTGGCGGCATCAATACCTCTGGCAAAACCCGCCAAAAGCTCTGACAAAGCTAGGATAGTGTTTATAAAGAATAATGGTGGACTCTCAGAATTCCTATATCAATTCTTCAGATCTAGGGGGGTTCCAGTTGTTCTTGTTGGAGATAATGGAAGACCTACAAAATCATCCATAATAGACGATACCGTAAAGTCTAGGCTGACTAGGGATGACATATGGGATCTAATAAGGATAGCTAGGGGAGAGGAAATACCCTCGGTTGAATATCAGGAGCTTAGAACAAAGACCGGACTAGATATAGATCCAGTTTCCGCTGGGCTCATATTAAAATCACTAGATACTACAATTGATAGAGATCCAGAAGTAATATTCTTAGGCAAGTATAATATGTACATTAATTTAAGAAACTCATATGCAGCAATGGAGCACTGGCTAGTAAACCTAGAGAACTACGACTCCGACCACGACAAAATAGCAGATAAATTGGAGGAAATTATCGCTATAGGCACAGAAAAGATAGTGATTCCTGGAAGAAAAGTGATGCTCGACCTAGGAGACATGATCGTCCCTATTGATGAGATAGGCCCAAAGACAATAGAGATAAGATACAGCAGAGATGACCTCATATTTGTGGATGTTGCAGCGGCAGACCGAAGATTAGAGGAAGCTATTGCCTATTTCAAAAGTATGGGGGGCACCATAGAAACTGTATATAGGGAAATATGTGCATTCAGCGGATATATAGAACTCTACAAAGTTCCATTGCTCTCCAGATCACCACTAATAGGGTTCATCGAGCAACATAACGAATATTTCTATCCAATGACTTCCTGGACGGTACTTCAAATGAGAATAGGAACGCTAAGCACAAAACTAGTACCACCAAATTCATATCCAATGAATAATGAGACTCCTTGGGGCAGAGGCATATTCGGGGATCCCTCCATAGCTATAGCGATAGTTGACACAGGAATAGATGATACTCACCCTCTCACTAACAAGGTCATATATTGGTATGACTACTCAGGGGACGATGCCACAAGTCCCGAAGACTATCATGGGCACGGTACCCACTGTGCGAGTATAGCTGCAGGAAACATATGGACCGGCGACTATGTGGAGTGGGGGATAATTGCCAGAAATAGAACCGATAGTTTTGGTGCCTCGGGCAACTATTATTTGTATATAGACTCGCCGGGATGGTACGGGGTCGCGGCACTTTATTATACATCGTCAGGAACGGCTGACATATCGTTTGAGGTATACGACCCCAATCATGTTCTTCTAAACACTAGCAGGCAAGTATATGCGTCGTTTTGGGGCACCGTCGAGATAGAGCAGGCAGTGTTTAATGCCTCCCTGCCAGGTACCTATAATGTATCAGTGACGAACCTTGGAACTACAGGGGGCACTCTGATCGTAACATGGGAAAAACAGTTCCCTTATGGTTCATATGGTTCCCAACCTGGAAGACATGCTGGAGTCGCCCCCGAGGTTAAGTTGGTTGGCCTGAAAATATTTGACAGGTCTGGATGGTTTGGCGACTATAATTTTGACTCGATAAGATGGCTGATACAGAACGCTAGTGACTATAATATTACTGTTTCCTCGAATTCATGGGGTGGAGGAGATGATGCCACTCTTAATGAACTCATGAACCAACTGGTGATGAGTGGGGTTGTTACCGTAGTAGCTGCGGGGAATGATGGTGCTGGAGGAAACATCGGATCTCCCGGATCCGCCGACTTAGTAATAACTGTTGCCGCGATGAACGACATAAATGAAATCTCAGAGTATAGTACCTCTGGAGACACGACAACTGGGAATACAATAAAGCCAGATGTATCTGCGAATGGTGGTACTGGGTATTATAATGGAGACTATATAGATAAGGAGGACTCAGATCTTGATGGTAGCTCTGGAGCTGTTGCAGCTGCGGATTCTAATGATGCCGATAATGCCCCATCGGGAGGAGGATTGTTGGGGGATGCAATAACCACACTGGATAATTTCTGGGATATTCAGGGAACATCGATGGCAACTCCACACGTGAGTGGGCTCGCAGCTCTCGTTGTTAGTGCTTTGGGAGGAGCTAGTAGTTGGGTTTGGGATGGAGAACATGCACTAAAGGTAAAGATGTTGATCTTGATGACATCTGTGGAGTTTACTAGGGCAGAGACCGGCCAGACCGTACCATCATTGGATAGGGGCGGAAAGGATAATGTGGAGGGATACGGTAGGGTTAATGGTGATGCGGCAGTCATGGCTGTTTTAAATGAGCTATTCCCTAATAGGACATATAGATATACCTTGGGTTCAAATAATTCAACCGCAATAGCGCAGGGCATAGCTCCCAGGGTATGGGCGGGCAAAATATACCTAGAGGCAGGATCTAGGTATAGGTTCAATCTGACTGTCCCAAGTGGGGCGGACTTTGACCTATATATCTACTATGGAGAGCCAGATGAGTATGGTCAACCAGTCATAGCTGGCAAATCTACTAGTGATTCTATAGGAGGAAACGAAGTGGTCGATATTATAGCAACGAAATCTGGATACTACTATGTTGTTGTAAAGTGGGTGGATCGCTCTGCAACAACACCATCCATCCCGGATGAGCAAAATTATGGTGAGTTTACTCTTCATATCGATATATTGGACAGAGGCATACCGATCGTGGAGATTATTGAGCCAGAAGAAGGAGATATTATTGAAGGTGTAACTAGGATCTATGTTAATGCAACTGATGTGGATGGGACAATAACATATGTCTATCTGAACATAAGTAATTCTACGTGGGGAACTGTTGTTGATATAACATCGAACTATGATGCGTCCCGGGGCCTATATTACTATGATTGGGACACTAGTACTGTTGCCGATGGATACTATATGATATTTGCTGGTGCTAGAGATAATGAGTCAAAAACAAATAATGATACAATACAGGTACATGTATGGAACAATATCCCGCCAATACTTCTAGTTGATGACGACAAGGGTGATTCTTATGAGACATATTATGAGCAAGCACTCCAAGACCTTGGGTATCAGAGAGATATTGATTACATCTATTGGGATGTATCGGTGAATGGTACACCCACAAAGTATTTACTTGATAGAGTCGTAATAGTCATATGGTTTACTGGTGATGATTTCACCACTACACTTACAACAGAGGAAAGGGATGTGTTAGAATATTATCTATCTAGGTGTGGGCAATTATTCATATCTGGCCAAGATATAGGTTTTGATATTGGGGATACAACTTGGTATAGTACATGGCTAAAAGCTAATTATGAACGTGATGATACGAATATTGATTATGTTAGGGGTGTCTCGGGGACTCTATTTGGTGGAGCCATATACAACCTATCTGGCACAGATAGTGCGAACAATAATGACTTTCCTGACGAAATATCTCCAACTGGTGGCTCAACACAAATACTCTATTATGATGATGACACAGGTATTGGGGCTGGAGTCATGTATGACGATGAGTACCGTCTTGTCTATATGTCCTTCCCATTCGAGGCTATTGATGGTTCAGTAAATAGATCCGACGCTATGCAGAGGGCCACGGACTGGATGAAGGCACCAATAGCTAAGATCTATGACTATAGTTTCTACATCGATAAATATACCGAGAATGTATCTCTCGCTATTGCGGCTAGGGCATACCATTATATTCGGAATCTCGAGATACTTATTAATGGAACGGTGGTGTATTCGTTATCTCCGGGAAGGAGGACTTACATCAATAATATAACCATTGATACTAGCTCGTTTCCCTCTGGGACACTAAATATTACGCTGAGGATTGTAGATAATAACCTTGACGAGGTAACAGATACTATATTCATAAGTAGGGAACATTTATATCTTGATTTGGTGTTCCCAAATACGTACGATCCTGTATGGTCCACAACTAGGATCCTCGTTAATGCATCAACATACTCTGGTGTTAATCTGACAACACTAAATGTTACTATTAGCAATGAGACATGGAGCCAGATCATAGACATTTTATCTAATTATGACTCACAAACGGGGTATTACTATTATGACTGGGATACTACGGGCGTCGCCGACGGATCCTATAATATATCTGTGTCAGCGATTACTGATGAGGGATCTTCAAAGACGGATAATGTTTATAACATTGGCGTATGGAATGGGATAGTGCCTATATTGCTTGTGGATGATGATAACTGGCATGACTATGAGCAGTATTTCATGGAGGCCCTCGAAAATCTGAGCTATCATTTCAACAGGGATTATGCATATTGGAATACCACTAGGAGGGGTGCTCCGCCACAAGATTTCCTCGACAGGGTTCAGATAATGATATGGGAATGTGGTCTTTCCGCACCTAATAGTGCTGAGAGAAATGCAATATCGGAGTTTCTATCGGATCTTGGCCAACTATTTATAAGTGGACAAGACATAGGATACCTAATTGGAGATACTGATTGGTATAAAGATTGGCTAAGAGCTATATATGAGAGGGACGACACCAACATAAATAATGTGAGTGGGGTTGCTGGTACGATATTTGAGGGAGTAACATATCTACTCTCTGGATCAGATAGCGCCAATAATAATTTCTGGCCAGACGAGATAAGCCCAACAAATGGATCATTCCTAATGATGTACTATGGAAGGGATCCAAGCATAGGCGCAGCAATTGGTTATGATGGGTATTATCGTCTGGTCTATTTTGCATATCCATTCGAATCAATAAATGGTAGTGAATACAGGGCCGATGCCCTTGATAGGATCCTCCAGTGGCTTAGGAAACCCATCGGTGCGATAGTTAGTCCAGAAAACATGACCATAACCAATAACGACACGATAGATATAATTGTTCATGCAAAGGCAATTACTGGGCTTGACATTATAAGGATATATGTCAATGGCTCCTTAGTAGTATTTGATGATATAGATGGAGTTGAACTAATTAAGCATTATGATATTGATGTCTCCGGATATCCGGACTATACAACACTCAACATAACTCTTGTAACGAATAGTGTTACTGGAGACATGGACACATTCATGATCTATATTATTAGGGACAAGGTGCCGCCGTATGCTGAGTTTCTATCGCCTGCTAATGGCTCCTATTTCAATGTGACGGATATAACATTTGAGTGGAATGGTACTGACAACTTTGGAATGAATCATTATGAGATTAGAATCGATGGCGGTGCATGGATAGATGTCGATCTACAAAACGAATATACATTCGCTGGCCTAGATGAGGGTATCCATACGGTCGACTTAAAGGCTATAGATCTCGCAGGAAACCAATTCACAACATCCTTAACTGTCATTGTTGACCTAACACCACCAGTCCTAATAGATATATTCCCCGAGAATGATAGCTATGTCCAATCAAAGGTTGTTATTTCATGGAACTTTAGTGACAACTATGAGCTGGATTGCTATAAGATTAGACTGGATGGTGGCGCATGGATTATGACAACATCCACAAGCCATGTATATGAATATCTTACAGAGGGAGAGCACAGTGTCTACATTAGGGCCTATGATAAGGCAGGTAATGTTAAACTAATTACTTTGAGGATAATTGCCGATACAACGGATCCATATATTGAAATAACATACCCTCCTGGGGGAACATTCCTAAACACTAGTACGGTATATGTAGAGTGGTATATGAGTGACAACTTTGAGCTTGATCATTGTGAAATAAGGGTGGATGGTGGAGAATGGATTGATGTGGGTCTGGCATCAAACTATACAATATCTGGCATGTCTGAGGGCACACATATAATAGATGTGAGAGTCTATGATTCAGCAGGGAACTACGGGGAGGATACAGTAGTGATTTCGATAGATCTAACACCCCCAATTATTGTTGCCGTATATCCAGACTATGAGTTCTACATAAATACTACATCAACAGTAATCTCATGGGATGCTATCGATAATTATGGGATCGATAGATACTATGTAAAGGTTGGAGACGGTGCATGGATCGATGTTGGTCTCTCAAACAACTATACCGTTACTGGTCTGGTTAATGGAGAAAACACTGTATATATAAAGGCTGTTGATAAGGCTGGCAACGCCGATGTTGAGATAGTGACAATAATTGTTGATACAGAGCCCCCAACTATCAATATTGTCTATCCTTCAAATGGGACATACATAAATGTGGACAACATAATAATTTCATGGGAAGCAAACGACAACATGGAGATAGAAAGGTTTGAGATAAGTATTAATGGTGGAGATTGGATAGATCTTGGAAAGTCAACAGGATACGCAATGGCGGAGATGGATGAGGGAATATACCTAATAGTTGTTAGATGTTACGACATTGCTGGAAATGCGAATAGCGATGCCATAACCTTTATCGTGGATTATACGGCCCCAGAATTTATTATGTACTCCCCACCAGATGGCTCATACTTCAACTACACCAATATTGAAATCCAGTGGAACGCCACAGATAACTATGGAATCGACCACTATGAAGTATATGTAAACAACGAACTCCTCTACTCGGGAACAAATAGCAGCCTAGGAGTAGAACTTTCGGCTGACACACATTCCATTAAGATAATAGCCTATGACTATGCTGGCAATTCAAGATATGTAGCGATTGTTGTTCACATAGACCTTCAGACTCCATCCATCATAATAACATCTCCATCAGATGGTGCCTATATTAATGAAGACACAATATCGGTGGCATGGTCTGCCATTGATGACTTTGGTATAGATCATTATTGCATTAGGATAGACAATGAGTCATGGATATCCATCACTAATAATAGATATATGTTCTATGGCTTAAGTGAGGGGCTACATGCAATATATGTAAGGGCATTTGACAAGGCTGGAAATTCAGCAGAGTCTAATGTATCGATTATTGTTGATCTAACAGAACCAGCAATAATAATATTGGAGCCAAAGAATAATTCGGAGCTAAATGCCACCACGGTAACAATATCATGGAATGCTACCGACAACTTTGACCTCGACCATATAGAGATATCCATAAATAATTCGGCATGGCAAGACATTGGACTCACGAATAGCATTAAGCTACAACTAGACTATGGCAAATACATAGTGAAACTGAGAGCATATGACAAAGCTGGAAATATGAAGGAAGTAGCAGTAGTATTCATAATCAAGCAAATACAGGCACCTCCATCCCATCTCAAGTGGCTACCCTTCATTGCTATAGGTGCAGCGATAGCAATAGCACTTGTCTTAGTACCCTGGTGGAAGAGAAGAAAGAGTCGCGCGGCTGAGGAATTAGAGATTATTGAAAAGCCTATTGACGAGGAGGAGGCGGAATAAACTCTTTAATCTTTTTACTTTTCCGCCTCTGTCTTTTAATTCTGCGGCCTATTGCCTATCTATATGTCTATTATATGTCTTATTCTTCCAGTTGATGGCTATGCTATCAGTGGTGGAGAAATTATTTGAGACCAAAATAATTATGATTGCATAATTTACTTCTTGCTCTTTTGATGCTTGTGCGATAATATATACGGGAGAATAGCGAGCATAGAATCTGCTAGAGACGATATGTGTCATGTTCTATATTCGTGTGTGCGTATTTTTATTTACTAATTATTTTTTTATGTTGACATGAGTGTCATTGACATGAATGTCTATGACAATTACGTCGATATTATTTATTCAAAATCTGAAAGAAACCTGTTCACGAATAGAGAGGAGACCCTAAAAAAATCTTATGTTTGCTCTTGATGAGGTAAAGAAGAAGGGCTTTCGAGGCTTTACATTCGAAACTCACTAAAAAGCTACTTAAACGCTCATTAGAGGATAACTCGCATACATATCCCCCCGTTGTATAGGGCTAAAATAATTATCATGGGCATCGCTACTGTAGCTTTTCTACATGGGCTAGAAGTTCGCAGAGCTTATTTATCACATATATATTCGTATCATAGAACCGTGTCATGTCTAGTCTTATTCTATATTTATTCCACACATAACTCGTAATATGGGGCGCTAAATCCTTTACAAGATATACCCCCCTATTGAACATATCTGTTATCCAGTACAGGTTTTTTATACCAGCGTTAAGGGCGCCATACACATCGAAGTAGGGGTGATCCCCCACAAAATAAATTTTATCTGCTGGGAGCCCAGAAATAGAGAAAATCTTCTCAAATGCTTTCCTCGACGGTTTTGGCTCCTCCATACGATCATTAGTTATTAGCTCGTCTATAAGACCCGCAATACCAACTTTACGTAGTACTGGAAACTGGTACCTATAATACCCATTCGTCAACACATATATGGCTCCACCACTCTTTTTTATTGTCCTCAATACATCGGCAGCACATTCATTGGTGTCTACTAAGCACTTATTTATTCCCTCTAATATAAGTTCTAGAAAGAGCCCCCTCCTATACGTAATACCTATCCTTCTACATGAAAACTCTGAAACCTTCTCCCAGTCAAAAGCATCCGTAAACCTCCTCGCTCTAACCAATTCATAATAGGTATCCAAGAAAATCTTCGGAAAAACATCACGCTCTTCGTCCAAACCCAATACCTTAGGGAGTTTTTCATATGCATATTTAAAGGCCCTATTTCTAACAAGCGTACCATCTTGATCGAAAACAAATGCGAAATCCACCATACTTATGAACCTCCCAACAGTTATTCAAATACAGTCAAGATAAATAATATCAAGGAGTTTTGGATCCCGAAAATTATTTTATTTAGTAGTCATTCTTATGGCGGCCACTATCTCAGCCTTAAGTTTGTTCTCCTCATATTCGTCTAATACTGGTTTACTCCCTACTAATCCCTCGCTAACTCTTTTTATGCCTTCTCTGCCACCTACGAACATCCCTTCACTTATCACTCCTAAGATATTTTTTGGCGGCAAAAATGCTAAGGGAAGCACATCGCCCCTTTTTACTGTTTGATCATTCGTAACAATTTCATATGTCTCCAAGCCATCAGTCACCCATACAATTAATAGGTTCTGGGACTTTGGATGATTCTCAACATTTACGACCTTGACATATGACATCGCAACGACGCTCGAAATATCCAATTTTTGCCTCACTAATCTCTCCCTCAGCGTACTGAGGGTCTTTACGAAGAATCTCACCATTTTTCTAGTCGCGTCGTCTTGTTTATCTAGAACGGGCCATACCAAGTTTTTAAATTCTTTGAGTTCCCTATCAAGATTATCCAATAAGCCCTGCTCCTCCATACATTTTGGGCTCACATAGCTCCACTTTATTTTCCTCATTATCTCACATAGGTTGTTGAGTTTTTCTAGGAGGGCATCACGACGGATATGCTGGATCTTTCGCGACTTAAAATAATCGAGAATATTCCTAGCTACGGCTTCAGCAAAGAGGATCCTAGGATCCTTAGACGTATCATAATACTCCATTATGGGGCACCCAACATAAACATACATAATTTACATAATTAAGTAATCTATAAACAAAAAAACATAAGCCTTTAAACCCGAAAACTGCCAAACATAGTAAGAGAGGTGAATACACTAATGATATATCTTTTTCGCTCCAGGGAAACATTAATTCTGTAGCAATGATTGTTGAAGTATGCATGAGTGTTATGATATTAGTATTTTTTCCATCCTTATATCTATGGAAACAACTTGGCGAGCTGGTTTGTTGCTAGAATAAACATAGGATTGTTTTTGGGCCCAAAATGGACATGGTTGGCGTCAGAGAAATTCCCGCTAAATCAATATTAAACAAGCATAGAAGGAGAGATAGCTGGTTTTTGGACGATTATTCATTAAATCCATACATAAACTGCCAGTTCGGATGCGTATATTGCTACATACATGGAGGGAGATACGGCAAACGCATTGGAGGAATTGCGGTTAAGATAAATGCTCCCTCCCTCTTGGAGAGAGAATTAAGGAATCTCTATAAGGCCAAAAAGTTTGGATTCATTGCCCTCTCATCATCTACAGAGCCCTGGCAACCCATAGAGAATAGGTACATGATAACTAGAAAATGCCTAGAGATAGTCCTTAGGTATAGATTTCCGATCCATGTTTTGACGAAGTCCGATCTCGTTCTACGCGATTTCAACATCCTAAAACTGATAAATGAAAACGCAATACTTCCCGTGGATCTAAGTGACAAGATAAATTGTGGTCTCTTTCTGACGGTATCTCTATCAACTATTGATGAAGGGATCGCTAGAATCTTTGAACCCCACGCACCTCCTCCCTCTAGAAGACTGGACATTATAGAGAAGGCAGTCAATAACGGCATTTGTGCCGGCGTGGCATATATCCCAGTGCTACCATATATATCCGACTCCACAGATACTCTCGAAGAAATGGTTCTGGAGGCGAAATCCCATGGGGCTAGATACGTATTTTTCGGGGCGCTAACTCTTGAGGGGAAGGGAAAAAGAGCGTTCTTTAGTATCATCGAGAGAGAATTTCCTGAACTTCTAAACAAATACCAAAGACTTTATAGAACATCATTTCAGCCCAGTCGGGAATACCAAAACAGATTATATTCCATCGCTAGATCACTATGTAGAAAATATAATGTAAAGTACTCCCTCTTGGCTACATAGTTTTCTCAAAATACAAGAATTCTAAGTGGCAGTAGAAAATGATGCATCATATTTATAATATTGGAGCCGAGTTTTGTTCATGAATAAACGATGGTGAGAAATAAGTCTAGTATTAATGGTCTCCCACAGATAGGCTGATTGTCATATAGGTTCTCCCATTATGGCCAGAAAAGTACCTAGGCGTATGGCTCGAGGATAACAAAATATTCTATAGTCATTAAAAAGATTTTCTATACTTTTGTTTGGAGGCCATAGCTCCTAGTATAGATATGTGTGAGTAAATTGAGCTTGATAGATACCCTACTGGGCCTAATACCATCAGGCGAGAATATTATAAGGGATTTGCTCTTCGTGAGTTTAACGCGAATTCATGGTGGCGACAAATATATTGGAGAAATAGCAAATCCGCTATTGAGAGCGGAGGCCCTAATACATATCGGATCGGGGGAGGATTTAGAGAAGCTTGGATCCGAGTACCTATACAGAATGGTGGATCTTCATCCCATGGGCGTGTTGATCTATTTATCAAAGATTGATCCCAGTGATATTGGTCTAAGGCTATACACATATGTGATTAAGAAGGCCATGAGATCAATAAATCTTCTGGCTTTGGCTGTTAGCTATACTGGTTCCAGAAGACTCTACGATATCTTTACGGGCATAATCGAAGGTGAGAAGGACGCTAAAAAAATATTAAACATATCTATATTGCTTGACGCAATAATCTTTAGGTACTCTATAGATGAGGTACTTCCATTCGGAATAAACACCATAGAGAATTACATGTCCAACAGTAAATACCCAGACATACTTAGGAGAATGCTATTGTCAACACTTCTAGCTTGTCATGCCATCCGCGGAGAGGGGGATGTGGACGAGATTTCTTCGGTTCTCATAAGGGGACTAAGATTAAGCACTGATGATCCATTCTATCTCCAGGCGGCTCCAATAATCGCTAAGAACTTGTATGTGGCAGATAAGATTGATTTGTCAAAAGATATTTTCTACAGACTCAAAGAACTGAAGAATAGGATGCTACAGAGTTATGGGCCACTTAGTTTTATTACGCCAACATCCCCTGGAAAAATAACTAGGATATTAAATAATATCGCCCTCATAATCAATAGTCTAATACATGTATTTAATGCCTTCAGCCGGTCTGAAAGACTTATAGATAACAAATTCGCCATAGAATATCTGGGTTCATTGCTCCACGAGTCCATGGATCCCATAATTCTCGCTGTCCAAACAAAATTCCTAATAAGAGAGAACCCGCATAATGTTGGGGAAACCATAGATAGATATATCTCAAACTCCGATAAGATACTATCAAAGGGAGAGAAATATGTAACATATAGGAACCTGGGTCAGATATATACTCTAAAAAGCATCACGGATACGGGAAGAGAACATATAGAGAGTATACTTTTACAAAAAGGATTTGATATCATCCAGCACTTCATATTGGGATTATATGAGGAGTCGCTAAGGCAGTATCCCATCAGCAATAATATTCAAACATAATATCTTTTTTAAGGAGGGAGGTGGATGTATTGAGGCTTATCGCTATAGGAGAGGTCATCGAAAATAGAGAAGGGAATGCCAAAATTCTAATATATCCAAGGTTTGCCCGTGGATTGAGGGGGCTGGACGAGTATTCGCATTGCATTATACTCTATTATCTCCACAAGGTGGTTCTCGATATCGAGAAATTTATCGCGGAGATCGATAAAATAAGACCTATGCATGCACCATTAGGTGCTAGTTATGGCGTCTTTGCCACTAGGTCACCACACAGACCCAATCAGATAGGAATGACTGTTGTTCGGATAAAAAAGATCGATGAGAACATTTTACATGTTGAGGGCTTCGATGGATATGTAGGAAGCCCAATTCTGGATATTAAGCCATATACGACTAGAGATATTGTCCTTAATGCATCCTTTCCCCAATGGTTCCCACGCAGAGACTACGAGGAAGAAGCCATATTGCTTGTTCATAATCGCATGAATAGTATATGGAATATGGGCAAAAAGGTACGCGAGTTACTTGTAGAACATGGCTATAATGTCTCCGCAGTATCGTATTCCCACAACAATTATGTGTCTATAAAAAATACATACTACAGACAGGAATATCCCCTACCATGCCTCACCATTACTAATCTATGTGAGATTATTATACAATTAGACTGTATCTATGCCACTTTTGCGGTCAGAAGGGATTCCATCGACAAAAACTTTCTAAAGTCCATGATCAATACGTTTGGTTTGGATCTCGAGATATTCGGCGGCGAGGACTACTTGCATACGTTCTATCCTAAAGATGAATTAACAAGCATTGATGACGTATTCATGGATATTATTCGGAGTGGCGAAAAAATCATACAATTGTCAATAAAGATCAAGTTTGAGAACTATCACCACATAATTGATGTGCTGGAGAAAATAACAACAATTATTGGCAAGTATGGCACAGTTATTCCCCCCTAATATCCAATAGTATGTGACGAATTAATGTATCCATCTTTTATAGCATCAAAAACAGTAAAATGTTTGGGTGCCAAATATGGCCTCATTTAGCATAAAACCCAAGAGAAAAATCGGCGAGATCGAGATTAGTGAGGAATTCATAAACATCTATAAGAAGATTCTATTAAGTGGTGCAAAGAAGTACTTCGGGGAATGGGTAGAATTTAATAGCAACACAAAAATCGTAGAGACAATAATCCTCGGCGAACTTAGGAACATAGTAACATATGGGCATCCTTACTGCCCCTGTAGGCCCGAAAAAATAAGAGATAACATATGCCCATGTGTTCCAGCAAAAAAGGAGCTAGAGAGGGATGGCATTTGCCACTGCCGTCTCTTTGTAAACCCAGAGAAGTACAGCAGGTAGGAATTCTTCCCAAATTTTTAATTTTGATGCATCTGAAAACCCCTAAGTCCTTTAAGACGCCCCCTGAACTCTTGGTCAGATAGAAAAGCTTAGTGGAGATAAATCTCTTGCCGCTGGTTGGATGTGAAAAACTAGAGGAACTATGGTTAAGTGGTAATCAGCCTAGGAGAGCTGTTCTTGCACCAATTAAGAGCCTTAAGCTATTAGCTCTAGACAGGAATCGCTTGACAAAAATAGATCTTTCTCCATTGTCTGGATGCAAAAAACTGGAAAAATTATTCCTATCACATAATCAACTTGAGCATATTGATCTATCTCCGCTTTCAAGCCTTAAAAACCTTAAAAGTCTGACACTACAACATAACAATTTAAAGAAGATAGATCTATCTCCTGTCGCCCATATTAGGGGACTCGTAATTGAGGCTGATTGTCATGCTAAGCTCTATGGTGCGAATGTAGAGCTTGTAATGAGAAATATATTTTTTAGATTTTGTAAATATAGGGTAATCTAACCGCAGAAAGCAAAAAATTTGTGGCTAGAGTATAGGTAGATATTCGGACTACCTTTAACCTTTTAAATAAAAAATATTTTTATTCTAGTTTTGACTACGAAAGCCTTAATTCTTGGGGCTTTTCGTAGTCAAGAAGATTCGATGGTGAAGAGTTTGAGAAAGTATAATCAATATTTGTGTTCTCTAATAATTGTCGCTATGTTGGCTACGTATGGTGTATATGGTAGTGTGATGAGGATCGCGAATGATGCAAATAGTAGGACTACTACTGCTCATGGGTCGAGTGCCAATAACATGGGTATAATGGAGCATAAGCTTGTGATCGGTTATGATGCTACCTTCAGAAACTGTATAATAAATGGGACAGTGGAGATTAGAAACGGATCGAGAGTAATGTTCGAAAATGTAACATTCTATGCCGAATCCCTATACTATTGGGTTGAGGGGAGAGAAAAGGGCTTTATAGAGGTCTATGACACTGCGGAGGTAATGATCAAAAATTCAAGGATTATAGCTACTTCGTGGTCCCCGCGAATATATGTCTATAATACATCAGGAATCACAATCGATAACGTGAGTATATACTCAACAATGGGAGGGATCAATATATATGCATATGGGGACTCAAGTGTAAATATCTATGATTGTAATGCCAGCACAACATTATACATATTCCTTCGTGACTATGCAGCGGCGATTGTGATTAACTCCTCAATATGGCAGATACTCGCATACGATAATTCGGGCGTATACCTATACGAGAGCATTAATAACACATATATAGAAACACATGATTCCTCATTACTTTATGTATTCGGAGCAAAAATGGGGTATGGCGACTATATAAGTGCGGGGGATAATAGCCATGTAGAAATTATAAACACTGTTTTTTCAAGCGGAGGAATAGCCTGTGATGGACATGCAAGCGTTCAAGCTACACAATCAGTATTGGACTATATAGTTGCGGAGGACGCGGCTAATGTCTCGCTTGTAAATACAAACGTATCAAATCTCTGGGCATACGATCACGCAGACCTGCATATCAGTGGTGGATACTTTAATTGGATAGATCTATATCATGTTCCTATGGCCGGAGAAGAAGCAATGCTGGGTCCAGGAGGGGAAATTAAAGATGCGACCATCACAACGCTACATACATCCTCTGCAAGGATAATAAGACTTATTAACTGTTATGTCTCATCGCTTTATTATCTCGACATATTTAATGGCTCTTATGCATATGTATACGTTGGTGGCTATATATACGATAGTGCATACCCGAATTATGAGGCGTTAGGATCAACAATAGTCAATACTTATCATATATCAGGCGTGGCCGTTGGAAATAATGTAGACCTATTTGTGATCCATAGACCCATGAATCAAATCGTGGCTTTCAATGTAGACAGGCTTGAAATATACAATATTACTGACACTGGTAGCGTTATTGCGTTATACACGAACTGCTATATATATAATATAAGTGTTTATGATGTAGAATTTGCCTTTTACGGGAGCAATGTAACAATAAATAACCTAACATATAAGACTTCTGGCTTTTATTTCTCGTTTCTGGCCAGGGATTCAAACATAACCATATACGACTCCAACATAGAGTACATGGATATTAGTATCTATGATTCGAAGGTATCGTTTAGGTCAGTTTTGATAAACAACTCCTATTTATTGATCGAAAACTCTAGTGGGACACTGGACTGCATAATGGATTCCACGATTCCTGATCTCTCAGATAGTGATATAGTTTTCAACAACTCGGTTATTTCTTCGACACTACATATTTATAGGTCTAAGGTAGGTCTAATAAACACGACGCTATATGATGTGATAATAGATGAGGTTCGCCTTGCCGACGGCGTTTTCAACATGACTGATGGAGTTATAATTTCCTACACCGTGGATATAATAAGTGGTCTATATGAAATAGAACCCTCCAATATTTATAGTGGATATATTTCTATTGACTACTTCGTACTTGATAATGCTTCTCTAGAGATAGATACCTATACGATCAATGTAATAATGGGGGGATATGTGGATATAGATCTCTATAATTCCTCTAAGTTGTATCTAATAAATGTATCTGCCGTTTATCCAAGAGAGGTATGCATCAATGTGTATAATGACTCTGCAATATATCTCTTCGATTCGGATGTCTACACTATATATGCTGAGGGGGATGTCTATATTGAGAACACAGGCGTGAACCAAATTGATATTCATAACTCGGACATAGAAATTTTCCACTCCCAAATCTCTGAATTGGAGATGGATAGCTCACGCCTCGTTGCGAACTATACCAACTTTTCAGAAATAGAGATAATGTCAGGAGAGGTTATGCTTGATTCATGTTATGTTGATGATATGGGTGGTGGCGACTTGTTTGCATTCATGTTAAATGGAACGATCTGTGATGCCAACATAACCATATTAAACTCAAATGTCTCTGGATATCATGCACTCCTAGGAGGCAATCTAACGATTAAAAACTCGAATGTTTCCGAGATATTTGCAGCATATCAATGGGTGGATATATATGACTCAAATATAGGATTCGCCCTAAATGTAAGCCTATTTACATCGGGATCCGCAACCATAAGCAACAACGTGATCACGTCAGGGACATATATGGTTCTACTCCATAAGTATGGTACAACAGTCATAGGAAGCATGGGTTATGCTATTTCAATACTGCAAGATCCAGATGAACCACTTGTGGATTTAAGTATAGAAAATACTTTTGCTTACCCAGTAGTGGTTGCGCTGGGAGGGAGATTAGATATCGACAACTCGATGTTTATGATTGTATTTGTAAATACAGATACAGATTTTAGAGCCACAAATTCCATCATTAATGCCTCAGAAATGGAGGAAGTCCCAGTAATTTTGGTGGCGAGTACACTCTACATGGATAATGTAACAATAATCTCAGAGATGCTTATACTTGCGGCATCGAATGATGCACAAATCCTCAACTCGGGATTTAATGTTGATGGTATATACATATATAATACAACAATAACAATCACAAATACCGACGTAACGCCCTTTGCAGATCCAGATGGAACAGTCATTGCGAATTCCTACGTCTCTGTGGAGTATTCGACAATACTTGCAGCAACGTTATATGAATCCACACTTCATCTAAACGTAGTGAATGTCATTGACGCCAATGTAGAGGGTATTGTATTGTCCGAGGGATCCGTGCTGGATGGGGATAGTGTGAATGCATCAAATATACTAGCAGCCTACATGTTCAAGTATTACTTCATGATATTTACGATGGTCTCCACATACGATATCCCGGTAAGAAATATAGATGTTCATCTCGTAAACTCTAGGATAATGGAGGGATACATCAAATATTATGTGGTTGATAATCCACTCGGCGCTGAATTTGATAACGAAACAATAATGGGTTCATATAGTACTTTAACAAACTACTCAAACTCATACACGACAGGCGCGGTACCATATTTCGTTTTCAGAATCTCTGGGAGTGGACATGCCAACATAACTAATTACAGGGGAGGAAATATAATACACTCCATAATGATCATGGCTACCCGGGACATTTCGCCGCCAGAAATAGCTGCACTTAATGCCAGTACGATAGAATATGAGTATGGGCTAGAGAGGAAGTTGTGCTATGTGCTGAATGACGAGACGCCAACGAATTATAAGGTCTCTATCAATGATACAATCATCGAAACCGGCATATATACAAGTGGATATACGCTATGTGTGGACCTTGCCACATACATAACTTCTCCTGGTTATTATGTCGTTAAAGTATATGCCTATGATAGTGACCTAAATAGTGTATATACAACAACTTATGTTCGTGTACATCCCGCAGAGGCACCACTTATAACACTGGAGCCTAAGGATAATTACACGATTAATGTAGGTGAAGGAATAATACTTAACTGGTCGGCGACAGATCTTTCCCCCGATTTATATCAAATTATTGTCAATGGATCAAAGGTGGAGGAAAAATCTTGGGCGTCTGGCGAGGTAATATCGTATGAATATCAGGCAGAAGATGTTGGGAAGGTCAATATAACCATAGTATTCCAAGACCAGCTAGGGCTAAAGTCTACAGATACTGTAATTCTAAATGTCACCAAGGCAACAACCACAAAGAAACCTATAACTTATATTGCCATAGGTGCCATAGCTTTTCTTGCTTTGGTAGTCGCCATAATATTACTAAAGAGGAAAGGAAAACCTATGAAGGAGGAGGAATAGACATATAAATATTCCTTTTTTATTCAAATTCTTGTCTCTAATATCACTAAATAACCCAATATTTTCTAATGAATTCTAATTATCTGTGGATAAACTAATTATATCTTAGAGCGTGTATGTAAAGGAGTCAATATATCTTTTTTTTTAAAAGAATATCATTATATATACATGCTAAATCTATCAAAATATGTATGCGTCTTAAGGGGAGCTAGATGCGTGGGAGTCGAAAGTATTTTCTCATTCTCTTATTCGGCATTATATTAGTCTCGATAACATATGTTGAGGCCGCTAACGGCTATCCTGACTGGATAAAAAAAGGCACCTATGCCAAGTACTCAGGCACTATATATGGTGGTGGTGAAGTAGAGGAAGAAGTAGAATTTATAAGTGACGTCTATGGCAGTAAGGTATTGGTTAAATACTACGTGAAAGAGGTTCTTGGTGGCATGACATGGTCAAATACCTCAATACTAGAGGTAGATGTCAATACGCGAGAAACAAATGTTACGATATTTGATCCATTTAGCGGTACAAATAAAACAGTATACTTCAACTTGTGGATAGAGCTGGATGTCGATGTAGGAGATTATGTCAATATCTCTATATGGACACTGAAGGTATCGTCTATTGGGGATAGGATAAAAGTTAAGGCATATTCATATAAAAGACAGACAATAAGGGTTTATGGTTCAGTTTATACATATTCTGGGTATAGTGTATATTGGGAACTATACTATGACAAAGACACGCATCTCCTCCTATACATTCATACTTGGTTCGAGTATGGCTCACAATCTGTTGATACTCTTGAAGTAGAACTTGTGGACACAAATGTACCTCTTCCTCCCCTTCAAATTAGTCAAACCGAATTGTCATGGTCAGCTATTAGCATGACGCTTGGTATAATTAGTGTTGCAGTAGTTATATATATGGGCACATTAATTGGGGCTGTGGGATACGGAGCTATACCTGCTTATGGGGCGGGTTGTCCTAGGGAAGGTATGGAGGGAGGAGGCCCTGCGGTATCTGTGGATCCAGAGAGGGCCAGTAGGTTATCTGGTCTGAAAAAATTTGGTGATGACATTCTCGACAAATTATTTAGATTCGCAGCGAAAAAGGCAATAGAGCGAGGGTCAGAAGTCAGAGAGCCTGATTCAAAGAAAGTTACAGCATTTTTAGTTGTCTTGGCTGCGGTTATCGGAGGGCTACTTGGTGTATACTTTGGTTTTAAAGAAATCCGTAGTTTTATCTCACTCATAATGCCCTCCATAGGAGTAACACTTGGCATGCTTGGTTTTATTGTCATGATCCTACTATTTCTAGGATGCGCCCTTGGAGTATTTAGGTTCTGGAAACTCTACGTGCCAATACTATTGCTAATACTCACAGTACTGGAACTGATAGGCCTATTCTTCTCAACAATGACCCTTGTAAATATGTTGGGTATAATAGCTGTGGCAATCATCCTGCCACTGTATACTGTTGCCTTTCTTGCGGGGATAATGCTATTCTCAACAGTAATTCCCACACTATAACCAATTTTTCTTTTTTTAACCTAATCCCTAGTATTCCTTATATTACCACTAAGAGAAGTTTATGTAGTGGGTTTGGGGTTCTTCTATTTGAGAAGAGATTCTTGGGTTGGCTTGTGTTATTTCAATTGTCGCTACGGCCTGTAGAAATTCTTCTGGTCTAAGTATTCTTACATATTTTGTACGTACTCTGAGTAGCTTTTCTTTGTATCTTTTCATGATATATAACATATAAGTTGCAATAAATTACGAAGACATTCAATCTTAGGATTCTGTATGAGCTAGAACAATAGACGATTCTGTAGCCCTACTCATAAATACGGCAATAAGAATCCATGATGTGCTCTTAGAAGTGCCGAAAACATACAGACGGATACATATGGTCCGTGTAAAACAATAAATTGATATTACATAAATTTCTAGGATCGTCGATGCTAAATAATTCGCGAAAAGTTTTACTGTATTAACACCAACATAGCTCGTCTATATATTCAATTTTTTCCTTTATATATTCTTTTTGTATCTTAATCAAAACGCCCAATTAGAAATCGATCGCATAATGTCGGTTTCTAATTGGGTCCTAAACATAAAAACTGTGTGGGTGTAACTATTGGTAAGGGGGAAGCTGGCCTGTCTATTATTAATATTGGCGATTTTGACGCCCAGACTAGTCGTTTTTAACGATTTTGATGGGGTTTCTAGTGTTGAGTCTAAAGGAACAGAGGACGATTTTGTTGACATATGTTTGTTCTACAGCGAGTATAATTCTCTACTTGGGAGATCATCCGAGAGACTGTACTTCAATATAAGGTACATATATCCACATGTTGACTTGTGTGGTGTGCGTAGTATTTATGATATAACGCTGAAAGCCGATGATTACGACATACTTATCTTGATGTTCAATACTACACGGGACTCCGTTATCGTAGGTAATACACCACTATCATGGGGCGAATTTGTGGATTTTCTACGCATGTATCCTGATAAGGAAATCATACTCTTACTGGGCAACTCCTACATGCTGAATGAGACAAGCGATAATTGGCATTTTGAAAGCGTAGAATATGATAGTATCTATGCATATGAGACCTATGGCGTCTGGAAGGTTGCCAAGATATTCGAATCCCTAGGCCCAGAATATAAATGGTACGCATTAAAGTTGAAGGAGAGCGCGCTCAGCTATTACTTCGATAACATAGACAGAATATTCGAATCAAAAATTACGCCATCACAAGTAATTGGAAGCAGGGATGAGGAGTATAGAAAGGCAAAAATAGAGGAATACCTAAGAGAACATCCCTCCTCCCTTAGGGTCAGGGTAGCCGATGAGAAAAACCCCAATGGCCCAATAATATACATTAGAAATTTTGCTAAGAATTCAGATGGATATGACTACTTACCATTCCCCAAGATGTCCGGGATTGCAAGTTCTATCGGGGATTTCATTGACGAGGTGCTGGGCTTCTTATCTGGCAATGGTTGTGATTTTCTAACAATAAATTTCTCGGTGATAGATCAAATCGTAGATGCATTTAAATCCGTATATGATTTTATTGGCGACCCCGCAAAAATGGGGGAGGGATCGCTGCTCAAGGGGTTCCTAGGCTCGCTGATGCAAGAGTTTCCATACATTGAGAACTATACAAAATACTTGGATCTTTTTATGGACGGCTTCTATGCCCTCAAGGGCGACATAAGTTCCATACTGGACTTCCTAATGGGGGCCATCGATCTAGTCTTTCCTTCGGGAACGGGAGTGGATGAGTATATAGAGCAATTAAAATCCATAGCGGGGGAGATATTATCCATAACTGACCAAGTAATGAATCTTTACCAGAGAATCACCAGCAACAAAATTAGCATGGTTCTCCAGTATATAATGGGGAAAATCACCAATATTACGATCCAAGAATTCCTAAAAAACATGACTGGAATAACAGATTTTGACTCGCTATATAACAGATTGAGCTCACTGTTCTCCATTGGCATGCAGATATTTACACTCCAAAACATAACAGATTTCGCCTCAAAATTGTTCAAATTTATAACGGAGGACTTGAATATCTTTGATTATCCCGACATTGGCGACATAGCAGGAAAAATAAAGTCTATAATATCCCTAGCATTATCGTTTCTAGAGAAAGAAAAATCATCTCTATCGCAACTACTGAGGGACGCCATAACCTCATTCATAGGCGAGTCATATATATCGGACATAGAGAAAATGGTTGATGATATACTGGATGAAGTTGATGATGCCATAAAAGAGGCAGAATCTGATATAGAGGGCTTTAGGTCACGCATAGAGGACATCATAAACACTTATGTCTCTAATTTCCCCGATCTGGAAGAGGTAAGAGAGATACTAAGAGAAGTAATAACACTGATAACTGCGATCTCAAACCCCGGATTTGATATCTCAGAGGCTACTAGCCTCATAGAAATATTTGAGGATATACTAGAGACCTATCTTTCTGGATATGAGGATGATATCAATCGTTTATTCTTAATATTGAACTCCACTGTAATCCCAATAGGGCTTCTAAATGCTCCATCAAGACTACAGAAGGCATTTCTAAAACAATTAAACCCATTATTGGACATGCGGCAAAATGTCCTAAGATACCTAATAGAAACGGTAAAGAGAATAATAATGGATACGGAGGAGTACGTTCAGATAGAAGATGTGCTGAAGTACATAGAGAATGGAACAACAATAATCAGCGCAATACTTAACATAATCTCGGAGGTTAGGGAGAGACCATTCGATGGGATAACGTCGGCCCTAATGTTTGCTGCGTCCATCACACAGACCCAGTTATTTGGCAATATGACTATAGGAAATCTGACGACATTTCTAATGGCATTATTACCGGATCTAATGGGGCTAGATAGGGTACCATCTTTGGAGGAATGTAAGAATATGATAATCAATGCTCTAAGTGGATTTAGTTCTCAAATAAAAACCACGGTTATTACGCTATTCGAGTTCCTGTATGACATTAGAGAGGTTATGAGGAATGGAGTAAAATGGTTTACAACAAAGATACTCGATTGGGTGGCTGGATATGTAGCGGACTTTGTTTCAGATCTTGTTGGGGAGATAGAGGATATAATAGACCAGTATACGTTTCTTAATCTAGAGGGAGATATGAATTTTGGTTTTGCTGGGCTTGATGCTATTACATTTTCATACAAGATAGTTATAAGCGCTGGGGTCGACATTGATGAGTCTGGACTAACTAATGATATTAAGGACATGATATTGAGGGGTAAGTATTTAGACTTCTTGAACCCGATAAAGGTTTTCGAAACGTTGATAGGCCATGTAACAATAACGCCCATAATAGAGGCACAGATAAAGATGTCATCGATGGCTACGAATACAGATCTTCTAGGCGAAATTATAGGTCTTCTAGGAGCGGATATAAGTATAGAAGGAGAGGCCAGATTTAAACTGGTATTGTTCTCATTCAAATCTGGTACCTTCGATATGAGCGAATTCCTAGACTTGAAGGAGTGGTATCTAATGTTCTCAATGTCCATATCAAAGACATTTTCAATATTTGACATAATCGGGGCGCCAGAATTGGCATCGGTAGCTGAGGATCTGGGTCTGGACCTGATAACTGTTACTCTTACAATTGGATTCAAACTAGAAATAAACCTTGGATCTGAGAGTGAGGATAGTGGGGCACATTCCATATTGTCGCTAGAGATTACCGTGGCTGGAACACTCCACATAGGTATCGATGTAGTGATAGCTGAGGTCTCCATAGACTTCACACTATCTATATCCTTCACATTTACCATAGACACGTCAAAGCCAGACCCATTACTATTTGAGATATCAGTGAAATACAAACTCAAGATACATGCAGAATTCCTATTTGTAGGAAAGACATGGAAATTTGGTGGCACTATATTCACATATCAATTCCCAGAGAACGAGTCGGATACCCCAGATAAGCATGCAGGAGGATTTGATGAGGATGCTGACGGCCTCCCAGATAACTTCGAGAAAGAAAACTTTGGATTCTCACCCACAAGAGCAGACACAGATGAAGACGGTCTAGGCGATAATGAAGAGTTAAATGCGTATGGCACAGATCCACTGGATCCAGATACTGATGGGGATGGATTGACAGACTATGATGAGATAAAGGTATATGACACTAATCCATTCATAAGAGACACTGATAATGATGGCCTGACGGATTATGAGGAAACCATAATATATGCTACGGATCCCCACGAGGTGGATACCGATGGGGATGGATTAGATGACTATTTTGAAGTACACTATACATGGGACATTAGTAATGTGACTATAAGCATTTCTGGAGTATCGATTGGTGGAGAAATATACTATGATCACACAGATCCTCTGAATCCTGATACTGATGGCGATGGGCTTCTTGATGGCCAAGAAGGGCCTCTAGGTGGCTATTATCTCCCATTTGCGTACGATTTTGGCGAAAACCCAATAATATTTAATTATGGCTATACGCATCCATTAGACAATGATACTGATGATGATTCATACATGCAGGAACCCGATGGATCTATTAGGGAGCCAAAATATTTCTTAAGATCTATGACCGATAAAGAAGAGATAGATGGCATTACAGTAGTCTATATAGATCCCGAAGAGGGGCCGGTGCTAAGAACATTTAGGACAAATCCGATATGTCCAGACTCTGACCAAGACACTGGCAGTTCTACAATACTGTTGAGTGATGGATACGAGTTATCCCGAAATCCACCCTCAAATCCATTAAACGGAGATAGTGATGGCGATGGGATTATAGATGGTAATGAAGGTACGTCATCACCATATTCAAATAAGACAGATCGTCTAAACCCAGATACAGATGGAGATGGTCTTGGGGATATGCAGGAAATAGTTTTGGGTCTTGATCCAGGTGAGCCTGATACTGATGGTGATATGGTGTCCGATGGGGATGAGTTTATTAAATATGGCACGAACCCAAGGCTTTTTGATAGTGATAATGATAGACTTAGTGACGGTGAGGAATTATTCTATTGGCACTCTAACCCAATGTTAAAAGATAGTGATAATGATGGTATAATAGATGGTGATGAGGTACTCATATACTTTACAGACCCCATGGACGAGGATTCAGACAACGACAATCTTACAGATCCGATGGAGATATTTGTATACCATACAAATCCATTGGAGGCCGACAGTGATTATGATGGTCTTGTTGATGGAGACGAGATTTTCCTATACAATACAAGTCCACTGAACTGGGATAGTGATGGTGACTCCATACTATATCCAAACGAGACGGGAGATATAACATGGCCCATGAGTGATTATAGAGAAATATTCGTCTTTGGCACAGACCCACTAGACTCTGACACGGATAATGATGGCTTATCAGATGCGATAGAGACATACTTGGCTAGCGGGAAAATACCCAACTTTGAACCAATAATGCTTGATGCAAATAATAACGATACTGATGGCGATGGGCTGATCGATGGCCATGAAATCCATATTAGGAATATAAGCGATATCGTCTATCCCTACGTGAGCTTTATCATATATTATCCACTCAATTCATCGCCACTCCTAGTAGATACCGATGGTGACGGTCTCACTGACTATAGAGAAATAATGATATATGCAAGCAAAGCAAACTGTAATGATAGTGATGGTGATGGTCTCAGTGATTATGATGAGGTGGTCATCTATAATACCAGTCCAATATACTGGGACACAGATAAGGATAATATATCTGACTATGACGAGGTTAATGGTTTTGTTGCGTCGCTTGGCTATAAATTCCCAGATTTAATGACGGTGTTCTATACAGATCCTGCTGATCCAGACACTGATGATGACTACTTGCCGGATGGATATGAGGCACAAGTACTCAGATCAAACCCCACAATAAAGGACGAGGATAATAATGGAATTGAAGATGGATTGGACTTTGATACAGATGGCGACATGTTGAGTGACGGATTGGAATTCTATGTATACAATACCTCATACTATCCTGGTGGTGGTCCATTAAATCCTGATTCGGATCAGGACGGGCTTAGCGATGGATCAGAAGTATATGTCTATGGTACTGATCCAGCTGATCCCGATACAGATGATGATGGTATATTGGATGGGGCCGAGGTAGCGGCTGGGACAGATCCACTATCATTTACATCGTGGGAAGAATATGTTGATGCTCTCAACATTTTGCTTGGGGGTAACTATATAAAGATACTGAGTCCTAGAGGCACCATTATTGATAAGTATACGAATGTTAGGGTGATTAACGGTACTACATTCACTGAGATGTGGTTTAGATATAAAAAGATTGGGGACGACTTTTCGAGTAATTACTCACTGGTCTATGATCCAGATTCGCTTCAATGGGTATATAGCGACATTGTCTGGGAAGAAGGAAACTATACCATAGAGGTATTTGGAAGAACTCCTGGAGGAGAAGTATTTAAAGCAACTGAGGAGTTCGGGTTCATCTCGGTCGAGAAGAAGATATCAGAAACCAAATTGAAGTGGCTCCTCATAGGTATAGGTGTAGGCGTAGCCATAGTTATTTTTGCGATATTTGGCTTGCCTCGGATCCTCAAAAAACTAAAGGAGAAGAGGCAGGCTACAACAAAGATAAATGAGGGAGGTGAGGAGAGTGCATAGGAGAAAGATATTAGCTCTACTTGTGATAATCGGCATGATAGCCCCTATATTCGTTGTCCTAAATACCAACCAGAGTACATACGATGTAGGAGAAAATAAGGGCTTTGAGACAAGTAGCAGTCAACATATGGATTTCAACGATCTCTTTAGTGAAAAATCAATAAGCTACTCGTGGAGCGGGAACTATTATCCAGAGAATTGGAGCTTCATCAAGTATCTAAAGGACAATCCTAATGAATATAGGAAAGTTTGGGAGCCATGGCTAACTAAGGCAGCCATACATTCCATAGTAACGAATGATAATGGTACAATGATTGCTTTTGGTGGCGGATACCTATACGATAATGAGATACATATTTATCGATGGAACTATGTTACGCAGAACTACGAGAAGGTCTGGGATTCAGGGGATGGGATTATATCGGGTGATGTTGTATCCCTAGATTTCGCGGATACGGATAACAATAGGCTGATGGAAGTAGTAGCGGGGAGTGCTGACGGGCATATATACGTGTTTGAGCAGAGACACGTTTTCGATCCCATAACAAACACGGAGCATATGTTTGATTTGGTCTGGAAAAGTGAATTTCTCGGCCCTGTTTGGAGAGTAATGGTGTATGACATGGATCTGGATTATGATCCAGACATTGTTGCTGGAACATGGAACAATAAGATATACATGTTCGAGTATGAGGATCATTCGGGATATCCATATTCCACTTCACATTGGATATCATATAAGATGGTTTGGGAGAGCCCAGAATTGAGTGATAAGATACTATCTTTTGTCTGTGGAGATATAAATGGGAATGGTCTTCCAGATATGTTGGTGGGCCTTAGAAATGGAGAGCTTGTATTATTCGAGAACAACGGCACCATAATACAGGCACCAGACTACTATCTGCCCCTACCACAGGACAACAGCTACAAGATCATTTGGTCATATAACTATGGTAGCTATGCACCAATTCTTGATATGTCTATAGGCGACCTAGATGGTGATGGAATAGATGAGGTATCAATTATAGAATCTGGTAGAGAGGCCTATGTGCTAGATTACTCCGAAACATACGATAGATTCGACCTAATAAAGCTCTACTATCCCCCTAAATCGTTCGAACTAGATCCCCCGCACCCCATAGACTACTATATAGACTGGATGATAAGTGGTATAAATGTATACTATAACAATAGCACAGCATACATTGCAGAGCCAAGCGAAGAAATCGACATCTATGACAATAATACTGCGATGGGAGGACCCCCAGATGGTAAATACTCAGAATTCTTGCCAAACGCGACTCATAATGCTACTGCAGTATTGGACTTTGGAATGCAGGAAGAGGCTGCTGGTGATGGGACATATTATTTTGATATATGTATGGTGTTGATGTATAAGCAGGGATATGACCTCGTACCCAACAGAACATCGATGAGGATATATGTATCTAAGTATGGCTACAAGTATGTCGAAGTGAAGGATTACTTTGTATATGACTTTGGCTCAGTGGCCTACCTATTCTTCGACATTGATGGAATCCTGAAGAATAATTCGTGGAAACACATTCGCTACCTGAAGATCGTTGTTCCCTATGGATATAAGTTTGCAATAGATGCCATTATAACATATGATATCGATAAGCAATTATCGGATGTGACCTCTACATATATAACGGAGCTGGATCTTGACTATTATGGTGAAAAGAACTATCTCCTGTTTGGGACCGTAAATGGTAGGCTTGTCATTTTCCAGTACAACGACACAATCCATAGATATGAGATGGTGTATGATTCCTTATCCGAGGACATGTTTAGCCTTGAGAATAACATATGGGACATCGTAAAGGTCATGCCAGATAAAAGGTTCCCGTACTGGACGAAATACTGGGAGAAAGGTATAGACTTGGGCACGAAGAAAATGATTGACTTTGAGTATTTTGATATAGATCATGACGATAATTACGATTTGCTCATCGGAACGGATAAAGGCACAGTTTTGCTCTATAGGTATCAGTGGGGCACTTTTATTAATGATAGCTATGCCACTAGCAAGATATTTGGGGATATAAATGGAGTATCCAAGTCTAACCTCACGCTAAGGATGTGCGATATTTTGAATAATAAGCCAAATAAGCCTGGCATAGAGCTTATTCTTGGATATTATAAGGATGTACAGTATAACCTTAGGATATTTTATCTGTATAACCCAGCCGTGCTTACATATAGTTTCGAATATACTTATGATGTGGCAGAACACGAGATAACTGGGAAATTATATAGCCTATTCCACTATTCTGGAGTCCGTAGCCCCGTCACTTTTGATGTGGCGGACGTTGATGGAAATGGTTATAAGGATATTGTGCTTGCCTTCGGCGGGAAGCTATATATGCTATGGTACCTATATGGAGATGCGAGCGGCCCAGTATTTATGTTGGATGAGAAGTACTTCGAGGATATTCCAAATCTTCTAAAGAATAAGAAGCCATTCAAACCCCAGCTGGTAGACTTTAACAATGATGGTGTCTACGATTTGGTTATTAGCTATCTAAATAAGAATGGAACAACATATTTCGAGAACATAGGCACAGTAGATGAGCCAATATGGGTGCAAAAGAGGACATTGTTCGCAAACTCGCTGCGGTCGTTAAACCCTGTAACAAACTTTGCCTTCAATGGATATACATTATCAGAAATAGAGAAAATAGGGGATACCTATTGGCTCATAGCCAACAAGCGGGGAACATCCACATTTATTCTCTTCAATGGAGAAACAGATAGAATACAGACATTGGCACTGGCCACGTATCCACTCCTAACCGTTATAAACATGGCTCCAGTCGTCCCAAAGGCCTCAGAGAACTTTGGATACCATATATTTGAGGTATGGTCCAATCATAGGGATCTGCATGGATGGACCCAGGCAGTCGACTATGGAGATGTCGATTCTGATGGTAAAGGAGAAGTAATAGTGGGAGATTTCGACAATAATGTATATATATTTGAACACATGATAAATAATACGTATAAGAGAGCGTTTAGAAGTGGAGATTTGTACTATGAAATAGTTACGAATACAAGTCCATATTATTCCGAAGAACTCGTCGGCCTACAGGGCACATTCAAGAGGAGAATCTGGGAACATGCAAGATATTTGGTTGCCAATACAGATATAGATGGGGATGCAAAACTGGAGGCCATCGTTGCCACTAAATACCAGATCTTCGTCTTTGAGCATGAGCGCTATGAGAACTACATCTTGGAATATAGGTATTCATTCTTGGAGCATCCTCTGGGATCCGAAATACTTGAACAGACAAATGGTATATCTGCATTCGCCTATGCGGGCGACATGGACTATAATGGCTATGGCGAGATAATCGTTGCACTAGACAATTATCTATTCGTATTGGAGATGACCGAGGATGGGTTCATCGAGACTTTTAGTTCTCTTGTCAGCATATTTGCCGATAAGATTATAGATTATGCTGCCACTCATAAATATTATCTCTTAGACCCGGTTTTTGTCTTGCCAGGAAACCCATATACATATTACTACGATTTAATGGGACAAGGAGTGAATGACTACTCCGAATTTGAAATAAGGGCTATAATAATTGTTGATTTGGACAATAATGGGAACAAAGAAATAATTATTGGTGGACTAAACAGATCGCTGGAGTGTCCATCACTAAGGGACGGCTTCTTATACGCCATCGAGAATGAGTTCGGTACATATTATATAAGGTGGAGTGCTCCAGATAATGTGTTGTATGAAAATGCAATAAATGCCCTCGATGTAGATGACCAGGACTACGATGGCAAAAAAGAGCTCTATGTTGCAGGGGATAAAGGAGTAGATGTGTTTGAGGCGTCCGATACTAGTTATCTTGAATATATAACCACGATAAGTGGCGATCCAAATCATCCATTCGTTAATAACATGGCATTATATAACAACTCTCCACTAGCCTATGATGACGAAAAGTTCGATGATGCCGATATCGTTGTTACTCCACAGGGACGAATATTTGTAATCTATCAGTCAGAGTATACAATAACGGCTACAAAAACCACAGAGATTTTCTATAGTTATAGTGACGATGGTGGCAAAACATGGTATGGTCCATACATATTGGCTCCAACGACCGATTATAGTGGTACCCCACTCTTTGAGAAATTCCCAAGGGCACTATATCATAATGGCTCCATATACATTGCTTGGTATGCAAGCATAGATGTTAGTGGGATAGTCCAATATAACATATGCTATAGAACGCTAGACCCACAAACACTAGTTAAGGGCCCCATTGAATACCCAGTAAAAAGCATGAGTGACGTAATATCCGACCTCAGCATATGGAGATTTCCTGTGAAATTCTGGTATGTATCCTATGATATGGGGATAAGCTACATAAACTATACTGATAGGTGTATATATCCCATGTTCCGCCTACTGGGTAGCTGGTACCCGCTTGTATCCAAAAAAATAGAGTATATCTACGATGGAAATTGGACATTATTCTTTAGGCACGATATAGCATATATCGGCGCCTACAGATGGCTCATCGCATTTACGATGTATATCCCAGATCAATACGGCCGTAGACTTATTTGGACCTCAATAACCGATACGTCCTTTTCCTCATGGACAATGCCCGTGACGATCTATGATTCGTATGAGCTTCAGGAATATCCAAATGTGGAGTATATAGAGAGCGAAAACGTTACAGTGGTTAGTGGCATGAGGTATACTGTATCTCATTACTGGGAACCATTCCTATGTGTATCCATGAATGGTGGGCAGACATGGTCAAAGCCAAAGTATCTATATAGATATCATCCAAGGGTAAAAATAGTATGCTCGAATGGAGTGCCCAGATATCAGTTTTTAACTAGGACATATGAAGATCTAGGAATGCATAGGACATATGCTCTTAGGGTAAGTGCACGAAATGGCTACTTTGTCTACTCGATGCCGGCGATGATAACGTATAATCCGCTTGGCACTATAGGCACAGTTTATGATATAATAGTTGGTGTGCGGGATAGCTATGAATGGCTTAGATTCGATGTATCAAAAGTCGATGTGTTGGCTGTAGGGGATACGGATGGCGATTGGCGGAGAGAAGTAATTGTGAACATGGATGACTACGTTGTTGTTGTGGAGATAAGTGATAATAATGAGTCCTATAGGAGATATACTCAGAAAGCCATCTTGGGGCCATTTAATAGGACTATACAGGATATTGTAGTGGGTGATGCCAATGGGAATGGTTGGGACGAAATAATCATAGCGACGGATTATGGCAATGTATACTCCTATGAGTTCCTATACTCCACATGGCTAGGTTCGGACTTTAGAGTGCCTAATGAGGAGTTCTCCAAGAAATATCTTATATCTGCCTCACTAATATCCTTTTATGGGCTAGGAAATATTGACAATGATCCACAACCAGAATATTACTTCACGACAATGTATGGGCTATATGTATATGATCACATATGGGAGAATTTCTCACACATGCTCTTCTATCCCGCAAAGATCAACTATACTGTTGCATTCAATCCCTTAGGCGAGGATAAGATCGATTTTATCCTGGCGCTCAACAATGGTACTGTATATAGGATTGATGGCGAAACTTTCTCCGTTGTTGCCGAGAAAGATATTGCAACTGATGGTTTCGTAGACATAATCCTAACGAACACAACTGTGTTCCTAGCGAACAAGTCTGGATTTGTTATAGAACTCACTCTAGATTCGTTATCAGAGGTATTTACGTATAATCTCGACGCTGTTAATACTACCGGTATAGGAATAGGATACTATCTTGGCGGTATCTCAAGGATATTTATACAACTGGATAATGATACGTTGTATTGTATAGATTATCAGAGTGCTTCCCTAGCGTGGACTATCCATGTATCTCCAAATATCGAGGGAAGTGTTTTCACATTTGATATAAATTCTGATGGCCTAGACGAGCTAATAGCATGCAACTATACCAACGGCATGTATGATTTAATGGTAATCGATATACTGAATGGCTCCATTCTAAGTATTCTAGAGACAAAGTCAAGGTTCCAATATAGGTGGTATAGTATCGTGAATATCGATGGCGACGAGTTCCCGGACATATTCGCATATACAGAGATGGGCGAAATTGTGATCTCCACTAAAAACTTCGACGTTATATGGATGGATGAGTTCAGGTACTACAAAGAGTTCTATGAATTTGTTGACTATGATGGAGATGGAAGAACAGAAATATTGTACTCGTTTAATGGAGGCACAATACTATCCAATTCCTATGGATGCCCCATACTATACTATGGAATCCCCAACAACAGGACATTCATGACGCTGGGCGACATCGATATCGACGGAGAAATCGAATTAGTTGGGTATCTCGAAAACGGAGTATTTGTCGTTGTAAACATAACACAGTTCAATGAATCATTAACCGGAGTCGCATACTTAGAACCAAAGATTGTTGGTGAGAAACAGATTGTTGATGAGATGGATTACGGCCTGATGGCTATAGCCGACATAAACAAGGATGATAACGATGATATCATTATATCAAACACAACCAATCTAATCGTGTATGACTTCTATATGGGTGACTATGTATTTAAGACAGATCTAAGGATGCAGATACGTGAGATCCTTACAGGCGACATGCTTGGCTACGGGTATAACTCCACAATCGTTGTATATGGGGACTACGACGTCACTATCTTCGACAATACGGGGCAAATAATAGTGGATATGCGTGTTGTTAGTGGTAAAAACTATATAGTGAGGGCGTTTATAGGAAATTTCATGGGATCCGCGAAGGATGAGGTCATCGTAGTAACAACACTAGGTACATACTGTATTGATGAGTCGGGCATATACTATCTATTAACAATAGGCTCAAATACATATCCAATTGTTGGGGACTTTAATGGGAATGGCTACCTAGACATAGCATATAAGATGTTGGGAACATCGACCCTATATGTGTATGAGGGAGACGGAACATTTATGTGGAGCAAAACACTGAGCACTAGTTCTGGAAATATGTTTGCATGCGATGTATTCACTCTAGATATAAACAAGGACGGCATAGATGATATAATATTCACAGACTTCAATGGTACTATAGCAATATATGATGGCTCCTCTGGAACAGCCATCTATAAGATACCCACAGGTATACACTCGTACGCCCTATCGGTGGATATCGACAGAATGTTTGGTACTGGTGGCCTAGTAGTCAAATATCTAAACTATGGTCTCTATGTATTTAAGCTAGATGGATCAATGGTCTATCACTTCCCCGATATGTCAACCTCAGGATATATTCCGGCTTATGTATCTGGAATAGGATACACCTACTTCGCTATGACCCCAGGGAAAATATTTGGAGTAAACCGCTACGACAGATACATCTATAAATCTCTTAGCTACGAAACTGTAGCATTCAACCGAATGGTAATGGCCAATGAAATATATATAGTATCCCTCGCAAAAACTGGCTACGTAACAATCATAAACATAGCCGATCTCTCATCCAATCCCATAAGACCTAGCACTCTCTCCAATGGTCACAGCGATAATTGGAATGGAGCAACCCTACTATTGATAACGGCAATTCCACCAATTGCCGTGGCTATATACGTGAAGAAGAAAGAATAATCTTCTTCTTTTTTAATAACAGTTTGTTTTTCTTGTGCTCCCAGCTGAGTGGTATTTTATGATTCTTATCTCTCCATTGTCATAGCTTAGGAGTTATAGAAAAGCCTAAAAATACCGTTTTGCAGCGCTATATTATATATGTACTGATGGAAGTACCGCCACAAGGCTACCGACCAAGCCTCCAAGATAACATACATAAAGACCCCTGATGAGTTCCCTATTACCATACCTTAAGGATCCATGTAGTTTGGTGTACAGCAATTTCGAATTTTCCTTGGTACGAATTACATTCTCCTATTATTATGACATGATTATTGATCGTGTTTAGTGCTGTCTGAGTATTTTCATCCAGTTCTTCCCACACAGAGATATCTATCCATACAGTAACGGTCTGGTTGGGACTTATTGATTCATCTAATACATATATCTTATTATGGTAGCTTGAATCAACCCCCACTATGGTAACATTAATCATAACGATACGACCCTGCTCGACAAAATCGCTCATATTGCTCAGTATAGTACTGAGGTTCATCACTGATAGTTTCTCTAGGATACTAATACAGTCGCCACTCCAAGGAACAATTTCTGGTGACCCCCTATATTCCCATAGGTTTCCAACTATCTCTACTTTATCTCCAACAAACGCATCTGGCATTTCCCCTAGCCATCTCATGACGATTTCGGGAACGTATACGCTCAGTTCAAAGTCTAAGTATGAATAATCCTTGATACTCCCAGTTATAAATGTTGTATAATTTATCCACTCAACTATCCATCCACTCACCCTTACGGCTTCTCCCTTCAATTTTTCCCAGTTATACGATATAAACTCTAGGGTATAACTTTCTGGTGTATCTCTTTTTATGGTTAGATCATCGGGCTCATTTATTATTAGAGAGATAGAATCTCCGACTCTTAGCGTTCCAGTGACCTCAATTTTGTCTCCAGAGACAGGTACTTTTTCTTGCTCTATCAAATCCCTACTAGTAGGAGTGTAGGCATAAACCGTAATTGTTTGAGTCTCAAATTTCTCGTTATATGTCCAATCCTCATCAACGATACTAAAATATAGTCTCTCTTGAACATCATCATAAGTCGCCGATGTATATGCATATCCTATTATTTTGACCCTCGCATAATCCATCTCGGATGTTATGTCCCTTATATATACAACTGGCGTCTCCGTATGCTTGGAGGTATAATATAGGGCGAAAATACTCGCGCTAGCTATGATAAGCGAAATAATAAGCAGTATACGTATTTTTAGTCCATATCTATTTCTAGCACCATAGTAAGGGTATATATCATAGGTACCTACATATCTGACGCAACTGGGGCGATATGTCCCCTCTTTTATCCTCCCTATTTCGCTATATTGCATTCAATATCACCATAAGTTTTAAGGAAAAGCCTAGATATATTCTTATATAGACTTTATAATAATAACCCAATCACGATGTGAGGACCGTGTTGAAAAACTTGTTTCGTTAGCTAATTTTTATGACTTCTAGCACCCAACAATCAGCACTAGAGAGTTTAGACTGTTCGTCAGCGTCGAGGAGAAAGAGAAACAGAAACAAGCAACAGATTGTATTTGTAGTAATGTAGCTGGGGGTCATGGAACCTATAATACAAAACCTTGAGCAATAGGCGAATAAAAGGGCATACTATCAACTAAAGTATTATAACATATTTCTAGTGCTGTATGAACGCCCTTATTTTCGATATGAGCTCGAGAGTTCTTTTTCTCTGTGTGAATATTATCTCGAGGTTTTCTGGTTTGTTTCTCAATATTTTTTGTAGTGCTTTATGCGCATTTATAACAAACTTGTGGTCTGTTATTTCTCCAAGGATATCTATTATTTCCACTAGGGCTTCGGGCCAATTGTCTGGATGAGATCCGAGGACAATCAGTAGTATTTTTACGTCATTTATGTGGCTTGCGGCATACCTCATAGTAGTAAGTATCGCTCCTTTTGCATCAATGAGATCTCTTAGAATCTCGAAGAGCTCGCCATATCGATATAGCGTAAATGGCTCAAAAAAACCTTTCTTGTTTCTATGTCTTCTAACCAAACTTAGTAGATGGTTTAGAAATACTGGGTCTTGGGGGACAAGAACTCCTTCAACTATTTTTATTAATTTTTTCTTGTCGTTGGGGATCTCGAATTGGAATGTTATTCCATCATACATAAGATTTCCAGATTTATGTGGTTGGGTTAGTAGTCTTTTTACCAACAATTTTGCTTCTTCCACTGTGGATAGTCCAGCTCCAATAATGTATTTCCTTCCTTTTTCTGTTATTCTTACTATATTGGTTCTGCCTATGCTTGTTCTTGATATGAGCTCCTGTTCCTCCATCTTGTCTAAGAGGTCGCTGAGCCATGATTGAGATATGCCTATGACCTCTGCAATTTTATTCTGCTTTAGTGCCCCAAAATATAGCAGTGTTAATACTTGGCAATATCTTTGTTTTAGCCGTTCTTTTCGGCCCGAAATTTTTATTCACCTAAGATAAAGCCAAAACTACCGAAAATCCTAAATAACATAAGTGAAAAAATTAGTTAAAGGTGGGGTGGTATGAATATAAAATCAGTTCTTGAGGATTCCCCTGCCGTGGTTGTTGGGGGCGGATACATATCGCTACATGGTAGGTTGGCCATACTCCACTGTGGGTGGAAAGAAAGGATTATTGCTCCCGTGATAGCATATAGTCGTATGGGCGGGACTACATTATCCGATAGGGATTTTGTTGTGTCTAAATACATACTTACAGAACTGGAGTGCGATGAGAAGAAAATCGATATAGAGTTCTTTGAGGATGGATTATTTGTCTATGGAACTCTGCTCCCAAGATATATTACTCCCGAGGGCACAATTCACTCTGAATGGGGAGGTCTAAGCAATTATCCCTGGGTAAGGACGCTTGTCTCTGGCTTCGAACTGATATATAATGGCCTGCCATATGCCGTGCAATCGAAACATAAAAATGTTGTCGGTGCAACCTATATTGGCATACCAAAACCATTAGAATCAAGGATAGACGATATTGAGCTAGGTGCGGGCTACAAGAAAATAGAGACAGAAGGATTTATTCTAGAGAATTACCCCATAATACCTAGGCTACGGATTAGAATGTATATGCATCACAGAGTTAGTGGCATGTCCCTACCAACAATGCTTTATGGGGAGCTATTTGTTAGTAAGGGGGAAATGTTTTGGTTTCAAAGAAAAGGATATTTTGATGTTTTGGAGGGCAATCATGGATTACTTATTACTGCCCCCCATGGGGGATATCTTAGGCCATTGGATATGAAGGAAAAATCGGAGTCAATAGCAGATGAGAATACATATGACCTAGCAAGGATGATCGGCGAAAAAATATATGAGCTAAGCGCGAAGAATATTGTGCCAAACATCTTATTGGCCAGAATACATAGATCCATAATCGATCTAAATCGGCACTATTACCTTTCAAATCCCATCGCACAGGAATACCATATGGAGATAAGGAAAATAGCTAGGAAATACAGAAAGGTGCTCCTAATAGACATACACGGCATGGCTGAAAGGGAGGGAAGAAACATTGAGATCGGGACAATATATGGGAAAACCGTTCATGGAGACATGGAGATCCCTGAAAGTATCCGAAAAACTCTAATCGGACATGGATTCAAAGTGGCTATTGACAGGGAGCTTATAGGGGGATTCACGGTTAGTGAGCACGGCAAAAATCAGAATGTATATGCAGTACAAATAGAGGTTGATAGAAACAATAGGAAAAGAAAGAACTTGGAGAAAACGGCTATGGCAATAGCGAAATCAATACTATACGTGTACAATCAAATATCTAATACAGCACCCATAGAGGAATCTAATAGAGAACATCTAGGCCGCATAGAAAAAGTAGTTGACTTAGAAATATAGGGGGTGATAGTTATGGGCACAATCACGGCAACTATGCTAATAGGGGGCACACATCCATATCATGGTGGGATAACCCCGACCCATATGATACTTTTCCGAGAGAACGACTGCCCAATATTGACACTAATTCAGCTAAGAAGAGGCCCAATCCCAAGCACTTTTGGAATAGTCGTTGAGAAAGTAGACAATGTGGAGTATAAGGTATCTTGGGTTCCAAGATCTTGGAACGATGTGCTTGAGGATGCGCTCCTAATGGTTGGGATCTATATATTGAGGATTCCAGAGCTCGAATATTTGGCGAGGAAGATATTTGGGAACATGGCCCACGTAAGTATTCCCGACCTAAAGGTAGGTAAGGATGAGATAAGGAAGATGAGAAAAATTCTTAAAAAACACATTGGAGAGCATGACATAAAGATCGTACTCACAGTGATGTTGAACAGCATATTATTGAGACAAATACCAATACTAAGAGAGTATGAGGTCGCATTCGAAGTATGCGTCAGCAGATTCCAAAGACTAAGAGGATACTGGCATAGAGAGGGCGAATTGGGAGGCTTCATAGAGGAGGACTACGCAAGGCTCATCTCTGGATGGACAAAGAAAACAACAAATAAAAAATAGGCTCCAAAAAATCCAAATGAATAAGAGGATCATTCCTGCAATGATTTTTACTTCTCTTTTTTTCGAGCAACAATAATACAAAATCATGAGCAATGGGTGAGCAAAAAGAGCACACTAGTAACTAAAGCGTTCATGATAGATTTCTAAGTGCATTGTTATTTAAAAAATATTTTGAACCTATTTATAAATAGGTTCAAAGTTGAGTTTGAATGTCTAGCCTAATGTGGGACATTCTCGGGAGAGTTAATAAGTGGTGGATTGATCCTAAGAGAATTGTTGAGGACGATCACGTAAGTAGATTTATGAAGTCTACCGTTAGGTGGTGCCCAAATGTTTTTGGGGTCGATGACATTGCGGATGGGGTCTATACATTAAGGGGCCCAAGACAGGTTGGTAAGACGACGATGCTCAAGCTTTTCATCAAACAGTTGCTTGAGTCCGGATTCGACCCACATTCCATTGTATACGTTCCTTGTGATATTCTTGAGGATTATAGTGAATTACTTAGGCATCTGATTGATATTAGGCGAAGGGTGTCTGGAAGAATATTAATTATTCTTGATGAGGTAACATTCGTTAGGGAGTGGCAGAGAGCCGTAAAGGTATTTGTAGACCAAGGATTATTGAAGGACACGACGATAATAGCCTGCGGATCTCATGCAGTGGATGTAAAAGAGGGAGCCTCTTACCTAGTTGGAAGAAGAGGTCATGCTAGGCATCCAATAGATAGAGAACTCCTAACGATGAAATTTAGGGACTATGTGGCAGTAACAAATCCAGAGCTTGTCAAGAAAATCAAAACTCTTGATGATGTAGTTTCGATGTCTTCATTGAAAAGAGAGGCCTTTATTGAGGAGATCTTCGAGATTTTCATGAAATACTTAGTGACGGGAGGATTTCCAAGGGTTATAGACGAGTATAATAGGAGGGGAATGGTGAGTAGGGAGACATTCAGTGATTTTACGAATTATTTGTCGCGGGACATAGCAAAGCTTGGTAAATCCGAGAATACTGCGAGGGCGCTCATGGCATCAATAATAAAGCAGAGGTGCAACCCAACATCATGGAATTCGATAGCTAGGGAGATAGGAATATCCCAACCAGTAGCTCAAGAATATGGGGACTTTCTATCGAGAATGTACATAATCAGGCTAACATACCACCCAAATAGGACATTTACAGGAAGAGATGAAAGAAAAGACAAGAAACTAATACTAAGGGATCCGTTCCTATATCATGTAGCCAGTGTTTGGATACGGGGATTCCCAGAAATCAGCATAAACCCACAGGAGACCCTCATCCAAAACCTAGATGCAGAACAACAACATATTGTCGAAATGATTGTGATAGAGCATATCGCTAGACACTATGTAACATACTACTGGAGGCGAGAAAAAGAGATAGACGCCATCATTATCAGGAATGGTAACGTCATGGGATTTGAGGTTAAATGGAAAGAAAGAATATCAAGGAGCGAAATCAGAGAAGCCATAAGAACATACAACAAGATACCGCTAAATCGAAGAAAACTGATAATAGTGACAAAAAATACTTTTGATGATAGAGGAAATGTAATGCTAGTCCCAGCACCACTTCTCTTGATTATAGAGGATCTCTTCTCCTGATCCACTGCTAAATACGAATCTATGGCCTACATTCGAACTCGCTTGGGGAAAACTGGCGCCCAATGTAAATAATCTCCGCCCATATAGTTGACATCAACTTAAAAATAAATGCAGATACAACACAAAGACAAAAGGAATTCTATCTTGGTGTATTGTTCAGGATTGTAGCTTTGTCTTTATAGGTTATCTTAATATTTCAAAAGTTTGTTACTTTTCGTGCTGATGGGATTTTATCTTTACTTCTCTGGCAGTCTAAATCATCAAATTCATTCCCTTAATTTTGTTTTTTCTTGTGCTCCTAGATGAGTGGTTTTTATGCTTTCTATCAACCCATTGTAGCTATTTAGATGCTATCAAAATGTCCTATATATACCGTATTGCACCCTATGAAAAATAAAGAGTCTACACAACACTCCCCATCTTGAGCGCGCTTTAAAGATTTTCTAAATTAATACAATAATATATAAATACTATAACAGATAACTATATCTATATAATATATACAATATTTGCAATAAATTTTTTAAAATGAATACAAATATGTATTATCAAATACAAATTTATTACGGTGGTATATTTGCGAAAAGTATTTAGGCAAATACCTTTAAAGCACTCCGCCCCAGTCCTCGCAACCATAGCTCTCCTTCTAATAACACCACAAATACTACAAAACACACCACCAACAGCAAAGGCAAACGTAACACCACAAATAGCAGACATAGGACAAGTAATAATATTCGACGCCAGAGAATCTCACGGAATGATAGTAGATTATGAATGGATATTCCACGATGGGACTATAAAACATGGAGCAGTGGTACAGCACGCATTTCAGAAACCAGGAATATATTACGTAACGCTAATAGTAACAGCAGACAACGGACTAACAGACCTAACGACAGTAAAAGTAGTGGTGAGAAATGATCCACCAAAGGCAAAGATCACCGCAAACACAATAGCATACGAGGGCGAAGAAATAACATTCGACGCAACGCAAACACTAGACAGCGACATCGACCTACCAAACCTAAAATACTACTGGGACCTTGGGGATGGGTACGTGGCTGAGGGAAAGATCGTTAGCTACATATATAGGGTCTCTGGAACATACACAGTCACACTCAGAGTCGAGGACGACCAAGGATTCATAGACACAGAGACTATATATGTTACCATCCTAAACAAGCCACCAGAAGCAAACGCTGAGGCCAACAAAGTTGTTGTCTATGAGGGTGAAGAAATACATTTCTATGGATATGCTGTGGACACAGAATATGAGAATCTAACATACCTATGGGACTTTGGGGAAGGAACATATGCATTCACCAAGGATGCAACACATACATACTGGGTCTCAGGGGTATACACCGTTGAGTTCATGGTTAGGGACGAGGAGGGAGAAATATCAAGCGACACAATAACGGTAGAAGTCATAAACAAGCCACCAACAGTGAGCATAAAGCAGAAGAATATTGTCGTAGAAGAGGGGAGGACAATAATAGTGGAGGCGGATATAGAGGACACACCAACAGACATCCCACTAATAACATACGAGTGGAGCAATGGGGCTGGAGGATGGAGAAGACCATACATATGGCCAGACGACTGGAGCGGAGAAATATGGGTAAGGGCAACAGACGATGACGGAGCAATAAGCACGGATAGGGCAACAGTCCGAGTGGTGAATGTGGATCCAGAAGCATCAATAATAGATTGCTACGCAATAGCAAACATAACATTTAGGGTTGCTGGGGCACCAAACGCAACGATAGAGGTGAGATTATTAAGAGACAACAGGACAATAATGGAGGCAAACATAACGAGGATACATTCCGAACCAGAAAATATAAGCCTAATGATAAATGGTAAGCTAGACCTAACATCAACATGGATAGTCGAGGCAAGATACATACAGAACTACCCGCCATGTGGAAGCAACCCAGCATGGGTAATAATGGAGTTTAGCAACGGTGCATGGAGAAAAATACACCATGTATTCAATCCAGAACACAACGAGACATACGAGTGGAGGGTCATCCTGAACGACTACATAATAAAACCGTTCCCAGAGATCCATGAGTATGATTGCGGATACTACTGTGGCTATGACCTAGAACATTATGGCGACCCGGAAATATACTTCGTAGGGAAGGGTTTTGATAGAGGAATGGACAACCTAACATTCCTATGGTACGTCAACAATACCCCCGCGGTGATGGAGGAGTATGAGGCCACAGAATACCCAATGCTTGCAGAGTCAACATTCTCCTGGGAGATTGGATATCCAACAAACATAAGCCTAAGAGTCGTGGACGATGATGGAGGACACTCAAAAACATGCATGGTCAGGATACTGAAACAGAACACAACAATGATGATCGAGGGAATGGCGGGGAGAATAGAGATCGTGAACTATACGGATAATGTCGAGGAATACGGAATATTTTACGCAACGACAAATGCGACTGAGAACACAACAATAGTATGGATGCTTGATGGAGACACACTATACGGCCCAAGTATAACATATGTATGGAATGAGTCTGGAACATACATAGTGAGGATATACAGGAACATATCTGGGGAATTAGCATTCCTAGACGCGGTCAAGGTAGAGGTATATAACGTACCACCAGAAATACTGGAGCCAAGAGATGTTGTGCTTGATGAGGGAGCACCAATAAACTTCGCACTATCCGCAATTGACACGCCAAACGACAAACAAAAACTAAGGATACTATGGATATTCCCACAGGGATATAGGGACGCAAACATAACTACAGACTATATATTCTGGAGGTCTGGAACACACACAATAACACTATATGCTGTGGATGATGATGGTGCTGTAGCAACAATAAACGTGAGCATAGACGTTATGAACAAACCCCCAACAGCAGAGAAGAAGGAGTATATGGCAACAATGGACAAATCAATAGTAATGACATGTGTCGCAAGCGACACACCATACGACAAATTCTATCTGCAGTACAGGTGGGTTATAGGGGATGAGACAATAGTCGATGGGTACGATACAGTGTACACGTTTACAAAGCCAGGTGATATACAAGTAAAGGTATTCGTCACAGATGATGATGGAGACTCTGTGGAGACAAGCATAAATGTGACCGTGGAAAACCCGCCACCAATAATAAACATACTAGAAGAAATAATTTATTATGGCCCACATGTCCCAATACCAATAAACACAACAACAGTAGACACACCAGCACACGAAGGAGGAGTAACCGTGAAATGGACAGTATACTATGACGGACAAGCACAATACCAAGACCATCAGACAAAAATATGGGTGAGGGCGACCGGACAATACGTGCTAGTAGTAACCGCGATAGATCCAGGTAGAGCAACAACACAGAAAACACTAAGCTTGCAGGTAACATTGGATGATGATGGTGATGGACTTACAAATGAGCTAGAGGAGGAACTGCAAACAAATCCAAACGCTCCAGATACAGATGGGGACTACCTACTGGATCCTGAGGAGATTGAGCCTGGAAAAGACGGATATGTTACAGATCCGACGAATCCTGATACTGATGGAGATGGTCTATATGATGGATATTCGTTTAATGGTGTTGTTGGGGAACTATCCAAAGGTACATCGCCAGTAGACAATGATACGGACGATGACCAGTTGAGTGATGGGTTAGAGGTATTCGGATGGGATATAGTGGTGGTTGTTGATGGGGAGGAGCAAACTAGGCATGTGACATCCGAACCAACGATACCTGATAGTGATTCTGATGGATTAAATGACGCCACGGAATATGCCATTGGTACAGATCCATCGATCGCTGACACAGATAATGATGGCTTGTCTGATTATGATGAGGTAAATATATATAAATCCAACCCAACTAACACCGACACCGATGGAGACGGACTGAGGGATGGAGATGAGGTCTCTTTAGGGAGCTCACCAACGGATTCAGATAGTGATGATGATGGTCTTAGTGATCTTGATGAGATTTTCTTCCTTACGGATCCTATGGATAATGATACGGATGATGATGGATTGGAGGATGGTGAAGAATGCAGTTTTGATATGGCTTTTGAGGCTGAATGGTTCTGTGTTGGCGAGTTGACTGATGATGGAGATGGTGTCGTTATTCCGGGACCACCCACAGATGAAACTTTCCAGAAACTTGTCGAGTTCACGGTATATGACGTAATGGATGTTTATGGATGGAAAACTTGGATTTTTAGGAAGAAGATATATTCTGTCGGTGCTAAGGTTGTGGTTGAGGCCTATGCAGGGAGATTTGTGGGTTCCCTGAAGGTGAGGGTTGAGAGTCCCATCAAGGTTTCGGAGTATTATCTGCATATGTCTACACCATATGGCGGCAGGTTTGAGAGAATTCTCTGTGCCCCCATCCCAGTATTTTTGACGCCGGATACGAAGATTATTATTTATGGATTTAGGGAACTTAGCACGAGTGCTTATCTCGACAAGGTGCTCATTGGCGAACCTACATACCCAACTGCTAAAGATACAGACCTTGATGGTATTTGGGATGGTAGAGAGAAATTCCTTGGTACATCTCCAATATGCCAGGATACTGATAGAGATTGTGTAAAAGATCTGTTTGACGCAAATCCCCTAGGGGATGCTAAGGTCACTATTCGTGTGCTAAAATTGGAGAATATTATTCCTTGGTTTGGTGTTGAGTTTACATTTATTTCTGGGTATAATGTATGTATAGTAACTAGCGATCCTCTAGGTGCTGAGCAGTACTCCAGTAGTAATGATGTCTCAATAACATTTGATGTCCCAGACAACACGCTCTATGCTGGCTTTAGGATAGAAGCGAAATATTGGCCATCTGCCCCACCCAGATACAACGATTATATAGATATTAGTCCAGATAGTGGTACAGATCGCGATGCTTTCAACTTAGATTTTGAGGTTAATATAAGGTATGGATATAGACTAAAGAGAGCCGACGGCCCATGGTCTTGGTATGATGATTATACAGAATTTGCTTGGAGGCATCCAGTAAATGACCCTAGCACCCTCGTTTTGGTCACGATAACAGATGAATCAGGATACGGATATGCTAGTGGTGAAGAAGACGGATGTAAAGAGGAAGATGTGTCCCAAGGAAGGATTGCCTTCGAGACAAGAGTGAGTGACGTCGATGAGATCTACTGGTTTGTTCTTCAAATCGATGATACCAAAGCATTTATTTCACATCGAATCAGTGATGGGCTACCATTCTGGTTAGAGGCAAATTATACACATACAAGCCCCGGAAAAGTCGATACTGATGGTAACGGTGTTAGTGATGCTTGGGAGGATTCCGATGGCGATGGTGTATTCAACATTCAGGAGCTCATAATTGGAAAGAATCCTGGAGAACGTGATATTATGGGTATAGAGCTTAGAGTAGCAATAGATTTCTATGCGTCTAAGGATTATATTAAACACCTTGAAGAGGCAATAAAGTTAGCAATACAATACATCTATGACTACACGGATGGTTACGTGTTCATATCAAACGTAACAATAGTAAACAATGTGCCAGAAAGCGAATTTTGGAAGTATAATATGCTGGTTAAATGGGAAAACATATTATATGGTAAAGAAGTGCCCGGATTTGCTGGAGTTAAATTCTATGATGGCGAGATTGCAACGATAAGCATCTCTGGAAAAATCTTAACGGATTCTTCACCATGGTACTCCAATAAGCCAATACAAGACAGAATAAAATGGTTAGCTGCAGTAATAGGGCATGAGTTTGCACACGCAACACTGTGTTGTGAGCATGAAGATGCCATAATGGATTGTTATGTATGTGGACATATACACGATGTAGAGTTCGATATTATAGATACTAGGATCAAAGAGAGGCTTCGTGAACTGGGTATATCCAGCGTCACAGGTTTTTGGGATCCCCCATTTAACGAGGAGATCTACTATAGGGAGCTTAGTTGGTACTATGCATATGTAGATCTGACGCGGATTATACATGAGCTCAACATAATCTACGGTGGATACTTCTTATATGTAGATTCTGGGGGTGATTATCACTGGGGAATATTATATCCTAATGTTACATATCACTGGTACCGACATGCTTGGGAAGGAAATTTTGCCTATGGATTCCAATGGTACACAACCCTCTGGTGGTTGACAACAACCATAGGTTCAAAGAAACCAATTATTGTACAATTGTGGCTGAATGGGCAAGCAATAGTATTTACTGGACTCCATGATGACATATTACAATATGAGCCTCTATCCGGACCATTCAACGATGTCACACCCTACATATTTATAACAATAATATGGTGATCATTATGAAAAAACTATTTCTGCTCACCATAATTCTCTTCACAACACTCTATATGGTATATTATCGCGTCACTTGCTATGAGAAAGCTACTTGTTTAGATGTTATTAGGGAAGGAAATACTGTACAGGAGATACAACTTGTCACGGTCTGGGATGTCCTTATAAGGACATATGGGTATAATCCAGAAAATCCACTATACTTTTTCCTTGGTGCTGCATTGAAGATATTTGATGTATTTAACCATATCCATGTTCTCATTGGAGAGGGAAATGACTGTTCAACTGCAGCCGCAATTGACAGATATAATGTAAGCGGTTACCTTATAAACAGGTGGTCCTCCGGGCTAATATTTGCTCCTGGTCGACACATAGATGCATCACATTATGACAAAAATATATTCGTAATGGCCGCTGATGCAGATAACCTCTATATAATAAAGCTAAACTCAACGCTTGGGGAAAATAATAGGACAATGATAGAGGATAACTTCAGATATTATGTAATGACCGCGGTGGAGGGCGTATACGTGGCGTATGGGAGAATAGATGCATCAGGAAATGATATGAGTGTGAGGGTGATGAAGTTTGATGAGAATCTCACTGTGACATGGTGGAATGTTATTGATACAGAGTACCCTGATAGACCTCTTGCCATAGCATCGAATGGGGAAGTTACATACGTCCTTTATGAGTCGTACTCCAAGGATAGTGGGGACATATTTATGATGGTTCTAGATTGTAGTAATGGCGATATTTTATTGAACGAGATTATCCTTAGAGATAATCCTTGGGTAGAAAAAGCAACTATATGCCTCGGGGACAAGACATATGTTGCATTATGCATGGACAATGTGACTACAATAATAGCACTGGATAACAGATTATCAGAAATTTGGGGTCTGACAATCAGGAATAAACTCATAAATGCAGAATGGATAAACGACACATTATACATATTCCTAGCAAAAGAAAATGAAAATACACAAACATTAAACCTAATAAAATTAGCACCAGATGGCACGACGATAATAAATGCAACATGGAATGGAAAATTATCAGATATCACTGCGGCAACAACATACAATAATGCATACTACATAGCTGGAACAAACGATTATGGCAACAAAATAGAGCTTCATTTGATAAGACTAGAAAATGACAGTGACTTAGATGGGCTTAGCGATAATGAAGAAAAAAACATAGGAACGGATCCACATAACTCAGACACAGATAGCGACGGAATGCCAGACGGCTGGGAATATGTGAATAACTTAGACCCACTAGACCCAACAGACGCAACACAGGACAATGACGGAGACGGACTAGACAACAAAATGGAGTACATCTATGGCACGGACCCAACGGATCCCGATACTGATGGAGATGGTTATAGTGATGGTTATGAGGTCTCTCATGGTACTGATCCGCTCGACCCAAACGACTATCCTGTTCCGTTCATTAGGAGATATTGGTGGGTACTGGTGATATCTATTGCTTCTATTGTTGTTCTTGTGGTATTCCTCCATAGGCATAGAGTTTCGGTGAGAAAGGTTGAGTCATAATCTCCAATTCTGGCTAAGGACTCACTACACAAAAACAGGCCCAGGGAGGATAGACACAGACAAGAACGGTATCAGTGATGCTTGGGAAGATTCTGATGGCGATGGGGCATTCAACATTCAGGAGCTCATGATTGGGAAGAACCCAGCGAATCCTCATGATGTTCTTGGGATTCAACTTAGGGTTTCCCTTGAGTGGGATGCTACTAATGAGGAGCTCAGGTGCATTAAGGAGGCTCTTATGATAGCGTCCAAATACATTTTCGACTATACTGATGGACACGCATTCATAAGCAAGGTCGAGATCTATGACAATAAGCAGAACTGGAACCAGAGCCATGTTAGGATTTATGAAAAAGTGGAGGGTTACGCTGGAGCATCATTTGTTGGTGGGTACTGGTTCGTTAAGAAGTATGGAAGATTCACAAGTTTAAAGTTACCATGGTATATCTCCAATGGTAATCTATGTGTTCTTCTCTTTGACGCTATTGTATCCATAAATTATGATGCTGTTAAGGATGATGTAATGTATTTTGCGGGAGTTCTCGGACATGAGTTAGCACACTATGTATTTTGGCAGTATGATGAGTATAAATATTTTACTGGAAATTATGACGAAGATGGAAATCCCATATGGGGTGATTACTCGGATTGGGACTTGCAAGAAGATTTTACTAATGCAGGTCTTTTAACGGTTATGGGTATTGGCCAAGCGTGGATGATAGATGCCGAAACACAGCAGGAGCTCAGCACGTATTGCGATTATAAGAACCTAACAAGAATACTAGAAGATTCTGGTCTAATTGACATTGTCACGAATATAACGGCTCAATACTTTTACTGGTCCGGTATTGGTGTTACTCCTCGATCAACAATATTTTCATTGCGGGAGGAGGGGGAATACTGCATACATGCCTTTAAACCAAATCTATCTGATGCATCATCCTGGGCATCAATCATATATGCCATGAACATGCCAGGAGTATTCATATGGGATTTCTCTGGTTTATATTTTGTCCTTAGAGGATATGTTTACACGGGATTTCACGAGAGCATATCCTCCTATAGGCCTCTGCTTGGTCCATATACGATGGTCTGGTGGTATATGTGGATCCTATAGTAAAAGCTGTTTTCATAATTTTTCTGATTTTTCTTTTTTCTGGATACCATAACCCCCATTTCGCCAATAAAAGCAAGGATTATCTGGAAATACAAAGCACCGAGATTTGGACAATAGTCCCCTATGGTGTTCCACAGGACCTCATTAGTATTGGAAATTATCTAGTTGTGATATATGAAGATCTGGATTCAAATATAAGACTACTTGTGCTAGGCATGGAGGGCAACATTACTCTGAATGTAACATTAAACATTAGTAGTCCGATAAAGATGTTTGGGGTAGGGGATGAATTGGTTGTGGTTGTTGGCTTTATGAAAATAGCAATAATAGATATATGCGAGATGAGGATAGACTATATTATGATCAAAAAAACTATAAACGATGTTATATGTCTTAGTAACTCATCATATGGAAGGGCTATTGCAGTATTAACAAATGACACAATATGTGTTTATGAGCTTAAGAGTATTGTGGAAGTGAAACAACTTAAGATAGATTCAATGGGACTATCAATGGCCCAGATAAATGACACACATATAGCAATACTGACAAGGAAAGATATAACGATATTATCGTTTCAAAACGATATATCCACAAAAATACAAATTCCAAGCATAGACAAGGGAACGATAATTGTATGTGATTACAACAATGATGGGAGACCCGATCTTATAGTAATTGGAAAGAGAAGCGAAGAATCAACGATAATGATAACTGATGGCGGAAACATTGAAAAAATCGAATATTTTGAATCATGCGAAAAACCAGCGCTTGCGGATATGGATGCGGACGGATACACTGATTTAATATTCTACTGTGCGGGAAACATATACATATACGACTTAGCAAGATTAAAAACAAGAAAAATTCCCATAAGCCTATCCTTTGCCTTTTTAGACATATTAGTAGTGGCGGATGTTAACTGTGACAAAAGATTAGAAATAATACTGGGTGGAGGGAACCATGGAATGTGGATAGATTCAATGCAGGAGGAAGGGACAATAAACCCGTATCCACTTTATGGAGCAATGATTGTTGTTGACATCAATGGAGACACCTTATCCACTTGGGATATCAATTCTGGGGGGATAAAACGAGTAATATTTTTTGAGAATACAAGCACGATCGTATATATAGGTATGGCGCTTAATGTTATAAGATGTATCAAACTAAAAGAAAATAGCATGTGCAACGTATATTGGCAGGGTATCCCTCCATCACGAAATATAGTGTATTATGATTCAGATTACGATCAGCTATCCAGTTCGTTTGAACATAATATTGGAACAAGACCAGATTATCCAGATACGGATTACGATATCCTACCGGATGGCTGGGAATATATGAACAATTTAGATCCACTAGACCCAACGGACGCTCCGTTAGACTATGATAATGATGGGCTCAACAATATTGCCGAGTACAAGTATGGTGGCGACCCATGGGATAGCGACACCGATGATGATGGACTCAGCGATTATGACGAGGCACAAATAGGCACAGACCTAAGGCTCAACGACACGGATGGTGATGGCTATAGTGATGGTTATGAGATCTCCCATGGTGCTGATCCGCTTGATCCGAATGATTATCCTGTCTCGTTTACTAGGAGGTATTGGTGGGTACTGGTGATATCTATTGCTTCTATTGTTGTTCTCGTAATATTTCTCTATAGGCATAGATTTTTGGTGAGAAAAGGATGATAGTTTTTTCCTCGATTTTGTAGGGGAGTAGATTTGATTAGGAATATGTTTGTTTGTAGCAGAATATTGTGTGGGTTAAATATTTTTCCGCTAGAGTGTCCTCATGAAAGAATACCCATAAACCTAAACTCTGCATACTTATGGGTGTCATGTGTATGGTGAGGATGATGAGGCATTCAGCCATGTTCATATTAATAATCGTAGTACTCATGATTTGCCCTGGGAAACTCTTAATTCCGAATGGCGTTAGATCTGGAGAGTCGCTTGAGGTTGTATGGAGCACATCAGTAAATGGTAGTATAGTCTGGCATCCATTCAATGTGAATGGCTCAAGATTTGTTGTTTTGCATAGACTGGGGATGATTAACGCTACAATTATCGATACTTCAACCAGCAAAATATTAGACTCTATAGCGGTATGCGATGGAGATATGGTTTCGGCATTCACAACTAGCGAAATTAATGACACAATCCTGATAGTCTCCGATGATGATAGTGTTGCGGCGATAAGTTTGACTAACTTCACTATTCTTTGGAGCATCAATATGAAGAGAGAAATACTCGACGTAATTCCCCTAATCAACAGCTCGCGGGTGGCAATAATAATGCGGGAAGAAATACGAATAGTAAATATATCCTCTGGGGAATACATAAAAAATCTGACAATAACAATGACTCCTTTGGATATTGGATACTCACCAGAAACCAGCGAAATTATTATTCTAGAACCCAGCGGTGTAAGAATAATCAACTTGGGAAATCAATCCCAAAGCTTTATCCCACTAAATTACGATACGACCAATGCAACGATGCTCCTATGTAACACCGATAATATCCCACCAATAGACATCCTCATAATATTAAGAAATAGAGTGCTTATTATTAGGAACCAGGAAGAGATTATAGAATTGGAGCTAACCATAGAGGAACCATATGCGCTTGGTGATATAGATGCCGATGGTAGTCCAGAACTAATCTTTACATCGACAAGAGGAGTATTGGACAAGGAAATAGAAGCACTAGACCTAAGCAAATTGAGGTTAGAAGAATTCTCTATCCATCTAAACTATGTTTGTCTAAGGAGTATTATTCTTGCCGACATTGATGGTGACCACTGCCTAGAAATAGTCGTGACTGGAGGGAATGCCAATACATTCATCGATATCGTCACGGGTGAAGGCATTGGAGCTCCACCCAATTATGATCCCTATGCAGCATTTATAGCAATAATAGATTACGGGGAGAGAGAAGTGAGAGTATTTGAAGAGGAGTTATCATTATTCGGTGAAATATTAGTATTGAAGAATTCAGTGATAGCAAAATACTATGCTAATGGACTCCTATGCGTGAGAATACCAGAACAAAATACTTTAGACATATACTGGCCACATAAACCCATGTCGTTATGCCTGTTAGAATTTGATATAGATTCTGATATGCTATCTGATCCCTATGAAAGGGAATGCCGGCTTAACCCATCTAATCCAGATACAGATGCGGATACACTGCCTGATGGGTGGGAGCACATGAATAATCTCAACCCATTAGACCCACAAGATGCGACACTAGACAATGATAACGATGGACTAGACAACACTGACGAGTACGAATATGGTGGCGACCCATGGAACAATGATACTGATTCAGATGGACTAAATGACCTCCAAGAAGTACAGCTTGGCACATGCCTAAGAAGCAATGATACTGATGCTGATGGGATGCCAGATGGCTGGGAAGTTATGTATGGTATGAATGCCACCAATCCATCTGACGCGAATGAAGACCCGGATGATGACGGTCTAACGAATCTAGAGGAGTACAACTATGGTACCGATCCAACGAACCCAGATACAGATGGCGACGGCTATGATGATGGTTATGAGATCTCCTATGGTACTGATCCGCTCGACCCTAATGACTATCCTGTTTCGTTCATTAGGAGGTATTGGTGGGTACTGGTGATATCTATTGTTGCTATTGTTGTTCTTGTGGTGTTTCTCTATAGGCATAGGGTCTTGGTGAGGAAGGCTGAGGCATGATTTCCAATTCTGGCTAAAGACCTACTACACAAAAGCAATGTTGATGTCAAAAGAGGATAGGGATGTCCCATGATCTCGCATGTTTTATGATACAGGGGCATCAACATTGGCTGTTTAGATTTTTAGTCTACATGAATCCTTCTCTGCTCATAGCTTAGAATGAATATTTGTTTGCTTTATATTTTGTTTAACATATTATTCTATTGATTTGTTAGGATTATAAATTCTGTTGTTAGGGATGGTTATGGAGGATCTGCTAGATAGGATAGAGGTCAATCCTAGGGTTATGGGTGGTAAGCCCGTAATTAGGGGAACTAGAGTTACTGTCGAGGCCATACTTAGGAGGCTTGCGGAGGGGTTGAGCATCGAGGAAATCCTAGAGGATTATCCATATCTATCCATAGAGGATATAAAAGCCGCACTTATCTATGCGGTTAAAGTTCTTGAGAAACATAGGATATTGGTTCATCATGGATAAGGGTAGATAATTGGGGTTGGAGATATATCGTTTCCTTGTGATGAGTGCGTGGGCAGGCGTTTTCATCGTCTGCTAGGAATGAAGTACGATTCCATGTTTGGTGGGGATTGGAAAAGAGGTGCAGAAGACATAGAGGTTGTGCAGAAGGCTATAGATGACGATAGAATAATCATAACCGAGGATAAGGATTTTGGAGAAATAATATTCAAGTATAGACTGATACCCCCAGGACTTATCCTCTTTAGAACAAAGACAACAAATCCGCGGATGAGAATAGACCTCCTAGAAAAAGTGCTCAAGGGAGTTGATCTTCACGAAAAAATAATTGTCATATCAGAGAAAACTACTAGAGTCAGATCCGTCCCAACAGAATAAAAAATTTTTTAGTTATTAAGAAATAATAGACAAAAACGAGGGGAGAATACCAGATAGAATGGTTGGAGAAATGGTCTCTTCGGAGCTTCGGTGTCCATCAGTGTTTATTGTTCTCTTTCCAATAATACTCTTCCCTTCTTATACAGCTCATCTAAGAGTTGCTCATGTGTTATTACTTTCACTTTCTTGTGCTCTATTTTGTTCCTAGCAACTATGATTTTTGGGGCATTAATGTTTGCTGTCCTCTTTAAGAACTTCTTTATTTCCGCTGTGTGTATAGTACCTAGTTTTATTTCAACAATAGCTAGAGCTTCATTCTTGGTTGTTATGACTCCATCGATTCCTAAATGTGGGGCTTTTTCTGGATTTCCATTAAATACTATTGCCAATGCTTTAAGTATATAATTCTCAAAGTATAATGGCAATTTTGCTTGGGCCTCTGTATAAAGTATTTTCTCGGGTACTTTCATCTCAGAGAATCCTGTCCTCGCATCAAGGTAGTAGTATAGGTCGATTATTGGTGATGCTATCTGGTAATAATACCTCTTCTTCTGGAATATCTTGAATCTATCCGCAATACCCATTCTCACTAAGTTATTAATATACTTTTTTACATCCTGTGACTTGAGAGACTCCTGGAAAAACCCAGATATAAAGCTAGCCACCTGTCCAGGGGAATGATTACCACTGGCAAGAGCCTTTAGTATTGCCTCATATCTCTCAGTCAATTCAAAATCCTCTTCCGCAAATATTTCTCCTATTAATGCGGGCACAACCATACGTATTTTGCCCAATATCTTACCTAAGAATACCTTGGGAGAGTCTCCAAGTTGGAGATCCTCAAACACAACAGGATCCTGAGCAAGTGTTGATATGAGCAATGTTTGCGTGGGGCTCCACTTTCCATAAAGCACTACCGTAAGTTCTCGTGGATCGAATAATCCTACCTCTATTGGCGTAACGATTCCTAGAAGAGGAGATTTGGGGCCGAGTATGTTTGAGACATATCTTAGGCTCGACATTATGAGTATCAATTTTGCTGTACTTCTTGGTTTATACGCGTGAAGAAAGTCAAGGAATGTGCTTGGGAGCCTATGAAATTCGTCAATAACGATAATTCCTTCCTCAAGGAGCCCTCTTCTAACTCTCTCTAGGAAGACTCTATAATCCAACTCTTCAAACTGTTCATCAAATATATGGAAGATTGCCCGGGTACGCGTTACAAAGTAATACGAATCATATTGACACATATTCCGTACCATGAAAGACTTACCAGTTTTACGTCGCCCGAATAGTAAAACCCAGCCTACGGTAGATTTTATCGTTTTGACAGCAAAACGGGGAATTCTGAGTCCCATACTTCAAAGTCCCCTATTAGACATCAACTATAAAGCTAAAAAAATAAATTTAATATGTGACGGATCCAAAGAATTATGTTATAAATTTATTCCTGATAAGAAAGTCGATAAATCTGTCAACATTATTCACTAGGTTTCCCATTAATATTGTTACATTGTCCTCAATGATGTTCTTCTTCGACAAATAGGGCATATGGCGGGGAAACGTAGATATATAGGGATTGTGTGGGGCTGTATCAATTCTAATGATAATCCTTCCCTTTTACCAATGGAGCTAATATTCTCTACGCCTCAGATATCTTATATCCATGAAGGAGTTATCCCAGGAGAATATTCTTAACCATCGTCCTATAATCTTTGGAGATTTTAGAAGAATGTGACCATATTTCCGTTCAACATAGCGTTTATTCTCTTTAAGGTCTTAAGCACTGGAGAGAGCCCCTGCATTTCACCAATCGCGCTGTTCAGCTTTGTTAGAATTTTCTTCAACTCCAACTCGTATGATCTTGCCTCCAAATAATCCTCATATGTCGGGTGTTCAATAAATTTTCCGCTCTTTATCTCGTCCAAAAGCTCACCAGTATTTGATACTCCATACTTATCCAATATTCTTTTTAGCCTCCTATAAGTCCTGATGGCCCCTCTCAAAAGTCTAGTAGCCTCCTCCTCACGCATCAAGTATACACACTCAACCTATATACGTGCCAATATACATTTCCAAATACAAGGAAAATATAAAGAAATATAAAGCAAACAAATTTCCATACCAAGCAATGGGGAAGGAAAACATGCATGTGGACTGAAAACTCAAACACAACAATGTTGGTGCCCTACAAGACGAAACATGAAAAGTCATGAGACACCCATATTGCCTTTTGACACAACCATTCATAGACACATAGCCATATGCGACATAACGAATAATGCTGATGGTTTTATACTTGTCCCATATGTAACACCTACACGTAAACTCAAATGGAAAAATTCTTTTTTCAATAATCCATAGAAAATATCGCAGTCTGGACATTTGTCAGCTAGCCTAACTTGCCCAAAAAAAAGCACAAATAACCGTTATACCATCCTTTTTAAATATTTATAGAAATTATATTTTCTGCCATCCATGTATAGAACTACGAGGAAAAGAACATGTTACGAACATCGAAGAGTTTGGCCTTGTAGCACAAAAATAGCTTGAGGCCTGAAACATGTTCTTTTCCTAGGTTCTTTACATGGATGCGAACTACGTTGGCGAAAAAAATGCCAAATGTGAGGGGAATACTAATATGTGTGATCCTATTCGCATCTGTATTGGGTATTGCCGAAAAAATAAATCTCAATATGCTAATAACAGAAGACAGCACTAATGTATCAGCATCCTCTATACAGCCACATATAAACAAGCAATTTACGAAGAGTTATCGGATAGATCTTCATATAGCGAGACCTAGCCACGCTAGGGCATATATCAAGAGCATTGCGGGAAACCAGCCGCCAAAAAACGGTACATGGATCATTAATCAAACAACAATTGTTGATCATGAAAACCTGACAATCAATGGAACAATAAACATAGAATCCACTGGAGCGTTGATACTAAAAAACAGCGAGCTCTACATGAACCTAAGTAGCGACGGCGAATACTGGATCGATGTATACGGAAACCTAACAATGCTGAACAGCAAAATAACGGCATACAACACAACAAACAACTACTACATCAGAGTATTCAACGGGGCAAAACTAAGAATAGAAAACAGTGAAATAAGCTATGCGGGATACACTTCAGTCTCCGACAAATCGGGTCTATGGATAAACACGGATAACGCAATAATTAGAAACACAACAATAAAAAACAACTATTATGGGATATACATAGAATACTCGGACAATACGATAATAGCAAATAGTACTATAGAAAACAGCGACAGTCGCGGAATATATCTATATTTCTCACCAAACAACAGAATAGAAAACACAACAATAAGCGGAAACTGGGGCGATGCAATATATATGTATTCTTCATCAGACAACACAATAATGAACAACATTATAGAAAACAACCACGGTTACGGGATCTATGTGGATTCGTCCTCACGCAACATAATAGAAAACAACACAATACGAAACAACTATTTTTATGGAATAGAGCTGAGTTCTGCGTCTAACACCACAATAATAGAAAACGAAATAATAAACAACAATTTTGGCGGAATTTATATATATTCCTCGTCAAACAACAAAATATTCTTCAATAACTTCATAAACAGTAACCAAGTATATGGATGGGAAGGAGCAACATGGATATCACCACAAAACATAACATACAAATACAACGGAACAACATACACAAACCAACTAGGAAACTACTGGAGCGACTACAACGGAAGCGACACAAACGGAGACGGAATAGGAGAAACAAACTATACTGATGACACAAAACCACTAATAAACACAACAAACAACTACCAAATAATAGACAGCGATAACGACGGATTAAACGATATACAAGAAATAGTATATAACACCGATCCCCTTGATAGTGATACTGACGATGACGGCCTCAACGACGGCCAAGAAGTGAACACATATGGTACAGATCCTCTTGACAACGATACTGATGATGATGGTATGCCTGATGGTTGGGAGGTTGATTATGGTTTGAACCCTCTGGACGCCTCCGATGCCAGTTTAGATAGTGATAGTGATGGTCTAAGTAATCTTGGTGAGTATCAGAATGGCACTGATCCTCTTGACAATGACACTGACAATGATGGTCTTAGTGACTATGAGGAAGTTGTTGTTTATGGTACTGATCCAGCAGACAGTGATAGTGATGGTGATGGCCTCAGTGATGGCCAGGAGGTGAACATGTATGGTACTGATCCTCTTGACAATGACACTGACAATGATGGTCTTAGTGACTATGAGGAAG
>CAZWPQ010000002.1:90500-97238 GCA_964636085.1 uncultured Nitrososphaerota archaeon
TTGTTGTTTATGGTACTGATCCAGCAGACAGTGATAGTGATGGTGATGGTATGCCTGATGGTTGGGAGGTTGATTATGGTTTTGATCCTCTAGATGCTAGTAATGCTGGTCTGGATAGTGATGGTGATGGTCTGAGTAATCTTGGTGAGTATCAGAATGGCACCAATCCGCTTGATAATGATACTGATGACGACGGCTTTAGCGATGGTCAAGAGGTGAGATATGGTACTGATCCCTTAGATCCGGATGATTATCCTGTTGTTTCTTCGTCCGAGGTTTCTACTGTCACGTCTGGAGTTACCGGTGGAGGAGGAGAAGTTATTATTGTTGCTTTGTTATTAGTTTTAGCTGTTGTTTCTGTATTGGTGTTTGTGTTCAGAGAAAAAATTTCAGTAATTTTCGGTGGAAAGAGCAGATAAATGTTGTTTTTTTCTTTTTCTATATGTCAATTTCCCAGTATTCTAAGTGTGTTGGTGTTGGTTTTCTGATTCTGTGAACTATGGGGCTCATTCGGAGCCACTAAATGCCTCTCAGTGAACTATAAGGTAAGAAAAATGGGTAAACGCAGGGGGTCAAAAAACTGATATAGTTAAAATATGCTTGTTAAATTCATAGCTTTTGATAGCATTTTTGTGGGAAATTTCTGTTTTTTATTCGTCTAGCAATGTCCCTAAAATACTCTCATATATAGGTATCACATACTGTACGATAATATATAAGTAATTGTCGTCTTAATACGGCAGGCATATATTATCAGTATCAGGCTAAAGCGACGAATTTAGACAGGGCTTAGGTTTATTTGAATTTTGATGGCAACTTTATCTTTAATACTATGGGACTTAAGTATGACTAAATTTAGTATGCTAAGTATTTTTTAAATTTGAGCTAGTTTTCAGTATGTCGTTAAGTTTTGTGCTGTTGTATTGGTCTGGGAGATAACTAGGGGAGCACTAGGGCAGGAATAGTTTGCTGGTCAGAGATATTTTCTTAGTTCATTCCATGTGGCGAGTTTAAGGCCGAAATCTTTTAGCCTCTCATAATGTCTGATATTATTTGTGGAGAGGGGGAGATTGTTGGTTATTGCTATTGCGCCGTTTATTAGGTCTCTGTCTGATATTAATTGTCCTCTTTTTCTCAACTCGATGTAGATTTCACACATTTTTCTTAGCACATCATTGGTTATGCCGAGGATTGTGAACATTTTTTCGAGAGTTTTCTTTTCTGATTCGATTTTGGCGCCAAAGTACCCGCGGCCTCGGACATACTCATAGAGGGTTATTATTGTGAGATAACCATAGAATTTCCATTGGAAAATATCAAGAAGTTTGTTCTTTACTAGCAATATTAGGACATCAGTATCTATAATCAGCTCCGACCCGAACGCCATGATCTCCTACCTTCCTCGACAAACCTTAATATTGCCTCCGCCTCATCATCACTCATGGGTCTTTTCTTTAGATATTCCCGCGCAAGTTTCGTTCTGATCATTCGCTCATATTCTCTTGCCAGATTCCTCAGGAATGTGTCCCAACTTGCATCGCCTTTTAATTTCTCTAGAATTTTTTTTGTCTTCACCGAGATTGTTATTGATGTTAGTTTCATGTAATTCACCAATCATTTAATTATAAATTAACAATTATTAATTATAAATGATTTATCCTCGCCTAAATTTTTGCCATATAGTTCTTGAGATCTTTTTAATGAAGGGATAGCGTTATTCGATTAAAATAGGGCTTGTATTGGATCTCTTTGCCAGCAAATTTTTAGCGATATATTGATTGATCACAATGGGTTTAGTATTATATTGTAACTAATTAATTATCTAATCGCTTATGGGGTTTCTCCTTTATAAAGGATATATAATAGTTTTATCCATTTAACATGTTTGTGTCGGTGTGGGTTGTGACTATTAGTTTTTGTATGAAGGGTTTGTTCTTTCTGTTAATAATACTGGGTGCTAACTTATTTATATTGTGTAACGGGCCCTATATTACTGAGAATGTTGATGATGAAAATAACGAGATTGACGTTGACCAGACCAGCATGGCTCGGGAGTATTCATCGAAGGTAACCACTTTTGATTATGATGTTCGAATATCGCGCTGTGATATCGATGGTTCGGTTGTTATCAGAAAGAGTTCTAATGTTCTTATGAATGATGTTAGTATATTAGTTGACGATGAGGCCTATATAGCCATATATGATAATGCATCGCTGTGTATTAATGGCTCCACAATAGATTTTGGTAGTTGGGGAGCCATACTTTATATCTACATATACAACAATTCTCATCTCTCTCTAGAGTTCACCGAAGATGCTGGGGGCGGGTCAGTTTTTATATATGCCTATGATGAGGCTGTCGTAGAAGTATCTAATTCAAGACTTAATGGAATACTTACCGCTAGTGAGAATAGTTCTGTATATGTTCATGGCTATATGTATTATCTAGGTTATAAGGCCTATGGGTATGCATCAATATTTGTGGAGGACTCCGACATATACTCCGGCGATATTAGTCTATATACAAGCTCTAGGCTAAGCGTATCCTCGTCAAATACATCGGACATAAATGCCTATGATAATTCCTCCATAAGTATCTATAATGCATCAATAGATGATGTATATGCGTATGGAAACACAACAACATACATAGAGGATAGTAATGTTGATACAGCAATATTCTATGACGGGTCATACTTTTATATAAGTGGAGGTAACTATAACATGATAATGGCCACATGGGCACAGGGCCAAGTGCCTCTGAGGTATCCTGGCGCCAGAGGGATTGTGGAGAATACAAATGTCCTAGACTTGTACCTCTATAGTGGGACAATATCGACAATAAGGAACACATCTATCAATCAACTATACTATCGCAATGTATATTCCGGAAACTTCACACTAAATCAGAGTGGTGAGTATTATGGTGCAAAACAAAAGAATTACATTAATGAGAGTAGTACCGCAAATATTATTGATCTGGACGAATATACGTATATTATTGTAAACTCTACAGTAGCCAGAATAAAGGACATATCGACCCAGCTGAGTGTCTATATCTATAATGTGTCCACATTGTCGATTCTAAATTCAGTAGTGACGGATCTATATGCGTGGTATTCTGGAGTCTTCTATTATAACTCCTCAAGTCTCCAGTACTTAAAAGTATACTCATACAACTCATCCATCTCGCTGGTCTGGCTAGACATTCAGGAGCAACTCGAGGTAAGGGCGAATAAGCAAGATGTTTTCCTGAATCATATTACCTCCTCACCAATATTTTCCTTCTCAGAACTCAACCTATACTCGATCTATGCCATGATGGAGTATGTAAGTATAGACAATATAATCATCAATCTATATAACTGCAGTGGCTACATATACGGGTGTAGTTTTAGCTACGCCAATGTACGCCTAAAACAGTATTCCGCCATGATGATAAACTACTCATACATCGATGGCTATCTTTCGACACATGATTCCTATGTAGCACTATACAACACGACTATTGATGAGCTATACTGTGACAAACTAGAGGTTAGGGATGGATACTTCGAATATCTAATGGGTACAGTAGTTGGACACGGCAACATAAGATATGGGGTGGAGAATCTTGGAAACGTAACCATAATATCGAGATATGACCTAGTTAGGGCCTATCTCTACAACTCCACTCTCAACATTACAAGCCCCACATACGCCCCATTTTCCTATTCCGCCACATACTTCTACCTATATCAAGGCTCTGCCCTCTTCGCCATAAATCTTACGACCCCACTAACAGCACCAGGGCTGCTCGCCAATAATAGTATAGTAAACATCACTAATGGAGAGCTTAGCAATGCGAATATGTATGGCGGGGGATTATTTATTAACAATACGACAGTTTCTTCTATCTACATAGAGAATGGGTTTGTGACGGCATATTCCTCGAGGATCATATCCATAAATGTTTTAAATTCGAGCATAGAAATCTATGGCTCAAATGTTACCAAGGGAATATATACAAGCCTGCCTCCAGAGCATGGAGTAGCTGAGTATATCAGTTATCCTCCCTTGGCATACATATATGCAAATGACTCTGAAATACACGAGATTGTGTTGATTGGTAATGGATCCATAAGACTGGAAAACTCGGAACTATATGGGCTCTACTATATGCTCCATAATGTATATCTTATCGATACAAACATCACTGGTTATGCCGTGAGGGGATACATGATAACCCAAGGAGATGTCATCGTATCAAATAATGTTGTGCCCACGGGCAGTTATAGGGAACTATTACACATGATTGGGTCATCCTATATTGCGAATGAGCTCCCTGTCATCGTGGGCTATAGAACATCTGGAATATTGAGAATTACGATTGAGAATTCGTCACTGTATGAGTTCATAATGTATGGTGGTTCGGCAATAATAAATAATAGCGAATTAGTGATGCTGTACGCGGACATGGAGGACATGGGGATCTATAACACCATTATAAATTGGACAGATATAAAAGTAGGCATAGCCCTCATCTGCAGTAGCATAAGTATGTCTAATGTTTCAATGTATGGAGATTTTCTATACATGCGTGGATCATCAATAAGCGTCTCTGAAACACTTTTAGATGCTGATTATGTTCTTATCCAGAACGCATCTATAATGTTGAACCAAACATATACGCATATACCCGATATGCTCATAAATATGCAATGGTGCTCTGGTAGTATGTATAGGAGCAACATAACGGGGATATTTATGAGTGATTCCACACTCGCTATACATGACTCAAATATTACCTATGTTGGTGTAGAAGATAGCTTGTTATTTACCTATGATAGTATATTTAGCGACGCCATCGTCCTGCATAACGGCTCGTCCATATATGCGGACAATATTACTATATATGCTTTCTGTGTGTATACGTCTACATATACAATTTCTTATACACCATTATACGTGGAGGGCATCGTTAAGAACTCCAATATCACGACAGTATACATGCCATACTATAATGTAACTAGTTACTTGGGGACTATATTTGATAATGAAACCATGAGGGGAGAGTATGATAGGTATATTGATCTCGAAAATACTACTATTTCCAGCATTATTAATCGCTGTATGTTTGATATACATGACTACGCGAGGGCAAACATTTCAAACTATAGCTCCAGCAAGTGCATAGTTGCTCTCTGGATAAACATTATGAGGGACCTAAATCCACCCAATATTACTAGGCTGAATGGTACCGATATATCCTATGAGGAGCCCGAAAAACCAATATTATGCTTTAGGCTAAATGACGAAACCCCAACATTCTACAAAGTATTGATCGACGGAGGGCTTGTCGATAGTGGAAACTATACAGCGAATTATATTCTCCGAATAAACCTCTCAGAATATGTTTCCAGCTTTGGAGACCATATCTTGGATGTGTATGCATATGATAGTGTTGGACAGTATTCCTATGTTTCAACAGGAGTACATCTATATCCATTGGAGCCCCCAGAAATAGTAAGTTATCCCAATGATACCTACACCATCAACATGGGCGAGTCAATAGAACTAGTTTGGGTCGCTATTGATGTCTCCCCAGCGACATATATAATAATGGTAAATGATGGGGTAGAGAAAAATGGCACATGGACCTCTGGTGTAGATGTAAGATATACCTTTAAGGGAGAAACAAAAGGAGACTTTAACATTACAATAATATTCCACGATAAATATGGTCTATATGTCTCAAATACAGTAATCGTAAGTGTAGTAAAACCATCATCTAAGCTTTACGGCATATTGATAATCCTAGCCATCATCATAATTTCGCTAATCTTGGTAACGACCCTAAAGAGAAAGTCAAAGAAGAGAAGACATGCGTAGCGATAATTTTCATTTTTTATAGAAAACATTCAACTTTTTAAATAAAATAAGCGTATTATAGAAAATGAAGTAGGTATATGGCCCCTTCGGTGAGTTTAGATGCCCGAGGGCGTGCCTGCGTCCAGGATTATGATTCTAAGCAAGGGGGGATTAATAAGTATCATCGACTTGACGAATGGAAAAGCCATTATGGACTGGCCTGAAGAACTTTCTCTTTCCGGTATGGCCCTTGTAGCTTTGTTTTTGAGGTTTGTTTATGAGTATAAAGAGAGTATAATCACCTTTGATAAAATAGTTGAGAAATCATCCGACGATATGATCTCAATATTTTATGATCAAGGACACAAACTAATAAAGTCGCCACTATGGGTCGCCTATGTCTCAGAGAACTCAGACTACCTAGTGGTTGCCGAATACAAACAAAAAATACATATGCCAATGATAATAAACCTACTCAGACAAATCGCCGATGGCCTAGAAGACATCCCTGAGGATAGCGCTCTCGTATCAAAAGTCACTATGAAACTCATAGAGAAGTATCTGAAATCCCTAATGGAATAGCCCAAGTGGGATAACCTAGATACTCCACTGGACTACTTTTACAATAAATCCATACAAAAATTAATGAAGGATCTCTTTGACTCTATGGCCCCTTAACGAGAGTCTCACATAGAAAAAAATAGTGGGAGCCAATTACATATACACATAGATCAAAACTATATTGCATTAAAAAACGCTAGAGTAAATATCATCTTCTGAAACGTTGGCTGAGTAGTGTCCCTAATTTTAAGTAAAAATCGCAAACCCTGTGCTAGGATTATTGGCCTGCAAGTAATCCATGCAGGAAGAATTAACAAAAATGATTTT
>CAZWPQ010000002.1:97248-116768 GCA_964636085.1 uncultured Nitrososphaerota archaeon
AGATTACCTAGTACGACACGACTTAAAATATTTTTTTAGGATGATATTTAAAGATTATTTATCCATAGAAGACCATTCTGCCTTTCCTTCCACCCTAAGTAGATCCAATTTCCTTCCATAACCCTATCAACCATTCCTTTTTCTAAGGTGGTATTAGTCATGTATAATTGTTGAGAAAATGCTTTTTTAAAACAATTTTGATCCAACAATGAGGGGGCTCTCCTTAATCCTGTACTTAATATCCAAAAGAGCAGAATTATGATAGACGGCAAAGACATATCTTTATAATTTCCTATTAGTTATAATCAAGACATCAGTACTCATAAAGAAAATCACTCCTTGTTGATAACTCGAGGGTTATTATTTTCGATTAATCGTTTCTGTATGAATACGTATCAAAAAGCAACATTTATAATTTAGCAAAAAATAATGTATGTATAGAAGGCCGCATTTTCTTAATGCGGCCAACGCCTATAATCCATAGACTAGAGGTGCCGAAAATCTTGAAAAGAGCTATATTAGTATTGATATTGGTTGTATCTATCCCTGTGGTTGGAATTCCTAAGGGTGACCTGACCAGCAAGTCAAGTGCTAAAAATTCACCAAAGAATAGGCCAGAGCTGCAAAGACTTATCCAAGGCTCCAAGAGTCCAGCAATGGTATTCGAAAATGATGTAGAGGTCAGAAATTCTAAAATTACTGGCTCAGTGGAGGTATATGGCCAATCGGAAGTTGTCCTTGATAACGTGGTTTTCTATGTAGACTATACATTTATTGAAGTTATGGACAATGCCAAATTAATCATTAACAACTCGAAGTTTTTGGGGCATGATACAAATCCAACCGTATATATACATCTGTATGATAATGCCACACTCTATATCTCAAACACCACAATTGATATTTCCATTTCATGGTTTGGCATAGAGACCTATAATCAATCATATTTATATCTAGAGAATATCCGAGCTATCACACGTATTGAGGCCTATGATAGTTCAATTGTGTACTTAGGAGGGAACATTAGCGATACATATATATACGCATTTAACCAAAGCATCATTATGTGCTATGGTGCTAATCTCGAGTCAACACCCATAACTGGGCATGATTATGCAAGGATATACGTCTATTATTCTAATGCCTGGAGATTCTATATTTTCGATATCGCCATGTTCATGTCATATGATTCCCAGTTTGACGAATTGTCTGGAGACGGCTCAAACTCTGTCTATATGTACTTTTCAAATGTGACGGATATAGATCTCGTTGGAGAGGACTACTTCTGGGTAGAAAACTGTACAATTTCAAGTAGCTTTACGGTTGATACGTATGATACCCCCAATATGCTGGGAAGACCTGGATCCTATGGATACATAATAAATTCGGATATTGGGGATCTATACTTATATACTTTCCAGGTTATCAACATAAATAATTCGCATATTTCCTATCTACATTACGCAAAAGTTTATGAGGGCGATTTGGTCATTAATGAAACCGATACGATCTACGATACGTGCTATGATAACTATGTCGCGTATGACACAACGATAGATTTATCCGAGTTAACATCTCACATATTCGTAATGAATTCAAACAACGTACGCATTAGTAGAGTGGATGATCCAGACCATGTATATCTATATAATGTAACTAATGCCTATTTCGACTCAAAGGATGCTTGGTGGTTCTATGTCTATGCATGGAATAGTAATGTCGATATCGCAAATTGCACACTTAGATACTTGCATGTCATGGCCTATTATTCATCAGTGGATATAGTCAACATTTCTGTAAATGGCTCAATTACAGTAGATGTTGAAGGCTCGTTTGTCTATATGGAAAATATTTACTCTGTATACGTCACCCATAGCTCTATATATATGAAAAGAAGTATGCTTTTGGCTGAAAATGTCACTATGGAACAGATCAGGTTCAGTTCGATCGCCTCTTATGCCTCGTTCGAAATGTTTAACTTTACTAATGGACAATTCTTTACAATCAAAGATAACTCGTATGTGGATCTGTCGGACGGAAAGGTGAACACATCAATTGAGCTATATGATTCTTATTTATCACTGAATAATACAAATGTTTCCCAGCTATATATTAAATACTTCATGCTTGCAAATGGAACCTTCGAGATAAGGGAGGGAGTCATAGATATTTCTTCTTCTTCAGGAGACACATTAAATGGTGTGTTTGGTTATGCGAACTATAACGTGGACAGGTTTACGATAGATAAGTTAGAGATCCGCAATGCTACTGTGACTCTTGATGATATATTTTCGTACTTATACTATGGGTATTTCTGTACAAGCGACATATATCTGTATAACTCATCGCTATATGGGAATGGTGTTTGTGGCGTGAATATAGAGTTGGATATGTATGCCTATAATTCCTCCATTTATCTAGAGTCGAGTAGCATAGACTTCTTGGATGCTGAGAACTCAACATTGGTCTTTAACAGTACTAATGTTACCGAGATAGATCTTACTCGGGGTACAATAAAGGCCAATTACTCATATTTTGACGAGATATCCATAATTGGGGATTCCGAAGTATTTCTCTATATGTCCAATATTACTCACGGCCTACACACGGAAATGTCGGAAGAGACAATATTTGGTGAATTAATGCTGCCAATAGTAAACGTAACGGCGATAAAGACAAATATTAGTGAGTTGGGTATAGTAGGATTTGGATCTATTGAGCTAAATAGCTGTGTAGTCGAGTATTTGTACTATACTTTCGGGAATGCCACCATAATAGACACAAACATTACTGGTGTACTGCTAAACAATACACTGTTTACATCGGGTACAAATATTATAGAGAACAACAAGATAGTATCCGGATCAGGCACATCGCTCCTCAATATTGTTGGTGACTGTCATATAAATAGTATTGCCAATGTACTCGTGGTTGAGCAATCCCCAACTGGGCCGCCTGTTAGTCTCGAGGTTTATAACTCGATGTACCTTGGAATACTCGGCTATGGAGGCTCCATAAGAATAAACTCGACATATCTGAATGTGATATTTATGTACGATATGGATTCCCTCACCATGTATAACGTCACCGTAAATGCAACGATGTTTGAGGAACTAATGCTCCCAATATCTATGGACTATGGATATATAGACTATGTGACCTTCATCCAAGCAATACCTATCTTCAGTATAGAACAGGGATATCTCCATAATGTAACTCTGGACTCCCCATTCGTAGTTTTCTACAATACATCGGCCAACCTATCACATGTGGATGTAACATATATCGATGGAGTAATGATAATGTTATATTCAAGACTATTGATAGACAACTCCCATATCCCTGGAATTAGTACCATGAATTCTCAGTTCGATGTGAATACAACAACGATAGTCTACATGGAGATAGAGAACTCTACTTGCTCGATGGTTGATTCGGTGGTATATGGAGACACTTTAATTGTGCACGACAACGCCTTTTTGGACATTGAGGGCTCAAAAATCGACTTTTTAATTATACCTAGCTCCTCAGAATCAATTAAGAATATATCCATATCAGTGAGGAATACCAATATAACGGATCTATATACAAAGTACTATGTCGTTACAAACCATCGGGGAGTCCTCTTCGATAATGAGACTATCACTGGTATCTATGATACAAGAACCAAATACATAGATGTCCAAGCCGAAGGTGTAATCACCATTGCATTTTTCGAGGTCGTTGGTTATGGCAAGACTATAATAGAGGACTATACTGGAAAGTCCGAGATAGCAATGTTGTGGGTCAACACAACTGTGGACACAAATCCCCCTACGATAGAGTGTCTCAATGGTTCCTACATAGAGTATGAGCTTGGCCTATCAGAGCATTTATTTGTAAAGATGAATGATGAAACACCCACCGAATTTGTTGTATATCTAAATGACTCAGAGATAATGAGGAGTGAATATGTTGAGAACTATACGTTATATCTAGACCTAACACCCCACATTACAAGTCCAGGATTCTACATCATTAAGATTGTTGCAAACGATTCTGAGGGCAATCAAGCAAAGGAGGAGGTAAATGCAACAGTCTTTCCGTCCGAGCCCCCAGTAATAACGCTAAGCCCCAATGATACATATTCCATAAAGACAAACGAAACAAAGACACTAATATGGAAGGCGGAGGACAGATCACCCGACATATACAAACTATACATAAACGGCGAGGAGATATATGAGAGCACTTGGAGCAGTGGTGAAGAAATCACATACAACTTCAGCACAAACTATACTGGAACATACAACGTGACGATAGTCTTCTACGACAAAGTTGGCCTCTACTCCATGGATACAGTCCAGATAAATGTGACGGAAATAACGACGACAACAACAACTACAGTTACGGAGGAGGAGAAGAAACTAAACTATCCTCTAATCCTAGCAATAGTTGGGGTATTAGCAGCAGGGCTAATAGCGATAATAATACTAAGAAAAAGAAAGGCCCAAGCTCTAGCAAAACAAGAAGAAGGAAAAGGGTAACCTTAACATCTTCCTCTTTTTTCACACAGCAATTTCTCCCCATGAAAGACAAAGAACATTACAGATAGATGAAAACTTTTCTCAACAACTCGGCAAATATAGTAATCTCCATTTTTTGTATTGTTATATTTGATGACAGATGGTGATATATTTGAGGGTAGAGCATGGATATTTAAAAGTCAAGGATCTAAAAATCTCGAGGCTCGGGCTCGGCACACACCAACTAGGAGCATCATGGGGAGTCCCCAATAAAAATATGGCATTAGAGATAATCAATACCGCATTAGACAACGGGATAAACTGGATCGATACAGCAGAAACATACAACGACGGTATCTCAGAGAAGTTCATTGGGGAGGCCCTGAAGCGCAGAGGCGATAGAGAGGACGTGATAATCGTAACAAAAGTATCCATAGAACATCTTAGATATAGGCTCGTATTAAAGGCTGTCGACATGAGCCTTGATAGGCTACAAACAAACTATGTTGATATATGCCTAATACACTGGCCCGATCCATATGTCCCGGTTAGGGAAACAATATCAGCTCTGGATAAGCTCATCGATGAGGGAAAGATAAGATATATCGGTCTATCCAATTTCCCAGCCTGCCTAGTTAGGGAAGCAATCCATTATGCCAGACACGAAATAGTTACAAATCAATTACTATACAACCTTATAGAACGTGATATCGAGAAAGAAATCCTTCACAAAATGCGGGAATTAGAAATCCCAATAATGGCATACAGCCCCCTAGCCATGGGGTACCTCACCGGAAAATACTCCAAACCAACAATCAAGAGTGATGACGATCCCCGCAGATTTATCCCATGGGGCATAAACGAGAAAAATTTTGTCCACATAAACAGACTACTAGACGTAGTAAGGAACATTGCTAAAAAATATGGCAAAACAATCGCACAAGTATCCCTTAATTGGCTCCTAGCCAATGATGATATCTTCCCAGTAGTCGGAGCCACAAAACCAGAACACGTCCTAGAAAACATCGGCTCCATGGGATGGAGACTCAGACCCGAAGACATCGAAACATTGAACAAAACATCCAAAGAAATCATCGAAAAAATGGAATACTGGTAAAACAGTTGGACTATCCTCTACATCAGGTAGCTCCCTAAACCCCGACCTGCTAAATTTTTCGACTGGATAATGTTAAGTTAAAACTGGACAAGAATAAAAGCAAAGAGCTATAAAAAACATGAGACTGAGAACTAATAAACCCCCTAGAAAACCTACAAGCCCCCAATCTGCTTCTTCCTATAACTACAAACTCCAGTAATCCCTTTTAGCCGTAGTCCTTCCCCCAGAGTAATCCTCCTTAGAAATCCCTCAAGAATCCTTCTCCACAGATATCCGAGACCCAACATCCATCATATAATGCATAGCGAGATACCTTATAAACCCAAGACAAAGTCTCTCATCCCCCGCAACAACAACCTTGCTGGGTAACTCAACACCGACAAGCAGTCCAAGATCGGAAACCCCAATAGGAAACCTAACGCAATTCACACTCATACAGATAGCATCACGATAACACTTAGTAGTCAATATCTCCTTTTCCTCTATTTTACCTCCAAAGCTTTTTATCAAATACTCAATAAGATCAGTATTGCTCTTCGGAGCTGAGACGAAAATTTTAGTTCTGTAATAGTCGCCATGTTTTGTGGAATAATCATATCTAACTGGAGCCCCGTAGCCAATGAGGGTGGCCTTAAGCATCAGAAGCTTTTCCATCTCTTTCGGGGGCTTAAAACCAATACGTACAATCTCTTCAACATCAAATTCTCTTAGATCCTCAGCCATCTAGATCACTAGTGAGACTTAAATCCAAAAAATATTATGAGTATTTAAGAACGTTATTTAAAATTAGCGTTGCATCCCTTAGTTTTTCCAATTCTAGTAGTTCTAAGTGTAGCCTTGTAATGGTTGTTGTTAAATGCCGAGTACGTATCTCCAAAATCTTGGACACTCACTACATCTACCCTTCAATTTTCCTGTCCTCTTATAGTACTTAAAAACTTTATCGGTGACCTCTTGCCTGATCCATCTGAGAATATTCATGATAGCTTCTACACTCCTATTTATGTCGTCTATAGCTTCTCTATACGTCGCGTGTATCTGTTTCTCCACGGATATTATTGCGTCTATAATATCCCCGGGACTAGCACCCTTTTTTATCTTAGCCACAGGATATGAACCCACCTCTAATGTGTTACTAGATGACGTTAATGAGGTACTTGCATGTTTTTTCACAAAAAACTCACCGCTGTATAAGCCATGAATTATTGCTGAACATGCACCATCGATATTTATGTGTTCAGTGCGCGATCCCATATATTCGTTGAGCAACTCTATGATCTTCTTTCTAATATCTCTAAGCAATCTTTGTGCATGAGTATTATGTCTGGAAGCCATGTTGAGGAAATTTCTGATGGCTTTCTCTATATCTCTATAATGCTCTAAAAACAAACGTACCCTACTGGAGAATTCACTATCCATATGAATGATATTCCATTCTATACTTAGGAATTCACTATCCCTTAGGAAAATCTCACCATTAATATAATGAACCCTACTGATGATTGATAAAAATCGTTTTGCTCCAGCGATGATTTCCCTATAGTGTCTCACCTTCGCCTTCTGATACCTCTTATACCTAATACTAGCAAACATAGCACATAGAGTTATGATTGCACTGACTAAGCACTCCACCCAAGATAGCATGAACCACCACCATTATTGAGAAATTCTTGGGGATTTTTATTAAAAAGGGTAGAAATTGCGACTGGGAGAGCACTGGTGTAGAAATTGATATCTGCTAAGTTGGATGTGCTTGATAATGTTATTAGTATAAACTCGTAAGCTCCATATCCAGCAAAAAAATAGAAGTATGTAGTCATTTTTATTCACATTAATAGGATATGACTTCATCCAGTATGGAAGCTATATGCGCTGCTATCTTACCTCGGACCATCAAACATATTTCATGGTTTTCTACTAATCCTCCCCAAGTGATATTTGCAGATCCTACAATAGCTATTCTCCTGTCGATAATTATTACTTTTGCATGGAGATGCCGGCCAGTAATTTTGTTGAAATCAAAAAGTTTAACATTTTTATATTTCTTACACACGTCAAGCAACAGTGTGCGGACATGATCTGGCTGGTCGTGAAGACTATCCACTACAATATAAACACGCACTCCATTTTTTGCAGCATTCCTAAGTCTCGCAATTATTGGGTCTATACCAGAGCCGAACCTATATGTTGCTATAATTATTTCATATCCCGCGTCCTCAAGTAACTTTAACAGGACCGATTCAAAGGATCTATAGCCTTTCCCTGTGAATAAATACCCCGTGACAAGGATCTCAATTTCGGAGCTCATGGTGGATTCTCCAGTAACAAATGCCTATCAAGCCACATATTTCTGTGTTCACATGACGTCTCAGAAACGAATAAACATGCATAACATGCTGACCCAACGTACATACCGTATTTGAATTCTTGCTCGTAACACAGTGGATCGTTTGAACATATTAATGCAAGTTCGTAGGCTCGTGCTAGCATTTCCTCAAACTTGTCGACCAGCGATATTAAACCACCTAAAGTTCCGTCGGCACCTGGTTGAACGGTGTACAGCACTATTCCTCCCAAGACTCCTCCATCAGTTACTTTTAGATATACTCGCTCTCGTATCGATGCAGCAGAATACCCGGAGTCTATTGATAATGCACGTATCAGCAGGTGTGAAAGCGTATGCCACCACACAAAGGCCGGATGTAACTCTATGGGAAATTGGGGATCCCTAAACAAGTAACTCGAGTATTTTCTTTTCTCTGGCAATCGACTCCTTTGTTCCTCTAAGGCTTGAAGCCATGCCTTGGCAGATTTGCCAGATAAATCTAACATACCGTCATTTTCGTCGAGTGTAATGAAGATGCCCTCACCATAAAACTCCGTGCCAATGAACCATAGATCGTTGTCCCTCTCAAAATACACGGGCACTAGACGTGAGCGCTCAGGATGTGGATTTAGCCTCCTATAACCCACTTGAACGATGATTGTGTGGAGCCTAGAAATTGGGACAACGCGGAACATGTGACCCATTGGCCCCTTAACTTTTTCTCTTATACTTCTATAGTCAACATAAAACTTCACAGGAGCTTGTAGTGCACGATTATAAGGGGGATAGCCTTCCTTAGATGCTCTTAAAAGTGCGTCGAACTCATCCTCAAGCAATCCACTTAGCGTTGATGGAATAGGTTTCGTGAGATCGTCTATCGCCGCCTTTATGTCTTTCCATTCATATTTCATTATACTTTCGATGATGCTTTCTGATATGTCCTCCACCTGTTGCAGGTTATTTAAGATCTCTTTGAACTCTTTCTCAGTCTTTGGACGGTGTGCACGCAATGCATAACGTATTGGAGTTATCGAGAGCAAATCGTGAAGTTCGGTAGCAGGTGGGGGCACCGTGAACAGAGAGATTATCTCCGTTATTCTTAAATTGGACGCCTGACGTTGAATAATTCTAGCTTCAGCATTACAGTTCCTCGGTCTATACGGAGCTTCATCAAGGTCTTCTCTCTCTGGATATCGTCCAGTGCACTTGTGTGACATTTTATAGTATGCGTAACCAAGGTTAACCTTCGCTCCACACTCTGGGCATATAATCTCTATCTGACTCAATTTACCACCTGGCTTCCACTCGAAATACCTCCTATTAGGACATCCTTTATTTTTATGATGAACAAGCTCAGGCCAGTCAACATCGTCTAGATGCCCATTAGGGCAGGCTAAGACAAATCGTATTGCCTCCTCAGGCCTCTTATTGAACTTAACACCAGACTTTTTACACTCTGGACAGCCGTATCTCAAATCGTATAATATCCAATGCTCCGTACACAGAGCCCATCCGGGAAATAGTTTGGTTTTGTAGAGAAGGAGTGTGCCAGCACCGCTCGTTTCCTCGCTTGTGGGTATTCTACAGATCCTAATTTTACGACTTCCCACATCGTATCTAAGTCTCGTTTGAAGTATGTCTCTAAGAACTTTCTCAAACCTTCCAGGTTCGCGTATCTCAAAGTCCTCTGGGTTCCTTTTATTGGGCCTGAAAAATCCTCTATCAGGTAACGGTATAATTCTAGGACCGTAGGGGCTCTCTAGTATAGCACCCGGACCATAAGTTATTACGAATTTTGACTCTCTTATGCTCTGCCTTAATTTAGACATCCGCATCACCTTCTCTTCTTTCGCCAAGGATATAAATCAAACGCTATTGTGCCTTCAATATCTCTCAGTGACTGAGGTGCATTTTGAAAGACAATATCCTTCTCAGCATGTTTATGTTTTAGATCTCCAAGAACCACATGGAAATTTGTCGTGAAATATTCGTTATACCTGAGGTTATCATTGTGCTTCTTTGCAAGCGACTTCCAACGGTCAATTAATGAATGTATAAATCTTTCAAGCCAAACAATATTTGGTCTTCGTGGATCTGGCTGTTCCTTAGCTCTCCAAGTGATATAATTTACTATTAAATCTCTAATACTACGTAAACATTTTCCCCTTTTGCCGCTATCATCTAGTAGCTTGATTAGATGTGCATATTCGTTCAAATAGATAGGATCCTTTAAAGTTAAACCATGTGTTCGATAATTTACATTCCTGAGCATCGACACGATAACAGGTCCTAATGCTCGCTCTAGGGTTCCGACCGAGAATGGTGCCGCAGTTATCTCTTCAACTGATTTATCAAGCATTCGATGGTACCCACAGAAGAACTCATAGTGGCTCAAATCACGTGGTCTTGAGGATCTGTATAGTGTTACAACAAGACCTCCTCTCATCCTACCAACTCGTCCAGTGGCCTGAATGTATGCTGATGTCGTTTTGGGCTGCCCATGAACTACCATGGAGGAAAGCCTCCCTACATCCACCCCGGTTCCGAACATTGACGTAGCAAATAATGCGTCTGGTGCATTGTGGGGATACTTGCGGTTTAGTATATTCAGTATCGACGGTAAATCTGTTGATTTTGTCCGGCTCGATAATTCAAGTACGGTCTCATCAGAAATATGTCGTCTTCTCTTACCAGCAATCTTCTGGAGCCTCTCAGGTATGTCTTGGCGGTATAGACTTAACGCCCCTGCAAGCTCCCTTACAGCGTTGAAGTAGCCAACGATTGTCCAAAACTTGTCAACTTCTGCAGGATTTACCCCCATATCAGAAAGATCTCTAGTGGCTTGAAGCATTCTTGCCCATATCCTAACTATTGGAGTTAACCCACCCTTTCCGGGGGCTAAAATACCCATGTACACCCTACCGGGTCTGTCCTCGTGTAATGGGTGTCTATCGAGGAATTTAATGAAAAACCTGTCGTCGATATCTGGGCTTGGAGGCGGGAACAGAGCCAAATCTCTGATGAAAAGACTTCTTACATGTTCATGTGCTCTCTTTATTGTAGCTGTCGATGCTATGTATTTTGGCCTATGGTTTTTTATTGCTGCTAGGAACTCAACAGCGGATTCATATATCCCGACTAGGCTCCCAAGGGGCCCCTCAATGAGATGTAATTCATCTTGAATTATCAAGTCGGGAGGGTCTAAACGTGGAATTGGCTTGTATAAATTCAAGCCATAGTCCTCTGGGTGTTCACTGTCTGATTTTCCACTTAGTCGCTTTGATGCGTAAGGAATCAAGTAAGGTCTGTAGTACCCATATAGAGCGTGATAGTACTCAACATTCCCAAAAAGTGCGGCCGCACGGGCTTCGAAGGCAAGCCTTGCAATCTTGTCTACTGTGGCGATGAGGAATGAAGGTGGATTGTGATATATCTGTTCATCAACCGTCAATGCTGGAATTGGTATTCGAGTAGACACAAACTGTCGCGAACCGCCGTTAAATGCATCACATCGGCAAAATTCTGGAACCATCTTGAAGACGTTTCCGTCAGGACTCTCTACAACACGCTTGTTAATTTCAATTCTGGTTTTCTGGAACAGTCTGAAAATCATATTCCTCGTTTGGTTTTTAGCTCGCTTTCTACCTTTAACTGACCCACCGATGAATCTTAGGTCGAATAATGGCGAAAGTGGTGCTCCCTCAACCCAGAGAACTCCTTTGTTAAGTTTGCATTCTGGATTCGGGCAGAATATTTCAAAGTTGTACTTCTTCTCAGCACCGTATGGTGTCTTGAATTTAAGGATAAAGTAGCCTGGTCGCGATGGTCTTGCACAGACAATTTCCACTCGAATTCCCTTCCCCCGTAGAAATTCCTTTAAATAATTCCATAGCTTATCTAAATCGTCAGACTTGATCGGGTTTCCCGAGGTAATCTTAAGTATCACTGTATAGTAATTTTTTCTCACTTGAACAACTTTTCTGTGTGTCACTCTCAAACCAATGACACCATTACTTTCAAAGAATTCGTTTATGCACCCCTGAAGCTGGTCGGCATCGAGATCTACTTCGGTTCTCACAAGCCAGTATATTATATGTTCTTTGTTTGATTCTAGACCCATTTCTGGTATGCTTAATATAGAGCCACATACCGGACAGTTCAGGACTTGGGCAGGTTCTCCTTGTACTATCGCTCCCTCCTTTATTTTATCTTCTAAGATACTAAGCGCCCCAGCGATTACTTGTTTGGTGTCTTGGCTCCATGTATCATGGAGCCTGTTCGGCGTCACATGGCCTCCTACCCAAAGCCCTATTGAAATTCGAGACGTCCCCCATATGAAGTCATCCTTTATTCCACACTTCTTCGGTCGCCATCCAATAGGTTCACCGCTGCCAAGACCGTAGACTCGAAGATATTCGCATGCAGTTATCATCCTAAGGGCTCTTCTAAACTGCTGTATCGTAAGAAGTCGCAGGGTGTATCTAAGAATCACAGCAACGCCAGTCCCTGTTTTATCGAGATTCTCTTCACTTCTTTTTAAGGCTTTCCGTCTGCGATAGGCTATAGCAAATGCTGCTAGAGCAAGGTAAGCTTCGGTTTTTCCAGCACCGGTTGGAACCCATAACAAATCACACACGTTTCTGTAATGAGAGTCCTCATTGACTATGGACTCCAATACTAGTAGAATGAATGCCAATTGAAAGGGGCGCCAAGTAAATTTTCCTCTCTTCGACCACTTTGCTTGAAGATCTATAACTTTGTTGGCAAAACAAAATGCTAAACGTGCATCCTCATCCTTGATTAGAAGTTCTATCCCAGAACGTATACGTTGAAGGGTCTCCTCGCACTTTGCTATGATTCTTTCTGCTATTTTTCTCTCTAGCTCAGGCTGTGCTGAAATCTTACGTTTCCAATGTTTGATCCATTTTTTGTATGCTAGAACAATAGGCCTCAATGCCCGTTTAATCTCTTCCGGATCCCAAAGCTCAGCAAGTTCTTCAGCGCTCAGAACGGGCGGATCCCCATATTCCCCGCGCCAACCGATTTCGGGAAATTCAACATTGCAAATGGGAGTGAACTCCGTCCTTGCATCTGGACATGCGAATGTCTCCCTAACGTCACTTCCATAAAGTTTTTCGACAAATTCTCCATCAACCCAATAGAAGGGTGGTGCTTTTGGTCTCAATTTTTCAATCTGAGGATTCTTAACAGGCTTCTCTGGATCGATGTCTCTCCATATTGCTGAGCACATGTGACCTCGAGCCTTAGCCGCCTTCTTCTGGTAGAGAAACTCCAGTTCCTCCCTTCTCGTGCTCATACCTTTAAGAGAGTATTGCTGAGAGACTAGACGCGTACCATCTGTCAACTTAACACGTATCTGAGGTTGGAAAATATGCTTCTCAATGAATTCATGCATATCTTTAGTAGGTCCCTGTTCTACACGCATGTTATTGATTAAGAATATGCTCACATGGATCTTGCTACCGTTTAGTCTTCGTGATAGTATATATAAACATATCTCAGCATCTTTCTTGGTGGTCTTACCTTTCTCATTAAGACAATAGGATATCACCCTCTGTTTTTCTGGATCTATCGTAATAGGGTCTTTAGAGTACCATGCTCTCGGATAACGTTTCCATATATAAACATCCCCGTGTTTTTCTCTAAGGTATCGAGCCCACGTAATACAAATTTGCATCTTGGGCTCTCCACTCTCCTTCTCCACAACGAAAGAGAGACCTATTGATCGCGGGAGATTTTTTGGATTCAACACAGGCTGAACGAGTGCTGCAATGGTGACATCAACATCCTCATCCTCCACATCCTCTTCAAAGCTTTCCGCAAGTTTCGAAGGTAAAGATCCTTCAACATTCTCATCCACAATAGCTGATTCCGTAGGCTCCTTCACTGCTGGAGCTAGAACACCAGTTATGTACTCAGATAGAGGTGTATCCCCTGGGGGCAAAGTCTCATAAATGCCATTCCTAGGTCCTAAAACTTCCTTTGCGAGCTCGCTGATAAGGAAAGCTCTTACCAGCAGATTCATTATACTCACCATAAAAAATATAATTTCTTTCGCATTTAAAAATGTTTCGTTTGGTTATTTAAGAAAGCATACGATACAGGCAATGTAAATCATAATGAAATATGATTCATTATGATAAATTATCATAAATTATTTTGAAATATGTTATTAAAACACAGCTTTTAAAGGAATACATCATCGAACGACTAGGCACCAAAGTCAGGAAGCATGTGGTTTATGCGTAATATTCCGTATATTCTTAATTTTCAACCATTTTTATAAGCCAATTTTTGTTATTATGTATGTATGGAGAGGAGTTATCATGGTTAAAAGCACAAAGAAGTATAAGACACTCAAAATTCCTCCTCCGATATTGGACTGCATTAACATTGCTAAAGCGAAAATATTAATGAGCATTAACACATTCACGAATTTACCGGTAGATGTTCTTAGCCCTAAGAAATGCCCAATTTGTGGACACGAACTCGAGCCTTTTGAATATGATACTGGACGCACGGATCTGCTAGGATACGTGTTCTGTAGGAATTGTCGCTATAAGCAACCCGTTGTGTCTGACACAGATAAACTTGAAATATCTAAGATTTCGAAATATCTGAGCGTTGGCACCTTAATTGGTTTTGGCATAGCGTCACTACTTTTCCTGATGAAAGAGGAGATCTCTGGGAAAAAAGACTTTGTAGAGGGGTAACGATGTATAGACCCACGGTTGTCGATCTATTCTGCGGTATGGGGGGTCTATCCTATGGATTTAAGCTATTGGGCGTATTTAAAATAAAGGGTGTTGATATAAATCACTACGCGACGCTCTCATATAGATTCAACAACATCGGAGAAACACATACTTGGGACATAAGATCTAAATTCCCAAGAAAATACCTCCCTCTAATTGTTGTAGGAGGACCTCCATGCAAGCCATGGTCCGCGGTGAATGTTAGATTGAGGCGAAGATCCCATCCTGATTATAGTCTAATCTCTAAGTTTTTTGAATATATTAGGTGGATTAACTTAAGGTCAAAGGGCAAGAAACCAGCAGTTGTAGTACTGGAAAATGTGCCTCCCTTGAGGAGAGATCCAATTCTCCAAAAAGAGCTTGAAAAAATGCAAAAAATTGGCTTCTCCCACAGTGCACGTGTGATATCCTATTATGACTTCGGTGCTGCTAGCGGTAGAAGAAGACTTTTTGTGGTTCTAGTTAATGAAAACTTAGTACAATTAAGCGGACACGGTGCGGAGATCATCTTCGGTATACTCGAGGAATTTAGAAATAGAGTCAAAAGAAGACGAGTTGTTCGGGATGTTATCTCAGATCTAGAGAATGTCGAGCGAAATAGCATCCCTGACCACGAGTGGCCAATTCTAAAGACAATACGCAGATACATTAATCTTTATAGGACGAATAAATACGGGTGGTATGTTCTAAGGTGGGATCAACCTGCTAAAAGTTTTGGGAACATCATGAAGACTTATATCCTACATCCTTCTGCTTGGGACTGGATTCATAATGGTCATAGTTCGGAGCGTTTTAACTCTGTGAGAGTTATCTCCGTGCGAGAGGCTATGAGGATTATGGGCTTTGGTGATAGCTTTACTAAGGATAAGGAACTTCAAGAGCTCAGCTATATTTTCCCTAAATCCGTTCCAATGAGCCACAAGTATCAAATGGTCGCTGATGCCGTTAGTCCCATCTTCTCAAAGTACTTAGCAGAAGCTATTCTAAAATTTCTCCAAGAGCATGGCTTAATGTAGGTTCCTCAGATATGAACAATCAGCAAAAGAAACCGCGTCGCATAATCAATATGTTAAGACATAAGATAAAAATCTATGGATCTACTTTCTCTGAGTTGATTGTGAAAAATTCGGGCAATATCATTGAAGATTGGCCATGGAGGCGAGCGAAGGATCCGTTTTTGATAATGATTACAGAGATGCTCCTCCAGAGAACCCGAAGGAGTCAAGTGCTAAGAGTGTATAATAAAATTGTTTCAGCAATGAATAAACATGGGAGCCTATGTGCCGTTCTCGAGATCTACGGTAAAGAGAGATTAATAAAGTTATTGAAATCTCTAGGTCTTATGTGGAGAGTTATTAATGTAATTAAAGCTGTAGAATTCGTATGTGAAAGATATGGCGGGAGAGTACCTAGCGATACCAAAAGTTTAACAAAAATTCCTGGTGTTGGCCAATATGTATCGAGAGCAGTACTATGCTTAGCCTTTGGGGAAGATGTGGCGATGGTTGACACCAATGTGGAGCGAATAGTATTTAGGTTCTTTTTAGGATGTGACCCACCTAAAATTGAAATTAGAAGGAATAGAGAATTTCTTAAACTAATTGATTCGCTGATTCCAAAAGGAAACGCTAGGGTGTTTAACCTCACGCTCATAGATCTGGGATCCAAAATCTGCCTACCAACGAGACCCAATTGCAGAAATTGTCCTCTTAATCTCCAATGCAAGTACGCTAAGACAGAGAACTTAAATTAAAGTCTTGTGTCCCTGTTCTTTAAAAATATACGATTAAAGATAGAATTGTATGATAAATTAAAATATTTTTAAAAATTTCATGATTATTCTTCTATAATTAGTTAGGCATATGATGTATATGCGTCAACTGGCCATGTTATGTGAATATTACATCAGAAAGATTGGATTCGTGATTCAATTCGTAATCCTAATGGGCTCTATGGAATGCAAATTAATTTAAGCATTTGTAATGAAGGTGTGCTATATGTTTGTTGAAAAGAAACCAAAGGGATGGTTAATTAATAATTATGTCGTTTCGAACCCCTTTGTTATATTCCATATAGCTGCTGAGATTATAAAGCATGGTGGAGAGCAGAACCTCGCCGACATCGCAAATACATTCCTAAGCACCGGAGACGAGGGATTTGGCAGTTACCTTTACAACAAAATTTTAAACCTAACTATAGAGTCTTTTTATAATATTTTTAGAGAGGCGTATCCTTCAACGATAAGGGATAAGCCTAAGAGGGAAAAAGAACTTAAAAGATGGTTTCGGAAGGCCTTTTATAGGGTATGGTCTGCCGTGGTTAATTGGTATTCTGTCGTGTCCACACTAGAAAAAGCAAAAAAAGAGCTTAGACACGAAATGATAGGTGAGTACATCGACTTATTTAAAATGGCACCCTTAGAGTTTGTTCGCTTCACTACTCAGAAGGCTATTCCGCTCTACATCCAAAGTAAACGTAAGAGCGTCACATCGTCTAAACAAAATATTATTGTTAGAACATTAAGCATGTTGGACATGCAGTCATTTAAATACATTGTTCCAATAACAGCCCTTGTAACTTTCTATGCCTACTCGGAGCCACTCTACATAATTTTCTCGATAATATACAATTTTGTTGCCAAGTACTTTAAAGAACTAAATTATCTCCTAGACTTAGGCAAGAAAATCATAACATCATCCATCGGTGGACTCAAACTCACAGTAAATGTAGACAAGCTTAGAAGAATAGTGTACCAAGCATTCGTGTCTAGGCTTATCTTCACGATTGTAGGATCACAATACGAGAATAGAGTGCGAATACCAATAGAGTTTTTAATCAGTTTAGTATTACGCAGAAGGCGAGGATGGACTTGGTCTGAACTCTATGAAGAGAATCCAATACCCTTAGAAATATACCGTATAGTAAGTTGTTTGTTTTCTAAAAAGCCTGCCACCATGGTTTCTATCGCTTCAGGCAAACATGAGGACGATTTCGAACCAATCAAATTCAAATCAACACTTGATCTGCCTGATGATTATACGCATCTCAACTCATTCACAATCTCGGAAACAGCCCTTGCTTTATCTCTAGCGATGAAGTTTACCTTTTTAGCAATACTACAGTTGCCTGAGCATGAAATCGATCAAGGTTATCTAAAGAAAATGCTCTTAAGCTATATATTTACTCCTGCCGATGTTCTTATAGCATATTATAAAATTAAGGGCAAAACGCAAACAAGTGGATATGTCAGGATTGACGATTTAACAAGGGAGATCATTAAGTCATACTCGGACAAGAAACTACTTAGTGGAACGCAGAGTATCTTTGACAGATATCTTGTTCTTGCCAACAATGAATCTAAGAGTTCGATACGTTCGATTGTAGAGGGGTTAATCCGTGGAGAAATACCCCTCTCTAACATACGAAGTTTAGGTTTCTCAGTAGGCTTCTGGCACGCATTACTAGGAAGCAGATACATGGATGTTCACACAGCTATTAGAGAGAAAGGTTTGGATATATATACTTATCGAAGACCGGTTGATGGATTTTTGTTCAATTTTAATATAACTGATTCGGAGGAGGTGATGTTTTTATGAGCTCAAGCGGTTCCTTACCAGATCTCTTGTCAAAATTAGGAAACAAAATAGACCTTCCATCACCATTCCTTAGTCGTACAATTAGAATTGGATATACCACGAGGGAAGAATTACCATTTATTAGAATAAAGTTGAATTCGCCATTTGATATATTAGAGACTGATGTATCTATAGCTGACAGAACTGTTATACTTATTCTAGGCTCTAAGGGCACTGGAAAATCGTTTCTGGCTGTTTATCTTCGTAATAAATTTGAAAAAGAAGGCTTTACAGTTATACCTGTCGACTGCCAACAAGAAAAAATTGGGAGTTTAGAGGACTACCTTACTAAGTACATCTCGAATAAACTTAATGTTAAAGATGGAAGTGGTTCTGTAGCGGAGCTATTAAACCAGTCTATATCAAAATTCGGTAGGGTTGCTATAATCATTGATGACTTTAGTGATACATTAAAGAGAGATTTCAGCAATGCTGTCGAGGTCGTCAGTAATCTCCTTGAACTTGCTGTGAAATTCAGAGGTGGATTGGGTGGCAAACTGTTCAAGTTAGCTATGGTCATGCAAACAGATGAGGGAGACCCACTTAAATACACAGTTGACTTCTTAAATGAACTTTATTCACTTGCGACTGAGAGGAAAAGCTTTGCTTATGATATTCTCTTTGGCTATGGTTTTAGAAATCCTATCGATATATTCGCTGAAAAATCCACATTTTCTAGAATTGAAGACGAGGAAAGTCTCGAGCGAGCTATGTTCAGGGAGGCCTCCGCGGTCTTTGTTGATGGGCTTTGGTTCAAAATTAGAAGCTTCTTAGCTATGGATCGAAGCATTTATGATGTCCTAATGCGTGTTAAAAAGGTAATTTATGAGTTTTTTGATTTCTATTTAATGAATTCTTCAGGGTTCATAAAACAACTTAAGAGTGCAACCCAAGGTAGTGATAAGTCTGAGGAAACTGTAATCAAAGAAATGGCAAAAGTAGCATTGGAAATCATAAACAGAGGTAATGTAATTAATGAATTTATAAATGATGAAGTGCTGGATGTTCTCGCAATGCATCTAATTCTCCAGCCTACAAAGTACATTAAGCTTGAGCATGGTGAAGAAACACTAATATGTGAAGGCACTACGGGGGGTTTAGGTGGGTTTAATGCTGTGGCTGTATTAGACGTCTTGGACAGGATTTATGATGGAGCTATAA
>CAZWPQ010000003.1:0-67905 GCA_964636085.1 uncultured Nitrososphaerota archaeon
ACATTAACTCCGTGACGCATATCGCCAAAGATAATCCGTGTAAAAAATTTGAGTTCTATGGGCGATAAAGCATTTATAAGCGAGGATAAAATGGCAATTTTTCGCGATCTGGCGTCTCTCCCACATATTTTTGGGATTCTATCCAGTGCATCATATATGTCCGTTACTGTAATGTCTCTCAGGACAGATACGAGGGTTAACTGTTTTACTCTTTTCCTTCTTAAGGCTACTGATTGAATCGCAGACCCTATATCTCCCGTAGCTTTTATTCTTTCAATGAGTTCTTTTCTGCTTACCTTGAAGATGTCCATAATTATTTGTGCTATTGTGGCCCAGGAGACCTCAAGCGATCTTTGTTGCCACTCAGGAAATATCTTGCCTATAATCAAGAAAGTAAATGGTCTGACATCGTTTCTATCCAATTTTCTTAATTTTTCGGCGAGTAATGAGACCTTGTGTGTTTTTTCACTAATCTTCTCTAGCAATTCGCAGAATTCGCAGAGATCTCTAAACAACATGGTCAAATACTACACCAATGAAAAACGAGGACAAATGTAATGGAGTAGATCTATGTCAAATTTCTCCTTCAAAATTCTATAGAACAGGGGTATCGGGAATCCTACAACATTCCAAAAATCTCCCTCAATATAATCAACAAAAAATGACGCAATACCTTGTATAGCATAACCACCAGCCTTATCATATGGTTCGCCTGATCTAACATAGTAATTAATCTCACTGTCTGATAAATCTCGAAATTTAACCCTCGTAACACAGTGATCGACGATCTCTCTCATGCTTGATGCATCGATAATAGCTACACCAGTGATGACTTTATGTACTCTTCCACTAAGGATTCTGAGATAATTACGTGCCTCATCTTCGTTTCTTGGTTTTCCAAGTATGGTTCCATCAATGGCTACGACTGTGTCGGCGCCAACAACTAAACCGTCTGTGAATTGCCTAGCAACGAGTCTACTTTTCTCGAGGGCTTTTAGTTCTACTTTCTCTATAGGATCATCTGTTTTTACATCTACTTCATACTCTGGGGGGACTACTCTAAATGGTATTCCCATACGTAGAAATATTGCTATTCTCCGGGGAGACGAGGATGCTAGTATGAAGGTATTCAAGTAATATCACCATGAGATCTCTTCTTGCATATACATTTTTCCCCATTTTTTATCTATACATTATACGGTTTTTTGTTGATGTTATATTGGGGATACACATAGGACACGTCTTAGGGATGGGAGATTATAGTGCTAAGAATTTAGAAGTGCAGGAAATAAAAGCAAAGTCCATATTGAATACAAGCAAGATATATGGTGTGGATTATGCACTAAATCCATATCTCGGATGCATGCATGGATGTGTCTATTGCTATGCTAGATTTACATTCATACATAACAATCTGGATCCCTTGGACTGGGGTAGAACTGTCTTTCCAAAAATAAATGCTCCAAGCCTGCTGAAGAGAGAGATAAGGCTGAAAAAGAAGGGAGTAGTATTATTGTCCAGTGTTACTGATCCGTATCAAGCACTAGAGTGTATATACAGACTAACAAGGCAGTGTATAGAGATATTGCTACGCTATGGTTGGCCTATAAATATACTAACGAAAAGTAGTCTTGTTGTCAGGGACCTAGATGTTTTAGAAAGATTTGAAGTTGTCGATGTTGGTTTGACAATAACGATCGTAGACGATGAAATTAAGAGTGTTTTTGAGCCTAGGGCATCGAAGTATTCCCAGAGATTATCGGCATTAGCGACCCTAAATAAGAAAATTCGTGGTGTATATGCCTTTGTTGGTCCAATAATTCCTCTGATATCGGACAGGGACATAGAAGTCATAGTATCTGATCTTCATGATATTGGTGTCAAGGATATAATATTTGATAAGCTAAATGTTAAAGCCAAAAACTGGATAACAATAAATCAAGCACTTGCGCAATTAGGTTTGGATAAAAGAGCTTTTTGGAGAAAAGTTAGGAGTAGTCTATACTGGTGGGAGATAAAGAAGAAGGTGCTCGAAATAGCTACTAAATATTCAATGAATGTGGATTTTTGCTACTAGTCACAAGGACTCGTTTTTCCCATCTCGATTCCACATAAATAGGCATAAACGCAATAGTCGCACGCCCAAGGCTCCTCTGGCGTAGGTGGCGGAATACGATTCTCTGCAAGTGCTTTTTCCAACTTTTGTTTTCTTTCAAGCATCTCCCTTTCTAGCTCCTCAAGTGGTTGTTCGAATAGGATTGTATAGGCTTTTGTCTCAAGTGTATGTACATTGATATACAATATGACCGCAAGTTTGGCTGGATATCCATTTCTCTCAAGTAATACGCGGTAATAACTCACCTGTTTTACGTGGTGTGGGTAAGGTTTTGGAGGTATGTTTCTAGTAGTCTTTATTTCTAATATTATCTCATCTTCATATTCATCCACCCTACCATAGACCCCCTTATATTCCAGCTCTAGTTCAGAATGTTTGAAAATTGATGTTTCATGAAGCTTTATTCCAATCCACATAGCAAGGAGTTCTGGTAGGCGTCCGCGCCTCTCTCTATAAAATTTTTTAGAGTAATAAGCATAGCGGAGACAAGGGAATGTGAGATCCGTGACATTTATTTTTTCGAGTGGTGGTTTTGCTTTTTCTAATTCCCTTGTTATTGCATGAAGTAGTTTTGTCTTGACGGTTGATTCAATGATTTTTTGTAGGTATTCAATTGTTTTCTGGGGATCAATCTGTAGCTCACTTGATAGCTGAGTAATAGCGATATCTGGTGGCATTTGGGACAGGAGACTCTTAAATTTTGTGAGGATATCATGACTCATTTGGCGACCACCTACGGGTTTATGATTCTGTGGAGTATTTCGGAAATTTCGATGATGTTGATGTCTCCTAATGTATCTTTATACATTTTCATGGCTATTGTGAACAGGTACAATGAATGAGGACACAAAACAATGATGTTCTTTCCACCAACATGACTCAGTGAGGATAATCTTTCCCTAGCATTATTAAGGGCTACAGTGGGATCCAACAACCAAATAAATTCCCCACAGCAGACTGTTAGTTCTTTACCTAAAGGATGTCTAATAATATTTAATCCCAGTGATTTCTGTAGATCCTCAAGTGTATCGGTTATATTCATCCATCTTGTAAGAATACAGGATTCCTGTAGGATATATGTAGAGTCGGCATTAGTTTCCACGTCGCTGGAGATGTTCTTAGCTATGTATTTAATGGCATACTCGATGGTTGTTTTAAGCCCCATTTTTTTGTCAAGTAGCGACAATGAGAGCATATCAAGGGGATCGTATACTAGCAAGTGTGAGGGAGAAATATCATTGATTAGATCGACAATATCCTTGTTAAGGAGGTAAAAAAGATCCTCGTAGCCATACATGAATAACTCTATACCCAGGGTCTTTGGGTATGTGATAATCCCAGTTTCTGGGTTGATCTTCTTTGTTATTTCGAATAGACGTTTCGCTATCCCTGCGAATTTATCTACCTTTCTCCCCGATTCCTCCATCAAATTATTATTCTTGAGAGTTTTTTTATAGTTCTCTACACAGGGATGCTTAATGTTGAGGGCAATGAAATAACTGAGGACAGACTCCCTCCACGCGTTTAGAATTAAATCGCTGCTGAAAAATAGACATATATTGCTATGTTCTGTCTTAGGCACAAACTCTTTAATGCTGGGTAAGAATTGTCCAGCACCAAAAATATCGCCATATTGTTGATAATTGGATTTAAAGTATTTGATTAACTCTTTTATTCGGGATAATTGTTCCATAATATGCACCAATAACAATTTTTTCGCACATTTGTAATCTAAAATATTTGTCATATTTTTGGAAATAAAGGAAATCATTCAGATTTGTCTAGGGTTTCGAGATTGGCAAAATATATCATGATGGCTCTAGGAAACCCTGTGTTTGATATAATAGAGACGCCATATGTAAAGACGGATGGTAGAGTATTGTCTGGATGCTCGGTTAATGCCGCTCTCGCTGTAGGTAAACTTGGTGGTAATGCCATTATTGTAGGCTGCGTTGGGGAGGACTTTAGGGAATACATGCTCCAAAAACTCAGAGAGTACGGAGTAAATGCATATGTTTTCCCTTCTTATGAATCCGGTGGATTCCATTTGCGTTATATTGATGCGACTATGAACGATAGAACATTAAGAATTATAGGCCGAGCGGGGAGAATAAAGTTGGAAGCAATACCGAGCGACCTGTTAGGTGAGTCCGAGAGTATATTATTTGGCCCGATTCTGGACGAGCTGGATATAGACTCCGTAGTAAAATTGGCGAGGGATGCGAAGGATAAATTTTTGGTTGTTGACCCCCAAGGATTTATAAGGGAATGTCGAGGAGATGATATAGTAAGGGTTAACAATCCGAGGATAAGAGAAATAATCGAGGTCACGGATGTATTTAAACCCAATGAGCATGAGGCAGAGGTTATTTTTGGCGACATGAATCCAATTAAGATAGCTAAGAGAATACTAAAATATGGAGCATCGGTAGGCATTGTAACACTGGCAGAAAGGGGTTCTATAGTGGCGTTTGATGATAAGGTTTATAGAATATTGGCATATAGGACATCAGCAAGAGACCCCACGGGTTGCGGCGATGTCTATGCGGGGGCACTGATGTATTATTATGTAAGGCATGGGAATATATTAGAAGCAGCAGCATTTGCATCAGCAGCAGCATCGTTTATGGTGGAGTCCACGGGGCCAGATTTTATGATTAATAAAAAAGAATTGGATAAGCGCTTTGAGTGGATTTTAGAGAGGGTAGAGAGGGTGGAGTAACATTGGGTAACATTAGGGAAAAATATGAGAGATCCACAGTCCCTATCGGCAAAGCCCTAGCTAGGATAGGACTAACACCAAACATGATGACTATTTCGTCAATACTTATCAGTCTGTTATCGCTATATTATTTCTATCATAAGAATCTATTGTATGCCTTCATAATTATAGTTATTGCTGGAATCTTGGACATAATGGATGGTGCAATTGCGAGGGCCACTGGACGTGTATCCAAATTTGGTACGTTGCTTGACAATACTGCGGATCGTGTTGTAGAAGGCATAGCGATATTAGGCCTTGTTATAGGCGGATACATATACGGGTGGATAGGAGTGCTAACAATAATGGCGATGTATCTACCGAGCTACATAAGAGCAAGGGGCGAGGCAGAGTTAAACATTAATGCAAGGGGGGTAGGAATTTTTGAAAGAAAAGAAAAGCTTGGTCTGTTGTTCGGTGGGATGATTTTATTGGTCCTAGGGGTCGAATATGTGTTTGATCTATATATAACCAGTCTCGACCTTATGAATATGATATGTATACTCATAGCATTAGGTTCGATTATATCCTCCATCCAACGCTTGCTATATTTTAAGAATCAAGCAAAGACCTGATGTAAGAGGGATTTATTCATTTTTGTTTTCCTTAAGGAAAATTTCGTAGTATTCACGTTTGATCCTTACGGTTTTGCCACAGTGTTTACATTTAAAAATAACATCGCTAGGGGTCTCTTCTATGATCTCTCTTAATCTTCTACCACAATAACAAACAAACCCCCTAAGTCGAGCTGGATTCCCATAGACGAGTCCATACGGAGGCACATCTTTGGTTACAACGGCACCAGCCCCTATCATTGCATATTCCCCAATAACGATTCCGCATACTATAGTGGCGTTGGCACCTATAGATGCCCCCCTTTTGACCAATGTAGGTATAAGCTCCCAATCATCATTAAAGGAGCGAGGATAGAGATCATTCGTAAACGTCGCATGAGGCCCTATAAAGACGTCATCCTCTATTTTGACCCCACGATACACACTAACAAAATTCTGTATCTTGACATTGTTGCCGATCTCAACATCCTTGTCAATGTAGACTCCCTTACCAATGTTACAATTTTCGCCAATTTTTGCGCCGCACCTCACATGGACAAAATGCCATATCCTAGTCCCCCTGCCTATTTTTACGTTTTCCTCGACAATGGCGGTAGGATGCACGAAAAAATCCTCCATAATACACCCCAATTTTATGTGAATCACTTAAAATAATCTTTGCCCAATATATCAATTGTTAAATATATTACTATAAAATGAGAATGTAGGCCAGTCAATATACTGGGAGGGGGTATGGCGAGAAAACAACGTAGTATTCTAAGTAGCTTAATTAGTCTAGAGCTCGCAGACAAGACAGACAAGAAGCTAATACATGTGTTTAGCAAATTATTTTCCCGTTTGAAGAACCCAAACGATTTCCTGGAGCTTTTTTATGCACTTGTTGATTTAGGTTCAGAAAAATTTGCTAGAGTTTTATCATACCTCAATGCCAAAATACAAAAACACATCAAACAGTTAGGTATGGAGAAGCTAAGAGTATTATTACTGTATACATCCCAGACGTGTCCACGTTGTTTGAAAATGTTCCTAGATAGATTCGGCGAGGATATTAGCGGAGTTATTGATAGGATGCATTTCAATGATATTGTAATACTAGCGATAAATATTTCGTTACTAAATGAGGACTGTGGCCAATGGTTTGTGGAGGCGATGAAAGATACTATCAGGAGACTTGCAAGAACCGAGGGTTTTAACCATTTTGGGACAGTGATATGGTACATGGCGACCCTACGGCAGTATAGGCTTGCAAGATTGTTTATAGATATTCTATCTGACATATTCCTGCAGAAATGCAGGAGTATATCTGAAATAGGTGACTTCTTGTTCTGGCTAAGTCGTGGTTCTGAAGAAATAGGCGACTATGCATTTGAGGTTGTAAAGAAACACATTTTTGATTTGATGGAAACATCGACAATTCAAGAGATAGCTAGGTTTCTTGTAGTGATAAAAAAGCATGATGGCATGGCCAAGAGGGTTATGAGGGAAGTTGCTCCAAGGATAAGGGGTAGACTTAAGACAAAAGAGGAAGCGGAGAGACTAAGAAACATACTAAATTATTTCCGTATAGATGTGGAAGAGTTAAATTTTTGATTTGAGATATATCGATGTGATCAACGTGTCTGGCAAAGATATTGTTAGCGCGATATATGATGATGTGATAAGATGCACGCAGTGCAATCTATGTATACTTGGATGCCCTTTATTTATGGGAACGAGATATGATCATTATTCTCCTAGGGGGATCATAGTTCTTGTTAGGGATTATATCGAGGGAAGAATAGGGATCGAGGGTTTTCTGTCATATTTAGTCTATTTGTGCAATTTATGCAAGAACTGTGATGTGAGGTGTCCATCAAAAATAAAGATCACTGATATTGTTATTAAACTCAGAAAGATGTTAAGTAAAGAAGGAAAAGAAGAATGATTCATCTATGACCGTGAAGAATATGTGTAGTATCCTTTTGCTCTTTGCGGGGAGTGGAGTATGGGAGTGTGCGGCAAAGTATTCATAGCGTGGAGTAGGCTTTCAAGCAGGACACTTAGGTATGCAAAAGAATTGGGTGTTAAGGTCATTTTTATAAGGGATAGGCCTCCCTATTTTAGATGTCTTTACCATACCATAGCTAAACTGCTGAGGGGGAAATACAAGATAGTTTTTGTCCAATTAGCCCCCGGCCCCCTACTTCTCATAGCCTCTATACTGAAATATATAAAGAGATTTGTGCTGGTTGCAGATATGCACTCATTTTTCATGTTGCCTAGTTCCTTAGGGGGATACTTGATAAATAAGCCGTTTGGCTTTTTCCTAAGGTTTTGTGATCTTATTTTGATACATAGCAAGGAGGTTAAAGACTCGCTCCCCAGTAGTATTAGGAGAAAGGCGCTTGTAGCATATGATCCACCAATATTTCGCATGAAGGGCAAGAGGAAAAGTGGGGGAGACGCATTCACAATAGTCTTTCCCGCATCCTTCGCGAGAGATGAACCAATCGAAAATATAATCCTTGCTGTTAAAAAATTAGCTGAGAAGGGAATGAATATTAGGTTGGTAATCACTGGTAGATATGAAAGGAGGAGGGAACTACTTAAATTTTCTGATGGTAAAACAATAATCTTCACGGGGTATCTGCCCATGGATAAGTATTACGATGTTATCTATAGTGCAGACATGATCGCTGGCCTAACAAAAGTTAGCTACTCCCTAATGGCGGTAGCATTGGAAGCGATGTTCGCCGAGAAACCACTTTTGTTGAGTGATAAACCGGTATTTAAAGCTATTTTCGACAGAGGAGTCGTATACACCGATAATACGGTTAGTGATCTAATTGCAAAGATATCATATGTATATAAAAATCGTGATCTTCTTGAGAGGTTGGGGAATGGGATGGCGGGGGTAAAGCTAAAGTATCTAGCAACGTATCGCGCTATAGTCGGAAAACTGAGAGAGTTGATGGATAAAATATGTACGATATCTACTAAAAGGTGAGTGTTCAAGAAGATTTTATCACAAGTTTAGGATCCTTAAAATAGGAGATTATAAGGGAGTGGTAGTCGGTCAGTTTTTTGGGTTTCTTCTTAAGCACAAAATTAGAACTCCAAAATGCATGATCCGTATGTATACCACCACGCATTCCATGGTCAGATATAATCAATATCCAAGAATCGCTGTGGTGTTTCTCTAGTAGTCGTCTCCACTGGGTGACCCATCTTGAAAAAATCTTATATGTTTCCAATAACATTATCGGCTTATTCCAATACAAATGACCAACAACATCTGTAACATAAAAATGTATCATAATGATATTCCATCCGTCCTGTACCAATAGTTTCTCTAGCATCATTTTTTTCTTTTTTTCGAGTAGCCACTGCAATCTCAATCTCTTTTCCGTCATTTTCTTATCACCGATACATTTGGTAAGGGGATAGTAGAGATCCAAGAGAAATTGCTCCCTCCATAGATTATACCCCGGCACAGAAATAGCGATGGAATTAGGTATTTCCTCAAATATTGTACTGACCTTTAGATCTTGTTTTCCCATAGGCCTGATTCGTATTCCTTTCTTATGCAACATATATGCTGTTCCTCTTCCTCCACCCTTTCTTCTCCGGATAGATTCTATGAACCTCTCTATTTTTTTATAGAACAATGGATGTGTGGCTATACTGGCAATGAATCTAAATATTCTGCTTTCATAAGCAACGAAATGTGTGATTCCAGTATCCACATGCCCCGAAATAATTATTGACCATAGCCATGGTGTAATTAATTTCTGTTTGTAAGGGGCGAGGTCGATCTTGCCATAGTCTTTCTGCATGAATGCCTTAAACCTAAACTTGGTGACAATATCATATTCCAACGCGTCGAGCCCCAGTATTAATAATTTTGGCAACTTGGGACACCCCCTGCAGGAGGCTTATATACTATTCTTTCTCGGGGACGGGGAGGGTTTCGTTCCCGAGAGGCAGTACGAGTACTTTACAGTCCAGATGCTCGTTGATTATGTCATCAAGTACCTTCTGGGCATCATCTATGGGGTGAACTCTGTAAATATTTTGGAGAAGTTCTGGATCAAGGCTAGACTTTAGATATAGCCTATAATTAGCAACAGTGTTTGTCAGGTAGTAGGCCTTATGTGCACCCAGTCTAAAGTTCTTTTTAAGCTTTTCCTTGATTTTTTCGAGGGCCTCGTAGACATCGTATTTAGCATGCTCCCTCATCCATTCATCAAATATCTTATTGCCGATACCATCGATGCATTCAGCAAGGACAATTAAATGTCCTCCCTTCCTTGTTGCCTGCTCAGCAAAATAAATGGCTTTGTGGGCTTGATAAAGGTTGATATCGAATGGATATCCACCCGGGCTGGCGATAGTAACATCAGCAGGCTCTGGGGTTTTCACTACATACATTCTTTCAACGAGTTTTATTCCCTCTAAAAATGCTTTTTCAAAGTCGCCTGCATACACTTTTATTACTTCCTTACGGGAGTTTAAAACTACATTAAGCATAAAATCAACACCCGCCATTCTGGCGGCCTCCATCATATCCTCGCTTACAGGATTACCCTTATGTATACCAGCTCTGCTATTAGGATGGAAAAGCATTGCATGATTATGCTGTATTGAGGTTCTTCCAGCAATACCCGGCAAGATTGATTTTCTCCCGCCACCAAAACCTGCATAATAGTGAAGTGTGATGTCCCCAGTTATGATCTTTAAATCAGCCTCATCATAGATCCTGTTTATGTAGACTGGTGTACCATATCTTGTAGTGCCCTTAAAAACTAAATCATCTGCATCGCAATTATGGTTAACCCAGCGATATTTTGTAGCTATTTCCTCACCCAACAATTTCATGGCCTCTTTCTTAGTAACGTCTCTGTGTGTTCCAGTAGCAAAGATTATGGTTATGTCCTCTCGTTTAATACCCGCATCATGAAGTTCCTTAAGTATAGGTGGCAACATTAAATGTGATGGAGCTGGTCTCGTCGCGTCATCCACAACAATTGCTACCTTATAGCCTGGTTTTGCTAGTTTTGATAATTTTTCAGAACTAATGGGATTATTAAGAGCCCTTTCTATATCTAAAATGGGGTTTGATGATCCTGGGATTTCTTTAGGCCATGCAACCATCATGAAGTTTTTATCGGGTATGTTAATCCTGAAGCTTGTCTTACCATAGGAAAGATCTATCTTCGTCAACGAGATCACCAAAAAAATTAACAAATTATGCAAATTTTAACTAAGACTGTTTGTTGGGGTTCCATCTAGCAAGAATTGCGCTCATTTATTCATAGGTATTAGCCTGATACTTCATTTTTTGTGACCTTGTTGTTTTTGTAATAACCATTTCCATAGTGGCATGTATTTTATTGCTTTGTTATTGATTCTGACTTCACCTTCTAGGCCCCATGTGATCACTAATAGGTTGCTACATTTCAGTAGTTCGCTAGCCTTAATTAGTGCTTTTATTTCCCTTCTGTTTACTTCATCAATCATGTTCGCATAGGTTACCTGTATCAACTGTAATACTTTTTCTCCCTCCTTTATGACAAAATCAACCTCGTTTTGTTGATAGTCCTCCCAATAATAAATCTCCCAATTATTGAACCAATAGCTTTTCCTTCTCATTAATTCTACCGCTACAAGGTTTTCCATGAGCCTACCAATGTTGTGTGAGATTCTAAAGCCTATTGTATTTATTATTCCATTGTCTACACAGTAAACTTTTTTGGGGGATATATATTGGCTTTTTAGCTTTGGTGAATATTTCTCTATGAGAAATATCAGGTATGCGTTTGATAAGTAGTAAGAGTAATTCCTAATTGTCTGTACACTTTTAACGCCGAGTATGTTTTTAAGCTTGTTAAAGGAAATTTTTGACGCCGAGTTAGATACGTAGTATCGGGCAAGTTCCCTTAGTATGCTCTTATATTTAATATTGTATCTATGCATGACATCTCTCTCTAAAATGTCCCTATAGTTTGTGGCTAGGAAACTTCTCCCCAATCTGTAGGCTAGTGGAAAACCCCCGATCTCTAGATATTTCTCCAAGAAATTTTTTACTCTCGCGATATCTCGTGTTGAATAAAGGTTTGGTCTAAAATCATTAAATACAAGATACTCTCTAAAGCTGAAAGGAAATAGCTCAAAGTCAATATGTCTGCCAGTTAAAACTGTTGCTAGTTCTCTACTCATTAGTCTAGCATTACTACCAGTAATAATTATTTTTTTCGTTGGTAATATCCTCGAAACAAATCTTTCCCATCCCTCGACCCATTGGATCTCGTCAAAAACTATGAATTCTACATCTCCTTTCAAGGAGTATACGGCCTCCAAAACCAAATTGAGTTGATTCGATTTTAACTGTAATCGTTCATCCTCAAAATTAATATATGCAGCATTTTTGTTCTTTGTAAAAAGGAAAGCCAAAATGGACTTTCCGCATCTTCTTATGCCAGTTATTATACCAGCAACATCAGTAGAAATGTTCTTAACCTCTAATTCCCGAGGGATAATCTTTTCGCTTCTAAGTTTCTCTCTTAGCTGTTCCTCCGTATCAGTAATGGCGACTTTTATAGCCTCAATACTCATCATAATCATTACCAAAATTATTTAATTTATACTTTAAGAATTATTAAAAAGTTTAAATTTATAATTCAAAAATTGATTAGATGAAGCAAATTACAAGGGGGTTATTGGCTATAAAGGTTATTTATTATCTACTCTGAGACAAAAAATCAATTTTTATCGCATTATATTTTTGATCGAATATTTAAATATCGATATTAACATTGGTAAAACATAGGGGTTCTGAAAACAAAAGAAATAATGAGAAAACCTTAAGTGCGAAAATTGTGGCTATACTCCTCAAATATATGGTATGGACACTTAGGACTCACCACCACGCTACTCTCGGGGGCCCAAATATCCCCACGGTTCCATATTCACGGCGAAGTAAAGCTGAACCCGCCAATATCAGGCCGATGGGGGAAAGGATAATGGTCAACATAAATACGCAACCAAAAGTTATATATCTATCCTTAAGATTCCTGAACAAAAAGAAGGTCAGTATGCCAACAATAGGTATGATGAAACAAAAGACTTCATACAAGAAAATTATAGCGTCATATAGATCCCAATGATATACTGGTGCAGGTAAAACAAATATGATACCTAAGAGGCAATATGTTAGTGTGAAGATGCAATACAGGTAGCCAATATTTAGTCTAGCAAGGTTTTTTCCAACGCCTAGAACCACGAAGGATATAGCAAGGACAAATATTATTTTAAGCAGTGCAAAGCAAAAAATGATCAACCAGTACACAACAAATAATTCCCAATACCAAGTAAAAACTATTAATGTCGTAAGAAGTTCTGTGGCTCCCCAGCCAATCAGCAACATAGCGAATAGAGGTACTCTGTCCTGCTCTTCATACCAATATGTCACCATAACACACCAATCTGGTTAGACTAGAATAAAAAATGGTGCATATAAAGATTTTTCCTATAAAAATTTAGAAAACAGCGCTTATATCTAAACCCACATATACTAGGATCCCTAGACTTTTCTATGTGGGCATGTAAAGTTGTGATTTGGTTCTAGAAAATGTATAAAAATCCTTTAGGAAGCACTATTTCCTTATCCTCATGGAGTCCACAAGGTATATTCGTAGACCCACGCTCTCCAAGGGCTGAAGTGAATTATTAAGTATGTTTATTATCTATATATTTTGTGTCGAATATGAAAATACTAATCGATGCTGGCGTCCCAAAGGACTCCTTGATGGCGGCATCATTCTACTTTAAGTTGAAGGAAAAAGGGCACACGATCCTTGTTACTGCAAGAAAATATGAATCTACTACAGCGTTACTTCAATACTTTAATGTGCCCTACAAAACCATTGGGGTATACGGTGGTAAAACATTAAGAGGCAAATTATTGGCGGATCTAAACAGAGCGATTCAACTTACAAAATATATATCGAAACATGGTCAAATAGATCTTGTTATTCACTTCGCAAATCCAGCTATGGCGAGGGTAGCGTTTGGATTGGGAATACCACAAATAGTGCTGGAAGATACGCCCCACGCCACAATTGTCCATAAACTCACCTTTGCGTTAGCCACATATGCCATCACTCCCATGTGTTTTCCCAAGGAGCTATTAAAACATATAATCGAACCGTCCAGACTCATACAATATGATGGCGTGGATCCCCTAGAGTGGGTATCTACATTCTCCCCAGACAAAAAATTCCTAGATAAACTTGGTCTGGATCCTGATAAGCCTATCGTCATAATTAGGCCGGCTGAGACTTATGCCCATTATTATCTTAAGTATAGTGGAGGAAGCCCGCTTCTCTTCGAAACCAAATTGATACGGAATATACTACACAAATTTCCCTCCACACAGATTGTTGTTTTCCCCCGCTATAAAGATCAAAGGATAATTCTTCATAGAATCTTTGGCAAAAAAATAACCATACCAAAACATTACATACCCGCATTTAATATTATTGCCTATTCAACAGTCGTAATCACGGGAGGCGGCACGATAGTTGAAGAAGGAGGTCTATACGGCGTTCCATCCATTTATTTCTTTCCAAAGAAACTTAGCTATGCTGAGTACCTAGCAAATAGGGGGCTACCAGTATACCACATCGTAGAGCCAGATGATGTCATTAAAAAAACACTAGAAATACTCAGGGATCCAGACGCACATCGAGTTGACTCCGCACAAATAATTGATCAAATGGAAAAACCTAGCGACAAGATTTTTAGTATACTAAAAAAGGGAGTCTAGATCCAAACCTTTGGATAAGCTATAATATGCAAAAAAGTTTTGGCAATTCTGCTGTGTGAATGATGGAAAACACATCCCCGATTGCTTGAGAAATGATTTATATTATCTTATCAATTAATTAAAGTAAATTTGATGTCATTATTGGGTCTAAAAAATGAAGCAATTGAATGGTTATTGAAAATGTCGGCTCCTAGCAAACTTAAGTTCATGCTGAAGGCCGTGGTTATTGGGGATGGGATGGTTGGGAAGACATCGCTATGTAATAGGTTTATGAAGAAGGGGTTTACACATGAATATAAACGCACGATTGGTGCTGACTATTATATGTATGATCAGGAACTTGCCCTAGAGGATTATGGAGTATCGTTACAGGTTAAATGGATCCTATGTGATTTGGCTGGACAGTTTGCATACTATGAGGTAAGACCATTATTCTATTTTGGCGCCAAAGCTGCACTGGTTGTTTTTGACATTTCTAGACCTGAAACATTTAAGTCAATACCAGCTTGGATTTATGAATTTTGGAAATATGCATCCAAGAAGGAATTGTCTAAGCGCCCAATCGTTATCGTGGGGAATAAGTCTGATCTGAGAGATAAAGTTGAAAATACTGTGTCCAGAGAAACTGCAGAGGGGTATGCTCAAAAGATCGCAAAGTCTGTTGGTTTTGAGGTACCTTATATTGAAACATCCGCATTGCTTGGTCATGGTGTAGATGAGGCCTTCAAAAAACTTCTACGCGTTGTTATCCGTCACTATGGAGTCCTGGACAAATTCAAAAAATTACCCTTGATGTAAAAGTGGATAAGTTTGGATCCCCCTAAGATACTAGTTACTTTTAAAACAAAGCCTGGAGATAGAGAGCTTATTAAAAGTGAACTCTCTGACCTAGCCCAAATATTCTTTATAGATCAATTAAAAGGCAAAATTCTTCAAGATATCCTCGCAAAGATAGATGTCATATTCACAGGGAGCGGACTTGATCTAACTAGGGATATACTTGAGCTCGCTATCAATCTCAGGATGATACAGACCTTGTCTGCTGGTGTTGACTATTTACCTTTCAAACTCATACCCCACCGTGTAATAATATGTTCTAATGCTGGCGGCAATGCTATCGCTGTAGCGGAGCATGTCTTTGCATTGATACTTTCGGCAATCAAAAGAATTATTTATCACCATGAAAACATGAAGAAGGGCTTATGGAAGAGACGAGATTACGGTTATCTCCTTTATGGAAAAACCCTGGGTATAATTGGACTTGGTCATGTTGGTAGAGAAGTCGCTAAAATTGCGAAATGCTTTGGAATGCGTGTTTATGGTATCAATAGATCAGGCAGAACTGATGTTGATGTAGACTTCATTGGAAAAGTAGATGATCTTGATTTTGTACTCAGGGAATCCGACATTATATTATTGAGTTTGCCACTAACAAAATATACACGCAATCTGATCAATAGAGAAAAGCTTAGGATTATGAAAAATAATGCCATACTCGTAAATATATCCAGAGGGGGGGTAGTAGATCAAGAAGCCTTATATTACCACCTAAGGGATAATCCAAGCTTTATAGCATGCCTCGATGTCTGGTGGGAGTATCCTCAAGGCGGGGAGACAAGATGCTATCAGAGATTTCCGTTCCATGAACTTGGCAATGTTATAATGACGCCCCATATTGCTGGGTTTTCTAGGGAAATAAGACAATTTGTGATAAAACATGCCGTATCAAATATTAAAAGATTCTTAACTGGACAAAAACCAATAAACATTGTGGATCCGAGAGATTATGTTTAGCATTTTGGTGATGCCACTGTCGTCACAATTCAAATTAATACATAGTGGTCCCTCTAGCATAGAGCAGTATCTTACTGATGTTATTAGAATTTCAAGAGTCATGCTCAAGGATAACCTAGTCAGCATAATACTATTTGGGTCGGCTGCAAGAAATGAGGTTTCGATAACATCAGATGTTGATATATTGCTTGTAGTGCATAAATATGACAGAACGACAATACGCTTGGAAAAAATCATCCGTTCTTTAAGTCTAAAATATGGACTAATATTCATACCAAGAGGTTTCTTTGGAAAACTATTCTATGCACTCAGTCAAGCTACAGGGATGTTTAGGCCTGTCTTTATAGCCGATGAAACCTCCGTAAAAAACTGGAAATTCTTTCGGATCTTCAAGGTTAGCAGATTGATGAGCCGTATACTAGCCCCAAAGAACGCCGTAAAGTATACAATATCTAGATCCTACAAACTACTATATGGCAAGGATATAATCAAGCAATTACATGTAGATCCGCCTAGTCTTGGCGATGTAATAAAGAGTTTCCTTATGAACCTAATATTGGCGGTATGTTCTGTTGTCTTAATCCCGCTGCATAGAGAGACATACAAGTTTGTTTATGAAGCAGTAAAGTGGTCGCTTTTTAACTACGCATACGCATCTCAAATCGCGCCAAACATAATGGAATTATCTGGCAAGTTTAAGAACCCAATCAGAAGGGGGATGTATCATTTTTTATACACTAGAAATAACGGAAAGTTAAGTCCAGGCCTCTTGCTTTACTCAATACCCGCAATACTCAAGATTCATATAGCAAGTATAAAGCAGATAAAGTCTAATAGAAAAACCAGAAACTTCTAGCTTTCTTCCAGTCCTCATCGCTTTTATAGACAATATTTATCTTCGCCCCGCAGTATTTACATCTCCCCTTCTCCAAATTCCACTCACTTATGCTAAATCCATATCTCCTAATCAAAAGTTTTCCGCACTCTGGGCAATATGTATTTTCTGTATCATGGCCCGGTACATTACCTAGATATACATATTTCATTCCGATCTCCTTGGCCAATCTGTAATGCTTCTCCAAAATTTTTATGGGTGTTGGAGCGAGGTGTGACATCTTGTAGTTTGGATAAAATCTTAGAAAATGCAGAGGTGTTTCTGGCCCTAAATTTTCATGGATCCATTTTATTAGTCTCCTGGCGTGGTCAAGATCGCTTCCTACTTCTGTCACAACAAGGTCGGTAATCTCTATGAAAACTTTTCTGTCTTTAAGCCTTAGAAGTGTCTCAAATATCGGCTCTGGACTTGGTACTTGGACATATTTTCTCAAGAATTTGGGATCGGCATTTCCCTTTATATCCACGGTGGTAGCGTCCAGAAATTCGGCCAATAACTCAACAGTTTCTTCAGTCATATAGCCATTAGTCACATAAGTATTGAATAAATTGTGTCTCCTAGCAATTTTGCCAATGTCATGAGCATACTCGGTAAATATCGTAGGTTCGTTATACGTATATGATACCCCATCAGCTTTATATTCCAGAGCTATTTCTACCATCTTAGACGGCTCTATGTCGTATCCCTCCACTCTTCGCCTTTGAGACATATGATAATTGCAACAATATGCGCATGCCCAATTACAACCTGTTGTGCCTATACTCAACACAGAAGCTCCTGGGTAGAAATGATACAAAGGTTTTTTTTCTATGGGATCTATATGCACGGCATAGGCTTTTCCATATACAAGCAAGTATAATTTCCCATCAATATTTTTCCTAACCCCACAGAACCCTATTTGACCACCCTTTAGTATACATCTCCTAGCACAAGCTGTACACATAACCGTTTTATCTTCCAACCTTTTGTATAGTATAGCTTCTCTCAATAATATCACATTATCCTTCTGCTATGTTATAACTACTCACATATACACAGGCAAATATAGCCTATAAAACTTTAAATAAAAATTTATACATAGAAGTTGTTAATGTGTTGGTGGCCCGCGTGGAGGAGCTACTGTTTGCCTTCGGGTGGTCATTTGTACTAAGTTACCTTTTGCTATATGTCTACATAAGAATAGCACACAAGAAAGGCTGGCTAGCCAAAGACGTCCATAAATCACAGGAGGTATATGTGGCGGATAGGGGAGGATTGATACTATTCCTGATACCGTTGCTTAGTGTGCCATTATTGTATTATGAATTTCTTTATGAGTACGTGGCTTTTGTATGTTCGATAATTTTAGGTCTGTTGGTAGGATTGGTTGATGATTTAAAGGATTTGGGCCTCAAGAAAGCAATATTCGTCATGATATCCGCTCTACCAATACTACTTGTGTCCCATTTAGTCGAATCTGGGTATGGTCTTCTATATAATCCCCGCCCCTACATACCCTTTATAGGATTTACAAGGATGTATCTGGTGTACCCCCTATTCATCATGGCTCTATATAGTGTTATGGCAGATGCGTGCAATATGATAGATATCTACAATGGCACACTACTATACCAGGGATTAGCAGTTTTGTTCCCTCTATTCATTATAGCTATAATGGGTATGCATACAATGAGCATAATACTGATAGCAATAGGCCTAGGCTATACCCTCGGGTTTCTGTATTGGAATAAATATCCTGCTAGGGTTTTCCATGGTAATGTTGGTGCATACGGATACGGCGTGATGTTGTCTTCGATAATGATATTATCTGCTAAAGAACTGATAGGTGTAGAATTCATTGCGATAATTGGTTTTCTACCAGCCATATTCAATGGGTTCATATATGTATTTAACACCAGATTTGCACCAAAATCAGCAGTATCCAGACAATTAAAATCTAATTTTGTAGAGAATGGTGTTCTGAAACCCAACTTAAACCCCGATGCCGCAATAGACCTAAGTAGGCTAATATTGCTACATGGGGAAATGACGGAGAAAGAACTTATCAGTATGTATCTTATATTATTCACAATTTCTGCTGTGCTAGCGTTACTAACTGGCGTGATGATCGTCCATGGTTACATGGAACTATAACTCAAAATTTTTATTCGAGGGCCAACTCTATATTAACGTCATATTCCTCTGATCCTAATGCTATTGAGAATATTTTTTCGATGATATCAACAGCCTCGTTCTTGGTGACTAATATTTGCATCATCATGGTATCACCTCCAGCTTTTTCAATAATTTCCTGTATTTTAGCGATAGTATCATCGGAGAGATCTCCTTGGACAACGATATTGACTTTATCTGCTTCTCCTGAGTTTTCCACAGTAATCATAATTTTGCTCTCGGAGGCGTCCGAAATATTGCAAAAAGCACCAATATCTGCAGATGCGACCTTTGAAATTGCTTCCGATATCTTATTTCTTCTGTCCTCAGAACCCAAAAGTTTTCACCACATCTTATCAAAAAATATAAATTAAATTAGGAATGTTTAGTTGAGTATATAGGTTCTATAAAATAAACACAAATTACGTTATCTATGTAGGATACATTTTTGGTGCTCTTTGATTTCTTTCAACACGGTTTCCGTGTACAATTAGATGGGAGTAGTAGTTTGTATGTAAAGAAGAAGTTAGGCTGGATATTTAGAACAGAGAAGATAAACATAATTGCGTTCCGCGCCCTAGAGCTTGCAATCGTTCAAGATCTAATGAATAATGGGAAAAAACCATCCGAGATAAACACATATATGCAACAGTTGGGCCGGTATTTTGGAGATCTATTATATATTGGATATCATGCAAGAGGGGGCGAGGTTGCCGAGAGCATAATGGAGCTCGGCAAGATAGCGAATTCTTTCTATATTTATCTCTTTGGAGAGGGACTGGACAAGATTTATTATGTGCTTGTGGATAAGGACAATAGAGTTGAGCTCCATCTTGTCGCGAACAATGGAATCCCAACGTGTAGGGAGATAGTCTCTCCTCATCCAGAAATTAAGTTTGGATCCTTTATTGTTGGGGCTGTTATGAGGATGCTGGAATTGAAGAGAGATGAGCTAGAGTATATAGATTTTAGTTGTAGAGAGGAAAAATGCATATCCGTGGGAGATAGCTACTGCGAGTTGATGATCGACTTTACTTTACCTCCCTCTACATTCTCTAGGATTTATGAAAAATATGGGGGTGAGTATTATGTCAAAAGGTAGAATGAATAGTACATGCATAATTTCTGTAATGACGAGAGCGGGAGTACCAATCGTAACCGTACCAGAGACAAATTCTTCTTCAGTATTCTCCTTACTGGTATACTCCCTTGTTAGTATATCTGGACATAATAATCATGGGGGCATGGTTAGATATGAGGTTAAAAATAGACTGTTGTTGATAAGAATCCTGGATAAGACCATAATAGCCGTATATGCCCCATTCTCCTATGAAAAACAGGTAGAAGCATTCATGCTGGGGATACATGAGCGATTGCATAATATAAACAAATTAATTGTTGAGGAAGGGATGGTGGACGGTCAAGTGATAGAGGAAACAAAAGTTGCGGTTTTGTCAATGGCGAGATCCTGTGGGTTACCTATAGATGGAGCATTGAATGTGTTTAAGAGGCTTTGTGGGGATCTATATAAAGAGGCTATTGATAGAGGGGTTGATGGTTCCGTCTTTAAGGGACTCTTCAGGGTCGCTTATTTTCCCACTCTTATAGATACCGATATACTCAACAAGGAACCGAACGGGCTTGCAAGAGAGATATTAAAAATGTGTGATGGTTGTCATTCGATAAGACAGATAGCAGAGACATATGGTGTTGGTGAGGCAAAGCTATATAGATTTATTGCCCGCCTAATTAGGGGTGGGAAAATGATACTAGAACTAGGCTATGAACTTATCTAGTGAATGGAATTTTTAATAAAACTATTGGTGCATTCCAAATTTATTGATTTTTTTTTGGAAACAAAATTAGGTTTAGTGGGTTTTCACAGTTGGGGGATATGATAGATTTTCTAAGAGAGGTATTCAAGGACAATGTAGTGATGGACGAGGACATCAGACATTATTACAGTATAGACGCACAACCTATACGTGGAAGACTTCCCCGCGCTGTAGTATTTCCAGAGAACATCAATCAGATCCAAAGACTATTAAAGTACGCAAATAAGAACATGACTCCCATTTATGTGAGGGGCGGAGGGACATCCCTTGCAGGGGGGCCCATACCAATGTTAGAAGACTCTATTGTCGTTAGTCTCTACAAAATGCGTAGAGTTTTGGAGCTGAGGATGCAGGATTTCCAAGTAAGAGTTGAGGCAGGCCTAATAATGGATGAACTAAATATATATCTAAAACCCTTTGCCCTATTTTTCCCTGTGGATCCTGGAAGCTCAGCGGCATGCACCATCGGGGGTGCAATTGCTAATAACTCGGGCGGTGTTAGAGGAGTAAAGTATGGTAATATAAAGGATGGCTGGGTTCTTTCTCTAAGAGTTGTACTGCCCAATGGAAAGATTATCGAAACAGGAACCGCAACGTTTAAGGCCGCCGCAGGGTATGATCTTACGCATCTCTTCATAGGTTCTGAAGGCACACTAGGCATAATTGTAGAAGCCACACTCAAAGTTACAGCAATGCCGAGGTATAAAACTGTCGCAAAGGCATTCTTCAAAGATGAGAAAGATGCAGCTCTATTTGTTGTGGATATTCTACATTCAGGCCTTGAACCTACCGCAGTAGAATTTTTGGATAGAGACACTTTAGCGGCGATTAGTGCATATAGCGGCTTAAAAGTAGAGGGAAATGCGATGTTGATAATAGAATTCACAGGCAACTCTGCGGATGAAGTTAGCGAGAAAATGAGAATCCTATCGAATAAACTTAAGGAGGCAGGCGCATTTAGCATAGAGATAAGCAAAAGCGAGGAGGAATATAAGAAATTATGGATGATAAGAAAAGCAGCTGCACCATCATTAGGCAACCTGAAGCCCAAATACTTGATACTGGACCCAACGGTACCAATATCGAAAATACCAGATATTATTGAGGCATGTAGAAGAATTGCAGAAAAATATGATCTTAAAATCGCCACTTTTGGTCACGCTGGTGATGGAAATGTTCATCCAAATGTATTATATGATCCAAGGGATAAGGATGAATTTGATAGGGCCAAAAAAGCGGCAAGAGAAATAGCCTACGAAACTATTCGTCTTGGAGGCACCGTATCAGGAGAACATGGAATTGGATTAGAGAAAATCGATACATACGCTACTGAAGCAGGGCCAGATAAACTTGATTTGATGTGGCAAATAAAGAAGTTGTTTGATCCCGTCGGAATACTCAATCCCTATAAATTCTTTCCGAGCAAGTATTGGGATGAGTTCTATGGAAGAAAATAATGGAATCTATGAGGAAAGCTTTAAGCTCAGTAATACAATATTGTTAGTTATGTATTATTATAGGGGGATAGCCGAAGGGAGAGACCAAATTAGAGATTTATAAATATTTTTTGAGAATAAAAATATATGGGTATTAACTATATATGAGGGACATGCATTGGCAGAAAGGCGTGTATCATTAGAAGCTAAAAAATTGCAACAAAGGTTTCATCAAGTATATGCATTATCGCCATGGGTTAAAAAGGAAGAATTCATTAATAAGCTTCCTAGATACACTAAGAGGATCAAACTCCCGCCAGAGCAGATTCTAGAATTTCTTGGTAAAGAAAGTGTAGAGGAGGTGGCGAAGAAGCTTAGAACCAGAAATATCCCAATAACGGTGATGGATTTATACAATATACTTGAAAAACTTAGGGATGCTGGATACGTTAGAGTAATAACCACAAAAGCTCCAGCAGCTATAGTTGAGGTTAAAGCTGAGGTAATGCCAAAGATAATAGCGCCTCCTGAAGTAATACCTAAACCTGAAGAACTGGAAGGTGTCCCACCAGTAGAATTGCCCGTTCCAGAGGCTCCAGCCCCTGAAATCCCTGAGAGGGGTGTTGTTGAAACATTTGAACCCGAGATAGTAGGTGTTCCGATCGTACCAGAAGCTCAAACACTCGCTCCGGTTGAAATAGTGCAGAAGGTAGAAGAGATCAAAGCCGCTGGTATAGTTGAGAGATATTTTGATCTTAACGAGCACCTACAAGCTGTGGTGCTTCTTCCTAGAGAAGGTAATGTTGTGCTTCTATCTATGTATAAAAACGTCAGTTTGGCGGACGCGGCTGTAGCTGTGGCCTCAACAACAATAGTGTCTCACGCGTGGAATGCATCAGAGACTATAAGGCTTGGCGAATTAAAAGAGTTGATTGTAGAATCGGATGCAGGTTTCTTGGTTATGTCTCGTCTCCCTAGGGAGCTTGTACTTGTTGCTTTATTCAGTAAGGGTGTTCCAATAGGTTTGATGATAAGGGACTTTATGGGTCTGAGGAAGGAGGTAGTAGAAGTTCTAGCAACACTTGAGTAGGTGATTTTGTGTGTCGTTTTTCAAAGTAATCTCAGATCTTCAACCGCGGGGCATAGGATACGCTATTTTGTCCTTAATAATTGAGGATACGGACGAAGTATACATCATAGTTAAGGACGAAGAACAGAAGGAGGTTCTTCGAGATATTTTGATGGAACTTAAGGATCAATTTGAATCGAGGAGAAGTGAGACCTCCCAATTGAGGCTGAGGAATTTTCAAATACTTACTGAGGAGGAGTACTATTCAAAGTGGGAGGAGTATGTGGATAAAAGATTGATCTTTGTTGAGAGGGATAGAAACTTGATATCTACCTCGCTGGACAAGATGGGCCTATTTATAGAGTCTATGTGGAGAGTAAGGGCTAGGGATCCTATTAGAAGGATAGCGCTACATATGGCAGACATACTTGTGGCATTGGATGTAGCTAAGGAGCATTATGCAAAACTCAAGGAATTAATTGACAAAGAAATGAATGAGCAGGATCCAAAGGCCAAGAAAAAACTACTGAAAGAAATTGACAAAAAGAAGAGGGAATTGATATCCATGTTCGAAAAGCGCTTCACGAGGAAAGAGGATATTGACCTAGCATTCGACCTAATTTCCTTTCTTGTTGACCGTGGATATTTATAATTCCATCTCTCTAGTCGAATTCTGCGGCTAGGACCAAAACGCACCCAGTCTTTTTAACTACATGCGTAGTGGATTTTACTAGAGTCCTTTGGATGGGTACCCCCCTTATATTGGCCATCTCTCTTACCATCTCCATCACTTTCTGCTCGGCAGTTTCCTTGGAGATATTGACATCAGTATATTCTACTACGAGAGTATATCTACTAGTAAAGCCCAAGACTATCGCACCTGAGATTCTTTGCCCTGTGATGCTAGATACAGTATATGAGTATATTGAAGGCACATTACTCCCTGGAGGAAATTCAGGCGGTTTTTCAACAACAACTACATCTGGCGGCAATATTGAGGTTACTTTAATGAGGCTTATCTGGGGCAACCCCGCTTTTACCAAACATGAATCAAATGCGTTTAGAGGAGTAGTCCCCTCCGATGCTACAGCTGTCACATATACTCTACGTGGAGTAGTCACAACCCCCATGCTATATCACAGTTTGGTATAGATAATTTTCTTATTAATTCATTGCGTAAATGTCCAAGGGGGACTTAGGAGGGAAGTACGTTATGACTAGGACTAATATCCTTTATGTAATGGGTTTTGCTGGTTCTGGAAAAACAACGCTTGTGACAAATTTTTCTAGGTATCTCTCAAGACAGGGTTATAACACTGCTGTAATTAACTTGGATCCGGGGGTCGAATTATTGCCGTATACTCCGGAGTTTGATGTAAGGGAAATAGTAAGTCTGAGGGAGGTCATGAGAAAGGAAAATCTGGGACCTAATGGTGGATTGATTAGATCCGTCGAGTATATAGTCAAGAATAAGGAGAGGGTAATAGAAAAAATAGTATCCATTTCGCAGAATGTGGATTGGTTGTTGGTAGATACTACTGGTCAACTCGAACTATTTGCATTCAGACCATTAGGAGACATTATTGTAAGAGCATTTATGGATTATCCAAGCGTGGGTCTATTGCTGGTGGATATAACGAATATTCAAAGACCCTCCGATATCGTGATGGCTCAACTAATCTGTATGGCTATCCAGCTAAAACTTAGTATCGATACAATCATTGCAATAAACAAGATTGACTTAGCCAACGCTGAAGCCAAAAAGATGATAGAAATGTTCTATGTGAATCCTGAAGAATTTAGGAATATAATGATGGAACAACATACTGATACTTTTTCTGGCATGTCTATTGATTTGCTGGATACCATAAGGAATTACATGCCACCAGCCCGCATAGTTCTTATTAGTGCAAAAAATGGGGAAGGATTTGATGAACTGTATGATATAATACATGAAGTATTTTGCACGTGTGGGGATTTAACGTGACTGGAAGTGATGCGTATTCAAGGATCATTAGAAGTATCTCTTTATTAAATTCTTAAGGTATTTTGCAGCGAGAATAATGTCCTTGATATTAATTTTTTCCTGTTCCGAATGTGCATAATAGAGATCGCCAGGCCCAAATATTGCTACAGGGATGTTCATGGATGCAAAATTATTTGCGTCTGTCCAACTCACCATATGTGTGAATTTTGGTTCTCTGTTAAATGTTGAGATGTATGAAGATCTCAATTTATCCAAGAAAGCGGAGTCTGTTGTTACGAAGGGATTTGAGTAGTCATTTATGGATATCTCAAAGTCCATTTTTTTGGATAGTTCTAGTAATGTTTTAAGCAGATCTGATGGGTTTTTATCGATGGGTATAGCGATATCAAAAGCAACTTCGCATGTATCAGGAACAATAAATTGTTCCATGTTGCCAGCGTTGATTGAGTATATGGTCATTTTGGCACCAGATTTGGATATTATTTGTATTAAGTCATCAATAATGTGTATAGTCTTGAGAATTGAATGCTCGGATAGATGCTGATGGGATATGGATGGATGAAGTTTTCTTGTTTTGATGGTTATGATTCCTTCAATAGATCCATAACCACCAACACAGATTTGTAGGTTTGTTGGTTCCATTATTAGAGCGTTTTTTGGCGTGTGTTCCCTTAGGTATGCAATGGAGCCACTGCCTCCGCATTCCTCATCCGAAAAAAAGGCAATTGATATGGATTTGGGTAGGTTTTTCATATCAATTAGCATCAATAATATAGATACAATGGATCCCTTAGCATCACAGGCTCCAACCCCACTGATTTCATGGTCGCTAATAATCCTGGGGGAAAAATAAAAGTCTATCGTGTCTACATGGGTAGTAATTAGAATATCGGGGCTGGGGACATCGTTGATGATGACATTATAAGATTTTCCAGATACATGCACCATTGATGCATCAATACCTCTATCTACCAATAGATCCATCAAGTATTTAACAATTGCCTCTTCTTGGCCAGAAGGAGAATATATGTGGAGCAACTCTAAAAGCAATTCCTCTGCTAATCTATATTGCTCATCCAAAAAGTTCACCAGTATGTATCTTAAAAACATAGTTTTATTAGGATTGGTGGTGATCATATGGAGGGAGTAGAGGAGAAACTAGAGGAAATTATGGAGAAACTGGAGGACATCACAGATGATATAGATGAGTTAAAAGAAAGAATAGAAATTCTAGAGGAGAGAGTTAGAAAAATAGAAGAAAGCATCGAGAAGGGATGATAGTTACAAGCATACTACTAAATCTTAATGAAACCTTTAATGAATTCGGACACCCTATCCACCATAGCATTCCAAAGTTTTTCTCCCTTTTCTTTGCTCGCTCTTGTCGGATATCCAATACTTCCAGTATCTGTAAACTCTATCGTCCTCCAAGGAGTCACAACCCTGTTTTCTCCCCATATCGCAGTGTAAGGGGCTGGTTCCTTGATTTTTGGGTCGCGAATTTTTTCTCTTCTTATCAGCTCGGGCATTTCTACAAATGCTAGTGATGTCTCAAACTCGCATGCATGTCCCCAAACATCACTTTCGATGGTTTTAGATATGACATCTTTAATAAGTTCCCATGGATTAACCAACGCTACATCGATGCCTATTTCGCTTTTGATTTTTCTAATCGCTATCGATAATGGAGATATGTTTCCTCCATGTCCATTAATAATTATCATTTTGCCGACACTATGCCTATGAAGACTATTTGCGATATCATAAACTAAAGAAATTAGCGTCTCCGGGCTCAACGTAATGGTTCCTGGGAAATCCATGTGGTGCTCTGAAACCCCAAAATAGATGGGTGGTAATATAAGGACATGCTCCTCTAACCTTTCTGCGACTGCTATTGAAAGTTTAATGGCCCCAAGAGTGTCACAAGCTAATGGTAAATGGGGCCCATGTTGTTCTATGCTACCCACGGGAAGAATTACTGCTTTTATCTTTTTTAACTTCTCCTTTATCTCAATCCAAGTGTACTTTTCCCATTCAATCATATGGAATCACCTATACTTAATCTTTTAAATTTCATCAATATTATGCAGTAAATTAAATGTAGGTCTCATTGTTGAAGGTTCGGTATGGCAGAAAACTTGCATTTATATAATCAGATTGCTAATTTTTAGTTGTGTGGTGTTGATTGTTGAGGAGGCAACGTAAGGAACTAGATCTAATAAAACACTTCAAACGTATTGTCCTTAGAGAAATCAAACCAATAGCGAACCTACTGGCCGAACAGGTAACATATCTAGGTACCTTCTCTCGCGTTATAGCCGACGTTTTGGGTTATAGTGTCGTATCGATAATAAACAAAATAAACCTCTTGAAGAGGCTGGATGATAGTCGCCGTGTGGATAATGAGATAGTAAATGAGGTTATGGAAACTATAAACGAAATTGAGTATCACATGGCGACATCCAAGGTACCTTTAGGCCTTAAGGCATATGGCCTATCTACTGTTGCTGTATCTAGAATACTCCTAGGGCAGTACGATAAGGGTATTGAATTGTTTGATGATGTGGTTGGTTATGTCAATGGGATAGAGAGCGTATTAATTAGAAGTAACGTATTATCTGATGTTCTTTTTAATCTAGGTATGATTAGAAGATTTACCAGAAGGGGGACACAAGAGATTCCAGAAGAAGTTATAGATTCATTATCAAGTAAGATATCTGGCCCTGTGCAGAGGCTAATAACAGAGACTAATTTTATCACAGATGCATTTGTTAGAGCTAAAATATTCGTCAATATAGGATTTGGAACAAGACTCTTTAGTATAGTTTCACGCAACGAAATTATGGCCCAGTGGTATGATGTGAATCAGTCACAGAGTTTAGCTCTTGACGCATTGAGTGAAGCTAACAAAATTGGGGATTGGTACAAGCGGGGCATAATCCTATCAAATGCGGCGGCGGTACTCGCGATTTCTGGGGATGATACTGTAAATATAGCCATGGAAAAATTTGATGAGGCTACAGAACTAGCATTTCGATACCTTAATAAATATCCGTTAAAAGCAGCTAGTCTGCTGGGCAGGATAGCATATGATAAAGCTTTTACAAAATTCTATATGGATAGCGACAAATTTTTCTTTGAGAGCATAATCATTCCTCTCGAAGTTGCGGCCTTAGGGGAAGCCTTGCCCATCATACTTAAGATACTTAGGTTGGCAAGCAAAGCCCGATATTTTTATGTGATATATGAGGTTGTTAAGGATTGGTTGTTGCCTCTGATAGATAGGGAAGGGGACATAATATATAAAGCTAAACTACTTGCAATGTGTTCCACGGTGACTATTCCAGTCTCGGTAAATTGGGCAAGAAGTATTGCAAGGGAGGCGCTGTCGCTTTCTAAAAGTGTAATCGATACAGAGATGTTACCTATCTATTACGATGTTTCATTGATTGATGATCCACTAGCTTATGTGTCTAACATTCTGAATACCCTGCTTATAATTTCCAATGCTGCATTTCCTCTACCCAAGGACTCTGTAAGCTTTTCCAGAAGAGTCCTAGCAATGGTGGAGAAACTATTAAATCTTTATGTCCGCAGGTTCAAGAAGTCATCAAAGTACAGGATAGTTGATAAGATAATTGATTTCAATAGGAGATTTGGCATTATTATTGCATCCCTACGACGCACACCAAGGCTCTACGAGGAGGCGTTGACTTTGGCAGACAAGTTTTTATTCAACATTAAGCAGTTGTTTATAATAACGTATGGTTCGTCTTCTTTGGAGCGTTTTCTTGCCGATTTGGCGTTTATTCATGGTTTGTCCAGTAGGGGCGTTGTGGATGTGACTAAATATCTAAATTCCGTGATGAATGCATTGTTTAGCTATGAAAGGAATATGTGGGGATTTAAAAATGAGGAAATTCTAAGGCTTATTAAAAATCGTGACAAATTGAGAATGCTCTCGGACATATTGAGAATAATAGTGGAGGTCTCCTTCTTAACTGATCAGAAACTCAAAGATACGGTCACTAAAATACTGATAGACTTAAGCGAATCTATGGATCAAAAAACATACACAACAATGTTTATGTCGATTATTGAAAAAATAGAGCGTAAGGAAATATCTAGATACTTATTGACGAATGTGTTAAATGTTCTTATCGACGAGGGCAAAATGTCAAAGTCTACGATTTCACGTAGATTCTACAAAGTTATCAATAGTATAGACCCATTGCTCGCAAGATTTATATCCGAGGAAATATCATAGCAACCCCAAGCACTCTTTGAGCACAGTTAATGCCTTCATTACTTCATGCTTTTCCTTACCCACTGCTATGACCCGAATATTTCTCTGTCCATAACCTATGGGATAAGTCTTTATGCTAATACCAGGAAAAATATTTCTAATATTCTCTAGGCACCTAGCTATATGACTTTCATCACAAATATCTATATAATCCTCAACGATTTCCAAACCCCTTACGGTCTTTACTCTTGGTATTATCTTCTCTAGTAGATACATTGCCTCGGAGGGAACCCCTGGGAGACATATAATTGTGGTACTCCCCACTTTCAGAATTACTCCTGGCGCGACACCAACATCGTTATATACGACCTCTCCTCCCTCTGGAATATAGGCCATTTTTTTTCGTGAAGGATTTATCTCATCACTGGATACAAGACCAAGTTCTCGGAGTTCTTCATATCTTTTTTTAATGAACTCAAGGGCTCTCTCATCCAGTTTTAGTTTCCTACCTAATGCATTGGCTATTCCCTCTAACGTTATATCTCCAGGAGTGGGGCCAAGCCCTCCAGTAGTGATTACATAGTCGACTGAGGCTTCTAGACACTCCTTTATTGTATTTTGAATACTGATTAGGTCATCAGGAATACAAACAATTCTTTCAACGAATACTCCAACACTACTTAGTCGTTTGGCTATCCAGTATGCGTTCCAATTGATTACCTTGCCTAGTAGGATTTCGTCGCCGATAGTTATAATCCAAGCTTTTTTAGTCACTCTATAGGACCCCCATTTCTAAGGTTTTCTAAGACGGTGGACAATAATTTTGTCGCATTTTTTATATCTTCTATATCCGCGATGGAGTGAGCCGAATGTATATATCGGCTAGGAACACTGATTGTTATGCTGGGAATGCCGTATCTGACATATTGGTATGCTGCTGCGTCGGTACCACCAACCATTCTTCCTTTAAATTGGTAAGGAATGTTATGCTCTCGTGCTATTCGTACTACAAAATTAACTAGTTTGGGATGAGAGATCGATGCCTTATCGGCTATTGTAATAGCTGGCCCGGCTCCGAGTTTGGTGGAATAATCATGCTCAAGAACTCCAGGGGTATCCGCGGCTGCAGTACATTCTAAAGCAAATGCATAATCTCCATTTAGGGTCATGGAGAGAGCCCTTGCGCCTCTAAGACCCACCTCCTCTTGAATGCTGAAAATACATGTTAGGTTCACGGGGAGAAAATCAGCTTTCTTGATCATATTCAAAAGGATAAAACAGCCGATTCTATCATCAAATGCTTTGCCAATTATTCTGTTTTTTTGTACAACAAATTTGGAATCAAATACACCCATGGATCCAATAGTTACTCCCAATTCCTCCACCTCTTCTCTTGATGAGGCCCCTATATCAATGAACAAAGATCTATAGTGAAGAACCTTTGATTTCTCCTCAGGAGTAAGAAGGTGTGGCGCCTTACTACCGATTACCCCATATATATATCCTTCTTTTGTCCTTATCACAACCCTCTGCGATAGAAGTATCCTATCATCAATGCCGCCTAGGATCTCGAATCTAAGGAATCCATTCTTGTCTATATGCGTTATCAAAAAGCCTACTTCATCCATATGGGCGTCAAGTATCACCATGGGTAGTTCTTTATCTTTTTTTATCTCAACTATAATGTTGCCTAGTTTATCTACTTTAGCATCCAGCCCCATGCTGGATATTTTTTCGATGATAAAATTCCTTACTTCATTCTCCATTCCGCTAGGCCCAAAGGCCTCCACGAGTTGTCTGATTGTTTCTAGGTCTATACTCATTATCAACACCGAACGAAAATATAAAAAAAGTGTTATCATAGAAAGTTAATAAAAACAAAGGATGGTTCAGACATTATTTATCGTCATAAGCTCCGACTATGACTCCCTCATCATTACCTGATCCTCATAAAGATATTGAATATACAAAACGTAATAATATTTTTGAGTATTGATTTAAGCAGGTTATTGATTCAAATACTAATCTTATAAATTCGGAATTCGCTGAAATTTACTAACAAAGCAAAAATCGTGTATGTTGTTTGCTGGTGGAATTAATGCCAACCGAGGAGATCAGGTTTTTTATACAAAATATCCTAAATAGGGGCAATATGCTAGGAATAGAAAGGGCAGTACTGGATGTATATCTTGCTGAGGGCATTAAGAGTGATAAGAATCCTGACGTATTACTCTGCATAGATTCATATACGGTATTTGGCGGGTTTTTGGAGGTTCTATTTGCTAAAATGGTCAAGGATGCGGAAGGTCGGGATGTAAGAGGTGCAAAATGGGTTATTGATGAATATAATAGCTTTGTAAGCAATATTAAAAATTACGAGAGAGAGATTTTGGAAAGAACAAAAAAGTATTTTGAGAAGATAAATAATATCGCGGATGCTCTAAGGAAGTTAGGTAGGAAGATTAAGGTCCATCTAAGCGAGATATCAAGTGGTATTGAACTATATCTCTCTGGAAGATATGAGATCGTTAAAGATCATATCACTAGAAAAATCAATGAGCTTAGTGCCGAGGGTTTAAATGAAGTGATTTTTATTTCCCCATTTGAGTATAGCTTATATAATTATGGTTACTTATCCCAAGCATCAACGTCAGCCTTGAAGATAGATTTCTTTGCGGAGTATCTAATTGATAAAAATCCAGTACTAAAGGTTCCCAATAAAATTAGTGTGGCTATATTCGACCCATACCTAGCACCAGTCTCTATGTTTCGCTCGGATATAAGAAGTGGAGTAGTTAAAACTATAGAATGTATAGAGAGACTTCTGGCAAACATAGCCAACATGGAAATCGTGGATAAGAAGTATGATGGTGCACCCATCGGCTATGAGCAATTATGGATGATTAACCCGCTTACCTCGATAAGTCTTTCGAAAAATATTCTAGATTATTACAATGAAAAGGTCGATGTCATAATCACGGCGAGAACATCTACGGCTATGATTCTTGAAATGGCACGTACGTTATATGGCCTCGGACCAAGGATATATGAATACTCAGATTTTGTTTCGAGGATAATATTGGGTATGGAGATTTGAATCCGGATATGTATTTAGCGGTTGTATTTATTGCCGCGGGAACACTCCAAGGAATATTGGAGTGGTTGCCGATATCTAGTGAAGCATTTATTTTTCTTTTTTTGGTTCTATGTGGAATTCCATCATCAACAGCATTATTATTGGCTATGGTGTTCCATCTACCAACAGGTATATCCGCCATAATCTATTATCGTAGGGAGTACAAGAAGTTATTTATTGATATCACAAACCTACGACTCTCAAGATTATCAATGTATGTAATTTTATCAACACTTTCAACGGGCATTGTCGCAGTACCCCTGTATTTTGCTCTAAAGGGCATAATGGTGAAATTCGAGCAAATAATTGATTATGTTGTAAGTGCCATAATGATGATGATAGGTGTGTTGATGATAATTACTGGTATCTTGACCGGGAAAACTATAAGGCCTGGAGATAGGGAACTCGAGGACTGTCGGCCTAATGATGCGATCTATGTGGGTCTTGCTCAGGGTTTCTCCATATTGCCAGGTGTTTCGAGATCTGCAGTAACAATTGCTGCGCTTCTATACAGAAAATTCGACGAGAGGTCGAGCATTAATGGTTCCTTTATTCTGTCAGGGGTTGTATCTATTGGAGTATTTGTTTTTCTACTTGTGGCGGGAGAGTTGTCGCTTCAATTCATAATGAACAAAGTGGTACTTCTATCTATTGTTTTTACGATTATTATGTCGTTATTGGTAATAAGATTCATGCTAGATTTAGCCGAGAAACTAAGATATGCTGGAGTTTTGAGGTTCACGGGTATATTAATGTTGATTTCTGGAATTCTGACGCTGATAGTTTGATTGTTTCTAAATGTAGACGATCTCTGTATTTTTTAGAGGTTTTAAAAAGCAATAAATATACGATAAATATAGGGTAAGCCCTCATCTACATATATAGCACTGGACATTATTAACCTTTTAATTATAACCGTTTTTTTCCTATCAATAAAAGTTGGTGGTGGAATATGGCGAAAATAAGAGTTGCTATTGCTGGGCTAGGAAATTGTGCTTCCAGTCTGATCCAGGGAGTTTTTTATTATAAGGACGCAAAAGATGATGAAGAAGTCCCAGGACTAATGCATGTTAGATTCGGCTCATATCATGTTAGGGACATAGAATTCGTAGCTGCATTCGAAGTTGACAGTAGGAAAATAGGGAAGGATATTTCTGAAGCTATCTTCGCTGGAAATAATTGTGTTCGGAAATTTGCTGATGTGCCCAGACTAGGTGTAAAGGTTCTTCCAGGTCCGATACTAGATGGTGTTGCTGATCACATGAAGGAGGCATTTGCTCCATATAACGAGAAGGAAGTAGAACCAATTAATGTTGCTGATGTCCTAAGGGAGGTAAATGCAGATATGCTAATAAATTTCCTACCCGTAGGTTCCTATAATGCTACACGATATTATGCAAATGCCTGTCTCGAGGCCGGCTGTGCGTTCGTAAATTGTATCCCTGAGTTCATAGCTAGTGATCCTGCATGGTCCAAAAAGTTTGAAGATAAGGGCCTGCCTGTCGCGGGTGATGATATAAAATCCCAGCTAGGGGCAACAATAGTTCACAGAACGCTAGTGCAATTAATGAAGGATAGGGGAATAAGGGTTAAGAGGACATATCAGCTAAACATTGGTGGGAATACTGATTTCTTGAACATGACGGTGGAGGATAGACTTAAGTACAAAAGGATAAGCAAAACTGAGGCGGTAAAATCATTGATTGGGAAGGATATTCCAACAAGGATAGGCCCAAGTGACTATGTTCCGTTCTTGGGAGACACAAAGATAGCATACATATTTATAGAAGGAGAAAAGTTTGGGGGATTTCCTGTCACGATAGAGGCCAAGCTAACCGTTGCGGACTCGCCAAACTCTGCTGGAGTCGTAATAGATGTCATAAGGGCAACAAAAATCGCTCTTGATAGGGGTATAAAAGGTGCATTGATTTCAATATCCGCCTACGCGTTCAAACACCCCCCAGTCCAAGTTCCTGACTATATAGCAAAGAGATGGGTGGAAGAATTCATCGAAGGGAAGAGAGACTCCTAGATATGGAAACCCTTTTTATATCTTTTTAAGGATCTCTAATGTTGCTTGATAGTAAGATACTAGCGTTGTTCTTTGACATAGCTGAGAGAAACAGAGATAAGATAATCAATATGTTGAAGGAAAAAAGGATAGTTGGTATAAATCCACATGGAGGATATACGAGATATTTTGATAAGGCAATAGAAAGCCTAATAATTGGGGAATTGAGGAAATCAGGATATGAGGGCTATATAGTCGGCGAAGAATTAGGTATTTCTGATGGGAAGAGAGAGGAATGGATATACATAGATCCATTGGATGGAAGCCACAACGTTGCTAGGGGGATAAACTTTTATTGTCTGAGCGTCGCCTATGGTACGGGTAGTAGGATAGATGATGTAAAATCGGCACTCGTATGGGATATTCCTAATGATGTTTATTACGTCGCAGAAAAGGGGAAAGGTGCATATAGGCTCTATGGAAATAAGATGGAAAGAATTAAAACTACCAAGAATTACGATGTAATAATACTCGATGTCGGCTTTACAATAAAAGAGAAGTGCCTAAAAAAGATAGCCGAAATTGGAACATTTAGGAGACTGGGATCAATTATCATCTCGTCCATGAAGGTGGCGGAGGGAATGCTTGAAGGCATATTTGATGTAAACAAATTAAGAGCGACAGATGTTGCTGCTGCATATCTAATATTACAAGAAGCAAATGCCTATGCGTATGTGGAGCCAAAAGAGATACACACTAACCCCACAGTAAGGTTTATTGCCGCTAAAAACAAAGATATATACGACATGCTGATGCAGATATACAAAAATTGTAAGGATTAGTCAATAGAACCCTAAGAGTTGTCTTTGTTTTTATTAGTTAAGCTAAATTCACCAGATATCTATAGCGACCATGGATCGATCCATTCGATCTCTTCGAATTCTAGATTTATTTTGATTCTCCCAAAGGCTATTATTTTTATTCTGTCTGGTTCCGCCGCAGTATGAATTGTGAGTAGCCTGCTAGACGGATCAAACTTTGTGATTATCCCCATGTTTATCATGTCTCCATTATCATCCAGTAATCCTACAACCATATTCTCAAATATCTTAGGATTGAGCACCTTAACTTGTTTGCCTAGATTCTGAGAAATCGAATCTATTAGATCATTGGATATGTATTTCTCGGTTACTATTATTACACAATCTGTGGTTTTTTCCATGTACTCTGGTTTATAGCCGAGTATTCCTATGACTTTTATAATCTCATCGGCGCTCATTTCTATACCTGTACCAAAATAAGAATACATGAATGCAACATCATCAACTGAGATCTTGATCTGCTTTGCGTTTTGAAACTCCCACGCATAGTATTTTGCTCTTAATTTTCTCCTCTCCTCACGTGTTCTAGATCTCAATCTCGGGGCTGCCGGTATAATTCTACACAATATACCTAGATTTTGCGCTATTTTGTGTATGTAGTTCAATTCATTCTTTTCTCGTTCCAGGATAACCATAAAGTCTGGGGATATCGCCAGCAACTTCATCTCCTTAAGCTCCCGGCCACCAGCGCCATGTACCCATCCAGTGGTGTTGACCATTATTAGGTCGGCCCCCGCCTTTCTTGCCTCCCTTATCATCCTTATGACACCAACAATCGAGCGCTCAAGCATTCCAGCGGGAGATGTGGATCCAACGAAGAAGGCCTTGGTATATCTTGCTTGGGATAGATGTATTATATGGTGCTCAATTATCGCCATTCCTATGGTCATGGGCGGATTTAATTCACTTTGTCCAGTATCCGCGCCAATTATTGCTACTTTTTTTCCCTCCGCAATGGCTCTATTGGTTGTGTAGCATATAAAACCTGACTTTCCGGTGTCTACATTCGCGCATATAAAGACAATGGAACCATGTGGTAAATTAATTATTTCCCGGGCAACGCTTTTCCATTCTTCGGGTATCAGCCTTATGGGTGTCTCTGCTATATATCCATCCTCACCGAATTCTATTTCTATATCTGAATCCTCTAGGGGCTCGAGTGGAGCGGAAGTAAGTTTGTCTATAAATACTTCGGATCCTTTTGGATATTCGGCTCCAAATATAGAAACCCTACCACTTATAACCCTTATGGACAAGTCGCCAACAAGAAGAATATTGCGATTCTTCTCTAATCTTAGCCTCATCATCTGCACCAGTCGAAGTATATTTCACGTTTTCTCATTAATGACATTAAAATCTTCCAGAAAACAATTTATTATTTGTTGAGCGATGAGAGCAGTGTCTTTTCTAAGCTCTCACTTAGCCTCCTGCGTAGTATCTTCTTCTTTTTTATCGTATCCTCGGTTAATTCTAGTATCCTTGGGTCGCCATATTTTTCTAGGTCTATTTCGTAGAAGGGTTTTCTCTCTTTGTCCTGCAGTATCCGTATGATTGCATGCTTAATCGTCTCTCTACATGCATGATTCAGTTCTTTGGAAATATCAAGTAGCGGCTCGAAATCATCATAGAAAATGCTGACTAATGTATTTGTCATGATTGCTTGTGCCTCCATAAGAGATTTTGGCCCCAGATATTTGAAGAGGTTAAAGCATCTGCCAATAACCTCTAGCATAAGATCCTTAGAGATCTTATCCACGTATATCGCAACTTTAGAGAGGACATCAATCTTGTAAATTGGTGTGAGGAGAAGGGTCGCATTGACGATGTTCGTAAGAACCCTTATATTTCGCTCAACTTCAAACCCTATTTTCACAAACAATTGTGCAGACTGAATTGCCGTACCCCCAAAAACACTAGTGTATGAAAATGGGAGCGTCTTAACGGAGCTCTGTATAAGGTCATATGAGTATGCCCTGCTTATATCGCTAATAGGTTTGGCTAGAGTAATATATGATAGACTTCTAAAACCAAGAGGCATATCCCTTATCGCCTGTATCCCGGCCTTATAAAATTCTCTCCAGTCCACATTAGCAACTAGAGAGTGTCCAATAGCATAGGACAATACGTCGATGTACCAGAAGCTGGGATATATTATTCTTGCGACCCTCCAGAACAGGTTAATATCATAGGGGAGCAATGCTCTTGCACACAAGTACGCTAGCTCTCTTCTATCCTCTTCTCTGAGGTCACTATCTGGCGATAAGATAAAATTTATAATTTCTATCGGAGGTTCGGATCCAGACTTTATTGATTCATGCAACACCTGCTTTGCCTCAGCTAGGTTCATTAAGCACTCCTGTACATTGCTTAATCTTTTATATGAAAATGGGTAATTATGTGATCTTTATCACTAGAATACTTAAATTATAAGTAGATTCTTAAAAACATATAATCGTGTTATACCCTTTAAGTGTTGTTTACATCAATAATCAGGGGACAACAATGGGGGAGAGTAGTAAAGGGAAACATAGTAAGACAAAGTCGTATTACTGTCCGATATGTGGAGAAAGGTTTGGTGAGTTCTCCGAGTTAATTGATCACATAAGAAAAGAATCATATGGAGACAAAGCACACGAGGTATTACTCACCGCTTACTATACAATGGTCACACATATAAATGCCGCTATCAACAGGCTTTTTGCCTCGTTCTCTCAAAAAATTAGGGAGATAGAGATGGAGGCGAAGTCTCTTAAGAAGCCAAGCGAGAAAAAGATCGGGGATATAATACTTAAGATACAACAAGAGATAGAAAAGATTCCAGAGCCAGAGGATCCAATCGAGATGGCACTATATGAAAGTGTCGTGTCCAACATACAGGCAATACTCAATTGGCGAAGAAAGACAAAAAGAGATTTGTTGAGGATCCTGAGCGCGATAAGGGCAATATTTGTTGAGGGTAGAAAAGCATATATATCTATGCTTCTAAAGGCAGCAATGATACTCAGCAATAAGTATTTCATCAGGGTATAATCAGAGCCTCGCGAGTTCTTCATCAATCCGAATAGGAACGTCTCATCATCCAATAAAATTCTAAATAAACTATCCATTTAATTGGCAAGATCGAGAAATAGTGGCCCGTAGATATAATAAGCTAGGTTAAATCTAGGTTGATGACTAATAAAAAAGCCCTAAATTCTGAGAAATGCTAATGTTTCTGGCTAACAATTATGTGGTCCCTGAGGCCTAGAATTATGAATTTAAATCACATTGATTTGGTCTTGGGAGAATAATATGATTTTCATCGAGCCAATTTTTATTCGCTTAAACATACGATAATCTATAAAATTTCGCCAAATTATCCGTATTTCTGTCATTTAAAAGTCACTTTCTCAAAGTATATTAGATCTCCCCTATTTCACATCTAGATCACAGTATCACTATCCATGGATCAATAATAATAGGGGTGGTGAGGATTAAGATAGGACTCTTCGACATAAAATTCGTCCCAAAAACGAGTTGGCATAGGAGCATTGCATGTCTATCAAATGGGAGGATATGGTTTGGACATAAGGAAATAAAGCTCAACAGATACATAAGGCTTGTCTTTAGTAGGATTTGGAGCAGGATAAGGAGAAGGGAACTGCTCCGTGCAAATTACTCCTGTGAGATTTGTGGTGCTGGGGATAGCTTACACATACATGAAGTATGGGAGTATAATCTGAGAAAAAAGGAACAAGTCCTGAGGGGATACAAAGTGCTCTGTGGGGGGTGCCATAGGGTTCATCATTCGAGCAATCTAGTTGCAAAGGGAGAAATAGATGATATAGTTAAATACATCATTGATGTAAACAAGAAGAGGGGAATTAGGGTCGGGAAGGTTTTTGTTGAAGAGCGTCTCTCCAAAGCCTATGACTTATGGGAGGTTTATTCGGATTATTTCTGGGTTATTGATGTGAGCCGAGAATATCTTCTCTGGCCCTTTATTGATGTTGCACACTCCTTGCTTAACTATTGGATTATCGAGTACAGAAAAAATAGTTTGGATCAATGGTTGACCCTTCCTACTAAAGGGTTGCCGACGCGTATTTATTATTGGTATCTACGTAGTTTTGGTTTCTCTAAGTACCGATTGGATCTGTCATATGAATTTGATTCCCTCACATGTCGTAAGTATCCCCTTATAGAGGAAAGAGATTTGCCTTAGGGCTACATAGTAATCGAAATCTGTTATAGCCGCTATAGCGTCCACTGGGAGGACAATCTTGTATCCGTTTAGTGCAGCAGATCCAGCTGTATGAAGAACGCAAATATTTGCGACCACGCCACATAAAACCAGATACTCTATTCCATAAATCCTAAGAAGATGGTCTAATGGTGTTCCAAAAAAAGCATCATATCGAATTTTTCTAATGATAATATCTTCCTTTCTCGGTTCAAGTTCATCAACTATCTTCCAACCCCATGTATTCTCAACGGCATGCCTTGGCCATATCTTAAACTCTGGATCATCCTGCGTATGTGTATCCATTGTGTATATAATCCTAACATTCTTCTCTCTTGCCGATTCAATCAGCCTCTTAATATTTGCGATAATCTTATCAGAACCCTTGACGAATATGGCGCCCTTAGGATGCACAAAGTCATTTTGCATATCGACGACAACGATGGCTGTTTTGGTAGATGAAAGCTCTATATTTTCGATGAGTTCTATAGGAGGGACCTCAACAGTTTTTACCGTCAACCCAAAACACCCCTATAATATTTATGGAAAAAATGAAAAATAATAAGGGGGTTAGATTCCGAGATGCTAGAATTCTTCATCAAGTAATCTCAGTAATGCCCTAGATTGGATTTTATCTAGTATTATTACTTGTTTGCATATCTCCTTTAGGTCTTTTTCGAGTCTCAAGGAAATGCCTCTCTCAATGCCACCATATGCGAAGAGAATGAAACATGGTTTTTGCCCATTTTTGCTGTACCATCTATTGATTCTCCTATAGATCTTATGTGCTAGCCCTTCATCGAATATAGGATAGGTGGTGGTTTCAACAATCCAAATATTGTTTTCTTCGTCTACCCCTATTAGGTCTATCTCATAGTTATCTGATTTGACATTTCTAGATAATATTTTTATGGGTCTAATGAATATGCCATCGATTTCGATGCCTCCTCTCTGGCCAATTTTGCTTATAACCGAAGCCGTTAACTGCTCCGCAGCCTTTCCAATGTATCTAGAATATGTTCCTAGGTAATATTGAAGCATTTTTCGAAGGTCCATTAGTACTCTCATAATGGAGTTTAATTTTTCTTGAAGTTCCTTACTCTGGGGGGTTCTTCCTTTATGTTTGTTCATTCCGTAGACCACATAAGCTTGAGTTGTGTTTCTTCATCCAATCTTCGAATAATTGTTCTCGTTGGAATGAATATAAGCTCCATTGTAACAGATACTTGTGCTTCAAATAAATGCCCGCCATACATCCTATATTCCTCACCGGCCAGGCCTATGTGGGCGTGGACAATGATGTTTTTTTCTTTATCTAGTGACAGATTTCCCAGCAGGCTAATGACTTCGAATCCTCCTTCTAATGTTCTTTTGAGATACCGTCCTTGACTGGTATCATAGAATCCAATCTCTGGATTTTTGACGGCTCCTATACCAAAAAAGAACCCAGACTTCTGATTGTAATTCATTGCAAAACCTTTTATACTTTCAAGAACGTAATCTCCTTTTTCTAATACTATGATAAAGATGTTCCCAGACTTAAACACCCTCATTTTAGATGTACCAAAAAATCATTAAGGTAGCTTGGATACAATTTGTCTAGTGAGATTCTCCGGCAACCATCTTAATATCATCGCTCGCTCGTCAGGACCCACACTTTTCAATTTTTCCACAAATTCATTACTTGTGAAAAAGTCCTGATGTCGTCTAATAAGGCTGTCTCTCACCGACGATGGTGCCAAGGATAAAAATTCCGCCAATGTATCAATAGATGCTTCTAACATTTTCTTGGTGAAGTCAGGCCGCATCATTATTTCCTTGTATTGATTAAGTACGGTTTCCCTTGTCGCTGGCACAACATTATATAGCATTCTAACTATTTCGTCCAGACCAAATGAGGCAAGTCTCTTCACGATTGTCGGTCTGAAATTAATCGATATGATTTTTCTCTTGTTTTTTGTGATACCCTCATATAATCTCCCAATGTCGCTAGGAGTGGCCTCCTGGATCTTCTTATTCAATAGATCCTTGTACTTAGCTACGAATTCTTCAAAAGTATCTTCGGGGAACTCGATTATTAGCTCTACAATGGAGCCAAATGTTTCCTTTTCAAGCACATTTCTAAATTCCTCTTTGAATACCTCTTCCATAATCTCTTTCATAACTCTTTGATACTCCTTGGTCGGGGCAGACCTTACCTTTTCCAGCATCTCCGCTATTTTTGACATTATCATCACCATGTGCCTTAATTGAAAAAATAAATCATATATTAAATATGGAACCGTTTAACCAAGCAAGAATCCCTAGCTTTTTGCAAGCAAAGGGGGCTAGGAATGAATGCGTATACTGGGAAAATCCTACTAGTAAATTTGGGCAAAAAGGAGTATCAGGTATTAAAGATAAAGCAGGGTTTGTATAGATCCCTGATCGGTGGAAAGGGCCTAGGTGCATATATCCTTCACAGATATGTTCCTCGGAATTTGGATCCTCTAGCTCCCCAAAATATATTGGCTCTATGCTCGGGTCCTATTAATGGTACCCGCATGCCGTTAGCCTCGAAGCTAGGGTTTTTCTTCAAATCTCCAATGACAAATGGCTATGGAGAGTCCTATGTTGGTGGCTCAATTCCAAGATATCCGAAGTGGGTTGGCTATGATGCGGTAATCTTTACTGGAAAATCCCCTGATCCAACCTACATTGTTATAAGTGAGGATGACGTAATGTTCATGAATGCCGATCATCTCTGGGGAAAAACAACAATAGAGACTGATGATATTCTCAGAAAAGAATATGGTAACGCGATATCAGTCGCATGCATAGGACCAGCAGGAGAGAACAAGGTAAGGTTTGCATGTATTTGTGTAGACAAATGGAGACAAGCTGGCAGGTGTGGTGGCGGCGCTGTTATGGGGGCGAAAAATTTGAAGGCTATTGTATTTATGGGCGGCAAGATGTGCGAACCATCACTATCAGAGAAATTTAACGAATTAATAGTGGAACTTAGAGACAGATTGGCGAAGAGTAAGGGAGTTAAACGTATGAGAGAATATGGAACCCCGTCCATGGCAGCCCTTGCAAACGAGATGGGGTTCTTCCCAACGCGATACTGGAAAGATGGTTCGCTAGAGCGATGGGAAGATATAGGCCCAGAAAGAATCAAATCTATTTTGATCCATCCCAAGTCATGTTGGAATTGTCCGATTGCATGCGGTAGGTACGTATCCATACAAACAAAATGGGGTAAAATAGAGATGGATGGTCCAGAGTATGAGACAATATATGCAATAGGAGGCTTATTCTGCATTAATAATCTCGATGATTTGGTATACTTAAATTACTTGGCTGACGCCTACGGGCTCGATACAATCTCGCTTGGGAACACATTAGGGCTAGCGACGGAGGCATATAAAATGCACAAAATTGATTTTAGTATCAAATATGGAGACACCGAGTCAGCAGCTGAGCTGATAAAATTAATAGCTTATAGGAGGGGTGTTGGTAATATTTTTGCAGAAGGCACGATGCGTGCATCAAGGATGCTAGGAATGGAGGATATAGCCATTCATGTCAAAGGTCTCGAGCCTGCTGGGTATGATCCAAGGATCTTGTGGGGCATGAGTATTGCGTATTCAACGTCGCCCAGAGGAGCGTGTCATTTGCGGACAATGGCGTATATTATTGACATTCGAAGAATATCGGGAGATCCTTCGATGCTAAGCGAGGAAAAAGTATTAACTATTGTGGATTATGAGTTATGGATGACGTCGTTTGATTGTCTAATCATGTGTAAATTTGGTAGGGATGTTCTAGATATCGACTTTATGCTGGACATATTTAACGCCGCAACTGGTTTTAATATGAGCAAATCCGAATACATAAGTAGTCTTAGGAGCGTAATAAAACTAACAAGATATTTTAATCAACGGGAAGGAATAGATAGAAAAAGCGAGGTATTACCACAGAGATTTTTCAAGGAACCAATTCGCAAGAATAATGAGGAATATTTGCTAGACAAATCGGCATATGAAAGAGCACTGGCTAAGTACTATGAACTTCTAGGTCTGGATCATGACGGAAGGATAAATAGAGAGGATGAGAGGAAGCTTAAAGAGCTGTTGGGTGAAAAGCTGATAATTGATGGCTAGGATATTGTCCATATCTGACATCCATGAAAATGTTGGTGTGATTAAAGAGATCATAAATACTGTAAGTTTTGATGCATTGTTCCTATGTGGTGACATCGTAGAATTGAGATCTATCGAGTTTCGTGATCTAATACTTGGAATAGAAAGAAAAATGCTTATCATCGGGGGCAATCATGATTGCATACAATGCTATAGGAGAATAGCATCCAAGAGAGATAACATAGTATTTATGTACAGGGGGACTGTGGAGATGGAGATAGATAATGAATTGTTTACTGTGCTATGCTTAAGTGGGATATACTCTAGAAGAAAAAGAGATATGTTCCATTACACTGACAGGGATATCCTTAAAGTTCTAAGAAAGGTGATCCAGGATTGTTGCGACATGGATATCATAGTCACACATACTCCTCCCTATAGGATGGCTGATTATTTACCCAAGGGGGGACGTGGGGGGCTAAAACAACTACTGGTTTTTAGGGATGCATTGAAACCCAAATATTGGATCAGTGGCCATACCCATGTCTTAGCATGTGAAAGAGTGGATGGAACAATCGCTATAAACTGTGGATTGGGCTACATTGGGGATTTATGCCTTATAGATACAAAAAGGGAGAATATTATGCTTGGTAGACTAGTTAGTAAGGAGATCAGCATAGAAGAGGATCCTGTCTGGGATTTCCTACGACATATAAGGAGTACCGACAGCTATATGCGGGTGTTGGCAGAGTCTTCCAAAATGCTTTAATAATAGTCTATATGTCCTGAGATAGGAATACCTCCATGAGCGTTTTTCTCATATAATAAGCAACTCTTGCTCCCTCTTCCCTAAGGGAACATGCACACGAACCACAAGATGGGCATATGTACCAACCACATTTTGTACAGATACTACTTGTTTTTATTCTGAATTTCTTTCCACACGAGAAACAATAAACATTGGGGTCGATGAAGAATTTCAATGCATTTGTAACGATTCGAGATAATGTGACTCCCTTTTCTGCTGCTAATTTCTTAGATAAATTGATTATGTTCTCATCGATACTCAGAGTAAGTTTTCTTTTAGTCATATTAATAACCCCTTAATAATCTATTATTTTCAATATGTTTACAGATAATTACGTATTAATACGTATAGGTGCATACAGGATGACTGATCACTACAAGGTATCAAATCTATTGGTCAGATCCGCAATAATAGCGGCGGGTTATGCAGCGGTGACAATTTTGATTGCCCCTATAGCATATGGCCCCGTACAATTTCGAATTAGTGATGTGTTGATGCCTATTCCATATGTACCATATTTTGGTCTTGCTGGTGTTATAGGTATAACTACTGGAACGTTAATTGCGAATGTTATATCGCCATATGGCCTGTGGGATATCGTATTGGGCACTATGGCTAATTTCTTGAGTGGTTTGGGGTCTATGGGTGCTAGAAAAATTCCCAATCGAGGAATGGGCCGTATAGTAGCCGTCATAATACCGGTACTTGTTGTGACATTCCTAATAGGATTTGTGTTGTTAGGCTTAATCTTTAAGGTACCAATGCTTCTGGCGATTGCTGGTGTTTTTATTGGGGAGGCTTTCACTGCGGGGGTAGGTGGTTATATTCTAATAACGAAGCTTGATAGTATATTGGAGGAAAGTAGAGAAGCATGGATCTGAATATAATTGCTAGAAATATCCACATACGCATAAATGGTAGGGAAATAATAAGAAACATATCCATATTTTTCAGAGGCCCAGGTATCTTCTTCATCATAGGTAAGAATGGCAGTGGAAAGTCAACATTGCTACGTGCTTTGGCGGGCCTAATACCATTTGAGGGGGAAATCAAAATAAATGGTAAGCCTATAGGAGAGTATAGTAGAAAACAGTTAGCACGCATTATTGGCTATGTATGGCAGAACCCACTGTATGGTTTTTTCGAAGAAAATGTTAAGAGGGAGATATGCTTTATCCTTAAAAATCTTCGCCTTCCGTTAGAGAATATGGATCGAATTGTGGATATGTTTAAGATCAAGAATCTACTAGAGAGGTCTCCCTTCTTTTTGAGTGGGGGGGAGGCTAAGAGGGTATCGATAAGTAGTGTTATTGTGGCCGACCAACCCATCATACTTTTCGATGAGCCAGAGTCAGAAATGGACATGGCAGGACTAGTTTCGATACTGAATTATATTAGGGAAAACTCAAGCGAAAAACTGATGATCATTGCTACGCATAATCCATTGCTCGCGGTAAAACTTAAGGATGTACTTAAGGAAATATACTATATTAAGGACGGACAAATCGTAAGGAAAGGTGGTTCAGAAACATTAAATGATTATGAGTTCTTGGCCAGCATCAGTGTTGTTCCTCCCAGTTGGTGGTTTGATTGACTCTGCTTAAGTTTATTGAATATCAGAGAAGGGGATGCATCCTTAATAGGTTGCCCCTAGTGGTCAAACTAATGCTGTTAATATATGTGCTATTATCAGTTATAATCCCTGTAGACAACACTTATATATTTTGGTCACTAGGTTTGATCCTAATTGCGGAGACAATAATGATGCTTGTGTGTTTTAGGGATCCATTCTATCTGGCGGAGATATATATGGCGTATGGCCTACTATTCATATTTGCTTATTTAAGCGTTTTGTTTTGTGCTATCGAGATGTCAGATCTTCTATATAGACTATTATATGTATACACGGTGGCGTTCACTACAATATTTGTTTTCTCGACCACGAAAGTGGAGCAGATAGAGGCATTCCTTAGGAAAATAGGTACCCCTGAAAAAATACTCAACTTCCTCACCCTAGCTTGGAATCTGATACCATCCACATATAGTGAGCTTCAGTTAGTGAGAATGGCACAAGCCGCTAGAGGAGTAGAAATAGGTGGGCATCCTCTCAGGAGAATCAAACAGAGCATAGTGGTGCTTATTCCATTTCTATTATTGCTTCTTCTAAGATCAAGACTACTAGAGATATCCCTACGTGCACGAGGGGTGGAGTAAAGATTTTTTATATCTCAGGGCGAAATTCTGCATTCATATCTGAGAAAAAGGCTTTTATATCGATCCTACCGAATAAGTTTGCGAGAAAATATAGGATTACCGCATATGCAAGGATTGTGGCCTCTAGGAGATATATGCCGAAATGGAGGACATAGTATATTACGGCCATTATATCGACCAAGAAATGATAAAGAATTGCGAAGTATAGCCATTTTTTGTCATGTTGTGCAAAAATTATGAATATGGTAAGGCCTACATGCAGTGACGTTGTAACAAGTCTCTCAAAAGCCCCTAAGAGCCCCAGAATCATAAGTTCCCGTAGCGTTGGAATTTCTTCAAGCCATGGGATATCAATGTTGAACTTAATAATTATAAGGAGCCCTACCAAGCTCAGACAAAATGTCATAAAGGCCTCCATGAGTCCCCAGCCAAGCCCGAGGCTGATGACCTTACCATTCGTTATGGGGAGCTTGATGTATCTCTTAGAAAAGTAATATCTGAATACTTCCTCAAATACTCCTGCAGATATGGCGGACACAATGCCTGCCACCACAATACCGAAGGATAATACTGCAAATACAAGCAAGGGAAATCTAGCAACCATAGCTAAGAACCAGCCAATTGCACCCATCATGAAGGGATCAACATACTTGGACTCAAGCCTTGTTTTGTATACAAAATAAATAAACCAAGGAAGCAATGCGATTATTATTAGGATGGGAACAATAACAAAGTATGCACACATAGTGTGGCCCTTACTCAAATATTTTGTAGCCACCCCGATCAATAACAATCTTAACTCCCACGTGGCCTCTCCAGTATAGGTTGGGGTATTTCATTTCTAAGATCTCTCTCACTCTCTCCCCAGAGCAATGAATTGGCATCAGGAACTTTGGATCAAATCTGATAAGTCTATTCAATATCGACAATATCTCTCTTGGGTTATATCCACCAAGATGCCAGCCCCCAATAATGCCCCCCACACTGATGCCAGTTATTTCGTAAATTCTTTCTACAATTTCAGCGATACCTGGATGACTACAGCCAACAAGAATTAACAAGCCAAAGTTTTCTATGTTTAAAACCAATGCCTGTTCAGGTATTCCATGATCAATAATTCCAGAGAGTCCAACACCAGGATAAATCCACTCGAAATTGGGAGCGATTTTGTATTTAAGACCCATTCGCTCAATAAAGTTTCTGTAATAGCTATTACAAGGCATATATACGTCTAGCTCTTGCCCTATTTTTGACAAGTGTGATATTCCGCCTAAGTGATCTCCATGCGTGTGTGATATTACGCATGCTTTCAATTTACCCAAGTCTATCCTAAGCATATTTAAATTTTTGGCCAATAATTGAGGATCGGGCCCCGTGTCAAATAAAATTCCAATATTACTCAAATCCACATATATGGAGAGGCCCCAGCCAGTCCCTATTTTTTTGGATGGATGCGGATAATTATCCACCACTATTGTGATTTCTGCCTGAGGGATTTGATACATTTTAATTACCATATTGGCTATTATTTTGCTAAAATGTAGTTAAAAAATATACAAGAACATATTTTTTTGTCCGAGATATCCAATCTAGCGATACTCAGTGCTGGCGCCAGTCATCATTCTTCAGTATGATCTTTTTCATCATTTCTAAGACATTGTGATTTATGGGGGGTAGATGATCGGAATTTGGTTCGGATTAAGAGTTCAGTTAGCTATTCATGTATTAAATGTATATTTGTCTTTTTTATCTGTTAAAATATATTTACATATCGCATATATGGTGTTGCAAATGTCTGATGATAAGCTTAAATCACTTCTAGAACAGATTGATATCCTTGCCATGAATTTAGATAGTTTTGCTGCTGTAATAAGTGGGCTCATCGAGTCGATAAGGGAAAGTGGTATCCCCGAGGAGACTATTTCTAGGTTCGAAAACCTTTCCAATGCCTTGACAGAACAGAAAAAAGATCTCAGAGAGCTGGGGGAGAAACTGTCAGGTTTATTCGATCAGATCTCCAAGGAGCTTGAGGAGAAAAAAACCCAGACAGAACAACTACAAGCGAAGTTGGCAGATAGCGAAAAAGAAGTAAATGAGTTAAAGTCGAAAGTTGATCAGCTAGAGAATGAGCTAAATAAGGCTAAGTCTGAGATTGATGAGAAGGCTTCAAAGATTCAGGAGCTTGAAAAAAGCATTGAGGAGTATAAGGCGAGAATACGTGGTCTCGAGGAGGAGATAAGCAAGGCACGGTCTCAGATAGAAAGTAAGGATCTTGAAATAACTAAGCTAAAGTCAGAGCTAAATGATGCAAAGAAGAGAATTGGAGAGCTTGAGGGAAGCGTATCCGAGAAAGAATCTAGGATATCAGATCTTAAGTCGAAAGTCCAAAGCTTGGAGGAGGAAATTCGAAAACTCAAAGCTGATTATGAGGCAAAGATATCCGACCTAAACAAGAGTATTGAAGAAAGAAACATCGAAATTAGTAATCTAAAGAACAAGATAACATCGCTCGAAAACACCGTAAATGAGAAGGAGAAGCAGTTATCCGAGGCCAAGGAGATAATAGTCAGATATGAGAAAGAAGTTGCTGCCGTTGAGTTCGCTAGGGCACTCATCGCCACACATCCAGATGCACATATACTAAGAGCATTGCCAGTCATGTTGAGCATAGGGGTTGAGTCAGAGGGATTCGTTTGTGCTGATCAAACAAAATTTATGGCCCAAACAAAGAAAACATTCCATGCTATTGGCCCTTTACTCAGCAGGGTGTTTAAGCCCGAGTGGTATAAGTTTATACATGGCATACCCCCACGACTTTGTGTTAGAAAAGACATACTGGAGTCCATAAGGATCATATTTGAGGGATAGGAGGAGTGGATTTTAGGGATTAAAAATATTTTTATGTTTTTATTCAAACAAGATCAAGAATGAATTGTGTATTCACACTAGCGATTTTCTTCTCGCGAGCCGGGGGAACGGAACTGCATCCCTAACATGATCGAGTTTTAACATCCACATAATTGTTCGCTCTATACCTAGTCCAAATCCGGAATGTGGGACAGATCCATACCTGCGTAGATCTAGGTACCAGTAATAACTAGATGGATCAAATCCCTCCCTTTTTATTCTATCCATTAAAATGTCGATTTTTTCTTCTCTTTGCCCACCTGTGGTTATTTCCCCATACCCCTCCGGAGCCATTAGATCCGCAGAGTAACATATTCTCTCATCCGAATCGTCAACCTTTACATAAAATGCTTTAATTGCCGTCGGGTAGTGTGTAACGAAAAATGGTGAATCGAATTCATTGCTCAAGATTTTTTCCTCATCTGCCCCAAGATCATCTCCCCAATCTATATCCACGCCTTTTTTCTGAAGGAGTTCTATAGCTTCGGTATATGTTATGCGAGGAAATGGTGTTTTTAAATTCTCTAGCGTATTCATATCTCCTCTAAAGCTTTTGATCCACTCATAGAATATTTCATTGTCAAGGATTTTTCGGATTGCATAAGCAAGTGATTCTTCCTCAGCAATCATAATAGCATTGAAATCATAGAGTGCAGCTTCGGCCTCAAAATGCCAGAATTCTGCTAGGTGTCTACGTGTCCTAGATTTCTCCGCCCTAAAGCTAGGTGTGAGACTAAAAACCTTTCCAAGGGAATAAATTAGTACTTCAAGATACAATTGCGCGGATTGAGAAAGATATCCTTCTTGGCCAAAGTACTCTAGGGAGAAGAGAGTGGCTCCTCCCTCGCAAGCAGTAAATGAAAGTGTGGGCGGGTAAACTTCTATCCATCCATCATTCTTAAACCATTCTCTAAGATAATCCACCAAGGCTTCACGTATCAGCCAGATTTTCTGATATCTAGGGGACCTAACAACAAGATGTCTCATATCCAATAGGAAGTCAGGTGAATGTTCCTTCTTAGCTAGTGGGTATGGGGATTCGGCAACAGATTTATCTACCAGCTCAAGTACGTGTAATTCGAAGCCTCCTGGTGCTCTAGGATTTTTTACGATTTCTCCTCTAACTCTTACAAAGCTCTCTTGTGTTAACTTTTTAAGCTCGTTAAATATAGTCTTGCCAACCTTTGATATGTCAACAACCAATTGAAGAATATTACCCAGATACCTTCTATCGCTTATACATCTTAGATCGATGAATATTTTTTTACCAAAAACTCTCTTCTTGTAAACCCATCCATAAACCTCTATCATCCTAGGCAACCCAAAGCATGATTCTAGTTATAATAATGAAAATTTCTAAATAATGTAGTAGGATAACAAAAATTTGGAGATTAGCTAGGTCAGGTTTGCCTACGAGCAATAGTTCTGCTTAAATCTACAGTATCATATTGACATTATATTTAGGAGAATACTGGTTCGATATGAGAACGTAACTTATCTTATTTGAAGTATTAGCAATCCAAAAATCTCCATATGGCATTGTATTTAATATCTCATGAATAATCAAGCAATGCACAATTTATTTTTGCATCAATACTTTCTAGCCATCTATTAAATTCTAACTGAATTTGTAATCAATATTTTATCTAAATCCAATGTTTTACATGTGCATAAAAAGATAACCTATAATAACAAATTGTTTAAATGCTATTGACTTCCATGACAAGTGCAATATTGTGTAGATAAAAATTAGATTCACGCAGGTTTAGTACTGATGACTATTCAATTGATTCTATTGGTTATATTTTTTGATTTGCCTACCTAGATGCGAAGGAATGAGTTTTTGTTGCCCGTAGCATTTGTTGTTAATTAACGCGTATAACGATTCGAAAACTTTAAATATTGGCTAAATTATTTAATAATACTAGTAAAAACAAAATATGCGGTATGAAGGAATTGGGTGATGTAAATGGCAAAGAAAAAGGCTGCTGCTCCAGAAGAGTTGACAATCTATAAGACAAGAGTAAAGGCAATGGCAAAGGACAAGGGATTCAGGGTAAGCGGAGAATTCATCACCGAGTTCGACAAGGCTGTTCGTGAATTATTGATGAAGGCCATTAAGAGGGCCGAGGCTGAGGGCAGAAAGACATTGCTTCCAAGGCACGTATAGACGCAAATAGGTTGCCGGGATTTATTTCTCTTTTTTATTTTTTTAGGAGTAAACTTCGTGTTGTAGCTTGTGTTTCTAGTCTAGACATTAATGTTGTCGGGCTAGGAGGCTTAATCAAGCAAGGGTTCTTTAGTTGGTGCATTTAAAATTGTACATATAAATGGCCATGTTGCCTCTGGTATCTACGATATCGGTATAGTTTTGAGGGACGCTCCATGACCCAATGATAGGTTTTATGTACCAGACTATGTATACAATCGAAAAATTCGTCTTTGCAGTTTTCAAATACTCGTCAAAATTGTCTGCGGGGAGTGTAGTAATGACATTATTATTCAATAATGGAATCCCAGCCGAGTAGGCATAGCATATCTCTAAATGGTGAACAATGAGTGCGCTGGTCGCATTGAGTAGCTCTTTCACTTCCCTATATAATGCCTCCGCGTCATATCCATCCCATGGAAACATTGTACCACCAATCAAAACACTTGGGAATGTGTTTCTAAAGCTTGGATGTATAGGGTAAATGTATGATATAACAGGATATGTGGCTGATACAACAACATTGTAAATAATTAGTAGCCTAATAGTTTTCTTTCCCTTGGTTCTGAACCCATTAAATACCATATATAGGATTGGGATAGAAACTAGGAAAAACAACCTATAGGCAAAGATAAATATGAATGATGGTATCGTAAGGCCTAATATCCAATAAAGACATGGTTCTCCAATTATATTCATAAGGCTTTTGATTTCACCCCTAATGCGCTTCCATAGCAATAAGAATATAAAAGGCAATAATGGGAGATAGAGCCATAAAAAGTATATCGGTAGCAATTTCATGTCGATATACCAAGGCTGTTGAGTTGTGACGAATGCTTCGGTGGGAGGTAGCTCGTAAATGAACATACGGTAAAAATATATGATGGCGGTTGCGAGTACACTGCCAGATGCAGTAATCGTGGCCTCTTTTCTAAGCTTTATAAGATCTGCTAATAATGATGTTCCAATTATAAATATGCTGAGTGGATGGGTAAATGATGCCAGAAACGCATATATGAATCCAATCCAAGGTTTTTCTTTATAATAGCTAAGCGCTAGTAAGGATAAGGCTATGCCTAACAAGTTTCTATGTAGATCCCAAGCAATGCGTAAAACCACAAAATAGAAATATATAAATAAGGTGAAACTAATGATTATTTCGTCAGATATTCCATTCTTTCTTCCCCATATAGCTAGTGACATTGTGAAGAATCCAGAAACAAAACATGCCATTATTTTAACAGCAACTAGAGCGTTTCCAACAATAATATATACAGGTAGCAACAAATAGAAAAAAAGAGGCCCAATAGCAATTAGATCTAGCCAATCTTTCCTCACGCAAACTAAAATATAGCTTGTGCTAGGGTCGTAACCTATCGGGAATTTACCGATAGCTATCTCGCAAGCCATCCTAAATAGGAACCCAACGAGAAATGACCTAACCACGGTTTTGTTAGTGTTCAATAAAATGGATATCCTATTTACGTATAATTTAAATCTAAGGAGGATATTCAAGATGATGCTCCTCCAATCCATTATATTCTTCCAAACATATAATAAAAAGATTCTGTGGCTAATCAGTCAGATAGAAAATTTGATTTTTCGTGGAGGCTGTCCCTGTCTAATCTAGGCTTCGATGCTCTCTGCTCTGTCTGTCCTATGACTATCCACACTGTCCCATTCAACGAAAACGCCCAACAACGGGCGAGTGATAATAATGCATGCTAAACATAGCATATAATTAAAAGCAGACATATCGAAGATAGTGTCCCTATCCAATCTAACCACCAATAATAAAATTTGTGTCATGTATCCGAAACGCTTTCCACCTGAGGCTTCATATAGGTGTCCCATATGGGACAGGCCTAAAACGATCAACATCATTCGTTACATCGCATGTGGCTTATGCATCTATAAACAGTAGTGTCGAAAGACAACATGGCTGTCCCAAGGCTGTCCCACGACTTTTCATGTTTCATGGTGCAGGGACACCAACATTAGGTGTTTGGGTTTTCGGCCTACGTGCGTACTTTCTCTGCTCGTTGGTTGGTATGGAAAATTCGTTTGCTTTATGTATCGTTTCGTGTATATTATCTGTTAGTGTTGTTTTTGGTAATGAAATTGTATTATTCTGTATTTATTAGGGGCTAGAAGCTTTTTTTCTGGCGCGTTGGGGGCTTTGGATTGGAGGGTTCATTTGATCTTGCTTTGGAATATTGATGGCTTTATATTATGAAGTTCGTATGTGGATAAGAAGATGAATGAAAACATCGAAGCTAGATTAGACAGGGCAGCCTCCACGAAGAATCAAATTTTCTATCTGACGGTTTTGATGTTTTTCGGTCAAACCCCGCTATATTGACATAATTGGAGTTATAAATTTCTATAAATGCGGTCGACTTTTCTGGCTATAACATCAAAGCTAAATTTCTCCCTTATAGAATTTTTGGCCTCTCTGCTTATAGACAATCTAAGCTCTCTGTCTTTAAGCAACTCACATATAATCCTAGAAAACGTTTTGACATCACCAGGATCGACAAGAAATCCATTTTTACCATTAGCAATAATCTCTGGAATATCACCCACTTTAGAAGCAACTACAGGTATGCCGCATGCGAGTGCCTCTAAGACAACATTTGGCGCCCCCTCCATGTATGAAGGGAGTACCAGAATTGATATTTCCTTATATATATCATGTATCTTGTTGTATGGAATATGTCTATACATCTTTATAGGCAAACGAGATTTTCTTACGAGTTTCTCAAGCGACCCAGACCCCACAATTAGGAATTTAACATTTTTGACTAGGTCATAAATAGACTTAAAAATTTCTATGAGATCCCTTATTCCTTTCCACTCTTCAAGTTTTCCGATATACGCAACTGTATTATCATCAGCGTTATACCTTATAGAAAATCTTTCTGGGTCTACAGCGTTTGGTAACCATTCAGCATTTGCGCCGAACTTTCTCTTTATTAGGGGTATATCCGATTTCGCTATGCTTAGTATTTTGTCAGCTCTAGAAACAATGTATCTACCAATGATAGTATCGAAGAAGAATTCCTTAATCAATACTTTCATGTCCCTGCGGCCTGCTGCGAAATATTGAAGTCCTCCATGGAATTGTAGCACAAATTTGTACTTTTTGATATTTTTGAGGATAGCCGTCTCTAGAGTTGTGAAATACAGATACGAGTGTGTGTGGACGATATCAAATTTTTTCTCAAGAATTTTAGGTACTATATAAACAACAGGGTTAAATTTAAGGAGGACCCCATACGTTTTGAGAAGATGCACATGGACGTTTGAGGAAACAAAGTTGAATTCCCTGAGCCCTCCTGATGAGGCGAAAAAGTGTACTTCGTATCCAAGTGATGCTAGGCGTTTACTAAGTTCGAAAGCATATATTGCTGATCCAGAGGGAAATATGTACGGCCAGAAACTTGCAATCATAGCTATTCGCATCTATACCCACTACTGTATCTTGGAGGTATGCTTCTTTTATAGTAGCCAAAATAATTTTTATATTTGGTAGATTGGTAATTAGGGTTTCAGTACTGGTATACCCGACCATAGGACGTATGAAGAGCGTGTGATCGGAGGATCTCTGAAATGAGGGAAATCATAGATGGAACATATAGGCGTTTCCGATGGCTTGTTGTTGGATATACATTATCCACAGTGATCTCAGCAATTGCCACGATATTTATAGCGCGATTAATGGGGCCCGAAAAATATGGTATATACACGATAGGGTTAATGCTACCATATTTATTTACTGGGCTCACAGATATAGGTATGAGTAGTGCTGTCACATACTATGTATCAGTATTTAAGGACAATGATAATATGGTTGGTTCATACCTTAGAACTGCCCTATATTTTTCAGCATGTTATTCATTGATACTTGTAGTCGTGGTGGCCTTATTTGCTCCCTTTTTTTCGCTACGTTTATTTGGTAAGCCAGAGTTATGTCTATATTTCAGAATATCTAGTAGTTTGATTTTTTCTATGGCTATTTCAGGTGTATGTAGTGGTGCTCTATTAAGCGTATACATGCAGAGAGCCATAGGGATTTATTATATACTATCATCGTTAGCTCGTAATGTTTTCTCCATAAAACTTTTCTTGATCTTTAAGACCCCATTGTGGGCTGCAATTGGACAAGTTGTTGGGTATATATTTAGTAGTATTGTTTATATGATATATACATTATCAAAACTTCCAAAGGGGCCAATAAACATAGACCTACTGAAGAAAATGATCAAATATGGCTTTCCATATGGTTTAGGAATATTTGTAACCACCATTTGCATACAATTTTATAACGTTATTGCCGCCATAATCATGGATGGAGTAACATATGGAAACTTTAGTGCTGCATGGGTAATATTTTCTGGAATCATCATAATACCAAATTCCCTTAGCAGATCCTTATTTCCTAGTTTCTCTGAATCCATAGGCAGACCTAAAGTCAGCATTATTGATGCGTTTAGCTCCACGATTAAATTTACGTCTGCATTACTGCTATATTTGTGGCTCACAACAGGCGGGATATCCGACCTTTTGATAGGCTCTATATATGGGTCAAGGTATGTTCTCGCTGGAGAAATATTCATGTATTTATCATTAGTCTTCGTACTTGGGGTTATAGGTTGGGGTGTAGTAAGACCTGTGTTGCTAAGCATGAAGGAAACAAAAATCCTGGCTATTATAAATATAGGATCGGTAATAATAAGCATTGTCTGCATAAAGATTCTTTTGTCAGTCTATATTAACAAAGAGATATTGGTAATTCCTCTGGCCTTCTTCATTTTACATGCATCATCAACATTATTTGGCCTTATATTTTTAAATAGAAAATATCGCGTGAAACTACCCATAAGGTCAATACTCAAACTCCTGTTTATTACCTTACTATTGTTCTACTTGACGCGAAGAATCGTGTACTCCTCATTCAAAATAGAAATAGGCATATTTGGGATGACAATACATCTAGAGAATATAACAAAGCTTATGATTGTTTTTGTTGTGATTGGGATATCATACTTTGTTTTGCTGATAATATTTAAAGTAATAACAAGGGATGATTACGAAGTGATAAAAGCAGCACTGTCAACGTCTCCCCTAATAGCTAAGATTATAGGAAAAATAGCTGAACCAGCGTTCGCAGTAAGCAAAAAAATAGACGAAATAATACTTCGTAACAACAAAAACAAAAGGGGTATAGATTGAGAGTGGCGTTTATTCTCTTTAATTTTCTGCCATATAAGGTGGGGGGCACAGAGATAGCAACATATTATCTAGCTAAAGAACTTGCCAAGGCGGGTCATGATATATATGTTATAACGTCTCATTTTAGGAATGCTAGATACTACGAAGATATGGATGGCATAAAAGTTATACGCATACCATGGCTTTTTAACAGCTTATTCGACTCAGAAATAAAGTTCTTGGGGTTTCACGAATTTGTTGTCAAATGTCTAAGTGTTCTAAAGAAGATAGATCCCGACATAATACATTCCCAAGGCTTCTTTAATGACGTAGTGGCCTATATGGCAAATAAACTAATGGGTAAGCGGTATGTTGTCGGGGTTGTCGGGTCTGACATAAATATATCATTTCCATTCAAGGATATAGCCTTCCGGGCGTTACTATCTAGGGCCGAAGCGATTTTAACCAAAACGCAAGAAATGAAAAGAAGAATAGAAAACCTCGTTGGTGCTGGGAAGAAAAAAATCTATGTGGTCTATAATGGCGTCGATATAGACCTTTTCAACGCGGATAAATATTCAAAATATCGTAGAGTAACAGGGAAAAAGAGGATATTATTTGTTGGTGGTTTAAGGAAAATAAAAGGAGTGAAATATCTAATAATGGCTATGGGGCACGTTCTAAAGAAAACTACAGACGTTGAGTTAACAATTGTTGGGGATGGGCCTCAACTTGGTTTTCTAAAAAGGCTGGTTCAGAGTCTAAATATTCAGGGATACATAAGGTTTGTAGGAAGAGTAGAACATGAGGAAATACCCATGTATATGATACGCTCCGATATTTTTGTGTTGCCGAGCCTATATGAAGGTCTTCCTAATGTGATTATAGAAGCGCTAGCGATGGGGCTTCCAGTAATCGCCACGAGGGTCGGTGGTGTGCCAGAAATTATTCAAGATGGAGTTAATGGCTATCTAGTCGAACCAAGAGACGTATTGAACCTCGCAAACAAAATATGTTTGCTTTTACTTGATGATAAAAGAAGAGAGGGGATAAGAAACAATAATCTCAAAAAAGCAAAATTTTTGTCATGGAGCGCTATAGCGAAAAAAGTCGAGAGAATATACAAAGAGATAACCGATGTTTCCTAAAAATAACTTAGAAATTATTAAATATCTATCTTAGTATTTTTATCCTATCATTTAGCGATGTCATTGAGGTGATAAATCTGTCTGGAAAACTTGCTGTCGTAGGGGTGGGTGGCTGGGGGATTAATCATGTCAGAGTTGCTACAACTCTAAAAGCCTTGGGCTATGTAAACGATGTTGTTATTATGGATATTGATGAAAACAGAGCCAAATATGTATCAAAGATATATGGTACGAAATACACAACGAATTTTGAGGATATATTAAGAGACGAAGAGATAGAGTATGTAATCGTAGCATCTCCAACACCACTTCATTATGATCAAGCAAAAAGAATCCTAGAAGCTGGCAAAAACGTTTTGGTAGAAAAACCGATGACTGAGAATTCGAGACAAGCTCTCGATCTTGTGGATAAGGCAAAGAGGAATAATAGGCTTTTAATGACGGGCTTTCTTTTGAGATATAGCCCTGCAGTAGAATACATGAAAAACAATTATGTTTCTCGTAGGGACACGCTGGGGGATATATTACTAATATACTCAAAGAGGGTTAATCCATGGCCCATAAGAAGTGGTGATGTAGGGGTTATAAGAGATTTGGCGATACATGATATAGATCTAACGATGTATATCTTTGAAAGTTCTCCATCAAAGGTATATGCATCTGGAAAAAAATTTAATGCTCCATATGAAGTTATCTCAGTGGTACATGTAGATTATGTTAGCAAGTATGGCTCCTATAGTCTTGTTGTAGAGGCAAGCTGGATCACTCCCTATAAGTTTAGGCGACTAGAAATAACTGCAACAAAGGCTATAATCTTTCTTGATTTGATCAATCATACGATAGAAATATATTCTGATAGTGGAATATTAAAACCGAAAATAGAGCGCAAAGAGCCTCTATTTGAGCAAGACAAGAATTTTGTTCTCGCTTCACAAGGCAAGGAGAAGCCAATAGTAACGGGTGTAGATGGATATAGAGCATTACTAGTTTGCGATAAGGCGTTAGAAGCTATGGAGAAGGGGATGATATTAGAAATACCAAGGTTTGAGGTATAATTATATTCCAAATAAACCAGATAAATGACAGAAAAATTGAGCCGCCCCCATTTTGTTGGGGTAGATAAACTTGTCGAAAAACATATATAAAACTTCCTGATGTCTAGAGAACAATGGTTGATGGTTAATGCTGCGAATAATACCAAAGGACTCAAAAAATGTTGGCCGAGTACTCGTAGCTATTTTTGTATTGCTTAACTTGCTTGTTGTACTAATTACTATACTCGACATACATACTCCAAGCGTTTTTACATCTGTTAAAAAGATAGTAGGTTTTGTGTTATTCTTTTGTTTTGTGATATTGACATATGCATTTGCTATACAGTTGGCCATAGCATATCTTCCTGCAAGATTCAAACGGAGATTAGTGTTTCTTCGTGATGTAAGGCGAACGGAATGTAATGAAGAGATAACAACTATTGGTCGTACTCATAGTAGTGGGAGGATATTCCCCCTAATGGTTATATCTCTAGCCACTACGTTGGTTCTTTTTGCCAAGAGATACGCGGTATTCTTTGGGATTCTAGGCTTTGATACGCCTTATTATGTATTCTTAGGCGAGCTGGTAGCATATAAGGGTATGTATGCTATAATAGGTAGGGACAAAATACCTATAGCGATTATTTCGTATATGTTACTTAAAGGTTTTGGCGATGTAGAGATTGTAGGAGCACTAATACCTATAATTTTAGGAGTATTATACACGTTTTCTAATGTCTATGTCGCATTTTCTGTTACTAAAAATCGTCGAGTGGTTTTCTTTGTTGCCTTGTTGGCGCCATTAAACTACCACTTTATAAGGCTAACTTATGACCTATATGGGCAACTCTTGGCAAATTCGATAGTACTATTGCTTCTGGGCATTATATCAAGGATGTACACTGAGAGAGATCTTAGAAAATTAGTGAAAATGATAATCACAACATTTGTTTTGATAGGAATTCTAGCAATCACACACTTCTGGATAACACTTTTGTTCATTATGTTTTATTCATTTGTGATTTTCATCTCGATAATTAGGCTTCTGCGAATGAGAGAGGGAACTAGGGGGGTCCTGAGGCTATATATATCGAGTATCATTGCGCTATTGGTGTGTGTCGTAGCGATAGTTCTGTATAAAATCTCTGCGATTTATTGGTTCTTCGATGTGGTTACGAAGGAGCTACATATACTATCCCCCAACTTTGACTGGTTATGGTTTCCTCTGTCTGAGAACCCCATAGTCTGGTTTTGCTCCATCCTCTGTATTTTTTGGTTAAAGGGGCGATATAGAGACTTTTATATTGTTCTCTGCATGTGGCTTGTATACATAAATACCATCATCTTCGTTACAAATTACGCCCAGGCATATCGGCTATTACTATTATATCCACTACCTATCCTTGTTGGCTGTGGGATGTATGCTTTCTATGATTTTTTAGACAAGTTCTTCAAGTATATCAATGTTAGAACTTGTTTTGTACCTCAATATAAAGAAGCAATAAGAATACTTTTCGTAGTCTTACTAGTAAATATTCTCATCGTTTCTGCGTTATCAAGTGCATATATCCAAGCTTATAACTACAGGCCATCCGAGAAGAAAATAGAACAGATGTATAAGATAAGGAGTCTATATGGTTTTGAGAATGATAGCATTTTGGTGGTTATAGATCCCCAAATAATTAAATGCTCATACTACTGGCCAGTAATGATTATTGGATCGGATAATATCTACCTAGGAAGACTTGAAGAACTCGCCTCTGGAGCAGAGGACCATCGTGGTCGAACATTTCCTGACTGGAAAAATAGAACCATTATACTTGGGAGCGAGTTATACCAAATAACTCCATTTGAGCTGAGCATCTCGGAGCCCGTGGAGGAGGGCATCTACATGGTAAGGATCAAGGACACGAATTTATGGATGAACATAATTAAGAATTCCTCCGTGTGGATAGATGACAAATTTAACAATACCTTCTCAATTTTTGGGGGTCTCTCCGAGAATTGCTCAGTGATCCCTGCCGAGGGCAATTTAACTATCATAATTGCTCCTAACAGTACTGGTAGCCTATCATTACTATATTATCTGTCCCAAGATAACACATCCAGAATCGAAGCCTGTAGGCTCGTGGTCGTAGCGAGATCGTCTGAATCTGCGGTCTCGTTAAGAATGACCATATATGGAGCTAATAAGAATTACACGACAACATTTAAGGCAATGGACAATCCACTAAGCCTATACGCCCTGTATATGTATAATAAGGAAAAAGTAAGAGCAATTGAGTTGACATTCAAAATAGATGTCAATTCCCATGAATATATAACTATTGAGATAATGTTTGTTGCCCTTATCTGATGAAGGTTCAGACAATATATTGGATTATATTTATATGTCGTCTTCAGTTAATAAATATGAAGATCTGGATTATAGAGCGGCTGGAAAATGAAGCGAATAAATGTTGGGTTCTTATTTCTACACCCTCTCTCAGAATCACTGGGATCCGTGGTAAGGGTACTAGGCATTGCGCGAAATCTGGTAAAAATAGACAACAGAATTCGTTGTTTCATATTCTCTCCATTTGAGAAATCGCTTAAAATTCAGAGAGATGTATACGTTGTGAATATCCCCTTCTTTTCCTCTGGCGACCTATTAGGAAAAAGAATATACAAGACGATGCGGGTAGGGTATTATAGTCGTATTGCGGGGGGTGCTCAGCTCAAGGGGATATTTAACAGCAATTTTATCACAAGAAGCATAGCCAAGGGCTTTGTAAAAAAGACAATGAAGAGGGGCATTAAAATTGATGTATTAGTAATTGTTCAAGATTTCGCTATAATATCTGGGCTACTCATAGCGCGTATTCTGAATCTTCCCACAATACTTGATCTTCATAATTTATCTTTGGAGGAAATGGTGGCCTCAGGTACGGTATCAAAAAATACTCCTTTATACAGGCACATGGAGAAGAAATTTAGCATGTTGCTGAGGTTAATAGATCATATAGTGGTTGTTAGTAATTTTATGAGAGAATATCTAAATGAGAGGTTTGGAATTCCTAACGCAAAAATAACACTAGTGCCGCCAAGCGGTGAGGTTAGAATAAACAAGCTGCCCCCCAGACCGAGACCCTATAGGTTGGTCTATGCGGGAATGGTATCATATAGGGAGCATGTAGATCTATTCGTAAAAAGCCTGAAATTTGTCCAGAAAGAAATTACTGATTATACAGGCTATATCACGAGAAAAGGTGATATGCTAAGTGAAATATATCGGCTAATACGCATGGAAAAAGTCAATGCAAAATTTTTCTGGTTTGAAAGAATAGAGGATCTTAATAGGTTTCTAAAATGTTGCCATGTTGGGGCTCTACCGTCCTCGGGCGATGTTGCAAGAAGATTAGGCCCCCCAGTAAAACTATTCACATACGCCTCGTTTGGGCTTCCAGTCGTTGCCAATTATGTCGGTGGTTGGAGCGATATTATTAAGAAAAGAGAAATAGGGATCCTGACAAAGGATGATCCTCAAGACTTTGCAGAGGGGATAGTTCAGTTATTATCTGACAAAGAACTTTATTTTTCCATGGCTAGAAATGCATTAGATTTGATCAAAAGCGAATATAACTGGTTTGTTTCAGCAAAGAAGTTCTATGATGTTATTCAAAATTTTATAAGCTAATTTTAGCCATCTTATTGCTATCAGAAGATGTGTTAAAATGGCCAAAATAGGAATTGTGGGTGGTGCTGGATTCGTTGGTTCGCATATTGCGAATGCCTTAAGGGAATCTGGGTGTGAAGTAACGATATATGATATTGTTGATCCAAAGATAGAGGGGGTGAAGTTTGTTAAAAAAGACATAACCAAGGACCCGCTAGACGACCTAGGAGAAAATGATGTGATAATACACACGGCCATAATCCAGATACCAAAAATAAATCAAGTACCAGACCTAGCCTATAGGGTAAACATAGTTGGTACTCAACGTGTGTGTGAAGAATGTATGAGATCCACAAAAACAGTGGGATTCATACTTGCTGGATCATGGCATGTGTATGGAGAGTTTATCGAGGGCATTATAACAGAGGATTATGGGTATAACCCCGAAAAAACCGATGAGCGAGCTCGTCTCTATGCATATTCCAAAATGGGGCAGGAAGTAATAGTAAAGTTTTACGGTGCGATGACTAAGGACAAGAAGTCCTACATAATAATCAGAATGGGGACTGTCCTTGGAGAGGGCATGCCCGAGAAAACAGCGGCAAACATTTTTATTAATAATGCATTGAATGGAAAACCCATAACGCCCTACAAGCACTCTATGTACCGCCCCATGCTTTATGTAGATATCCAGGATGTCTGTAACTTATATGTTAAGGCGGTAGAGAAAATACTTTCTAACGAACCATTAAAATATGACGTGTTTCATATATTCTACCCAGAGCCAACAACAATATTGGATCTCGCTGAGATCGTAAAGAAAAATGTTGAGGAGCTCACAGAAAATAAGATAAGGCCAACAATAGAAATAGTGGACAAAAATATACCAATATTATATCCGAGTGACATGGCATCAAAAATAAGAGGCGATATATCTCGCATAAGGGAAGTTTTCAAAATAGAAAAGCTCCGTCATCCATCCGAGACAATTAGGAGACTAATAGAACAAAAGCTTTCTAAGATACATCAAGCATAAACCATCACATAAGCAACGGGCACTAAAGGTACATGGAGGAAATAGATATTGAAAAGGATAGACAAGACACTAATCATCGTAAGCCAAATGCGTATCAATGACCCATATAAAATAGCTGGTAAAGGTTTTTCAGAAGCATTTTTTTGGAGAAGATTCTTCAAGAAGGTAATATTTATAGGATTTACAGAAAAGGAAAAACATAGACTCTACAAGTTGGCAAAGAACTTTTATATGTATTTAATCCCCCTGAAAATGCTGGATGAATCTCCCAGATCCTATCTTAATATATTGAAGGCATACGTGAATCTAGTAGCACTTTTATTCGGCTTGAGCAAGAAGAATAAAGACATTCTTGTCAGGAGTGAGAACATAATCTTGTGCGGCTTCCCAACGTTTTTGGCCTCTAAAATCTCTAGGTTTTGCTACGGAATATGGCTAGGGGGTATGGAGAGAAAAGCGTTAGAGCAGAAGTATAAATCCAACATTATTAGGAAAGCTGTCGCAATCTTAGAGTATATAGTTTTATCCAACGCTAAGTTTGTATTTGTCGTGTCTAATGAACTCTATAACCTAGCCAAGGCTAGACATGCAAATATCATAATAAGAACACCAAACTATGTTGACCTTGAAAAATTTAGGGCATATAGATTCCCTCCAGTCGCACCTCCTATAACAAGATTCCTGTATGCTGGAAGATTAGAGAAAGAAAAAGGTATAGATGTCCTAATGGAAGCAACAAAAATGTTGCATGAGAAAACAAGAGAGTTTGAATTATGGATAATAGGACGAGGAAGTATGAGATCATATGTTATACAATTCATAAGAAAACATGAACTTGAGCGATATGTAAAGATTATGGATCCGATACCTCATTGGAGAATGCCACATATGTATAATAATGTCGATATTGTGATAATACCATCATATACAGAGGGCGCGCCTGCAGTACTATTCGAGGCAATGGCGTGTGGGAGGCCTGTTATTGCTACATGTGTGGGTCAGATACCAGTGCTGATTAGGAACAACATTAATGGAATATTGTTCGATCCAGGAAATAGCAAACAATTAGCTGATGCTATGTATAGCGTCACTAAGAATGAGAACTTGTTGAAGGAGATGGCTAGGAATGCCGAAAAAATGGTTAGACACACAGCGTCAAAGTATGTTCCTCTGCACCTACTTGTATATGAAAAACTACTTAGGCTCTCCCCCCGGTGATTGTTGAAAAAATATATACACCGAGGCTCATCGAGCCCACCAAGGACCAACCCAGCCCCCAGCAGGGTACTGGGCTACTCCCCAAGTATTCCATGCAAGTTTCTCAGGCACTCTCTCAAATGCCCTGGTTTAGCCCTCACCGGCGATGCCAGTTTCCAGAGCAGTACTTAGGTTCAAGCACCTTATCTTTTCTATGTATTCTATGCATTCCCAGTCTTTTGGGATGAATAGTTTTGCCCTATCTGCTGGGCCTGTTGTTGGTTCTGTCATCTGTACTATCGATCTGCTCATGTATTACACCAATCACATGTGCTAATGTCGATTTATAAGCCTATTTTGGTCATATATACACAAGCAACAATCATCGCCAGAAAAGGGACTACTTAAAATCCGACAAGACTAGGGTTAGTATAATAGAGACAAATTTTTTCAAGTTGTCTTTTTGATGTTTTAATGGAAAATCCATAAAATTTTGGTACTTAATGAGAGTGATTACATTGATTAGGGACAAAATAACGCGTTTGTACTTTAAACTACGGGGGGAAGATTTTATACCTCAATACAAAACTATAAAAAGCATTGTTGAGGAAGGCGACATTGATTCATTCGTAGAAAAAAGTTTGAGAGACTTGCTCATCCATGCATATAGGAACGTTCCGTACTATAAAAGAATATTTGACGATATAGGCCTTGTAAGTGGTAATCATGTGGACATAAGTAGGTTTAGTGAAGTCCCAATACTCACCAAAAACATTATAAGACAACACATCGATGAGCTGAAATCTATGGATTTCCAAAGAAGAAAATTCTACTATAATTCGTCTGGTGGATCTACCGGCGAGCCTGTAACCTTTATTCAGGATGCAGAATATAAAGCATGGGCTAGAGCGACTGTCCACTTTTACTACAAGGATGTGCTTGGTATAGACGACTTAAAGGCGCGTAAGGTTATTATTTGGGGGGCAGAAAGGGAATTTTGGGATAAGCTTCATAGACTGCGGGGGAGGATAGAGAATTGGTTCACAAGAACAAAACTCTTAAACGCATTCAGGATGACAAGGGAGGATATGTTGCGATTTGTAAAAATAATCAATAGATTTAGGCCCCATATAATAAGAGGATATGCCACATCACTCTATGACTTTGCGCGTTTCATTGACAATATGGGTATAGAAATACACTCAGCCAAGGTAGTAATATCAACAGCCGAAACGCTTTATGATTTTATGAGGAAGAAGCTAGAGGAGGTATTTTGTGCAGATGTGAGGGATTTTTATGGGTCTAGAGAGAGCTCAGCTCTAGGTGGAGAATGCCATAGAAATATGATCCATATGTTTGCGTTTAATAATTATGTTGAATTGTTGGATGTAGGTTGGAGCAAGAAAAATGTGCGGAGAATTATAGTAACTACGTTACACAATTATTCTATGCCATTGATAAGATACGATATAGGCGACCTAGCTGAGACTAATGGCTACAAATGTTCCTGCGATCTACTTCTTCCCGCAATTAAGAGGGTCTATGGAAGGGTCTCAGATAACTTTATACTGCCAGATGGTACGGTGGTGCATGGGGAATACTTTGTGCACCTATTTTATTTTAGGGAGTGGGTTAGGAAGTTTCAAGTTATCCAAGAAGATTATGACAAAATAAGGATCAAAGTAATTGTAAATGAAGATAAAGCTGGTGAGGGAATGAGAAAGGATATTGCAGAGATAGAACACAAGATAAGATTGGTCATGGGAGAAAACGCGAAGATAAGCTGGGAGTTTGTCGAAGAAATACATCCTCCACCAAGCGGAAAGCATTTATTTACATTTTCTCTAATGTACAGAAGAGAACAAAAATGATGACATGGCCAACAATAATTTTTGGGCCTTTATGAAAAGCTGTTATACTAACACGGATGATTCCTATATGGCTTCATAATAAATTGAGCATATGATAAATTCTCTTATAGCATGCCTAAGAATTTAGGGGTAGGCCGAATGAGAGTGCTAGTTACAGGGGGCCTAGGCTTCATAGGGAGCCATACAGTACGGCTGTTACAAGAGGAGGGATACGAGTTAATAATATTAGATAATCTTAGGTCTGGCAAAATGGAGAATGTAAGAAAAACAAATAATACCACGATAATAATAGGCGACATACGAGATAGAAATAAAGTCCAGAAATTGATGTCTAGTGTGGATATAGTCCTACATTTGGCCGCTGTTGTAAATGTTGAGGAGGCCCAGAAGAATCCAGCTGAAACAATAGATATAAACATACTAGGGACAACAAACTTGTTGGAGGCTTCTATAGACACAGACGTGGAAAAGTTTATTTATGCGTCATCAGCTTCTGTGTATGGGGAGCCGAGTAAAATCCCAGTAAACGAATCCAGTGTGATTTCCCCAAAAAATATATATGGGGCA
>CAZWPQ010000003.1:67915-110175 GCA_964636085.1 uncultured Nitrososphaerota archaeon
GGGCATCTAAAGCTGCTGGAGAACTTGTTGCCATGTCGTATTTCGAAACATACGGCCTTCCAGTCATAATCTTGAGATACTTCAATGTGTATGGGCCATTGATGTCGACGGGGGAGGCGTCTGGTGTAATATATAAATTTATCCATGCCGCCCTTAGAGACAAGCCATTAGTAATATATGGCGATGGGAATCAGATTAGAGATTTCGTGTACGTGGAAGATGTAGCAAAGGCGAATCTTATTGCTATTGAAAAAAATATATTTGGTTGCTATAATGTTGGAACTGGACAAGGCACCAGAATAATAGAGCTCGCCCAAAAAATAAGACAGATGACCAATAGTAAGAGCGAGATAATATATGGTCCGGAGAGGAAAGGGGACATATATAAGAGTGTAGCAGATATTAGAAAAATAGTTTCCGAGTTTGGATGGAGGCCAACATATAGTCTAGATTACGGTCTTAAAAAGACAATCGAATACTACAGAAGGCTCAATAGAAAATAGATGAATCCCCATAAGTTCAAGCTTGATAACAGTGTCTAAGATTTATATTGATTCATCTCTGCTATCCATCCCAAATTGCGTATATTGTTTCCATGCCCAGAATTTCGGGGGGTAATCACTTCCTCAACTGATTATTGGCTTCTATCCTCTATTTTTGCTAAAGCTTTCTCCACAAGTTTCTTAACTGCCATCTTAAATGCTAATTCGACATTATAGCCAGTTTTGGCTGAAGTTCTAATGAACCCGCTGACGCTGAGCTTTGAGGCCAGCTTTTCGCCAGCTTCTGGTGGTACCTCTCTATAATCCTCCAAGTCAACCTTATTCTCAATAAGCAAGTATACGACTCCTTTGGGATCCAATCCCTTACTTACAGCAAGGGAGTACCAGCTTGGGATCGATTGATACGTATATAATCTCGTTATGTCATAAACCAAGAGAACAATTTTGGCCTTATGAAAGTAGCCATCCATAGCTTTTATAATGTGTTGGAATTGTCGTTGTCCCGCCAAATCCCATATTGCAATTTTAGCCCGTATGTTTGGGGGAATTGTGTAATTGGTTAGGTATATGTCGGCGCCAATTGTAGCTTTATAACTTTGTTCAAATCTACCTTCTGCAAACCTCCTAATTAGGCTTGTTTTTCCAACAGCGCCATCCCCTAAAACTATGCTCTTTAGGTATATCAATCTAGATGCTATCTTATTCACCAAGAGAGCAATCAATAATAAGACAAGAAAAACTAATGATTAAAAAATAATTAATGCTTCAAAAAACATAGCTGGAAAAATGAAGAACATATCTACTCCTCAACAGTTATTGCTTGAGCCGGGCATTGATCTGCCGCAGTCTTGGCGCAGTCTAAGAGATTTTCAGGGATCTCTCCTTCAGCTGGCGATGTAGTTCTGAACTGCTCCACAATTTCAGATTTGCCATCATCACCCATCACAAAGACATCTGGGCATAGTGTTGCGCAGACTGTACAGCCTATGCATTCATCTTTATTAACACGAACCTTGGGCATATTTATCACCATTCTAGATGTGTAATGTTAAACAATGAATTTGTCGATTATGTATATACAGGCTAACATAAAACGTATTAGTACATGTATATTCGCGCTGGAAAACGATGGGTAAGTGAAATAAATGCCTGAAGATGCTGATGTTTTAATAAGTGATGCGATACGGGATCTTAGGAGGGGTAGGCCAGTTCTGGTGTTTGATTCAGAGGGGCGAGAAAGAGAGACAGATATATTTTTTTTGGCGGAAAAAGTAAACTACAGATCTGTGCAGATTCTTAGGAAAGATGCGGGGGGGCTGATATGTATATCTGTTCATCCTAAAATCGCTGATGCATTGGGTCTACCATTTCTAAGACAACTTCTGGCATTATATTCATCTAAACTAAAATTTCTATATACAAAACCACTTCCATACGACGAGAGATCGGCTTTTTCAATAACAATCAATCATGTCAATACGTTCACGGGGATCCCTGATAGGGATAGAGCACTAACAATATCGCGGTTTGGGGAATTGAGCAGGGATTTTTGGCGGGGTAGTATAAGTAAGGACAAATTCTATGATATGTTTGTGAACGAATTTAGGTCGCCTGGTCACGTCTTTTTATTGAGGGCCGCGGATAAACTATTGTTTGATCGCCAAGGCCATACAGAACTGGCAGTAGCGTTGGCTGTAATTGGGGGTTTAACACCATGCGTAGCCCTAGCCGAAATGTTAGGTGATGATGGTTACTCATTATCTCTGGATAAAGCAAGGAAATATGCTGAAGAAAATAGTTATGTTATAGTTGAGGGTAGATATATCATAGAGAAGTTTAGAGAAGTATTTGGTGATTATAGTCATGAGGCTTAGAGTTGGTATTGTCGATACGACATTTGCTAGAGTCGACATGGCAAAATATGTTGTGGAGGAGATAAAGAAGATCGAACCGAATGCAGAAATAGTTAGGGTTACTGTGCCAGGAATTAAGGATATTCCAGGAGCCGCCAAGAGGCTTATTAGTAGAGAAAATTGTGAGGGAGTGATAACATTGGGATGGGTAGGCAAGGAATTTGTAGACAAGCTAAGCTATATAGCGTCGTCTGTCGGTCTTATATTGGTATCCTTGATTACTGACAAAGTCATAGTAGATGTAACCATACATGAGGATGAGGCCGATGACCCACAAGCTCTGAGAAAAATAGCCGAGGATAGAGCCAGAAAGCATGCTAAAAATCTTGTATATATGCTTAGAAATCCTGGGCTTTTAACAAAATTTGCGGGAAGGGGCCTTAGGCAAGGATACCCAGATGTTGGTCCAATATAGCTAGGAGGGATTATCAAAAGTTTGAATATAGGCAATTCTTTATTTTATAATTTTATTACACTAATTGGTAAGTAGGGGAGCAAATTGGATATTGGCGGGATTAATGTCGAGGCAATTAAAGCGGTGTTAAAAGGACTTATATTCGCACATAAGGGCAATCTACAGGAGGCTACCAATAGCATGATGGAAGCAATAAAAATAGCACCAGAATACTACGAGGCCCATTATCATGCTGGTCGCTTCCTAGCAGAATTAGGCAATTATGACGAGGCGATTGAGCACCTTAATAAGGTTCTTGAGGCATCACCCAATTTTTCTAGAGCGTGGGGGGTTCTAGGGGACATTTATGAGCGCATGGGAGATCGTGATAAAGGCACAGAATTGACAATTAAAGCACGAGATCTTGCTAACAAGGCGGATGATCTCCTAAGAACTGGTAGCGAATTAGAGGCCCAAGGAAAATTGGAGGAGGCATTAGAAAGATATAAAGCAGCCACAAATACGGATCCCTCATTTCCGTCCGCATGGTATAATTTGGCACATGTTTATGAGAAAATGAATAAGCTAGATGACGCTATTGCTGCTTTCGATAGGGTTATTCGTATAGCTCCCGATGACATATTTGCATGGAACAAGAGAGTGGCGATTCTAAAGAAAATGAATAGATATGATGAAGCATTAGCATCATATGATATAATGATAGAACTTGATCCTAAGAAAAAATTGTTCTGGTTCTGGAAAGCCAGAACTGCCGAGGAGGCTGGTAGATATGATGTAGCATTGGAGAGTTGTAGGAAAGTGTTGGAGATGGATCCAAAGGACACATATGCATTGATGTATCAGGCACAGGTGTGTATTAAGTCCAATAATTACGAGAAGGCCATCGAGTCCTATAAAAAGGCGTTGGAGATAGAGCCCTCTAATCTTGATGCATACTTAGGGCTTGCGGATGTTTATGCAAAGAAACTGGGCCAGTATGGTGAGGCTCTTAAAGTGATTGATGATGCTCTAGAAAAAGACCCTGATAATGCTACACTATGGTTCAAGAAGGGGGAGATACTACTTATTCAAGGCATGGAAGATTCGGCCTTGGAGCATTTTGAGAAAGCGGTGGAGAAGGATATGATGTTTGCGGATGCATGGATAAAAATGGCCGAAGTATATGAGAAAAGGGGAAGTATAGATAAGGCGGCTGAGAGTTATGAGGCACTAACGAAGATAAGATCAAGCGACCCAAAGGTATGGTATCTTAGGGCCAAGTTTTTCGCAAAGATAGGAAAGATAAAGGATGCACTAAAATTCTTGGATAGGGCACTTAAGCTAGATCCGTCATACACTCCAGCACAAGAACTTAAACAAGAACTAGCAAAGCGTAAGTAAACTTAATTTTTGTTTGATTTTTGTTCCGCATCCTCTCCTATATATCACTCTTCAAGCATATTATAGACAATGATTCCTACGGGGATGCCGAGACCAAGTATTACTTCTCTGTGTGACTTGATTATATCCAGCAGTTCTCCATGAAACTCTGATAGACCTCTGAGGATATCAATGTAGACAATCATTACCTTCCCCCTGTTTTGTTTGATTCTCCAATATCGTTTTGCATCTTTCTGGCATAGTTTTCTTCGCCACTTTATCTCGTCTTCCAGTTGATTATTTTCTATGGCCCTTTCGGCTCGCTGTATTACCTCGAAGTGATAGTCTTTTGTCGAATATTCGGCTATTCTCAAATGGGTCTTGATGTCCCTATCACCGAGTTTTTTATTGGATAATACATCATATGATACGAGGTTTGCATCTCTAAGATTTCCTAGTACTTGGTCATCTAGGATTATCATCGGGACTATATACGATGACGACAATACTACAGATAAAGCGAGTGAGGGCTCTAAACCTGCCTTGGCTAGGAGTTTCACCAATGATTTCATTGATTCGAATGGGAGGACTACGGGTTTAATTAGCTTAGAACTGAAACCGTATTTCTTAAGTTGCTTTATCATCTGGCTACAGCATCCAACAGGGCGCCATCTTATACTTCTCCGCAACCATCTGAACACATTATCTGTTGGTTTATTCTGGACTGATATGATTCCTCTAATTACTTTTAGGAGGGATATATACTGTATGAAGTCATAATCTGTGATCGACATGGTTGTCACTATAACAAACGTAATTCTTGGAGTTTATCCACCAACTTAAGGAGGAGTTTTCGGATTTTCCTCCTATAGCGTATACTGCCATAGAATCTCTGGGATGTTGCTCTTAGACTTTTCGTTTCCACGAGTGTTTTGAGTATTGCTATTTCATTCTGGGTCAAATTTAGCTTATCCAAATTCCTAAGCGCGATCTGGGCGATCTCTATGGCTGTGCGTCCAGCATAATTGGAGGATTCAGGGAGGTTCATCTTCTCTAGGATCCGAAATTTTATAATTGTAACCCAACTATGATCCTTGAGGGAAGGATAATAGGACTTAAGTTCTTTTACAAGTTCGTTGCTATTTGAGAAACCGTCTAGGCGAGCATCGTTGTCATCAATATCCGCCAATCTCTTAAACCTTACATCCTCAATTTGGGCTCGTGCGATTATTAGCCCTCCAGCGTGAATGTATATGGTTCGAGAACCTATCTGAACTTTGCCGGGACGAATTGTTGTGACTTTCTTGCCACTAAGTATCATTTCTGCGTACTTTCCCTTCATCATTAAATGTTTGCCGATCCAATATCTTCTTTTCTGCATTATGAAAGCCCTGTAAAAGTACTAGCTCGCTATCAATAATTCCATATATAGAAAAATAGTGGCTATTATAATCATCACTAATTCTTGGGAAACCTAGCTACTTTATATTGATATTATATCATAAAGTACGATCCATGAGAAAATATTTAAGTATCGAATAGGATAATTATAGTGAAAGAGTTTATTATTTTTTTGCCAACTTGGATAGGTGCGCTTAATGAAATACCTAATAGTACCAATAATAATGATCTTATCACTCCTGGCGACAAGCAAACCAGCGATCGCGGGGGATGGTCAATTTAATGTGAAATTCGAGTTCAATATTCCTGCATCTCTTAATGTCTCAAATGATACTATGTTCTCGGAGATCTATGAGGTTGATGTAAGCAATTTGGGGGATGTTATTGTTTTAATTCATTTCGGTTGGAGTGTGGATCCGCCAAGCCAAAAAATCAGCGCCGAGTTTTTCGATAATGACTTTGAATTACTTCCTGGCGAAAGTAGGAGTGTGTTTGTAAATGTAACTATAGGGGCAAATACGGTATCAGGAAACTATGTTCTAACGGTTAGAGCCACGGCATCCTCCTCTCCCCCCGCGGGGGAGAATCCAATAGTATATTCTCAAGAGCATAAATTCTATATACATGTGGGGGGGAAGTCATGCACATTTTTCGTTTATGTTAGACAGCCAAGTGGTGATTGTGTCTATGCCTATGTGGAAGTATATCAGGGGTTAAATACATTTATGTATTCTACTCGTGGCTATGATTTGACTTTTCATGTTGTGACTGGTAGATACCTTATTGTTGCTTCGTATGAGGGAATAAGGGCTTGGGCCCAGATTTATGTAGTGAATAACACAACAGTGATCTTAGAAAGGTGTGAAGGTCAAGTTGAAGTAGTTGGCAAAGGTGTTTATATTTGGTTATCTTTGATCGTAATAAAGGATATAAAAGTGGTGCGATATCCGCAAAGTAGGAGCGATAGCCTCATAATAAGTTTTATGTTGATTCATAATCAACCACTTGTCTACAGAAAACTTATTAGGGTTCTTGCCAACCTATATATTGAAGGGAACTCCACACCATTGCTTATCAATGTCACAATAGCGGAGATAGAAATCAGGGGAAAAATGGTTGAAACACTTCTTGGGATATTTCCACCACCTAAGGAGAAGTGGAGAAATGATACATATATTGTCTATATTTTTGTTGTTACTCGTAATGTTACTCAAGAGCTCAAAGAGAAGCATATAAACGAGGCTGTAATGGCTAATGTCTCTGAAGAAATTCCCTTGACATTTCATGAGAAGCTAGTTTATGTGAAGGAAAAATATGTCCCCTTAATTCCATTGCTATTGGCCGCGTTAATTGCAGGTTTAATTGGGTATCTCACGGCTAGGGGGACTAGGAGAGCCATAAAGCCTGTGAGCAGGGCTCCATTTAGGATAAGAAGAGTAGGTGTGGTTGCTCGTGGCTCTATTATTGGTTTTTATGATTTCTCCAAAAATGTGGCTATGATGATGAGCGATATAGATAGGCAGTATCCGTCATTTATAGCCTTGATTAGAAGTCTAGAGTCCCTGAGACCATCTAGTTGGATACTAGAGCTCCCGCTTCCAATAGCTTGGAATATTGGGAGGGAAAAACTTATGTTATATCCTATAGATGAGGAGTTCTCACTGTTGGTGACAACAGATCCAAGGGTAAATGAGAGAGATCCAAAAGTTATTAGGGTTCTCGAGGAATTGGCAAGACTGGTTAAACAGATGCATGCCGAGTCACGGCTTTCCTATGACTACATTATGAAACATCAACGCGAATATAGATATTTTGTGAGGAGAATAGCGGATACCATAAGGGCCAGAGGATGGGCGTATAGACCCAAAGGATAACCTTGTGGGTATCGATATTGCTATGGTTTATAATAACTACGTGGGCCTGTAACCTTAATTGCAGATACTGTGGTAATGAACCTAATCCATATGGAGAGCCTACAAATCCGAGTTATGATATTGATGCGCTAAGGAGATTCTTGAGGCAGGATCCTTCCCCCATAATATGTTTCTATGGTGGTGAGCCATTACTACGATTTGACAATATAGCATCAATAATCGAAAATATTAAAGCATACAAATTTGTCCTTCAGACAAACGGTTTGTTGCTAAGAAAGATAGATCCTTCATATTTAGCAAGGATCGATACAATACTAGTGAGTATTGATGGTCGAAAAGTCATAACTGATTACTATAGGGGAAGGGGCGTATATGATACGGTAATAAATAATTCGCATTATCTAAGGACAATAGGGTATAATGGAGATCTAATAGCTAGGATGACAGTCTCAGGAAGAAGTGGCATTTATCGAGATGTGAAACACCTGCTTGATCTCAATATTTTTGACCATATTCATTGGCAGCTAGATGTTTTTTTCGATGCGCCCCCTAGCAGGTACGATGATTTTGATGCTTGGTTAAAGAACTATAAGCTGGGCCTTAGAAAGCTATTAGAACTTTGGCTTGAAAACCTAAAAAATGGCCGAATCTTGGGTCTGGTTCCTTTTCAAGGAATACTGAAGATAATGATCAAGGGAGAAAGGAGGAAACTTCCGTGTGGAGCTGGGATAGATGCGTTTTCGATATCCACATCGGGCAGAATATATGCCTGTCCAATATCGCCTTCGCCAGAATTCTACTTGGGCGATATTTGGAGCAGTAAGATATCCTACATAGTGGGAAAGATAACTATTGGAGAGCCGTGCATCTCTTGCGATTATTATGATGTGTGTGGAGGTAGGTGTCTATATGCCAATAAAACCATGTTATGGGGGGAGAAAATGTTCACTAAAATATGTGACGTAACGAAATACCTAATAGAGATGTTGAAAGAATCAGTGCCCTTAATTGATAACCTTGTTACAAATGGCATCGTTTCATGGGAGGATATTCTATATCCCGAATACAACAATACAACGGAGATAATCCCATGAACAGACCTAATGGTTCGCTATAAATATTCAAATTTTTTAGATAGAATAAAAGTGTGGAGGTGTTAAATATTGTTCTTCAAAAAGGATTTATTGGACTCAATCAGGCAAAAAATCTTGGAAATATCAAGCCTGACAAAGCAAAGTTTATGGTATACTGTAAAGTATTTATTTGATAAATCCGAGGATGATAGGAGAAGAGTCTTCGAAATTGAAGAAAGAAGCGATACAGTGAATCTTGATGTGATAGATTCTGTGATAGGGCATCTGGATAAGAGATGTGAGCGGGGGAGGAGGCTCCGGGAATTCTTGATGTTGATGGAGATATCCGCCATTTTTGAGCGTATATGTGATTTGCTAGAGAAAATCTGTCGAATGGAGGAGACAAAACCAGAAATTATTCACGAGGATCTTAGGGAGAAACTTATATGGATGACAAAGAAGGTTATTACGATGATAGAGCTCTCCGAGAACGCTATGAAGGAGGAGGATGTTAGTGAATTGAAGTCAAATCTAGAAAAGATTGATGATGAGATAGACGAGTTATTCGAAGAATGCAAAAAAGAGATCATAACCAAATTACGGGAAAAAGGGAATGAGGAGACATACGGCAATTTGCTCTATGTGATAGGCTACCTAGAAAGGATAGGTGATCTGGCAGCCAAAGTGGGGTCGAGACTTATATTTATACTAGAGGGGAAGCATGTTTTTATCAAGTGAGTTCTTTGCAAATAATCCAAGAATTTGATCCTTGGAAGAGTAAGCTATGTACTTGTCCCCCTAAATACTCCCTTCAACCCTATACTGGCTGTTCGCATAGGTGCCTATATTGTTACGCAACAAGCTATATTAGAACACGCCGCACAATACCAAAGAAGGATGCGATTGGTAGGCTAATAAAGGATCTACAGAAGATTGATCCTAAAAAACACATAAACATGAGTACGTCCTCTGACCCCTATACCCCTGAAGAAAAAGTATATAATCTTACTAGGAGAATTCTCAGTATTATCGTTTCAAGGGGATTTAAGGTATTGATCACAACAAAGGGCACCCTTGTCCTGAGGGATATAGATATTATAAGACGAGGGAATGTGGCAGTTATGATGACTATTACAACGCTTGACCCAAAGTTGGCGTCCATAATAGAACCAAATGCTCCATCCCCTCTTGATAGATTGAGGACTCTATGTGAACTATCGAGAAACGGAGTACCGATAGGTGCTAGGATAGATCCGATAATTCCACATGTAAATGATGATGAAGAGGAGCTACGTGAACTTGTCGATGAACTCATAGAATGCGGGGTACGTCATATTGTAACCTCAACATACAAAGCAAAACCAGATAATCTTAAAAGGCTGATTCAATCATTTCCTGACATTGAGGAAAAACTAAGACATTTATACATAGAGTCTTCACAGCGCATTGGAGGCTACAGGTATCTCAAAAAACACATGAGGAAGAAGCTATTGATGCCAGTAATAGAGCAGTCAAAAAAGCATGGAATATCCGTGGCTACATGTAGAGAAGGATTCGAGAATAATGTGATATGTGATGGTTCACAGCTCATACCAAACAGAATACCCATTCGAGGTAGGAGGAATATACGTGATTTTTTAAGAACCAGTAATCACCGAGTGTAGATCTGCTCATATATGTCCATGGATTCAAATAACCTATTTGTGTGATGATAATATGTGGCAAAGTTGAGATGTTGGAGATGTGGGTACTAGTTACGGGAGGCTGCGGATTCATAGGCTCTAACATAGCTAAGAGGTTATTGGAAAGGGGGTATAATGTGATAGTTCTGGATAACTATTTTCTAGGCACAAGAAAAAATGTCAAAATACTAGAGGCCCAATATGGCGACAAAATAAATGTTGTAGATGGTGATGTAAGAAATTTTGAGTTATTATCGTCCATAATGAGAAAATGTGACTATGTGATCCACGAGGCCGCCTTATCATCAGCCCCGATGTTTAACAAGGACCCCCGCGAGGGGATTCACGTCAATATATGCGGCTTTGCAAATGTTCTAGAATTAGCTCGAAGATATGGCGTCAAAAAGGTAGTATATGCGTCAACAAGTTCGCTATATAGTGCTTTTCCGCCGCCACATAGGGAGGATCTTCCGGTAATACCAAGAACATACTATGAATACACAATGTTCGCCAGGGAACACTTAGCTAGGATTTATTATGAGACATATGGATTAAAGAGTGTTGGCATGAGGTATTTTTCTATATATGGGCCAAATGAGCTCCACAAGCTTAGGTTTGCAAATATAATAACACAGTTCCTATGGTGTTTTCTGAAGGACAAACCGCCAATAATTTATGGGGATGGAAGCCAGACAAGAGACTTTACATATGTAGATGATGCAGCAGAAGCAACAATATTGGCTATGGAGAGTGAGGATGTGGAGTGTGAGGTATTCAATGTTGGTACTGGAGTTGAAACATCGTTCAAAGAGATTGTTAGAATTCTTCAAGATACTCTGGGGAAAGACATAGAACCCAAATATGTTCCTAATCCCATAAAAAAGTATGTTTATAGGACAAAGGCAGACACAACAAAAATACAAAAGAGTCTTGGATTTAGGGCAACAGTAGAAGTTAGGGAGGGGATAAAGAGGGTAGTAGACATATACAGTAGAGTGGTTGATGAAATACCTAATGAATGGTAGATTTGTAAGTACTATGTGGGTGTCATCGTATCCATAAATCTTTCGATTGTGTCTATATCCCTCTTAAAGTAATAATCCCCCCTATACGGAAGATTTAAGTGTTGGAGTATTTTTTCTAGAAGTCTCCGCGTCCCAGCCCCTAAAAGTGATAAGTCGCCATTTGTTCTAAGCATAATGGCCTGTGAAGCACATAGTATCTCTGTGGCAACAATGCGCTTAATATTATCAAGCAGTATATTCAGTTTGAGGGCCGCATTCATACCCATGCTATTCCAATCCTCTTGGTTCGCGCTAGTGGGTGTAGAATATACACTAACAGAATGAGACAACAGTGAGTTCATAGATTGTAAGGCTGAGGCAGTATATTGGGTTATCATTAATCCCGAATCGACTCCCGTTTCCTTAATTAGGAATGGCGGAAGGGATCTATTTAGGTTAGGATCCAATAGCCTAAATATGCGACGCTCAGATAGGCCAGATATACATGACAGAGCTATGGATAAACTATCCGCAATAAATGCGAGTGGTTGTCCATGAAAATGGCCAGAAGAGTAAACATAACATTGCTTCTCGTCACAGATTATTATGGGATTATCGGTTATGGAGTTTGCCTCTCTCAAGACAACTTCCTCAGCAAAGTCCAGGAACTTGTATACTATACCATATATTTTTGGTGTACATCTAATGGAGTATGCGTCTTGAACATATCCGACTTCATAGTAGTGGAATAATGTCTCCTTTATTATTGAGGCATCATCAATATTTCTGATTAGGAATATGGCGCTGTCTTTGCTGATGCTAATGTAGACTTCTGCATTATACTGGTAAAGTTTTGATTGAAGAACTCTAAACAGTTTATTGAAATCAATACCATAAAGAATAAGCCGCTGTAGTGGAATCTCAAGGTATATGTTACTCTCCTCAATTCTTAACCTAGATATAAGCTCACTTAATCTGAAATGTCTCTGTGGATCAACAACAAGTTTGCTCCCCTGAAGAATCTCCTGTATCTCCTTGGCGAATCGATAAGCATAATTATTGTTAAGTAGTCGTATGGCCTTGGGATCAAAAGCAGTAATTATCCCTCTACTGGCCTCCATAGTTAAGCATAATGCGTATTTTGACCACTCAATAACATGTTTGGTCTTATTCAAAACCAAAGCCAATAATCCCGTTTCTACATCTGTACCATTTATAAGAGCGATGCCCTCTTTATAGCTAAGCGATACAAGATTTGTCTCTTCATCGTAAAGGGCATCAGGATTAATAATTTTACTGAATTCTCCTTCATAATCATAACTCCTATAGAAGTCTTCTAGGTACCTCCTATAGATATCATATAGATGTTTCTTAAGCTCACTGCCCTTCAAAATTTTATCCCCCGCTCTTGCCATACCGTATCTGGAACCAACTAATGAGAGTCCTATATGGGCTAGAGGTGCTAAATCGCCCGATGCACCAACAGAGCCGAATTGGGGTACGAGTGGAGATATATGCTCATTTAGCAATGCGCAAAATAGAACAATAATTTCGGGTCTTACTCCCGAATATCCCCGGGAAAGCATGTTGGCTCTTATAAACATCGCGGCTCTGACAATTTCATTCTCCAGAAAATCACCAAAACCTGTCGCATGGCTAAGAAGTAGTTTCTTTTGGAGGAGATTAGCCTCGTCGGCTGAAATTATTTGTGATGCGAGAGCACCAACACCTGTATTTACTCCATAAACTACTCTGCCTTCTGCAACCATTTTATCTATATATGATCTGGCGAGTTTAAGCCTGTCGATAGCTGTCTTTGATAATTTGACTTTTGCCCTACCATAGGCCACATCTATTATGTCCCTTAGATACAGTCTCTTCGGTATAAGTATGTATGTCATAGCATCATCCCACATGATAGCCAAAATATATGGATATATTCAACATAAAGTATACATGTGTGAGGAATTATAGTAACCTGTTTTATTCGTTCAAAAGATGATGTTGATGGGGAATAATGGAGAAAAAATGAAGAAACTTACCCAAGTAAGCCCACATACACAAGTAGAGATTGTGGATATAAAGGCAGATTTATTGCTTTGCAAGAGGCTCGCTGAACTAGCATTCCTACCAGGCGAACAACTATTTGTGGTAGCGAATAATCCCAGTGGTTATGTAGTCGTGGAGTCCCAGAGAGGTAGATTCGGCTTTCCTAGGGAGATTGCGGAGAAAATATATGTAAGAGAACTATTTGTGCAGCCAAGATTTCGAGGGCAACGCGGATATAAATACAGGTGGAGGGGAGGGATTGAGAGATGAAGACTAGTTTTATCCCAGAGGAGCTTAGAAGAGATCACATCGTGATAGCACTTGTCGGACAGCCCAATGTGGGTAAGTCAACTATATATAATCAACTTACGGGCGCATTTCAACATGTGGGGAATTGGCCCGGGAAAACGGTGGAGGTTGCGTGGACTAAGCTTAAATTTAATAATGAGAAGATAATTCTGGTAGATCTCCCCGGTACATACACGCTATCTGGATTTACCGAGGAAGAAGAGGTAGCCATTGATTTTATTCTCAATGAAAGGCCCGACGCTATAATTGTAATAACGGATGTTAGTGCGTTACCAAGGAACCTATATTTATTTCTACAGGTTCTTGAGATTACGCATAGGGTGGTACTAGTAGTAAACATGATGGATGAGGCGGATAGGTGGGGGATACGCATTGATTTGAACAAGATTAGAAAAAAGTTTGGTATACCAACTGTAGGTACAATAGCCATAAAGGGCGTAGGACTAAACGATATGCTGAAATTAGCTATAGAGGTTGCCAAGAATCCTCCTAGCCCGAGGAAAATAACCTATGAGGGCATAGAAGATTATATCAATGAGATCGCTCACCTTGTGGGAGATGAGATCGGGACATATAGTCCTAGGTATGTAGCCATTAGAATAATGGAGGGTGATGTAACACTACTGGAAAGCCTACCCGATGACGTCAAAGCAAAAGTGTCTGGAGTTCTGGATAGGATGAGGTTTAGGTTTAAGAGAGACCCGAGACTGATAATTGCTTCGGAGAGATACAGGCTTATAGATGAGATACTCTTGGATACATTCACAAGGAAAAGATTGGTTGATAGACTAACTGAACGATTTGATGAGATCTTCTTTAAGAGGGGACTAGATATAATATTATCATTCATAATCTTATTTGCGACATTTTTTGTTGCCTACAATATTGGGTATTATTTCACAGAAATTTTTGACACCCTACTCGGCCATATTTCTGATAAACTCTCAAACATGTTGGAGGGGAGAGTACCGACTTGGAGTCATAGTCTTATAATAGAGGGGGTACTAGGCGGCGTAATTTTTGCCTTGACTTTTCTTCCATTGATATTCATATTTACGATGACGTTATCATTTATTGAAAACTTGGGTATTTTGGCAAGAATTTCCCTAGCGTTGGATAGATTCTTTTCGAGATTTGATGCGTCGGGGAAATCCTTCTTTCCCATGGTTATGGGGCTAGCGTGTAATGTTATCTCTGTGGCCTCCTCAAGAGTAGTCCCGTCGAAAAAGGAGAAATTAAGAGTAATGGTGGTGAGCCAGTTTATTCAGTGCCCGCCAAGGCAGGTAGTGATAGCACTTATCCTAGGCCTTCTCTTTCCACCAATTATAGCATCGATATTATTTGGCTTCTTCGTAATTTTTGGTTTTGCACTAGCATTAATCCTATTCCGAGTACTTAAAATACTTGAGGGCCCAGCACGAGAAGAAGTACCAATAGAGCTCCCGCCTTACAGGATTCCGTCAATCAAAATATTATCCAAGATATCATGGAATAGAACCATTGTATTCATAAAGAGGGCGGGCCTGTTAATAGTTATTGCCAATATAATGCTCTGGATACTTTCTAATGTGCCCCCAAATAAGCCGATGGAGCAATCCCTATTAGGCATCATAGGAAAGTATATATCCATAATATTCAGACCAATAGGTCTAGGCTGGAAGGAGACAATCGCCCTAATAGCGGGCCTAGCCGCCAAGGAAATAACGTTGGGAACATTAGAATTTCTATATGGCGACATTGGAAATATGGTGAGTGGTGCATTATACAGTATACCATCCCTAATAGCGTTCCTGACGATATATGCATACTATGTTCCATGTATCGCAACAATGTCGGCTATAAAAATAGAGAGTGGGTCCTGGAGATATATGATAAGAGCTATAATGATAAGCCTGCTGGTCGCTATATCGCTTGGCTATTTAGTTTATGGAATACTAAGATTAATAACATAATAAACATTCAGTTGTATAGTGTTTTATTTTACAGTAGTTTTCAGAGTATTGTTTATCATAATGTAGTGGGAACATGAGGGGAGATTGTTGCCGTTAATGGATGATGCATATTGGTCCGCAATAAAGCTTATATTGTTTCCAAAATTTTCGACCGTGTTTGATATTTATAGATTGGTTAAAAATTGTGATAAAGATCCTCGAGAACTTTTAAAATCAAGAAACATTGAGAATCTCGACTTACACAAGAAACTCATTTGTCTAGCAATCTCTAGATTCAGACCTATAATAAGACGGAGAGGCGGGATAATAATTGTTAGGGAGCAGGACATTAGGCATTGGATTGATACGTCATTATCAATAATTGAAACATTGATAGGTCTTGATGAGAATGAATTCGCGAAGGCTATGACCAGGAACTTTATAAGTACATATTTCTATCTCTTGACTGTTTATGCATTATGGAGGGACGCTTCTCCTGCTACCCGCAAATTTTTGATGATAGGCAAATTTGAAGATAAGGCTCTAGAGGCACTATTAGAAGTGATATCGGAGGCTAGGATGAAGAAAGTGCTCGAAAAATTGGACATGGAGGACGAGTTTGGCTTCTCATTGGCTACCTATGCGTACTCACTATCAGTAGCTTTTAGTTTTTCTGGTAGGAAAGAAAAGCTTGAGGAAAAACTTGGTGGAATACTCTCATTTAGGGAGGATATAGACGCTATAATTGAAAAGCTGAAAGACTACGAAGGCAAGAACATGGAGTCGATAAGACAGATAATTAGCGATGTAGTATATCTTGTAGGCAACATGGTGAAAATCTCGGTGGATAATAAGGATCTAAGGAACAGTATCGCTAGGTCTTTCGGTAGAATTTCGGAGTTTATCTCTAGACATGATTATCTAAACAAGGATATTGTCTGGAATGTGACAAAATTCGTGGTTAGTGCTATGCGTTACTTACTAGATGGTCAGATAGAAAATTTTTTTGAAGCATTTAGGGAATGCGGTAAATTAATTCTAATGGAGAAGATATCGAGTGTAAAGATTAGTGAAAGGCTCATATTTAGAGTCCTTCCAGAAATTCAAGCATTCATACCTACTCTAGTTTCCGTACCAATAAATCTCTCAGACACGCTCACATCAATATCACCTAACCACTTGCTTAATGACCTGATAAGTGAGGTTTTGGGGTGTTTTCTTGAGACAAAAATGGCCTTGGCCTCCATGTTAATTGTTGATTTAGATGATCTGTACAAGAGTATGAGTGGCTTAATATCGGATCCTCTAGCATCGGTACCCATGATATTTGTCGTGGGCGCACCCTCAGCATGGCTTCTGGAGACGGCAATTACAATCAGTGGTATGGACCAACAGAGACAGAAAATAACGTTGGAGAAGACTATTAAGGTGTTAGGGATGTATATAAAAATGTTGCTGGATATTACCAAGGATCTAATTCATGGGCCACTGGACTTTAGTATAGGGCGAAAAATAGGGGCGTCACACCTACTAAGGGAAGTTACCTTTCTGACTCTTAGGTTATCTGAGGAGGTAATAAAAATAATTAAGTCGATTCCTGGCGGCAAGAGATTCTTGAATATCATTGATGAGGCAACCAAAGTAATCGAGGAAATATATGGCAGGGGCAGAATAGTCCAAGAAGAAAAAATAGAGGAACTAATAGTATAGATAAGATATTTAAAAAACATATCCCCTACGTGACATATAGCTATGCCCCCCTTTGGACAGGGGGAGAATAATGGTTGTACATGATTGTATCATTACTTTGTCAAAAAGGAAGACAGTGTCAAGGTGATAACACATAGAGATACCCCCGCTTCAGGACGAAACTGAGGGATCAACTGTCAAGTGGGGGTAGAACTTTTGAAGTTAACTATATTAAAACAAATTATCTCTAACTCTTGATATCGCTGTTTACAAAAAGTGCGCTGTAGTCGGTAGCATCAGAAGCGATTGTTTGATTGGGAATAAGCGAAAAAAGGGATAGATGATTTTAGAAAAATACAATCTAAGGAGGTACTCCGAATCAAATTTAAAAATATTTAATTTATTTACATTTCATAATATTGGATTAAGATTCCTTGGGTACTAAGTTGTATAAAGTAGCAATAATAACTGTATTAATGTCGATGATGGTAATAATAGCAGGGACATCTAGAGCTAGCCAATATACGTATTCCTCTATGCATAATGATAGCTTCACCACTTCTTCTTCGTCAGCATCGATATCCTTAGTTTCTCATCTAAAACCTCTTTATTCTGTTCCTCCTGGGATTGGTCTAAATGAAACAAGCACAGTTACTGTTACTAACCATGGTAGCGATGCATTGAATATATCCGTATCATGCCAAATAACTCCTCACGATCCTACTGGTAGCATCTCTGTTAATCTTTCGCCACGCTTGTTTATTCTCCCTCCTTATTCATCTTTTGATGTTTCTGTGGCTTTAACTATAAGTCCAGATGTCGTTCCAGGCACATCCTATAATATTACTATTTATGCAAGAGCTAAGTTTGAGGGTGATAAGGGTAATGTTATAGAAGTAACAAGCGCAACATCGCCGACGGTAATTGTTGTAGGGGAGCATAGCTATAAACTAACGATTATAGTAAATCAGCCTGATGGTTCTCCAACAAGGGGAACAATAAAAGTTAGCTATTACTATATGGGTCAATATGTCCCAATATATGAAATATTTGCACATAGGTATACCTTCTATGTGATCGAGGGAAAGTACCTAGTTGAGGCCTATCTGGGTGGCATGAGGAGGGTATATAGAGAGCTTGACATCAATAGCGACGTCACAATTGAACTAAAATTCTCTACCATAGTAATAAAGGATATATCTCCCGTATCAAAGCCTAGGTCTCCATATGATTCGTTTATATTCATGGTAGATATAGTTAATGAGGATCCACTAATCTATAAGAAAATAATAGCCGTAACGGCCAGCATATCCCATGCTGGGGAAGTTCTAGTAAATAATGAATCTATAGCTGAGCTCACAATCAGAAGCAGTGTACGAAAAAGTATCTATGGATTTATTCCTGCACCTGAAGACGGATGGGAAAATGGTACATATAGTTTGACCGTAATGATAATCAGTAGGGGGGTCATACTTTATAACCACACAATAAGCATTCCTTTTGAAGTATCTCCCTATGCTGGTGTCGAGAAAATAGCAAAATTACCATTCAAATATCTCCTGATTATAGTAATAATTGGTATTCTCTTTGGCTTCATAGGGGCTAAAATAGGAGTAAAGAGAATTGGAAGAGAATATATTCCAAAAGCAGTTGGATTAATATATGGTGGGAGAATCGTTGCATATAATGTATGGGATAAAGAATTTACAAGGCCAGAATTGATAAGCGGCGAATGGCAGAAGATTATGTATGGGTTTAATGTACTATCAAAGAGGTATTGGAGAAAGAAAGAGAAACCACTACCAATAACACTCGCCTTAAACTCGGAGAAATGGATATTCTGTCCCCTTGCTCAAGATCTAGGATATTTCATATGTGTCCATGCGGCTCTAAACGAGTATGACATTAGGGAAGCACTCGCCTATCTAAAGCAATACTTTAGTAAAAAGATACAACGCTATGGTATAAGGGACATATTTAATAGGCCTGTGGAAACACTTGGTGATATATATAACAAGATAAAAGAACTATTCCTCTAGCCGTCAGTATGCAAAAAAATGCAGGTCAACACAAATACTGAGAGGAACACGATATGTGGCAATAAAAAAGTAGCAATTTTTAAAAAGTTTTTTCTCTAATGATTAATTAGATATACTGGTGGTCTATGTTGCGCAAGATCGTCCCTATATTATTGGCCGCAATGTTCGTGGTCATGGGCATAACAGTGTTCAACATAACACGGCAAGATAAACAGAACCTTTCTGGTGAGCTCTGGGTAAAGCGCTCACCACAGATCACATCAATTACACTCTACGACAATGATAATGGTGACCTATCATCGCCAGTCCCAACTGACGAGCTAACACCATTTGATGAGATGACTCTAGTCATAAATATAACGTTTCCAGACGATGGTTATCTGTATAGTGTAGATGTGGTATTCTACCATAACTTGGTTGGTTTGAATGCACCAGATAATACATCTCATCACGCGACTTATCACTGGGACAGAGATATTGGCGATTGGTCAGTTTCTCCCTCTGGTACCACATGGGATGTTGATACACAGAACTCTAGTGTACCAACTGATAAGATTTCTGGTGATGACCAAATAATTCTTGTATTCACACCCAGCAAAATAGCTAGATACTCAAGTACTGGTAACTGGGTTATATATGTAAAAATTACAGATTTAGATAATCCGACACTTCTATATGGTGAATCTGAACTCACGAGTCGTAAATGTAAGTTCTATCTCGAAATGAGTGTTGACTCTACAAACTTTGGATTTGGGTATGTGCCTCCTGGTTGCGAAAACGTATCGTTTAACTATACTGGGGGGATTAACATTACTGTTATCACAAACTACTACTGGAACTTAAAACTAAACGCTACCGGCTGGTACAATGATACTGGCCATCTTATCGTAAACTTCTCTGAATTCGACTCCTTACTTGCCGATGATGATCCGACTTGCAATGAAACAAAAGCGAGTGAGACGGGTCTCGAACCAGTGTGGGTCAAGCCTGGCTGGTCCGACCCCAATTATCCTAGTGGCTGGTTCAACTTGGCGCCTTCCACTGATGATATTACTGGAACATTGATCAGGTTGTATCTATTTGTAACGTTGCCCAGCGATATACCGTATGGACACTATACCACTACTTTGTCTATAATAACGGAACAGCACTGACATAAGTATTAGCTAGGAGAGCTCTGTCTAATTATCTTATCTTTTTTCATGCATTTATCTCCTCTTCTTGAGGCATAAATCAATATTGTATTTTATGTATATGGATAGTGCTAGAGTCTTTATATCATTGTTAGTGAATTTTTGTGGAGTTTTATGAGAGAATTCCAGTTTCTCTGTTCGCATATCCATTATTTAGATTCGGTCGCTCTCTATTTCTGTAAAATTTTGATATAATTTTATATTAACGATAACATTATATTTCTTTGAGTGCTCGGGGATCGAATTGCTTTTTGGGCAAAGGAGTAAGGAGAAGAGAATATTGGAACGCGCCAAGAAGCTTAGAGACATGATTGAGCTAAGCGGGCCTCAACGCGTCGATATGGGGACAATCCGCCAGACACTAAGAGAAATAGCTGATGATGTTGCTCGGCTCTCAGAGATTGAGAGGGATAGACTAGCGAGACAGATTGATGATATTTTTGAGGAGAAAATAGCTATATTGCGGGGTTGGAGGGAGTCAAGAGTACGAAAAATTAGGAGCATGCTTAAAGAACTCTCCTTACTAAAGAAGGTTCCCCGGAACAAGTTTATACGGGTCAAAATGCTTGATAATCAAATTAAGTTGGATGATGCATTACTACATGCCTTGGAGAACATTAGGGACATTCTGGTGGATACCGTACAGAGGGGGGTGGATCCCGAAACGGCTTGGAGCAAGGTTTATAGGGTCACAGAGGTTATTACTGGCTATGTTGAGGGACTCACAGAACGTGCTGAGGCCTATACCGAGCTTACTGAGGAAGAAATATCCGAGGCAGAATTGGAGGAGCTCTCTACATCATATGGGATAAAGGAGGCTGAGGAGGCACCAAGTAAGGAGATAAGAAAGATGCTTGAAAAGTATGGTTTAGAGGAGTAGTATGGGGATAGGTGAGAAGCCCTATACCTATATGATGGACACGCTTAGGAAAATTATTAGAAAGGTTGAGGAAATAAGTACTGATTGGTGGTGGTTTGAGCAGGGATCAATGCCAGTAATCCAGGTTAGGAGGCTTGTAACAAATGGCGAAATAAAACTTGATTGGACGCCAAAGGTACCGGTCGTGCATGGATTAAAGATTATATATAACAACTTCGATAAGATTGGTGAAATACCCCAAGAAAAGCGCTTAGGTATAGCCATAAAATCTGCCCAGGATCTCTATGCAGTGTTGCTTGCCGTAACATATATAATGGAGGCACATGATCTAGCCGAGAGGCTAAATAAATTCAAAGAAAAGTTATCAAGGATGCGTCCTGATGCCGTCGAGGTTTTTGTTGAAGAAATGCGGAGATTTATTAGCAGGCTCAGAGAAACACTTCTAAGCAACATAATGTCTTGGCCTAACGTGAAAAATGAGTTTGTGAAAATAGTTGAATCAATGATCAAGAAAACAGAAAGAATCCTGGGTGAGGGTATCCCTCGAGAGGTAGAAGAGGTTAAGAAAAAGGAACTTGTGGGTGCATGATCGTGTTTAGGAGAAAAAAATCAACAGTCGAGAGGCTTCAAATGTTGATAGATAGGCTTAAGGATGCTAGGATCGAAGTAAAGATGTTCAAAAAAAGGGTCGAGAATCAAATAAAGAAATATCTTAAGAATGGCAAAACACCCCCCGGAACTTTATTGGCAGCATGGAAAGTAAGTGATGTTCTCCTAACGACGCTTGATACATCTGTTATTTCCTTAGAGAGCGCCCAAATGATGCAACAGGTTGGCGAGGCAATAAAAGAGGCGACTGGGGCGGTTAGTTTAGATAAACTGGCCGATATGTTTAAGGAACTCAATATGAACCTTAACAACATAGGGATGTCGCTAAGACAGATGGTGATGATGCAGAATCAACTGATAAATATTACACAATCAATATCCACAAATCTTTCAACGATGTTTGAAGAGATAGCTGGAGGAACAGAACAATTGTTACCAGAGGTCATGGAGAGTATAGGAGCAGAATTCCTAGAGCAACTTAAAGTAAGTGATCCAGAGTTATATAGTCGTATTCCAGAGGAGATCAAAAAGAAGTATCTTCAATCCTCGAGGGAGTAACTAATGGGGCTTTATGACGAGGCTCTAAAATTTAAGAAGTTGGCCGAGAACGCAATAAAAAGAGGGGACCTAGATGTTGCTAAAAGGTACCTAATGGTTGCTATAGATAGACTTGAAAAGCTAGAGCAAATAAGTGATGACCCAACATTAAAGGAAATGTGGAGGAGAGGTATACAGAATCTGAAAATGTTGCTTGAAAGCGTGGAGACTGGTGCGATAGCCCGAGCGAAGCATGAAATTAAAGGCTATACTCCGCCAACCCCGCGGCCTTATTTAGAACCACATCGACCTGTCAAAAAAGCACAGGAAAAGTTTCCTGAGGAATGTACAGCAGATTTTTTGTATACGAGTATTCCAGATGTTTCCTTTGATGACGTGGCTGGGCTAGATATCGTAAAGAAGGAATTGAAGGAAAGCATAGAATGGCAATTAAAATATCCAGATCTCCTAAAGAAGATGGGTTTGAGGCCGATAAAAGGCCTATTGCTATATGGTCCTCCAGGTACTGGGAAGACATTTGTGGTTAAGGCGGCGGCGGGTCAATTTAAGATACCGTTAATAATTGTTGATCCTGCCACATTGCTCTCGAAATGGTTGGGGGAATCCGAGAAGATGGTTGCGAGAATATTTAGTTGTGCAAGAAAAATAAATCCGTGCATAGTATTTATTGACGAGACGGATAAGGTTTTTCCATTGGAAGTCTCTGGTTCTGATGCTCCCAAAAGAATAGAGGCTCAACTTCTCCAAGAGTTAGATGGTATTAGGTCTGGGGAGGGCTTCATTGTAATATTTGCTAGCAATGAGCCATGGAAAATAAACCCTGCATTAATTAGGGCTGGCAGGATTGATAAGGTTATTTATGTCGGCCCCCCAGACAGGGAAATGAGGGAGAAGCTCTTTAAACTCTACTTGAGGGGGGTCGAACTGGCCGAGGATGTGGATATTGGGAGGTTGGTGGATCTAACCGAGCCAAATCAAGAGGGCTACTATAGCGCCGCGGCAATAGCCCTAATATGCAACGAGGCAAAGAAGAATCTGTTGAGGGACTATGAGAAAACAAAGATGCTTCGTCCATTAACAATGAACGATATAATATCGGCTATAAAGATTACGAGGAGAGACATACCACGATCAGTTGTGGAGAGGCATATCTCTTGGGGTAAAGAGCATTTTGTGGGTGGTTGATATGCCTGAGGATCCATGTATTATGTATGTTAAGCAAGCCAAGAAGAATATTGGTCTGTTTAGAAAAAATTATTGGACAGCTGGCCTATATTTCCTACAGGCCGCGGAATGCTATAAGAACTCGGGCAATAAGTCAAGAGCATATGAGTATGCTAAAGAAGCAGTAAAGTGTCTGGATAAATACTGGTCGGGAACGAATGATATGGTCTTGCCAGATCTAGAAAAGGCTCTATCATTGGCATATTATATGGCCCCTAAGAAAAGGAGAAAGGAGATGGGGAGAAAAGCTTTTGAAGTGTATATATATCATGCAAGGAGACTAGAAAATGCAGGCAATTACCTGGCTGCGGCAGAGAAATATGAGGCATCTGCACAGTTTGCACCTTCTGGTTCTGCAGCTAGGGAAGCGATATTAAAGGCAATATCTGTTTTGGAGAATGCTCTTCAGAAGGAGCATATAATAAAGAAAAGAGATCTTGTTGAGAGGATAGAGAAAAAGCTAGAGGAACTGAAGAAGATGGCGCCACCTCCAAAGGAAGCTTCGCATCCCGGCGTTGTAGAGACGAGACTAAGATATGTAGCAGACTTGGAGGTTTTTAGTGCCGCGATGAATGAAGTTGTTTCTTCCTTCCATATGGAGTTTCCTCTCCCGATCTCCGATCCAAAGGTGGTAAAGAGGGGTGAGAAAAACTCTATACAATTTAGTATTCCTGGATACTCAGCCCTAGTCATTATAGAGTGTAGAAGGAAAAGTTGTTTGGTGGAGGTAAATTCATCAAATATCACGTTTATTTTGGAAATTGTGGCTATTTTAAAGTACTACTTGGATAAGAAAGAAGCATTGAGTTCTGTTGTCAATGAAAAAATACTTGGTAAATACAAAGCGATCGAGCTTATGGATTACATAAATAAAGTATTACATAGTCTTAAGATAAAGGATGAAGCTAGAAAGATAGCGTTCTACATAGACACACTATCATTTATACTCTCTCAATTTAAGAGGTTGAGTAAGATATGTGAAGATCTAAAATCATACGCACTGGAGCTATTGGATCTGTATGTGCCTGGAAAAGAGATAATGCCTGTTGATGCCGAGAGAGTTGAATCAAAAGTAAAAGAGCTTTTGAAACAACTCAAAAAATAGGTGAGAGAAATGATCGATGAATATGTTGTATTGTTTTGCTTCTTCGCTGAGATCTTCTTTGTAAATAGTAGCCTCCTATACTTAAGCATTCTCGATTGGTATGTGAGGGAGGAGCGGATTTCTCAGTCGTTGAAGCTAGGTGCGATAATAGGAATTGTTGCAGGTCTTTTATTCCCGTCTATAATACTGCCTCTAGAGAACGAATCCCTTGTATATATCTATACACAGCTAGCCCTTGCGGCATTCATACTGTCCCTCATGGTTCTTTATCCCTACATATCGTGGATACGCAAAAAAATTTACTCATACTTCTACGTATCAGTGTATGTCGCATATGATGTGGTCATATGGTTTATTTTTCCGTTATTCTACTATGGCGTGCTCGGATTGGACGTTAACCAAGTTTTGGTGGCAAACTATATGACTGGGGCAGTATTGGGGACACTACTAGCTACAGCGATACTAAAGGAGATAAGGACAAGAGAAGTCATATTAGGTGGGCTTCCAGCGATAACTTCCGCTATAACAATCGCAGATTTTAGCTCCAGGGCATTGAGCGATATTCTGTGGCTACGAATAAGCGTGGGAAAATTTTACATAAGTTTCGTTCATGTTTTTCTTATAGTATCAATTGTTGTTCAGTATATTTATTACAAAAGGGTGATAGCTGAGTAGGGGGTCGCCATGGATCTAAGCATAGCAAAGAAAATATTGCTATCTGTGTATCCATTGAGATGTTGTCCTTATTGTGGTGCGAGAATAACCGAATCTAAGAATAACATGTGTAGTGCTTGTGGCTCTGAGATCTCTGAGAGATTCATAAGGGACTTGGCGAGAGTTTATGTGGAAAAGACGCTTAGAGGGACGTCTATAAGTCCAACTGAGTTGAATAGGGCAGTCAGTAATGTCAGTCTAGTGGACATAAGCAATAGATTTACCAGTATAATGGACAGTATAGAGCGAAAAATATTCTCCTTGTATAGAGAGAAAATATTTGATGCGAAAAAATCGCGGAATATAGAGGAGTTAAGACGTATATCCAGTGAGATTAGGGAGATAAAGAGCAGAATATTTACGAAGATAAATGAGATGCAGAATGCTCAGATAAGGGCTATTACTACCAACACAATTGAGGATATAGAGCGTGCATATAAAATATTTGAGGAATTCAGAAATGAGATAGCCAGATATATGGATCCAAAAGTCATAGGCCTCTATGTAATCCCAGAGTTTTCATATCTCATAGCTGATAGGCTATATAAAGCCATGAGATTTAATGATGCTGTTCAGTGGTATGGAACCACAATAACAGCAAATTTGTTTCCAGAAAGTAGACCTGATGTTGGAAAGTTACCACTGTACATGACGGCTACATCGATACCATTTGGAGCGCTTTTTCTCGAGAGCTATGACATAGATTATGATGGGATTAGAGAAATTTTTTATGTGCCAAGTAGGGAGGTGGGGGGTCTAGAAATCCCCTGTTCCATAATCAATGAGATTGGGATTGTCTGGCAACCTTTTAAAGGCTATGACATACTTGTACCTAAGTTTGGTCGATTTGGCGATTACAGTATGCTTATCCTTGCATGGGAATCGGATAGGCTTGCTGATGCAAAAATACTAAATATGGACGGGGAGGAAATGAGAATTCGGTATGGTGATGATACATACTACTCTATCCCCGTGATATCGGCCAGAGTTCTCGATGTTGATGGAGACGGTATGCATGAATTATTGATTACAAGCCTAAGAGGGCGGTTTTTTATATTAAAAATGAGGGATGATTACCTAGAGGCAAATTGCCTAACAATGGGTAATATTGTAGACTGTGCTATGGCTAACATGGCTGATGGAAGTAGATTGATAGTACTATCTCAGAATGGGAGACTATTGGAGGTGGATCCAGCGACACTTGATATTGACCTATTACTCAGGGGGATAGAGGGAGCAGAGTATTCTAGCATGGCTACGGGAGATCTGGATGGTGATGGTATTGACGAGATTTACTTGTCAACACCTGGCGGGGTATTTCGTATAGGTCATAGAGACGGTGATATTGTGCACTCAAAAATACAAGGTGGTAACACGCTAGGAGTTGCCATATGGGATATAAACTCTGACCGTCAAAAGGAGCTGGTTATATTTGAACTTAAGGAGCGGGGGATTATTGCATCTATCCATGTGACTAAGGAGTTCTTGGGGGGGAAAACGCTGGATGCGGTTAAGTCGTATTATGCAGAAATAAGACATATGGAGAGTCTGAAAAGAGCAAGATTTAACTTTATTAATATATTTAACTCGAGACCCTACTTTCTTGTGAGTGATGCGGATGGTGACCATTCCCCCGAGATTTTTATTGGTTTGGAAAAATGTCTTGTCTCTATAGATATGAAATATTCATAGGGGGTGTTGGTTATGTGCTTTGCATCAACAAAACCCAAGTTTAGTGAGAAGGACTATATAATGCCTCCAAGAGACCCAGATACAGTGATTTTCTATTATGAGATCGGCAAAAAGGATGTGAAGTGTTTTAGGGTCGCTGAATATGAGGATGCTTACATTATTTGTCCTAGTGGCGAAATTAAGCCCATTGGAAAGCCAGGATTTTATCAGATAATATCGATCCCAGCAAAAATTATATGGATTAGATCTAGTCGCTTTGTTCTATCGGTAGGTGTTCCTAGGGGGGTTCTGCCTGGGGGATTCGGTGTAAACGCTGACTTATCGCTGTATCTTCAATATCCAGAAATATTTATTGGAAATATTATAACTGCTGAAAAGCAAGGAAAAATATCTATTGATGATATTAGAAAGGAATTGAGAAAGTTGCTTGAAAACGCGGTTAGGAATCTTCAGATAACGCCTGAGATGGAGAGAAGAAAAATAGTCGACTTGGTACACGGCGAAATGAATAATCTTATATCTAGGACATGGTTGAATGGTTTCATTTGCGATGTTCAAAGTGTTGGTTTTTCTTTCGAATGTGAGTTGTCGAAATTGTTAGATGAACTTGCAAGGTGATAGCTATGAGTACTATCGTGAGGAGTGAGCTGGAATCATATATTAGCACCGAGCAGATGGTAATTTCAAAGAGACTAAGAGGCATTATCGCCGAGGCTATAAAGAATCGAGAGTATGATTTGAGCACAAGCCTAGAGGCGCTGGTGAGCTCGATTAGGATGTTTACTCCATTAAAATCGTCGTATACTCGACCCATGGATTATATAAATGCTTTACGTTCCTATGCTCTAGCGTTGAGTATAATTAGCGAGATGCTTGGGGAAGTGCATATAGGAAAAGATGTAATAGATCTCTGCAAGAGAATTCTAGACTTGGCAAAGGAGGGGCTTCCAGTAGGGAAAATTGCAGATGGTGCACGGGAGTTACTGTCGGGAATGGGCGAGGCAGGAAATAAGATATTCATAAATGGTTGCAGAAAATACGTAAATATACTGATTGGAAAAGTTAAGGAGTTGGATCCGCAAGAGCTTCAGATAATCAAGGAGACGGTTAAGGAAATAATAGGTCATGTTGAAAGGCCCTATGCTAGAATCTCTGACATCTCCAGAATTTTAGGTACAAAAGAAAAGGATCTCCTGTCAATATTAAAACGCATAGCGGGTAAGGATCCAAATATTATTGTTACAAAATCTATAATCACCATAAAGGACAAAATGAAGGATTATCTTGAGAAGAGAATAAGGGAATCCCATTATATGCTCATAGGTGATCTTGCAAGAGAATGGAGCGTAGATATTGGTGATGTCTTGGAGGTGCTTGGAGAGGTATCAGATATATACCCTGGTCTAGAAGTATTTGAGGGTATTGTTATATCCACAATGAAAAGCCTTTCAGATTACTTTGTTAGACTCGTAGACGATGAAATGGTGACGTCTACTCGTTTCATAGCCACGAAAATGGGCGTGAGAATAGATGCCTTAAGGAAGATTCTGGTAAGATTACATAAATATTCTCCTGATATAATAATGGGTGATTCAGAAATTGTTGCACATAGACAGAAAATTTGTGATTGGTTAAGATCGATAATTGGTGACAGAGCCAAGGTATATGTGGAGGAATTCTCTGGAAGGTTGGGTGTCAGCACTAAGGTTATGAAGAGATTTATTGAAGACATAGCACGCATGTATGGTGAGTTTGTCCTCGCGAAGAATGAGCTTATATATGTCCCTAATCTTAGCAGAAACATATTGTCAGAAATCACGTCTAGAAAAGAAAGCTCGGAGGTTAGGGATATAATAAAGAAACATCCAGACGCTGTTGAGGCCGAAATTTTCAACAATATCAACAAGATATTAAAGGAGTTTGAAGAGAAAATATCGAGAGGGTCGGTAAAATGAGCTATGGCAAAGTGCAACTCGAAGAATTGGCGATAAAGCTAAGCAAGATAAAGGACGCGCTAACATATGAACTCCCCGAATTTTGGTGGTTATCACAGGGTGAAGAGGCTGTTGTGATAGTCAGGATGCTTAAAAAAGAAAAAAAACTAAGAGCATTAGAGACCCCTAAACTGACATTGAAAGCAGCGATAAAGGTTGTGATAGATAATATAGACCTAGCGAAAAAACTTAAGTCTAAAGAGTTTTACCAAGCAGTTAGAATAATCGAAGAAGATATTTCCAACATAGTCGATATCTATTCTAAAATAAAGGAGGCTCATCAGGTCGTCAAGAAAGCCGAAAACTTGAAGCGGTATATATCGAAATCAAATCTACACGTAGACAAAAAGGAGGAGTATAAGCGGATGCTTAATGAGGTAATAAAGTGGATAAGAGAGATATTCGCTACGAACCCAAGAGAATGGGAAAGCAGGAAGGGTTTCTTTGAGAGAATCATATCGAAAATTGAGAATGAAATCTCAGAACAATAAAAATATGTCTGGTGCGTGGTGTAGATGTTAAAACCCAACCCAAGTGAACTCGCGAAAAAAATAGATCACACTAACCTAAGGCCTCATGCAACTATTGATATGATTAACACAACGATTGAAGAGGCAATAAGATACGGGTTTAGAGGAGTATGTCTACCGCTTCTATACGTGGGTATTGCAAGGAAAAGAATAACTAGTGATGTAAAGATTGTTACTGTTGTTGGGTTCCCATTTGGTTACAATCCTACGGAAATAAAGGTAAGGGAAGCAAAACTAGCCGAGGAACAGGGGGCCGACGAGATAGATGTAGTGATGAATATTAGTGCATTTAAGAGTCAAAAATATGACGTAGTTTTGAGGGACCTAGAGCATGTAGTTCATGCCGTTGACATTCCAGTCAAGGTAATAATTGAGACATCATATCTAGATAGAAATGAGATACTAAAAGCCTGTAAAATTGTGGAAAAATCTGGCGCCTTCTGTGTAAAGACAAACACAGGATTTGGTCCAAGGGGAGTTAGTGTTGATGATATTAATATTATTAGAAAGGCTGTTGGATCTAGGTTAAAAATCAAGGCATCGGGGGGGATAAGAACATATAGTCAAGCGATTGAGCTCCTGATGGCTGGCGCAGATATACTGGGCACAAGTTCAGGAGTTAAAATCGTAGAAGAGTGTAAGAGTTTATTAATGAGAACCTAAGGGACATCGGCTATCAACTAACAATAATTGTTTTTTCATGGAAAGTTTTATAAATGTTATTTGGGTATCTTATACGCCTGCAGGAGAAAATAAGCATCGTTTTAATACAGTTGAGCTCATGAGTTATATATAATGGGTGTTCGCATTGGCACTAAAGTATGTGGTCATAATAAATGGGATACCCATACCTATAGTACGTAAGGAAACTATAACAAGAATTATCGAAGACAAAGCCACGTTTCAGGATGTAAAAGAAGAGGTCGGGTATGTGCTAGATCATATCACAGAAGTACTGGCGATGGAGGGAGTAATTGAGATCCTAATGCAGTTTACTGAGGATTTTGATACGCGTGAATATGTGTTAAAATTGAAGAATATACTAAAATTGCTGGACGAGGGTGAGAAGCAGGGTATGGGTTCATCAATTGCTGTCAGATTTGAGCAGAGTGGTGAGAGATTTAGTGTAGTGCAGGCATATGATATCAAACTTTCCTATGTGGAGCCAGAACCCATAAACACTAAGCTCGGGTTTGTATATGTGTATAGATTTGGAGTAGCAAGGATGGGAAGGGTTGGAAAACAAGACTTACAAGCTTGATGTTGATTTATTGGGAAGAAGAGTAATTGAACTGATCAAGGAGATAACCCCGATTTTTCTGCTCGATAATGGCTTTTATATACTATCAAACAGTGAGCTCCTTGCAAATAAAACAATTATATTAGAGGCTAAGGATGGATCCAAGGAAATATTTTTGACCGGACCAATGAGCCTAAAGTTTTTTTCTGAACTTATGTATGCCCGATTGGGCCTATATGAGTATCTAGGTGCCCTAATACGTCAGACCGAAATGAGGTTAAGAGGTCTAATAAGTAGGGATATATCCTTAGATGTACTAGATTATTGTAAGTATGTCGATTTCTTCCTAAGATTGGCAGAGAGAGAGTTTGGTGTGAAAAAGGATAAAATATTGTCCTTCGTTGAGGGATCCATGGCTGAGAGGGAGGTCTCAAAAGCCCTGATGTTTCTTCAGGAGGAGAAAAATAAGTCCCTGGAATTTCTCCACCAGTGGGATATAAAGAAACTATTGTTTCCAGAGGAAGGAAAAATTAGGGTAATAACAAAGAAGGGAATGCTGGAGTACGTAGTCGAGAAAGTAGACTCTAATGCGATTAGGATGCATGAAGAAACTAAGAAGGTTATCAAGACGCTGGGGGATGTGGGCAGGGTTTTCCTATTGATGGCCCTCAGAAATGTTGAAATAAGAAGGGTGAAGATAATATCACTATTAGAGTCACGCATAAGAAGCGGGATATTATCCTCAAGACAATTTATATTTGGCCTCACAAGAAAGCTACTAAATGAAGGGAGAATAGAGTTCCCAATTGAGGTTGAGGGAATAAATACCTATTTAGGACTTAGAATCCATGATAGGAAGGTCTATGTTTTCCTTAGCACAGCCGATTATGTCGTTAGAGAAGTTTTGGATAAAAGGAGACTGGGCACATATGTCTATTTTCCATCAGTTGATATATGTATCGAATTAAGGGCCGAAGATACAGAGGATGGGAGGTCTATAGTTTTTCCCGTAGAATCCCCCGTTATTATAGACTATTATGATCATCCATCCATAAGGAAAAGGAGGGGCGTTAGAGTAATTTGCCTAGGCAACCTCAGAGGGTATGTTGATCGCATAATAAACGTCGCTAAGGATGTCGCAAAGAAAGGTAGGAGTGTAGAATTAACTAATTATGGTATAACAATTGTTTCCGTTGAACAAGCGATTAAAGAGGCTTTGGTAACTACTTTTAGAATTATGAGGTATGGTTATGTTCCTGGAGCGAATCCATACAAGCATGCGGTCGACTGTGTGGGGTATGCAGGAGTAAGAGTTATTAATAGAAATGAAATTTTAGAATTGAAGAATAGTGGTGTAGAAATTATAGATCCTTTTTCGGAGTGATGTGTATGTATGTCATACAAATATCCAAAGAAGTTATGAACATAGTGAATGAGGTATGTAGACGGATACGGAGCGAGTGGTATGCCCTTTCACTTGGCACTTATCAAAGAAAGAAGGACATCCACATTTTTTGTATCATTGACCTATTGATCCCTGAACAGGTTGCATCTTTTACTCATGTTGAGATCCCGCCTCAAGTAAACGTAGAGGTCGTGAGTAGAATTGAGGCTATTAGAAGCGAGGACAAGGATATGTTTTTGCTTGGTATGCTTCATTCTCATGGCGAATTTGATGTGTTTCATTCAAATGAGGATCTAAGAAACATTGACACGATATTTGAATGTTTTTCCTCATATCTTCCATCATTTTATGGAATTGAAAGCTTAGTTGGTGTTTTCAAAGAAAAAATTGTAAATTTAGAGCCAATGATCGAAAATAATTCTTTTAGAGGCATAAAAATGGATTTTGGGGCGACGAAAATCGAGATAGACTTCGGCGTCTTGATAAGGGATCCAAATTTCTTTGTAAAGTGGTACAAGCATTTTTATGATATAAAATGTCTCTTCGAGGTGCTAAAAACGGTTTATAAGACATCGCCAATAATAAAGAATGTATCCAAGAATAAGCTGTATTTGATTCCCAGTGTAGTCGTGAACAATAGGGGGGATGTCTTAGGGGAAGTGTTTATTTTTGAATCCAAAGCGGATGGTCTCTATAAGAAAACCGAAAAAGCTAAAATAGAAACAACTAGTATCTCTAAAAAGCCATATTTTCTAAGCAAGGAAAGAGTATCAGATATTATAGGAAGAGTAAAGGGAGTGATATAGCTGGGAAGTAGAAGTATTTTTGATAGGCAGACATACATAAGCTGGTGGAGTCAAGACAAGATACATAATACAAGTGTATATCTAATTGTGGATGAGCCATTAGGCTACCTAGCAGCGATTTCTCTAGTGGCTGTTGGTTATGGCAAAATATATATAATAGGATCCAGATTTGTGAAAGATTTCAAAATCTTGTTCTATGACTATACTGGAAATTTCCCCGAGGGGGTCTCCGAATTTGTAGATATTTATCTGGGCAGATATTTAATGGACTACGGCATAGAGATTATGCCAGTAACGATAAACTTGGTATCAGATAGGGCGTTAAATTTAATAAAATGGATAATACATGACGACGACAATGAGAGAAAAATTTTACTAGACTTTTCGAATAGCCCAACAGTCAAATTTTATGTCAGAAAACTCGCAAGGATGTTAGAATTAGATACATATATCGTATCTCTCGCAGGGGACCTTCGTTTTTACTGTTTCCCACGAGAATATAGTGAGGATACTTCCGATATGCACAGAAAAATATATATAAGAGAACCCCCAGGATTTCCAGAGATATTTTCTAGAGCCGTAAAAGCTCAATCTGGCATAAGACTTGACGAGCATCTATATTTGATGGCTAGTGGACTTGCATGTGGAGAGATTACCATGAATATACAGGACGAACAGTATGAAATCCACACACCAACACGAGAGATAGTATACCCATTTGAGGGACTACCCAAGTTCAGGAGAACCACTAGCTATTTTAGAAAAGTAGCGATTGTTGGATGTGGTGCTTTGGGCACATTTTATTCTATTCAAATGGCTCTACTGATAAACATGAGGTTGCTTCGTGTAAAAGAGGTGGTATTTATAGATCCAGACGAGATAGAACTCGTAAATTTTAATAGACAGGTATTATATTGGGGCAATACTGTTAAAGAGCCGAAGGCATATGTGATAGCGGATAGATTCCAGAGAATGGTATATGACCCCGTGATAACATACTACCATGAGGCCCGTTTTTCTGAAGTAAAGGATCGCTTGAGAGATGTTGATTTAATTGTGGAGGGAGTCGATACATGGGAGGCTAGAAAGGAGATAGCAAGATTTGCCATAAAAAACAAGATACCGCTTATTACATCGGGAGTTGAGCTTCTTGCTGGGCATGAAACATATTACCAACCAAATAGGACATATTGTCCATTTCATTCCATATCGTTAGATAAAAAAGTAGATCCCGTCAATACTACTGGATGCCTAAGGATAGATCCCTCCGTTATATTTACCAACATCACTATAGCCTCATCTGCAATACTGAACTCCTTAGTGACCCAAGAACCGCTCAATGGCGTGATGTATTATAGTCTTAGGGGTGAATATGGTATCTATAAACGCTTTAGGCTCGAGAAATACACGGGGAGCTGTGGGGACTAGAAACTGCAGTGGTTACTTGGATGTATGTATTTTTTCTCCCCTAATAAACATGAATAATGGCTTTGCTGATCTAATAAGTTCTGGCGATAATTTGTCTCTAGGCAAATTATATACTCCGAATGAAGCATCATAGCCCTCGTCTATTTTTCCTAGTCTGTTTTCACAGAAAAAGCTGTATGCGGATCCATAAGTATAACATATCACGGCCTCCTCAAAGCTTAGTCTTTCATGTTCAAGAGGATGTATTAGTGCACCATATATGCCATAGAATGGATCCAGTGGCATACAATCACTTCCAAAGGATATTAACCCAAAAGAATCGAATATAGTCTTGAGTGGGTTCATACTTTTTGCTCTATCCCAACCAAGTCTTCGTTCATAAAGACCACCCCTAATTTGCCAGTTTGCAATGAAATTTGGCTGCATAGACGGTATAACTCCATACCTAGAAAGTTTTTGGATGTGGTCCTCATGAGGAAGTTCGAAGTGTTCTATCCTGTGTCGCAGGCTAGGATCTCCAAGTTTCAGGGCATTGAGAGCAATGTCTATGGCCGCGTCTCCTATCGCATGTATCGCCAACTGAATTCTTAGTCTATTCGCTATGCTAACTATTTCCTCAAGTAGGTTTTGATCCATCAAAAGAACCCCCCTGTTTGATGGGTCATCCCTATATGGTTGTTCTAAAAAAGCAGTTCTTGCTCCAATGGATCCATCTACGAACAGTTTAAGTCCACACTGGCGAGCTTTATAGCGCTCTAACTTTTTTGCGATTTCCTCGATACCTAGGTCAGTTATGTTTGTTATGGTTTTATAAAAGTGAATTTCTAATGTCTTGGATATCTTGTCAAGAAATCTTTTTGGGGGATCATCACTCATATTCATATCACATACCGCAGGAATAGCTCTTAAAATAAACTCCTCAATAGCCTTCTCACTGGGCGCTATGTTGTATCTGCGGATAAACATCTTTTCCACGCGGTGTACGTTATCCTCAACAATTATGCCTCTATGGTAATCATGAAACATATCCCTCTTGAGCCCAAGTACATCTATTGTTTTTGTATTAGCAACAGCGATGTGTCCGTCTATCCTAACTAAATATACTGGCATATCAGGCGCCACATCATCTAGTTCTTTCCTTGTGGGGTATGATTTATCATCACTCCACTTTGATTCATCAAACCTATATCCGATGAGATAGGGCATATTATTGTCCATATATTCTTTGATGATAGAAAGCAAGGCTTTCTTTGAATCAACATCTATAAGGTCAAGCCAGTTATGCCTTATAGTCATGCTTATCGCGTGGGTGTGTGCATCAACAAATGCGGGAAGCACTAAGTAATTAGAGAAATCCATATTCGTACTGGTACGAAGGCTCGAAAATTTGCGATTAACGATAGATATTGTCTTGATGTCTTTGTCAAATATGTCATAATATTTCATAGTAAACCTCAATTGTATTCACCAAATTACGATTTTTTTGTCCCAGTAGATTTTTGCAAAATTTTTTATACTTTCTTTAAATCATTATGGAGGATAGTTCACCGTTAGGGATAGCGAATGACTGGCAGATCCATGCAGCTAGTATCCTTACCCATGCCACAGGAGTATTTGAGGTCCCTAGTAAAGGCGGGATATAAGATAATCGGAAAGTATGGTGCCTACGAGCCCTGCTACTATTTTAAGGCTGCTTTGAAGAACCGCATTATGTGTTATAAGTACTGGTTTTTTGGAACTCGTACTCATAGATGTATCCAGTGGTCCCCTATAGTTGAGTGTAATCAGGCATGTCTCTTTTGTTGGCGTGTCCATCGTATGGATCTTGGTTTGCCGCCATTTAAGATTTTGGATCCGAAGTCTATAGATTGGGATGACCCCGAATTTCTCTTCGAGAAAGTGGTGGAGGAATATTATAAAACCTTGAGATCTTTTGATCCTCGGCATAATCCTACCGTTGATAGAGACATGTGGAATGACGCTATGAAGGGACCGGATCACTTGGCAACCTCGTTGATAGGTGAACCTCTAATGTATCCAAGGATTGATGACTTGATGTATCTGGGTAAGAAGAGGGGTATGACTACATTTATTGTGACAAACGGTACGTTCCCAAAGGTATTGGAATCAATGCATACGCTTCCACACCAAATATATATTAGTGTTGTTGGCCCAGACTACAAAACATGGTCGAATTTGACTAGACCCCTATGGAACGCGAGGCAACAATGGCAAGATTTATTGAAAACTTTGGAACTGATCCCTTCGTTAGGGATAAGAGTGGTATTTAGAATCACCGCAGTAAAGGATTACAATATGGTACATCCCGATAAATATGCAAAGTTGATAGAGATTGCCCAACCAGATTTTGTCGAGGTGAAGGGATACTCTTGGGTAGGTAGATCGAGAGAAAGGCTCCCAAGAACCTCGCAGCCATCCATGGAGGATGTGAGAGCTTTTGGCTTTATGTTGAGTGAACTTACGGGGTACGAAGTAAAGGATGAGGTGCCGAGGGCAAGAGTTATATTGTTATGGAATGGTAAAACGCCACTAGAACTTAGGCCTAGAAACTATAGCAATGTAAGCAAATAGCGTCGCTATCTAAAATTGTACTAGCACTTCTCTTAAGCTCTATGTCTTCCCAATATTTTTCTCCAATCCTTAATAAGCCCTCGCCTGTCTCTAAAGACTATGTGAATAATCTCGCCGCATTTTGGACAGAAAGGCTCTTCTATCAATAGTTCTACGCTATATCCCACTCGACTTATGAGGATTTGGCCGCAATATGGGCAATATGTATTCTCCCAAGGATGGGAAGGCCAAACATTACCAACATAGACATAGTATAATCCCTCTTTTTTCCCGATCATATATGCATTCTCCACCATACTGGTGGGTGTTTGTGTTGGTAATCCCTTCTCTAAGGCCTTATATGCTGCAAAATATCTGGTTACATGCCATGGAGTTTCGGGCCCCAAATCTTGCTTTATTCTTCTTGCAATGCTTCTCAGACATTCAGGACTATCGTTTACTGTAGGAATAATCAATGTTGTTATTTCGACATGCACTCCCAGTTCTTTAAAAAGCTTTGCGTTCCTCCAAACTATTTCGACGTCTGCCCCGACCCATCGATCAATGCTTCCTCTACAGCCTTTAATATCTATATTTACGGCGTCTAACCCATTTTTTACGAGCAGTCTGAGGGATTCGGGGGTCATATAGCCATTGGTAACGTATGTATTAAAGAAACCATTTTTCTTTGCTAAGGGTATAACATCTAAGGAGTATTCAAAAAGTGTTACTAGGGGCTCATTAAAAGAAAAGCTTGTGCCTGAGCTATTATACTTTCTCATTTTATCGATGAATTTTTGGGGAGATAGATAATAGCAGGACTTGGCTTTGGTCTTGGATATCTCATAGTTCTGGCACCAGGGACATGTGAAGTTACAGCCCCAACTGCCAATGGTTAATGCGTATTCGTTGGGTCGAAAGTTAAAGAACGGCTTTTTCGCCATTGGGTTGTTCGACATGGATGATATATTCCCATATGTGATTACATATAGTTCACCACCATAGTTGTATCGTGCGCCACAAAAGCCTCTGTGCCCCTCAGGAATAATGCATCTCCTTTCACACACATTACACTGGACTTTATGGCCGGGAAGTTCTTCCCATAGTAACGCTGGTCTTGAGCAAGGTGTATCGAGAAGCTTCTTAGCGATTATATCCTCTGTCATTCTCATCATGGTTAAATATTTAAAAGCAACATTAAATCACCACACAAAAGGTCAAAATGTGTATTCTGATGATATGCGGTCTAGGATATTTAGGAGTAGTCCAAGGATGCTTTTTAAGTCAAATTTCTTATGAGGGAAATATAGAAATACATATTTTTCGCTTCCGCTACAGTCAATTCCGAATCTCTTGAAAAATCTACATAATTTATTTAGATTTAGGGATGGATCTAGTGTTGTTACCCTTACAAGAAAACCCCTTGTAGTTATGCCGACACTAAAGGCCACAGTATTTTCGGTCTCTAGGGCATAAATAGCCTCTTCGATACCCGTTCTTTTTTTCAGGTTTCCATAGTCATATATTATGTAGGCTATCTTGTTTCTTATTTTACTCCTGTTATAAAGTTTTCTAACTACTGGGGAAACCTCCTTTTCATATCTCTGAACCTCCAATTCTATCCAGTTATATATGGCGTCCCAATTATCTAGTATTATAGCTAGGGGGAGGAAGCCATATATGAAGTTCGATTGGAGTTGTTCCGTTAGGAAATCAATAATATTGCCAGCAGGCATGTTATCGACATGTAATTTTTCCAACAATTGATTCTTGATTGCTTCATCTGGCATATTTCTGCTAATCAGGAAGGCCCTAGTTATATTTTTTGCTTGGTCTATGATATAATTCTTGAAGTCAGCCTCATCTACCGCGCGTATAAGATCGCTAGGTGCAGCTAATTTTTCACCAAATATGTAATTAATCAGACCAGCAACGGATACATTTATCTGATACTTTCTAGTCAATACGACACGATCATCATTGTATAAAACAAGCCTAGGATCGTCTGGATGATGATCTATTAGTAGATTATTACCCCTCAGTATGACCCCTCTATTAGGCCCTAGCTCTATCAATATCTTATTGGATATTGTCTGGCCCCTTATCTCCCTTGCCCTTGGAAAATAAAGAGAACCATTTAAAATATCGCTCCTACCCAGCGCCAATAATGCCCTAATCAGTAGACCAGTAGCGAAAACAGCATCAAGATCCCCATCGCTTACTACCTGAAATTGGTTTGTCTTTATGAACCTTAATATGATATCTGACACTATAAACACCCCACTATAATAGCTCAATAACGATAAAATGTACTAGGAATAAACAATAACCTGTGGGGACCACGGATGAGGATATCCATGATCGCGATTCTAATTGTAATAATTGTATCAAATATTTATGCCTTCCAAGCAATATCTCCCGTCAAATACTATGGAGACATCAAAAAAGAAAGATTGAAAGGAGAGTATCAAGATGGTGTAGCCATAGTAAATGATGATGCTTCAAGTTATAAAAAGGGAAATAATCATGATGTGTCTTATACCCCAATGGGCGATATGAATAGGATACCAAGGATATTCATACATGATGGGAATCTGAATCCCCTCAAGGTAAAGTACTTGTCGACAAAAAACAAAAATACAAGAAAGTGGACATTTATGGTTTATCTCGACGCAGACAATAATTTGGAGGATGCTGGAATCGGTGATTTCCTGGAAATGGCTTCAGTTGGATCCACAGATGACATAGCGATACTGGTTCTGTTCGATAGAATACCAGGATATACTGATATTTATGGGGATTGGAGCGATACTAGGGTCTTTTTTGTAACATATGGTGGGACTCCATATCCCGGCCAAGAACTTGATGTGTGGGAAGAAACCAATATGGGAGATCCCCAGACTCTCGTTGATTTTGTATCTTTCTCAATATCCAATTATCCCGCGGAACATTATGCTTTGATACTATGGGATCATGGAGGAGGGCTAAGTGGTGTATGTTGGGATGATACTAATGGGGATAATCTAAATATTCACGAGATCAGGAATGCCTTAGAGTTGGTATATCAGGAACTCGGATGCAAGATAGATATAATGGGTTTCGACGCCTGCCTCATGGGTATGATGGAAATAGCATATCAGCTTAGGGACTATGTAGACTACGTTGTTTTCTCCCAAGAGGTAGAGCCAGGAGACGGCTGGCCGTATGATGATATTCTCTCAGAACTGGTAGCAAACCCAGATATGCAGCCCTACGAATTGTCAATATTAATGGCAGAGAAATACGTGGCTTCGTACAATGGAGGGAGTCAGGGATACTATAGTGGCGCCACGCAGTCGGCTATTAATGTTAGTTGTCTTACAACGGTTGTTTTTAGAAAATTGGATAGGCTAGTAGGAGAGTTACTTAGAAATTATCAGAATTACTCAAGTCAAATAGCTGAGGCAGTGCGCTACGCAGAAAGCTTTTACTATACACACGAAAAAGATATTGTTCATTTTCTTGAGCTCCTAAGAGAGAAGATAACCGAACCAAGCATACAGCAACTAATAAATTCGACAATACTGGCGGTTGAAAGGGCAATTTTATATGGAGGACACTTAGGGGGGCATCCTAATGCTTATGGATTATCCGCTTATTTTCCGATAGTATATTCGACGGAATATGAGTATGTTCTAATGTCTAGACATCATCAATGGGACGAATTTGCTAGAAAAATTGGTCGTTTAGATCCCGCACTATGGTTCTACGATATTAACGTTGTGGGGATAGATAAGGATCACAATGGTATGTACGAAGTATGCCGTGTTCTCGTCGATATTGATACATCCAACCCCAAAAATATAAGTGTAGTTGTGTATGGAATGTACGATGGGAGAGAATACATACTGGGGGCCTCAAGACACCATACGATCGATGGTTATGGATCATCTGATATAATTTCTATTCCCCTTCTAAATGTTTCCAATGTCGGAGCATATGCTCTAAGATTTGAAGTCCTGGACGAGGATGGTAGGCTTCTAGATGATTTGTATTACTATTGTGATGATGATGTTAGTAATGTTCCGTTGGAAATACCGCCAATAGCTAGGATAATCTATCCTACAAATAATACATATATAAGTGTCCCCAATGTTACTATAATATGGGTCTACAATGGTAGCACCAATCTGGATCACTTTGAAGTCTATTGGAGTGGCTCATGGATAAATGTGGGGAATAGTACGGAATTTATTTTAACAAATCTAAATGAGGGATTATACATTTTCTTGGTACGTACATATGATACCGTGGGAAATATCATGAATTCCACACTCAAATTCTATGTCGACTATACTCCACCCCAAATCTCCATAACTTCTCCATCCAACGATTCAATAGTAAAGTCTAGACAATTCAGAGTTAGATGGATCGGCCAAGATAACATGGCTATAGATCACTACGAAATAAATATTGATAACCAGGGATGGATAGATATCGGGGCGGTCAAGTCATATAGAGTATCGCTCCAAGATGGATCTCATGAAATAGTCGTTAGAATATATGACAGGGCCGGATTTTATACAGACTCGGTAACATCGTTCATTGTAGATTCGACTCCCCCCATGGTTGAAATCCTGCAGCCTTCAAATAACTCATTGTTACCATCAACAGTGAATCTAGTATGGGGGGTCCATGAAAATGCAACGAGTATCGTTAGGCTGGAGCTCCACATCAATAATACCCTACGATACATATACGTGGAGCAAAATATGACAGATTCATGTATATTAGGGGGGCTATCCATAGGAAAAACATACGAAATAGAGCTAATTGCCATTGATCTGGCTGGCTGGCAGGGATTCGACAGAATTGTTATACATATAACAGATCTACAAGTAACAATAGAATCGCCACTAAATGGGTCGGTTCACAATGAATCATGTATTTTAATACAATGGCATTGTGCTAGGACATATGCAAACTGTATGCTATATATCAATGATTCTCCAATAGAACAATTCAGGGGTTCATATGGTTCATATAATCTATCCCTAATAGACCAGGGAACCTACAACATAAAAGTGGTCG
>CAZWPQ010000004.1:0-68793 GCA_964636085.1 uncultured Nitrososphaerota archaeon
AATATTACGATAGGAATGCCAAGGATTATTATAGACTGTTTCATAGGATCATTCCCATACTTACCCTTGGGGCAGAAGGCAGAATAAGGAAAAGGTGGATAAACAGACTAGGTTTGAGGGATGGAGACTATGCTCTAGATGTCGCCACAGGTACTGGTAGAAACATTCCCTATCTGCATAGAAGAGTTGGTTCCAGGGGCCTAGTATTTGGGGTAGACATATCTTTTGGTATGCTCCAATATGCTGTTAGATACGCGAAAAAATGGGAAAATGTGATACTAGTCAGAGCAAACGCATCGCACCTGCCTTTTCCAGACAATATATTCGATGCTGTCTTTCATGTTGGGGGAATAAATACATTTGAGGAGAAGGAACTAGCGATTAGGGAGATGGTGCGTGTAGCAAAAGCAGGAGCGAAAATCATAGTTATTGACGAAGGCCTCGATCCGAAGCTTAGGCGCACTAGGCGTAGTAAAAAACTTATAGCCTCAAATACTCTCTATGCCTCCATGCCTCCTATAAAGGAATTTCAGAAGTATGCCCAGAATATAAGAGTTGGGTGGCACATAATCTTCAATAAATTAATTGCCATATGGCCATACTATGTACTCCAAGCAGAGAAATGATCATTCGATCATCAAGCAAAAGATCCTTTACGGAGAAATAATCACATGTAGGGATAACAAGCACAGACCTCAAGATTAAAAGAAATAGAAAATATTAAAGTCGTGGATGTAAGCGTGGAAATATATAGGGAAACCATAGCTCCTAGACATATCTAATGATCTGAAGCCAAATGATGCTCTGGCCGTATTGATTATGGAGAAGATGAACATAATAGATATATATGTTTGATAGCGACTTAGACTCCGTTTACTGGATTGTAAGGATACCAACCGTTGAACAAATCGAGAGAAAAGCCCAGGAGCTTATTAAATTTGATAAATCAAAAGACCGTCTACTGGAATAGTCTTTTTAATTTTGCTTATCCCATAGCATGTTATTATAGGTATGTTCGGAGAGCAGGAGAATTCGCAACTATATATTCTCAAGCATCTTCTTTACTCTTTCAAATAGCTTCTCGGAAAAATACATTACTTTTTTAAGCTTCTCTATGTACCTTACTGCTTGCTCCCTAGTAATCAAGTTGTTCTTCAGAGCCATTAAGATGATTCCTATACTTCCCCTGACCTCTAGTCCTTTTCTTTCTCCCAATTCTCTTGCACGTTCATCATCGCATAGGAAAACACAATTCTCCTCAATCGCCAACATCATCGCTAAGTACTCTCCTCTCTCAACTCCATATTTCTCTGCTAATGATAGATTATGGGCTTTATACTCAACCACCTTTATTTTCCCTCGTTCGATAGCCTCCCCTATTATTTTTGCATCATCATAACCTAGTTCTATGCCAGTATTGACAGTCTCTCTCTCAACCTCAATGGGTATCAATATCTCCTCAAAGAGCTCCTCAAGAAGCCACAGTGCACCGATCTTTGCCAAGTGTATAAGTGGACCAGAATTACTCACTACTCTTAATCTCTTTGGCTTCACGAATAACACTCTCTTCTGAGATCGGATATTCAACCCCATGCCTCCTCATAATCTCCTCCATCTCCCTAAATGATATCTTAAGGATCCTAGCAGCCCTCCAGACAGTTATTTTTCTGCGTTTTAATAACTCAAGTACAATTCTTAATTTAAGTTCTTTGGGGTCAAGGTCTAGAGCGTATCTGAGCACATCCTCGGCACTAATTCGAAGCTCATCAGCGATTTCTCTTATCTTTTTTAACTCCTCCTCAGTGAGCTCCACCGTAACTAGAGCCATTATGAACACCAAAAGACATCCTACATATACACCATATATAGCATAATCACATCATCTTAATTTAGTAAATATACTTTTAATAGTCTCACCTTTATTGCCATTGTTATGCATTACAATATGAATAATACATGCAATAATAAATGATTCACTATATAATAACCTAATGTATAACAACTAAACAAAGTTTGGGTGCAAAGATGCATCCAGATAACGGATTTATTAAAATCTTAAAAATTTTTCTGTTTGAAAAATTCTTTCGTTCTTGATTAGAGATCGACGATAAGCGATGGGCATACCCGTAATTACAGATTTTGTAGAGACTTTTATTTAGGCAGATATGGAATTTTAAGGATGTAATAACATCGAGAATCGTGTGAAATATAGCCTATTGGGTTGAACTTTGGAGCGCCATGGATAGGTCTAGGTATGGATATGACAAAGAAAGATAAAACAGCACGTCAAATTTTTGTTGTGTCATAGATATATCAAACAGTACAAAAGGGACTTAGTACACTGGACGAACCAAAAAAACATTGTATACCCACTCAAAGGGGAGGTCCATGTAAACAGTCTATCAGATATGTACGCTACTGAGGATAATGTATAAAAGGTATCATCATATTTTGGGGTAGGAACTAATGGTGTAAAAACACAGAATTTTTCTATTCTTTTTCCCGTTTTTTCCGTTTTAGGATTTTTCTTATGGTCTCCTCTGAGACATCTATTAGTTTTCTTATGTCCCGTGGGTCTCTTAGGCCATACTCTTTATATGCATACATGACCATGTGCTCGGTGGTTACTCGGAGCAGTCTTCTTTTTTGAGGTATATGGATTTTTAGTTCCTTCTCTATCTGCTCGAGAATCGTTAGGACTAGCAGGCAGTAGTGGTGTTTTGTGATGTTTTCTTCTTCTAGGAGAGTGTCTACAAGGCCCCTCCAGTCTATGTTTCCTTTTCTAATAATCGTCTTTGCGTCTTCAATGTCCCTAGGTCGTGCAGATATAAGTTTCGTCAGGAGGAGATCTGTGTCTGAGAGGAGGAGAAGCCTTAGTTTCCCGTGCCTTTTCTCGGTAGTTCTATCTAGAATCTGTTTGATTATGGGTATTTTGCCTATCTTATTTAGGTAGATGTCTATGCGGGTTTTGTTTTTGTGTTCATAGACAAGGATATCGTTACTCGACCTCTTTTTATACCCAAGCACCTTTATTGTCTCGATAAATGCCTCCATTTCGGGTATTGTTAGAAACGCTATGTCTATATCCTTTGTACTTGTCTTGTACCCCTTCATAACCATCTCTGCTCCACCAAATAGAACGGCCCTTATTTCTCTATCAAGTTTTATCCCTATCTCTCCGAGCACATCCTCTCTGAATTGTCTTCTTTTATATGGGGATAAGTCTATATTGTATAATTTAGCCAGCTCCTCTAGTTCGCTCCAAGGTAGAAATAGGGGCTCTTCGCTCCCCCATATATAGCGTTCTAGCTGGAAGAGCTTTTCTTCCTGCCTGAACCATCGAGCATAGAACATAAGTTTTGAATGGTCTACCGTGTAGTAGTATTTTGCATATAGGAGCGCCACCATCGTGTGCTCCTGCTTTGATTTCGCAGCCAGCAAAGAGTGGACTATCAGCTCTTCAACACCTATCTTCTTTGGTGGATACAAATATACGTCCCTATTAGGATCAACAGGTATCCCATACCTATCATAGATACTGAATGCTGTGGGGGTTCCATTCGCCTTAGATCCTCGTGGTATTTCCTTAATAATATAGTAGTTGTCCCGGTAGATCACGCGAGCCTCTGGCTCAACGCCTTCTAAAACACGGACAATTTGCATTGTGAGGACTCTCAGTTGGGGATCCATGACTAGGACGTATTTATTATCAATCTTCTCAACAACACCCCTCATGGATAAAGCATTTAATGTATTCCTGACATATTTCTCAGTGATGCCTAGCTCCATTGAAATATCCTTTACGCTCCGCGGCTCGAAAAGCCTAGATAATATAAGTGGTGTACTCCCCCGGAGAATCTCCTCTAAACGATACTTAGAATCAACCTGCACAATTAAATCCGCTAAGAAATGTGGCGCTTCCACATAGCCTCGACCCAGCTTAACTAGCCCCATACGATCAAGGTCTTTCAGTATACCAAGCACAGTAGCATAGGAAAGCCCCAAGATCTCGCTTATCTCACGTGTACGGATTTTCCTTCGCTTAGAAACTAATACTAAAATCCTCACCATATTTTTGCGCATTTTTCGTCCCTAATAGGGAAAAAATTTAAAATTTATTAAATATTAATTAAAGATTTAGTTACCAAAGAAGCAACTAAATTTTTAATAAAAACATGCCATCATGTTTACATTTAATCGTGCCAATGTTTTAATCAGATATATTGATATTATTAGACGTGTATCCTGATTTGCCAGGTGTGAATTTGAATGTCTGCTATACCAAAACTTGAAACTGTCTTGGATGAGCTTGTGGTGTTAAAGAGGAAAATCGATGCGATTCTGGAGCTTCAAAAAACGATACTTAACATAATAATGAAGGAGGAAGAGCCTGAGAGGGATGAGTTAGAGGCTATAAGAAGCGAGGATGAGCTTGCTGATGAGGACGAGCTTTTCAAGGTTTTAGAAGAGTGACATTTAGGCTGAAGATTAAAAAGCACGCTCTCAAGTTCATAAAGGAACTACCTAAAAAAGATAAACAACAACTAAGAATTCTTTTTGAAAAGTTGAAGTTAGAACTGATTCACTACAGAGACTACGACATTGTAAAGCTTAAGGGATTAAAGAATTCTCTTTTGAGTAATTTTCTCGTAGCCTCCCATAGACTCTGTATTTGTCGCGACAAATAATCGATAGTTCAAAAAACACAAAAATGATTAATAATAGCCAGAATACTTAGCTACCATGTCCAGAATGAAGAGGAGCCTTGTGTAAAAGGAGATTGCGTATCTGTTCTCCTCAATCTATATAAGAGAAATATGATGTCGAAAAGCACGAAGATAGAAAGTATATCACAAATTGAAAAGAAAAAAGGGGGGACAATAAGTAAAGCAATTGTATACGCTATTGCTAGAAGCACAGATGCGGTAAGCGATTCTCGACTAAACATCTTGGGCTTCTCATCCATGATTTTGAAGGCACAATAGTTATATAGGTAATGTCTAGACATATACCAACTAGCCATTATTGCTAGTGCCACAGAGAAAAATGCTAGGATTTTCCTAGTGATATCGAGATGCAGTATAATGAACATAAGAATCATTGCCCGACCGAAATAATGGAGCTCTATAATCAACAAAAAAACGACCATCACACTATCTAAGGCTACTCTCTCAAATATACATCTCCTCATTTTTCCTGACATATCGTCGCCAATCATGTAGAACATAGAGCTCACCACATATTACTTATTCATAAGGACAGGATCCTGCCAAAGACCCGATCAATACTAAGTTGGATATGCTGTTATAAATTGTATATCTGATTATTTGTAACCAACAACCAAACATACACAATCTCATTCATCTCTCAAAAATCTTGTCAAATATCCTTGGAGTATTCTATTTAAAAATGTCAGATAGAAAAAGTTATTTTTTACCTAGAGCCTTTTTGATATCATCAAAAAATTTATCCATACTTCTGTACATCCTATATAGCATATCGCAGGGAAAGTCGCTACAGAAGGTACAGAGTTTAAGTCCCCTAGAAGAAGCGCAGTCCCTAATCTCGCACTTCTCGCTCCTCCACCAACAGCCAGGACAAGAATATTCCTTAGGTTTAAACACATAGAATGGGCACCAACCACAATAAAGGCCGCAGGGAGCTATGAGCTTTTCATCAATATCCATCACATCTTCACCAATAAAGCCGATATAATAACCTCCTCGGGCTTACTAGGTCAATAATGTCACACTAATCTCCCATAAAAAATATTATTTAAAGAAAGATGACAAGACGCAAACAAGAGCACATAATTCGGATGTAGAGATAAGTTTACTGTTCGGGTATTGCTGGCGGTTCTACTGGCTGAAACCTTTGTATAGTCTGGATAAACTGGATAATCTATCCCCCTTGGGTCTGCTCGATCTAAACTAGAAATGCTGACCTACAGATTCGCATTGTGTGGAGTAGAGGAAAGGAAATGATATATTAGCTAGCATCATCATGATATGTAAGGATTCTGGAGGCAGAAATAAAGAAAATGAAACAAAAAATGTTCTCAGATCTCTATAAAACTATTTAAATGAGAAAAAAATTTGTTTGGTAGTAGCCATAGCCAAGAATTATATAGACTCTAACTTTTTTCTTTAGAACTTCTCATTCTTACTTTTGGTTAGTGTCAAAAGTGATCGAGATAGTAGCTAAATCTAATGAATCATGTATGTCATTTTATAATGTGTTCCCTCTAATTGCTGGGTAAGATTAACTTTGAGCCACTATCCCCCAGACCCCCCATGACTATAGGCATAGTGGTAGATCCAATCGTAGATGTCTTGCTCGATAAGCGTATGTTCTCTTATTATTTGTTTTTCCTATCTGTTTTAACAGGAAATAATGATGTTTCGCGTCCTCGAGTATGTATTGGAGTATCAGCCTTATACTTGGATTTTTCACAATTTTGAGCAACTCGGAGTATACCTGCATGGCTTCTTCCTCGAGCCTTATATGCTCTTTTATGTCATCCATTAACTTGTCTCTTTCCTCCTCGGATATCATGCTCGTATCCCCCCTTAATAATGCAAGTAAGGCACCTAGCAATAGAGCGTGTTTCATCGAGTCGTAGGCAATTCCTAGTATTAGGTTCTTTATCAGTATGTTCTTTGTTTCCACTACGCTCACCCTCGACACAGAAGCAATCTTATTCTCGATCTCTATCTGCCTGTTGAGAAAATCCTCTAACTCAGACAAATTAGTCACCTAAAGTGAAGAGGTACACAACACTATATAGAATTATCTTAGAGGAATTTGTTCAGAATTATTTCCTAGAATTTTATGTCCTAGCGGTCTTCTCTTTCCACTTTAGGTATGCCTTAATCCCTTCAATGCTACGAAGAATGCTTCCTCGCCAAATATCATGGTTGGCGATTAGTTGCCAGCTACTGGATAGTTCTTTGTCTTTCTCTAACAGGGCATCAAGAATATCATCTGTTCTTCGTGTAGCGTTACTACTAATGATCTCCACCCAGAGTCTAAGTTTTTCCCTATATCCCCTCAAATAATCCACCCCATCCTTGGTTACTCCGTAATGAGGAAAACATATCGTTTGCGGGTTTATACCAATGAGTTTATCGAGTGACAATAAGGCCTTTTCAACATTGAATGGGGTTGGCGTTGTTGGAAAATATGTGTCCCAAGGGACAATATATACTCCAGCGGTGTCTCCGGGAAATATTACCTTCTTCCCTCTGAGCTCATATGTTACGCTATGCGATGCATGACCAGGAGTCTCCCAGATAACAATTTTATCATTTCCCAAATCGATGATGCTACCTTCCTCGGCAATAATAATCCTCTCCTCGGGAACGGGTAAGATCTCGCCATAGAAATCGGCTAGCTTCCCTAAAACCTCTTTTGTTTTTCTCCATAGAACCTTTGGATCCACCATATGGGGCACACCACGGGGATGCATTACTACTCTAGCATTAGGCAAATATTTGATAAGCTCTCCCGCCCCTCCCGCGTGGTCTATATGGATATGTGACAATAATATATATGCTACATCGTCGGGCTCTATTTCCAACTCTTCAAGGGCTCTGAGTAGAAGTGGAATGGATTTCTTGGGGCCACAATCCACTATAGCAACTCTTTTATCAATAATAATATAGGTTGTCAAAAAGGGTTTCTGTTGGGGTAACGTATCAACAGCTACTATGTTATTGTGACGATCTATCACTGTAACATCCCTTCTAAAATAAATCAAAGCCATATAAATACTCGGTTTATAAGCCTAATTGGTAATAAGCTTGCCGGAGAAAACATCGCACTTATCTTGGAAGTAATTGTTGAAGGAGGAGACATGGCCTCTCAGTTATCCTCCTTATAGTGAAATAAGAGGCTAGCTCTGAAGAGTCGTAACATCGACATCTTTTAAGATTCTTATTATTCTAAATATCTCATCTGTTCCTGGATCCCTAGTATTTTCCTTAACTATTATTAGGAACGCCTTCCCCTTTATTTGTTCTTCATACCTAGCATCTGTGAACGGATTCTTGGCCCCAACCGCTGAAAATGGAGCCATAAAAACCATTGGATACTCTTTGTTGGATGGAATGTACCTAACTACCCATTCTATGTCGACATCCTGTGTAACATAATGGCCTACCAACAATCCCCTTAGTACGTATGGAACATACCACTTGCGAAGAACAAGACTCTCTAGACGCTCGATATTAGCTAAAATTGGAAAGAAGACATGCTCATTTGTAGTAAATAGCCAAGCACGAGATTCATTAGCATGAGGCACACCTATTTTGAACTTAAAAACAAGAGGTAATTTTTGTCCAACAGGAATAGATATAGAAGACATTTTCACTCACATTACCGACATACATTACACAAATTGGTAATATATAAGTAGAAAAATATTTGTTGTTCTTTGAGATTCCAACCTGACATTTATTATCCTTGTTATTAGTTATTTCACAATTTAATAGTCTCATACTTTTGAATCAAATGTTAGTTGATTAATTCAACCTGGAGAGTTTTGTTCAGTTCTTCGGCAGCTTCTGCTATCTCAAGGAAATCCGTATCCTTAGTCACTATTTCTCCTCTATTTATGGCTATCGCAGCTATTACTAGATCCGCGAAAGCCTTAGGTTTTCCATGCCTATACAGTTCCTTCTGTAAGTCGTATGCTAATTTATATTCTTCGAGCAGAGGGAAATATATCGAGCCACGAAACTTTTTATAATAAGTATTCGTGGAAACTCTATCATTGTGACTACAGTAATATTATCGGCAATGTGCTCCTTGTTTTTCCATCGAATTATTATTGCTGAAGTATCGAGTATAGCCATCGGATTCTCTCCCTCTCGAGACCTCTCACATCGATAATATCGTGTTCAACACCTACACCAAATAGTGCTCTAGCTTCATCGGCCGAAAGTTTTGGTGGAGTGCGTTTGGCGTACACATCAATTATAGCACGTATTAGTAACTCGAGGAATTTTTCGTCAATCCAGAAGGGAATCTCTATACTTATGTTAACTTTTTTAGTCTTTCCCAAAATAGATCACCATGAAAATAAAGAATCTTTAATGCTTTATAAATATAGAATACAAGACATTACGATTACTGGACTAAAAAGAGGAGAAAAAGCAAAAACAAGAGTCACATGAATAGATAAAATTCCCTCGTCTACGGAGGAGACAAGGAAATACCTAGAAAAACTATGACAATCAGAGAGGATAAAAAATATTCCGAACATTTATTTTTATATTATTATTTTTTGTAGGCCTTTCTTCTTGGCAGAATAGCGTATACGAATATTTTGTCGCCTACCAGCTCGAATAGTATTCTGATGTTGCTACTCGAAGCCTATAGTGGTTCTTTATTCCTTTCAATTTCTTGATGTCGATCCTCTGCGAGAATCCCTCGTCCCTCAAGACTATCAAGGCTTTGAGTATTCTTTGTCTGGTCTTCTTGTCGAGTCTTTCTAATTCCTTTTTAGCCTTCTTCTCAATGAATATTCTGAACATTCTATTCTCCGAGGATTTCTTCGAGGGAGATAAACTCTACCTCTTTCCTCCTCTTGCGTTCTTCGTATTCTCTTATCGCTACTATCTCGTCCTCTAGGGGCTCGTCCTCGCCAACGAGCCTCTTCTCTACAATGTTTCTTATGAATCTAGGCTCGGCATGGATCGCATCGATCTTGTCGAGGATTTTATGAATAGCATCTGTTGTTGTCATAGAAACACCAATAGAAAAATGGAATTGTGGCTTTATAAAAGGATGACAAATTTTCCAATAGCACCCCTTAACCGCCAGTTGTAGACTTCTCTTACATTGTTAGGTAGCTAGTTTACCACGAGATCCTTGTATATGGTTTTAAAGATTTGTGTCGAGATTATATCTAAAACCATGTATTTTTCATGGATGTTTTGGTGGTAAATCGAGAAAGGACATCTTAGAAATAATAATTCAAGCTTCTATCTATGTTTGTATATAATAAAATATGTAAATGGTGTTTTTGGCCCAAGAACCCTCCCACTAATACTCCTTTTCTTATTTATATACTAGAGCTAGCGTTGATAGCTTGCATTAAGAACCCTTTACTAATAATGGTTAGGATCTACGTTCTTATTGAATCATAGATAGCCCGTAGGAATAGTCCCACACCTAGTATAGCATCTCCAAACATAATCATCATAAACATAATAATACATACTGGTGGGGCCAGCACGAATATTGTTAATAACGCCATAAAGATAACTAGATATTTTTTCAGATCGGCAACCTCAAATGTTTCGGCAGTATCCATATAGTCAATATCATGTGTATCTGTATGCTTATCGCAATAGATCAGTAATAAAATTACTACATATAGCAGCAGTGTAAATATTATTGTTCCCAGACCGGGGATTCTTTCTGGCAATAAAAGTGGGAACATAATTCCATATAATAGAGCCAAGTAAAGCGATACAATAATCATTCCTTTTTTGCCAAGCAGTATATTGTTGATCTGTATACCAGTCTTCCTGCAGATTCTTATCAGTATTACTATTATCGCAATGCTTCCTATTGCAGTTATATGGGATATTAATATGTTGAATGAAGAATTGAACGCCAGTATAGTAGCACCATTAAGCACAAAATAGTATGCCAGGAGCTTATTTTTTCTAGTTTTTCTCAGCAACCTATCGTGGGAAGGAACGGGGACACTTGGCTGACCATAACTAAGCGATAATATCTCTATCACCAATATAGGCAACATAAAGGACATTATTGGGTGCCAGAATAGCGCCACTAGAATAAACTCGAATACGGCGATTCCTAGGAATGTGCCTAATAGTGGTGACTCCCCTATAAATCCGCTCCATAGAACCTTTGTTATCCAGAACTCATAAAATCCAAACAATACGCCCCAGAGATATAGTGATCTCGGAGATAATCTATCGAATCTATATGCCAGATTAAAGAAAAATAACAAGTGCATTGTATACAGAGGAAAAGTAACTGTTAGGGCCCATAAATCCACAAACCAGAGGGGTGATGAACCAGCAAACACTTCGGCAAAGAACATAGACAAGCTCCCAGCCAAAAGAATTGACCTATAATGACCCGCTCGTAAAACTCTAAGGTCTGTTGAAGACAGTTTAAACACTTTTATCACATTTCCTCCATCAAAATAAATATTAATTAATCAACCAAATCTAATAAAGACAATTTTTGTGATAAATTGATAAGTATGTCAGATCAGAAAATCATTGTTAGAAGAGCATGCATGTCCGATAGTAGTAAAATATGGCTATATCATCGTTTAAGCGATTTCTTTTATATTGTAGACATGAAATATGACGAATTCATGGATAGATTCGTTGATAATGGACGTATGCTATATATGTTTTTCAGGGGTATTCTTTATGCATTAGGAGAGAATGACTTCAAAATCAGGTGGATATTGCGCTATAGAGAGAAGAACGACGATTTCATTGGTTTTTACTGCTCCTATAACTCATCTAGTATTTCCTGCGGCACCATATACATAATACTTCTACTTTTTCCAAGAGAAATGATGTTTAAAGAAATACGGCGTATCCTAGCATCTAAGATCAATCTCATGCGAAAAATGTGGGTATACCTTCCACCCTGAGGCGAAGAAAATATGCGGTCTGAGTCAAAGGCAATAATTTTCCTTATAGTATTCTCCCCCATCACAGCCGAGTTATTATCTAGCTCAATGACAATACCAGAAATAATTAATCCTATAAGTTTTATGTTCTTGGTTACTCTTTATGGATTCGGCGCACTAATCATAAGAGAGGCTTCACTACATACGGAGAATAGATGGGGATTCATAGTTTTTGCTGGAATGGCCTATGGTGTGATCGAGGAGGGACTTGCATGTAAAAGCTTCTATAATCCAGAATGGCCAGACCTTGATGTTTTGGCATACTATGGGCGATATGCAGGGATAAACACTGTATGGACTCTACACCTAATAATATTCCATTCTATAGTAAGCATAGCAATACCTATCGCCGTGACGGAAATGTGTTTTTCTGAATGCAGGGGAAGGAGATTGACATCAAATAGAAGATTAGGGTTTTTTGGTGCTACATTTACATTAACAGTTATCATATTCAACGTGGTATTCCCATACGAACCATCGCTCACACAGTATATGTTCAGCTTCATTTTAATCGCCTTGTTCATATCTATAGGACTTATCATGCCACACAGAATGACCCTAAAAATCGGCTCGCCTAATAAAAAAATACTGATGCTTCTGGGGGCCCTTTGGATGCTACTATTTTTCTTTACATTCTTTGGTCTTCCAAATTTGGGGGCCAGCCCTATACACACATTTATTATAGCCCTTACTCTAAATGTAGTATATCTACTGCTATTCTCCACTATTGATTGGAACTACTATACCGACCTAGACAAACTAGACATTGCTTTTTCTCCACTGTGGTTTCTAATATTACTTTGGCTTATATCCCTAAATCCAGAGAGAACAATAGTCGCTCTACTATTCGCTAGTATACATATAAAACTGAGGTCAATAATTAAGAGGACATAGTAAAATGTGAAAAATATTACAGGCAAGGAGCAAAAAATGGTGCCCAGTTCGACCATCGATTATCTAAGACGACTATTAGAAACCTATACACTAGTAATCGTTAAAGACAACAAGATAAAATTTCATTCAAAAGATAAAACAATTCGCCCAATAATGGATGCAGTAGATACCCTCAGAGATGAGCTTAGGAACGCGATAGTGGCTGACAGAGTTGTTGGGAGGGCTGTTGTTCTAGTCATTGCGAATTACCCCCAGTTTTTATATATGCCAGGGTGCTGAGCAAGCCAGCACAGAGGGTTTTAGAGACATACAACATTGACTATACATACGAACACCTAGTAGAGAATATAACCACGTTTTCAGGAAAAATTTGCCCATTTGGACAAGCAGTTAGCAATATAGACGATCCATATACGCGCTCTTTATTCTGAGGAAAAAATTGGCACAAAATACCCCATCATAGTACTTACTTATCCCCAATTCTCCTCCAAATGAGATAATAAATAACATTCGAGATATACCAGCCTATTAAGGCGCCCCAGATCACATCCGTTAGGTAATGGACGCCACAATATATCCTAGAGAAGCATATGAGGACAGCATATATGATCAGTATTGCCCTAAAAATCTTGGATCTTGTCTCTAGTACTATGGGTACTATTAGAGAAAACGCTGTACTGGAGTGGCCTGATGGAAAACTATAGTCCTTCGGTTCCCCGCATATCGAAACCACTCCAGAACATGCCTCATATGGTCTAGGACGCATAAATATGTTTTTCAAAGCATATACGATCCTATCCGATACAAGCCAACCAGTGTATGATATAAGCACTGCAACGTTATACCTAAATTTTCTGTCGTCTTTATAATATATAACCACATAAAGGCCCTCAATGATGGCGAATATATAGTTCCCTAATAGCGTGAAGTAATAGAAAAACATATTTAGCGGCCCAATTCTATGTTCTACAACAATTCTCACTACTTCAGAATCTATTTTAAGCAAAAAAGGCGTGGCCAGAACTATAGCTACTATTACAACTTCTCGTATATGCACACCCAATCTATCGCCCAAGCTTTTACATTCATCCATATAGAGCACCAAAAAACCGAGTAAACATAAAAAGATCACAAAAGGGGACAAGATATTAGTGGCCTTAGACGCGCTGTCAGGTAGTATGTGTAGAGACTCATATCAAATATTCTATTTATTATTTTCTCTCTGAGGCCAACATATGTGTCATAATCTATTGTGTCCTCATACTCTTCCAAAAGTTTTAATGCATCTTCATAATTCCCCATATACATGAGATAATATACCAATGCTATACATATAACATCATCATCACCAACAAAATCGGCTATTCTCTCGCCAATTTCTTGGGCAATATCGCGTCTGTTAGTCATTATGGCTGCATAGAGTGTATTTACCATCCATATTTTCTCACTTATCTCTGGACAGCGACGCAACCTAAGGAGTATGTTGAGGGCCTCTTCATAGTTTTCATCTTCTAGACAAATTACCGAATAATAATAATCTATTATTGTATTACTATAATTCGTATAGAGTTCAGCAATAATCTCTCTATAGTGTCTTGGACACGATATTATTATCGTATCCATTAGTAAAGTTTGCATTTTTGTGTCCTTATCTATTGATCTCCATACGTAGGAATACATGCAATTACAAATTTTCTCCATAAGACAAATGATAATGAATGCTTCTTTTGGATCATTTGTTGTTATACTATCCGATAACCTACTCATTATTTTTTTCGCTTCTTTTTCATCCCCCTGCTTTTGCCTTATGTATGCCTCTAGAACAAGCTTATATACAATGTCTGGCAATCCTTCAAGAAGACTTAATGCAGTATCGTATTCTCCACTTAAAACTAGGGCACGTGCATAGTCAAGCAATGCCTTTTGCCACCTGACTTCTCTGTCGACAAGCAACTTGTAGTACTTAATCGCTGACTCTAGGTTACCTATTAGTTCCTCCACATTCCCCATCAGCAAAATCGCATGATCAAATATATCGCTGTTAGGATCCAAATACTTCTCAAGAATCGATATGAGCTTGTTAGCTATACTAATATTGCCATTTCTGAAATTTATGTCGGCCATTATATACAAGAAGTAGCCCTTTAGGTAATTGCTTGGAATGTCCTCTAAAGCGCCTAGGTAATGTTCTATACTAATATCCCGCAACTTTTTCCTTTCTTTAGGATAGTTAGATACTACTTCATATATGGTCACAAGTATTTGTCTTATCGTTCCTGAGACGTCCAGAAGTTCGAGCGATTCCGGAATCTCTTGGATCCGCCTTTGACAATTATAGTATATAGACGACCACAAATAATCCAGGTTCTCTAGGATATTATAGAGGGTTATTGCCCTCCATATTGCGCATCTAGGGATGTTTATACATACATCGCCATAGAATCTCAATTTCGCGAGAATATACACCGCCTCTAGGCGCTTGGTTTTTTCTAGGTTCTTGTAATCCCCAATCACTAGTGCATCGAATAGATCAATAAAACTACCCAGATGTCTCTTCAAGGCATCAGTATTTAAGGCTTGAATATATCCACACAAGAGTTTAGAGAATAAATCTGTATCTGTGTGGTATATTGCTAGAAAAATAACGTCTGGTGCATCTAGTTCTATATTCTTATTGATTATATAGTTGTAGAAGTATTCTTCTAAATGTTCCATATTTGTTTTGAATAGTTTGATTATCTGTTCTAAAAATATTGAGTGTTTCTTTCTACAGAGCTTGATAACTATTGGGATAGCTTCTTTATTCATTGTTTGTATTACTGCAAGAAAAGCAAGATGTGCTAATACAGCGTCATTTTTTTCGATTATTCTGGGGAACGCCTCCAGGATTTCCACGGCATATTTCTTCGCGAGCTTTTCCGCGAACATATCAAAAATCTCGAACGCTTCCTCATTTTCCCCATATGTCCCAGCTATCCCCTCCATTATGTAGCATAAATCCTCGAATGAAATCTTATCAATGGGTATAAGCGGCAAACTATAACCATTTTTCTCAAAGACATCATACAGTTTCAAATAGAGCCAAGCTTGCTGGTCATTGGAAATAACTATACCATGCTTCCTTTGTAGATGTCTTCTTGGAGACTTAAACAACTGGCCACATATTGGGCATCTCAAAAATATCACCTTGGTATTTTTATGTGAGTAATGAATCTATAGAGGGCCGCCCTCCCTTAAACAGTTCTGGATTTAGTTTCCTAGCTATTTCTTCGAGCCTGTCTATGATCTCCCTCCTGAACCCGATATATATTCCGCCTTCCTTAACCCCTACATATCCCCCGCTTCTTTTTCCTTTTCCAATTAATGATATACCAGTTATCCTTAGTTTTCGGCATTCAATACCATTAATCCTCAGTTTCTTCATTAGTATTATCGTCACGCCATCAAGTCTACCAATAATAACCGCTGGAACCTTAGTATTTTTTGGATATGCCTCTATCTCTTCAATATCTAGATGCGTAACTCTAGCTCTTAAGTATCCCTTCACATGTATATATGCCGTACAGGCGACCCTTACATCCTCCACATAGAAATCGACTTTTATCGGTATCTTCCCCTCTCCAGGCCCAGTCATTAATATCATCAAAAAATAATAAAAGCTATGAAAAAGTCCAAATGATTATATTGTTGTCTTCCCCCCCACTAACTATGTATTTACCATCAGGACTCCAATCCACAGAATAAGCCTGACCATCATGCCCAACAAACTTATTCACAAGTTCCCAACTGCCCGTATCCCAGACCCTTATGGATCCATCCTCACAAGCACCAACAATATATTTACCGTCTGGGCTCCATCTTAAGTCATTGACGATCGCCTCAGTTCTAAAGACTTTCACAGTCCTCCATACACCGAACATCCATATCCTTATTGTCTTATCGTTACTACTACTGGCTATGAGATTTCCAGTAGGGTTAAAGTCCACTGATTTTACCTTGTCTATATGCCCCCTCAAAGTCCATATCATGCTCCATTTCTCCGCATTCCAAAGTATCACATTCTTATCTTCACCACAGCTAGCTATTACCTTTCCATCGCTTCTCCAACATATATCTAGGACCCCTCCTTCATGGCCACGGAGAACCATTACACAATCACCTGAGGATAAATCCCATATCCTTATCGCCCTATCTATTGAGCTACTTGCTAAGAGTTTTCCATCGGGACTATATACAACTGATGTTATTTTATCCGTGTTTCCTTTTAACTGCCTATACAGATAACCCGTGTGTGTCTCCCAGAAATAAATGGTTAAATCCTCTCCTCCACACCCCACATATCTTGTGTCAGGGGACCATACGACGCACGTTAAGGTTTTTTGAGGCCCCCCAAGTATCCTATATTGTTTGCCCTCTTCGACATCCCAGAGCATTAGGTATTTGTCTTCTCCACCAGACGCAACATATTTCCCATCTGGAGACCATCTAACGCATGTAACACTTTTTGAGTGATGGCCCAGAATCCTAAGACTCTGCTCCTCTTCCATAGCGAAGCACCGAAGATTATAACTAAAAAAACTATTTAAGATAATTGTTCAATAATTGACAGAACCTTATTCCTCGTATGCACCGCCTAGGATTCTACTAGCTACAGTTATTATTCCAAAAGTTGTTGATGATAATACCATCGCGAACATTGGCGATGAAACATTAATTATATGAGTATCGGCCACGTACCCACCTATGACGGAAAGAGAGGCCGCTATGACTCTCCCCATAGCTATACCCGCGCCGAATCCACTTGCACCAACTGCTCTCATGTTCTCACTCTTATCCACTGCTGTAGAAAGTTGTGGTGCGAAGAGGAAGCTAGATAGTAGGCTATATATAATGAAACACAACGAGCCAATTATTATAAGTTTTTCTGCAGAGGCATATGCAAAAAGCGATAAAAATATCAGAGACATCATGTTTATTACATGTCTATGATTGACGACATGGCTATAGAGGAAACCTCCAACATACTGCATTATTGCTGACATCAATGGTAAGGATGTCAATAGTAGACCCACATATGTTGGTGAAACTCCCGATTCAAGTAATAATATTGGTGCATACATGTTTACTATTGGGATCATAGCAATAATATTAGAATTCGTCAGAATGTCTTTCATGTTCCTTCTTATTATAGCTATAGCACTGGATTGCTCAAAATATTTCTTCCCTTGGGCCGAAGTTATAAATATGGAAACAAATGTCGCCAAGATACATATTATAGATGCCGCCAGAAATACAAAAAACATACCATAGTGCTCGTATAAATATCCACTAAGCGCTGTACCCATAAGTGCACCAATATACGAAAAGGCCAATATATGGCCTATACTGAGCGCTATCCTCTCTGGATGAATATAACTGGAGAATGCTAGAAATGCAGACCAAAACATCGCTATGCCCATACTCAAAATTATTGTAGAAAATATTATATCTACAACATTTCTAGACATAGAAATCAATATAAAAGATAATGAATAAAGCAGGGGGGCTGTGCAAAAGAATTTTTTGTGTCCATATTTCTCAGCATAAATACCAGATATAGGTCTTATGACGACTTGAAAACAATTACCAATCAGCATAGGTAGTATTATTACTCCCTTACCTAGACCTACACTAGCCATCTTTACTGGCAAGGATACTTTTGTAAGATTGTATGAGAACGGCACCAATACGCTGACTATCGTAGCTAGAATCGCATCCCTCCTTGTTATTCTCTCTATTACTATCCCCAACAAAAAGAAGTATTGAGAAAACTAGTATACCCTCTCATCCTTCAGCCAGTGCAGGTTCTTCATGAACCATTTCCTAGAGTAATGAAGTAGTCTTGACCAACTCATCTTTTCTTTTTTCTTCCCATCATCAATTATTAGTGTTCTCTCCATACATGCAATACATGGATCAATAGAGGCGAATGTGACTGGTACATCGGCTATATATTCGCCTTTCGCCATATATGCGACTGCCAGTATGTTAGCTAGTGTAGGGGTTCTTATTTTTACACGATAGGGAGTAAGGCCGCCATCGGACTTATAGTAGTAGAAAAGTTCGCCTCGCGGAGCCTCTTGGCGGGAGATAGCCTCACCCTCAGGTGGCTTCTTTGTTGGAGGAAACTTTATTTCTATATCTCCAGCTGGTAAATTTTCAGCAATATGCTCTATGATATCTGCTGCCACCTCGATTTCCTCTAGCCTGACTAGTACCTTGGCCATGGCGTCGCATTCTTTTGAAGTAACTATTCTAAATCCGATATCAGGGCCATACCCCCAATATCTATCCTCATACCTAACATCCTTCATTACACCAGAGGCTCTCGTGGTAGGACCCACAGTACCAAGATTAATGGCTACATTATATGGGAGAACACTAACATTTCTAAACCTAGCCTGTAATGTTGGGTCCTCTAGGAATATTTTCTTATAGTACGCTACTCTCTCTTTGAAGAATTTAGCATAGTCCTTTAGCTTCTTTCTATATGAGTCATCCAAATCCTTACGAACTCCACCTACCTTACCAACACTATACACGACTCTTCTACCCCCCAATTCCTCTAGAAGGTCTAGGGATTTTTCACGATCTCTCCATGTATACATGAATATTGTATCAAACCCAGCCTCATGTGCAGCCACTCCTACCCACAATAGATGGCTATGTATTCTCTCCAACTCTAGTGTTAATATACGTATCCAAAGCGCCCTTTCTGGAATTTTATCTTCAATATCAAATATTCTTTCGATGCCCATTATTGAGGTCATTTGATGTACGCCAGAACATATTCCACATACATGCTCAGCGATAAATGGAACACTTACCCATAGTTTCTTTTCTAGGAGCTTCTCTATGCCTCTATGATTATAGCCAAAGTCTATTTCTGCGTCTATTATTCTCTCGCCTTCTATTTTTATTTTGATTGTAAGGGGCTCCTTAAATGCTGGATGATAGGGGCCTAGGGGGACATAACCCATATCTACTCACCCTCCTCCTTAAAATCTTTTCTAAGTGGATGATAATCTTCAGGGAGATCTTTCCTAAGAAAGATCCTATCCAGGTTTGGATGACCCTCAAATTTTATGCCTACTAGGTCATATACTTCTCTCTCATATATAAGTGCTATATCAAACAGGTCGACTATTGAGGGAGCTACGGGGTTATCTCTAGGAATTGTCGACTTCAAACATAAGATGGGATATCCAGTAATTTCATATGGGATCAGATGATATATAAGTTCCATCTTACCCTCATCTATAAGATCGGTCCCAGTAATCGTTGTGAGATGACTATATCCCTTCTCCTTTAGGTGTTTGAGCAAATCCCTAAGCTTGTCTATGGGAATGGTAGTCCAAGCAACACCATGTTTATCGACATCTACCTTAGACCCAGGCACGATCTCTCCTATCCATTTTTGCAAATTATCAATACCCTCTTTTGTAGGCTCAGTCACATAGCTCATCTATATCCCCACCTCTCCTTTTTCGATTTTTTCAATCAATGTAGCAACAGCATCAATTATTGTTTCGGGCCTTGGAGGACAACCAACAACATATGCATGAACAGGTATAACTTTATCAACACCACCTAGGGTATTTGGTGCCCCCTCAAAGGTTGCGCCAGAAACTGCACACGTACCAATAGCCACGACAAATTTTGGGTCAGGAGTCTGTTCATATATTCTCTTTAACAACTCCGCGTTCTTCTTATTTACTGGGCCTGTTACTAGGAGGACATCTGCATGTCTAGGAGAGCCCACGAGTTTTATACCAAACCTTTCTAAATCATACTTAGGGGTTAGCGCATCTAGAATCTCTATATCGCAGCCATTACATCCCCCAGTGTTTACATGAAAAACCCACAGACTCCTCTTAAAGGCCCATCTTTTAACTTTCTTGACCACACTCCTCACCAATATTAATCATGTAATAGCTTCTATAAAAGATGAATATTTACATGCAAAGATCGATAGTTCTCAGCATACATGAGGTTACTTGTTTATATTATTTTTTATCAGTACCTTTAGTGGTGCATACAATGAAAATTCTGAATAGGAAAGAAATATTATCTCTTGTTCAAAGTGGCGACTTGATTATATATCCATTCGACGAATCTTGCTTAAGCGAGATTACGTATGATATAAAACTTGCAGATGAGTTTGTTGCCATAGAGACACATATCACATCCACAATAGACCCAAATAACTTAGATAATGTAAAGCGGGTAGAGATAAAAAAAGATGAGGTTTACCTGCAACCCCACGGTTTTATATTGGGCAAGAGCCTAGAGTGGATTGAGCTACCCAACGATGTATTAGCAATGATCTCTGGGAAATCTGGATTAGCGAGGCTTGGGATACAGGTAGAGACGGCATATCTTCTCCAGCCAGGCCATAAGGGCTATGTTGTCCTCGAAATAAACAACAGAAACTTGGTACCAATAAAACTAAGGAAAAATATGCGGATTGCACAGTTGCTATTCTTTAAGCTAGATGAACCCGTTAGGCCGTATCACGAAATAGGAAGATTTGGTGTTCAAAGGAAGATAAGGATACTTTAACATAATGAGGTCCTGATTTTTTGACCCACAATCCATAAGTGGGGAGTATCAGACCTTGGATTTCTCAACCAGATATAGGGCGGGGGCTATAAGGGCAAGATATTTGCAGCGTTGTTCTTCGTCCTCAATACCTCTGACCTCTTCAATTAGCTTGTTTAGAATCTCTTCGGCTTCGCTAAGGTTCTTTGATTTTGCATATGTCGATGCTATTCTTATTAAAAACCGCATCTTGGTATCGTAATCCGTTATTTTATTACATTTCTCCATAGTTTTTTTCAATATATCTGCAACCTCCTCAGCTTTCGGCGTCTTCACTAATTCACTCGCATAGCAGATATATGTATCTACCTCATCCACAATGTTCATTGATATACTTAGAGCCGTATCTAAAGCCTCTTCATACCTCTCATTTTTGACATATTCCTTTATTAGAGATGATCTCACCAATGGTAATGCTGACTCTAGACCCTCTAATTGCAGAAGTTCAAATACTACTGAGTACCAGCCCGCGAAAAGAAGCCATGTTATAATTTTTATGAGTACTTTCGTTCTTAGTTTTGATGGAAGTTCATTTACATGTTCTAGGGACTTTTTGAGCAACTCATTTGATCTTTCGTCACCCAATACATAAAGCGCAGAAGCATAATATCCATAGCTCTCAGCCAAAATTTTATTAGAGAGTATATTGTCCTTACTTGTTGTTTTTATGCCTTCCAGACGCTTAATTGCCTCGTTTAACGAATTCTTGTAGTCTTTTTCGCGACCATGAAATTTAAATACAATAGCTAGATCCAACCTAATTTTGGCCTCCTCGACAGGATCTACATCGATTTTTCTCTTCACCTCATTTACAGTCTTTATAGTCATCTTTAATAGTCCTGGAAGTTCACTACAAAGCTTCAATGCACATCTGTGTTCCATAGCAAGTAATATATCAAGTCTTTTTTTCGTATCTGAAATCAACTCCAAGCATGATAATGCATCAGTCACATCTCCCTCTATCGCAAGTTTTCTCGCTACCCTAGAGATAAGCTCTTCTAGACGCTCTTTCTCAGGTACAAGCGTAAGGATTTTCTCTATCCCCACACACCTTAGTCTTGTCAGTATTTCCTCAGCAATTCTCTCTACAGCCAAGTCCTTGTACTTTGGAATCGTGATTTCGTCCAATATCCTCGTAACCTTGATGGGGAGTGGTATCTCCTTCTCTAGGGAAACCAGTTTCTCATGGAGCCGCTTGTCAAAATCTACCTCTTCAAGCTTATCGGGATAGTTTTTTATTGCCTCGATGAGGGACTTTAAGTAATATATTGGGAATTGAGGATCTAGTTTCCTCTCCTTGGTTACTATGATGTCATTGATGTAGTCGTCCAATATTTTCGCTCCTCCACTTATCCTACCCTGCGAATATAGCATGTATGCATACTTAAACAATAACACTGGTTTCATCTTCAGATCCTCCCAATATATGGGGACCTTCAGTACCTCCTCTAGCATATCCTTGAAGCCACATTCCGCTATATCCTCAATTATATCGAGTAGCGCTGGGAGATTTATTTTTTCTAAGTCTCCTGGCGTGATTCGACTAAAGAGATCCTTCCATTGTGCATTATTGTATTTCCTTAGCACGATGCTGATTCGCAGTAGTGCTTCAACATTTTTTCCCAATGCCATATTTGCCCTCCTTACCAATTCTTTAATTTTTTGGTCATCTTCGCCATTTCTTAGTGCATTTTCGAAGATTATCTCCATGAGGGAACTCTTATTTGTGTCGGAGTCAAGATAGCTCGAAAATTTTATGGCTTCCTCATAAAACCCATGCCTAGACGCGACATCACAGGCTTCGATTATAAGAGTGGCTTTTCTTGCCTCATCAAGATTCTTTACTTTTGGCAATATCTTTTGTAGGAGCCTAATCCCATCAGTCTTGTCACCTATGCACATCCGCAGGTATGCACACTTGATTTCATCCATAACTTTAAAGAATTCCCTCATGAATGTAAACTCCTTTGTTTTTATCAATGAGCAAAAACTATTTGCGAATCCTCTAGAGCGTGTGAAGTCGCCTAGAAAGCTCAGTATGACGGCCATATTATAGCATATGTCTTCGTCATTATAGTCTACAGATTTCAATGACTTTAGAAAGTTCTTTAATATTTCTATTAGCTCTTTCTGGTCTAGTTTATTCTCAACCACGACTTCAGCTAGAATCTCAAGCTTTTCCTCTGACGGTATCTTCTCGATTGAGTCCCTAAAAATATCTGCAACACCGTTCTTCGCAGCTATTAGGGCCAACCTTTTATAGAACTCAGATTTTAGCTCATCAGATAATTCTTCAGTTATTCTATCGAGCATTGATACATAATCATTCTTTAATAATATCTCCGAGACCCCCTCCAAAGCTAAGAGCTTGTCGTCGTCATCCCTTATCATTTTCAGTAGTAGCTTAATATTTTCTAGCGCTATCTCTAGAGAAGCATCCATAAATCTCCCACCAAACGCTACTCCAATATTTGACATTAAAAAAAGATTATTATAAAGTAGGACATTAGTTAGGGATATAGATGGCCCACATCACAATTCCATAGGGCTATTTTGTTAGTCTAAATAACCAACACATACCGATAGAAACTAAAGAATGATAGCCAATAAAACACTTTAAAATATAACCAGTGGGGGGGCTATAAATGATTATTCTTACCAAAAAATTATCTTATCATAAATACTTAATATCGTCTATGTTCTCCTACGGATGCCCCAGAAAAGATATACTAGTGTGACCATAAGTATTACCAAAATTACTACTACGAGTATCCAGATCCATGCGCCCTTCCTGATCGCAAGGTAGAATATATATGTGGACGTGGATTTATTCAGATTTACATCAGAGCAGCTTATTATTATTGAGATAGTATCACATTCTTCGTAGATCAACAAGTTAGATAATTCTGAGCCAGATATATTAACCTCAACAATAACATCATTATTCTCATGCTTGTACTCTATGGCGTAGTTTTCGACATTGCTTATTGTTATATTTATCGACTCCACTATTATTCCTGTATCGTCAGATAATCTAAATGCTATAGTTACATTTTCGGGTCTGTCTGGATCTATTGATAGCTTACTCCCATTATCGGGAGATAAAATTGTGATGGATGGGGGATTCTCCTCATCCTTTTCCACACCTATCGTTATGGATGAGATCGTATAAAATCCATCCACGTCATAGGCTATACACTTTATATAGGCCGGCCCCGCAATATCAAGCTGTATTCTAGCAAACCAACGCCCATTCTCAGAATCATACTGGGCAGAATTTGACTCCTCGGTAAACATGCTAGAGTAATTCACAACTATGTTCGTTACTGGCGAGGAATTATATGCATATACTGTTACACTCTCTCCCCTCGCCACACTCCATCTCGTAGCGGTAAGACCGTATATCTGGTACCTATATGTCAGAATAAAGTCTACTAGATTCCTAGTGAATGCCTTTACGTTAGACCCATTAACTCCACACCCAGGATATAGCGATAGAAAAGCCCAGTTATCAAAGACAAAGTTTGTTCCAAGAGCTATAACTCCCCCAGAATTATTATTCTGTACAACCACCCCTAATTGTGATGAGCCATTTTTCAAGAAAACCCCCCCCATGCCACCCGTCAGCTTTAGGGTAATTCCATAATAGGGTAACTCGTCGATATCTTTAACAAGAATGTGCTTACCTACAGCGTTTACCGCGATGGGGTTTCCATACCTGCGAATATATTCATTCACAAATTCAATACCGAATGGCTCCAGTAGCCCATTTATGTTAGTTAGGTTATGATAAACCGTACCAGCCTGTATACCAGCTAGCGCAAAAATTAGTAGGAATCCCCCACCCTTTATATATTCCCATATAGCCTCTATCTCTTTTTCTGTGAAGTAATCAGTTGTGTAGCCAGTCAATTCGCCTTTCCCACTAAACAGATACTCTGCGGAAGCCGTATCTGGACATAGGAGAAGATCGTATTTAACGAGGCGATCAAAGGATATTTCTGGCGCATTATGGTACAGATATTCAACCGATATATTGTATAGTGTCTCCAGTTCTCTAATAAACAATCTGTACTGACCATACCCATGATCTATGACCCAGCTCGTATGTCTTAGATCAATCAGTATTCTTGCTCTTGGCCTCAAGACATCAAACTCTATTGGCACCTCTATGGAAATGTTGTTATCTGTATCCAAGAATACTATTTTTCCACTATAATATCCAAGTGCAGTAGGCTTTATGGTTGCGTTGAATTCCCACAAGGATATAGGGGGGTATATAATCTTCCCTGTTGGTGAGTGTAGTTCTAATGCATCAGTGATGTTTCCCTGAAGTACCACGGATAGCTCAAATTGCCTGCTACATACAACCGTGAAATTGAATACTATTGTTTGGTTCTGAAATACCCTATCTATGTATGGAAAATATGGTTCATGCGTAACCAAGCTCGAGTTGCTAATACCCACTGGTATTTTTCTCGGAAGAATAGTAATCCATTGAGGTATCGTACTCGCATTGATATCACTACTGTTAAGCTCAATATATGCTGCAGTCATGTTTAATAATCCCGCTCCTATAATCAGATCCTCGTATCTTATTAGTCCTTCTAAAGATGAAACATAAAGCGGAGAAGCAGTATGCATTATCAGGGCCCTAGAGACCGCTGGCCAATGTTGCTTTGGTATACCCTTAGACTTTAGATAATCCAGAACAAGGGCTAAGGATCCCGCAACATGCGGAGATGAGAAACTTGTACCAGCAACAGGGCCCGTGTACCCCCCATTCAGACTCAACACATATACATCTGAGGGCGCTGCTATATCTGGCTTAACGATAAGTCTAAGCGATGGACCTATTGATGTATAGTACTCCACGTCATCATAGTCGGGAGATACTGCTCCTACAGCTATAGAATATGGCGAGTTGGCAGGATCATTTATACTCATTGAACCTATTTGTGTGTCCCCCTCATTGCCGGCAGCACATACAACAATTATGCCCTCTTCTATGGCGTTTTGTATAGCCAAATATGTTGGTGAACCATAAATCTCTCCCGATCCTAATGATAAGTTTATTATGTCGGCCTCATCACCGGTATCAGGCGTACTGTCTGGCCCAAGTGTTGCCCATTCTATCGCTGCTATCACACCCGCTAGAGTTATTGTTCCATCACTAGCAAAAACTCTTGCATTCATTAAATATGCGTCAGGAGCCATGCCTTGACCACGTTGATCTATTCCAGCACCAGCGATTATGCCAGCGACCATTGTGCCGTGACCATATACATCGTCAGGGTCTGTTTCATCTGAGGAGTATCCATATTCCTTAAGTACGAATGATTTGCTACTGACCACTCTACCCTCAAGTTCGGGGTGCGAGGAGTATATTCCTGTATCTATGACACATACACGTATTCCTTCCCCAGTATACCCATTACTCCAAAAAGTTGTTGCCCCTACTATTGAGGCTGTATGCAGAGTTGTTGCTCCTTTTATGGATCTATATAGTGGTTTGATCTGGTATTTCCTATTTGCATATATCCCCGAAACAAAATCTTCTATCCCCCGCATTCTTAGCAATTTGTATATGTCCCCTCTAGCCAGTATTGCTGGGATGATTTTATATCTATGCAGTACTTTTACTACTCCATCCAGTCTCTTAAGGATCCTGTACATAGCGGAATTTTCCTTGAAAAGTATCAAGAAGGTCTCGTCTCCTTTTTTGTTTAGTAGCTCGGAATCCACATGGAGTTTGTTATCTATGGCTATTCTCAATTCTGTATCTGCCCAGTTTTGGGGCTCCAACCATACTAGTATTGGCAGTATTATTGTGGCTAGTAGAAATACTGCTTTTGCTTTGTTCATCAATAACACCAATTGGAAATGTAAAATGGATGTATAAAAGAATCAATTATACTGATGCTCTTCCCTAACCGCCTATTTAGCCTCCACCAGCTTTTAGGTTTTGTGGAATTAGGTCTGGGTTCATAGCGAGCGCAAGGGCTCCATAGAGAACAACATTTTCGCCTAGCGGTGTGATTGTTATTTTGGGCATCCTATTTATGATGTATTTTTCGACATAGCTTAATATTGGATCGAATACCAAATACCTAGGATTTCTTAAGACTATGGATCCCCCAACCGATATTACCTCTGGATCGAATGCATTCGTCACACTTGCAAAACCTACGGCGTTGATAATGGCTATGTGTTTCAATATTTCTCTCGATAAATCATCCTCCTTCTCGGCACATTCGACGAGGATTTTATAGTCGACACCGTATTTGTCTGCATACTCTGATAGCATACTATTCTTGAATTTTTCGTCGCCATATATCGTGTCTATTAATAGCCCAACAAATCTGTGAATATTTGACCCAGAAGTATAGGCCTCCCAGTGACCGTAGCCACCACACCCACACCTAAGCCTACCCTCGTAGTCTACAACAAGATGACCTATCTCCACAGCATTACCATCCTTTCCAAACAATACCTTGTTATCTACAATAGCCCCGCCGCCTATGCCACTACTCAATGTGATGTAGACAATATTACTATGGCCCTTGCCTGCTCCAAAATATTTCTCACCTATAACAGCGGCGGTACAATCATTAACCATTAATACGGGAACATTAAGCATATCCTGTAGATAGGACACTACTGGTATATTATGGATCTCTATGTTAGGGGAGTTCAGAATAAACCCCTTCTTCATATCTATTGGTCCGATAGATCCTATGCCGACAGCAACTATATTGGATGCCTGAAGATATTTTACTGCGTCATAGATCCTCTCCAAGAACTGTTGCCTTGATCCCTTCTTAAGCGTTCCTATTTTGACGCACTTTTTTATCTCTCCAGATTCTCCACATAGCGCAACACGGATCCATGTTGCCCCAATATCGATAGCTATATATTCTGCCCTATCCATACTCAAACCCACACCCAATCCTAATATGGCATTCTGGACACAAACAACTATTCGTGCTTCATCAACACCTCGGGAAGCATCAAGAAGCCCAGGAAAGCTACACCAATCACAAATATCCAATCAAATGGTTCTAGCGGAACCAAATGAAACCATACTCCAATAGGAGCATATACGAGCAACATCGTCAGGAAAGTGCACAGCACTACGGATAAAACCAGCCACTTATTTCCTCTAAAGCCTATCCTAAACACGGACTTATATTCACTTCTGCAATTCCAAACAACAGCCAGCTCAAATAGAGATATCTGCATGAAAAGTATTGTGCTTATCCGATATGTGTCCTTTACCCCAAGAATAATGCTATAGTAGTAGTAGGTGAGCACGCATCCAAAGGTAAGTACTAGTGATGTCACCACAACAAATGTAAGCATTCCCGCTAAAAGACCTTCCTCAGGCCGCCTTGGTCCTCGCCTTAATTCCTCGTCAAAACTAGGGTCCCATGCTAATGCTGTAGCTGGGGGGCCATCAGTAATAAGGTTTATCCATAGAATCATTGCAGGAGTTAACGGGATAGAGAAAAATACCAACATGCCAATAGTAACTATCAAAACCTCAGCCAAATTACAACTTATCAAAAACCTCGTAAATGACCTTATCCTCCCATACACTTTTCTACCGTAATCAATAGCCCGGACTATCGTGGCGAAATTATCATCCAGCAGTATCATATCCGCAGCTTCCCGCGCCACATCAGTACCTCGCTTGCCCATAGCCACCCCTATGTGCGATATCTTGAGAGCTGGCGCATCATTGACGCCGTCGCCAGTCATAGCGACAATATGGCCCTTTTTCTTCAAGGCCTTAACGATCTTTGATTTATGTTCGGGCATCACTCTAGCGAATATTCTTATCTTATCAATCCTTTGAGACAATTGTTCCTCATTGATTTCTTGTAGTTGTTTGCCCACCATTACTTCGTCGCCAGGTCTATATAAACCAATTTCCTCCGCTACAGCCTTAGCGGTTACGGCATGATCCCCAGTCACCATAATAACATTTATTCCTGCATTCTTGGTCTTCTCTATTGCGTCATAGACCTCTGGACGTGGGGGATCCATCATTGCGACGAGACCTAGAAATATTAGATCCCTCTCTGCTTTCTCATCAAGGTCATCATTATCAGGGGAAAATTCGCTCTTATCCATTATCTTGTATGCTATTCCAAGTACCCTATATCCCTTATTCGCATACTGCTCGAGTTTCGCCAGAATCTTACTCCTGATTTCATCGTCTATCTCGACATATTTTTCATATTCTATCTCTATGAATCTACACCTACTCAATATTATTTCTGGTGCTCCCTTCGTACATACACAATAGTTCTTTTCTTCGAACTTATTTATTGTCGTCATCATTTTTCTTTCTGAGGAGAAGGGAATCTCATGTACTCTTGGATGCAGATCCTCCAAGCCAGCCTTGTGAAATCCTGCCTTAACTGCAGCCACCGCGATCGCCAGTTCTGTTGGATCTCCAATCAGCTCATCACCAATTGATACATTAGTACATAATGTACCTACTGTAAGCAACTTTGAAAGTAATGGATCCCTCATAGGAGATATTTCTTCTCCATTAACAAGAAACTTGCCTTCTAGATTATATCCAGTACCCGTTATTTCATACTCCCTAGAGAACGTATAGATATTCCTTATAGTCATAACACCCTCAGTTATTGTTCCCGTTTTGTCTGTACATATCACAGTAACCGAACCTAAAGTCTCTGCCGCCAATAAATATTTGACTAGAGCGTTCTTCTTTGCTAAGCGCCTGGCAGTTATAGCAAGAGTAACTGTCAATATGGCTGGGAGGCCCTCAGGCACTGCAGCTACGGCCAGACTAATAGCCACCATGAAACAATCCTTTATGCTCGAGAAACCGTATCTCTTTAACCCTACAATGAATATTATAACCATTAATACGATAATAGCCATAGCCATTTTCTTGGCGAATTCTGATAGTTTAATTTTGAGGGGGGTTTGCTCTTCCTGCGCCTCCTCAACTAATTTAGCAACTCTACCCAATTCCGTGTCCAATCCAGTGGCAACTATTATCCCTTTTCCTCTCCCCCTCACAACATGTGTCCCCATGTAAAGCATGTTTATCCTATCTGGTACGGGAGTATCTTCTGGGAGCACCCTATCCCTCTTGGATACTGGTAATGATTCTCCAGTTAATGGGGCCTCGTTAACCTCCATATTTGAGGACTCCACAATTCTAGCGTCCGCTGGTACGAGATCGCCCTCCTCCACAACTATAATGTCTCCAGGAACTAACTCCTTTGCAGGTATCTCCACCAATGAACCACTCCTTATGACCCTAGCCCTCGGGGCTGCATATTCCCTCAATTTCTCCATGACATTTTCGGCCTTATATTCCTGATAGACCGAGACACCAACATTAATGGCGATTATAACTAGAATCACAATCAGATCTATAATGTCACCACCGATAAATATGGATACGAGAGAAGCAAAAACAAGCATCAGTACAAATATATCCCTAAACTGCTTTAGAATTATCTTAATCAGACCTATTCTTTTTCTTCTAGGTATTTCATTGTAACCATAGATATCTAGACGTTTCGAGGCTTCATCATCTGTTAGACCCTTCTTAATATCAACGTCTAGGATTCTGGCAACTTCCTCAACGTCCATTGAATGCCACGGCTTATTCAAGTAATACACCAAATTACTCTATGACCATAAAAATATTATGGCTTTGGATATTAAAATATAAAACCATTAAAATCCTAAAATACTAACCACTAAAAAAGACAATAGATGCAAAAAATTCTTATAGCAAGTAGACGTTTTGGCAAAATAGGATTTGTATCACAAAAAAATTGGCGTTCAAGGCTATATTCCTATACTAGATGTCCATTAATACATGCTAGATTAAACATTATGAATTTTACTCTGATTCGATTTATGATACATATCTCATAAGGATTTAGGTTAAATTCTGCTAGTGATGCATGTTTTATCGAATTGGACCCATCACATTAAAGTTTAATGTCAGTAAAATTTTTGCACCTTATATGTCTCTGTGCAGAGGGAAGCGATTATTGTCGAAAAAATCCCCGTTAGGAAAAGGGAGAAGAACATTGTTTCATAGTTATATTTCTCCACTAGGAACCCAACCATCATGGGGCCGATGATCATTCCAAGTGCTCTTGTAGTATTCATTAATGAGAGTACTTCACTTTCTCTTCCCTTAGGAGCAATATCTCTGACATATGTATTTGCCCCAGATATAAGTAGTGAGTATGCAATTCCTGTAAATATGAAGCTTAGTGCGAATTCTAGGGATGTTCCTGCCCTCATGAAAAACATTGGTATTAATGAGGAGAGAAAGAAACCAGGAACAAATATCCTTTTTCTACCTATCCTATCCACCAGCATACCTGATACTGGTATCAAAATTATTTGTGTCAAATTGTTAAAAGACGATATTATCCCTAAACTTTGAGATGATACACCCATTTTCTGCATATATACATAGATCAGCGAAAACAACCCCATTATGGCCATATGCCTGATGGTTAGCGCGATAACCAACAATATTCCCCTTCCAGCCAATAGATGCTTCACAAGAGGGATCGATAAGCTGGTGGCCAAGGCTTGTCTAGCAGTCAAATTTGTCCCTGTTTTGGCCGATTGGATTGGAGAAAATAGTACTATGACGGCTGAAGCCAGTGTGGTAAGGCTCGCTATAGTGAATAGCTCCATAACTGGGAAAAAGATCAGTGTTATACTCACTGTATAGCAGGACAATAGAAATCCTGTCGCTACACCCACATTAAAAATCGCTATTCTCTCCCCAAACATTCGGGGGGATACATTATATGTGATCCCTGCCTGTACTATAGGTGAATATGAGGCAGAGAAAAAGCCCGCAATAATCCTCAGGAGCAAAATATCGTCATAGCTACACAGTATTTTATGTAAATATGTCACTAAGCCTAACAGGATCAGATTTAGGACAACTATTTCCTTTCTTCTCCCCGTGGCATCGGCTATGTATCCCCAGAAGGGCGACAGAAAAATTATTGGGATCCAATATACGGTTGAAAGGAGAGCTATCCTCGCATCGGAGACGGCTCCCATAAAGTATACCTGTAGACCAATAAGTAGTATACCCGTGTTCATAATATATAGTGTAGTGGCTATAAATACTGCCAATTCTAGCTTATGTTTAAGCATGTAAGCATCACAACTTAAGAATCCTTTTGATTTAGTATTAGTGCCAGTAATTCTTTTAGATTATCTACGTTGATATCGGCTCTGCAGTTCCCTTGCCAAGAGCGTTTCAATATTCCCCTGTAATTCACCTTTACTGTACTTATATTGGGGCATGCGTCGTGTATTTCGTTTATAGGATCTGGCTTATCATCTATAAATAGTATTTCCCCAAAAGCCACTCCATATCTTCTGGATATATCAATGACAGCTGAGGGCCTATCCTCTACATCATCCCCTACAATAATTATCTCCTCAAAAAATTTTGCTAAGGGCGAGGACTCAACACGTAGTTTTTTAAGGCCTCTTTTACCGTCATTGCCGGCTAGGACTATAACCTTTATTCCCTGTCTTGTTATGAATTCTAGGAATTCTTTTGCACCACGGATTATTGTGCTTCTCTTCTTCCTCATTCGCCAGAATAAGTCGGCAAGGTTATTAATTATGTTTTCATTAACATCGATAGCAAATTCCCTAAATAGTCTAGGCCACCATTTTCTATGGTCATAGTTTTTTCTTGCGTCCTCAATATCCTCATACTCTATTGCCCTCTCTACAAACTGCTCTAATCGGCTTAGAGGAACCCCCGCCATTTTTCCTATTTCCCTATATATCTCTGGCAGACAACTATAGCTGTCCACTAGAACCCCATCAAAATCTGTCAATACTACTTTTATTCTCCTCAATATCCTCACCCAGAATTATTTAGATACATTTCCTCTAAAAGTTCTTTCCTCTTGGTCAGGATCGATGATATTATTTGTTTGTCTTGTGGAACGCTGTGAGATAGAACAAACCAAAAGAACGCGGAGATAAACCAGCATGATACCGCCAGCATTAATGGTATTCTTATATCATTAAGAATATCTATGAGAAAACCAATAATTGCAATGCCTATCGATTTAGAGAACAACTCCACTATGTTTATTCCCGAAATAACTGTTGCTCTGTGTTCGGGCAGATTAACGTCCGATATTACACTATTCCTAATCGAGCCTATGGGGCTATTGAAAACTATGGCGAGAAAAAAGAGCATCAGTGCCAAGGCCACGACCCCAGAGCTCTTAACCATTGACAACACACTTATTAGGGCCGCTCCAAAACTATTTTCACTGGACTCTAACCTAAGCGGGACCGTAAGAAAGATCATTATGAATAACCCCGCAAGAAAAGAACATACCCCCGCGATCCTAGGCCGCATTCCAGGGGAATCCCTGTATGTCTTATCAGCGAGATTGGCCACTGGTATTCCACCAAATGCCCCCAATACTGATAGCCCCATAAATACGGATGCTATCAGCTCATTTGCCCCAGCCTCTACTACTAAATATTGCAGCATCCATACCTCGATGGATCCGGCAGCTATTATGCCAAAAATTCCCTGTAATGCTATGTATCTATTACTGCTATTCCCCACAATATATCTTATATCGGAGGGACGAAAGGAAAATGGATATACGTGTATCTTCGACAAGACAGAGCTTAGCTCCTCCTCAGAAAAACCCTTAGGGGGCTCAGGCACTACTACTGCTAGGGGAATGCCAACAATTAGATCTATAGCCCCAAGGATCAATATTGGGAATCTCCAATTCATATATTTGGCCCCTAGAAAAAGACCAAGTGCAAATCCTAATACATAGCCAAATCCGGCTAGTATCTTAAAGAGCATAAGATTTACTGAGCGTCTTTCACTCCCAACAAAGTCTATTAGTATGGTCATTGATAGTATCGTAACAACACTTATGGCCATTCCAGCTAATATATACGCTGCAGCAAAAAGATAAGGATTTTCAATCCAAGTACTCAGAATAGTTGTGAAGCCACAGATTACTATCCCTACCAGCATTAATAGTTTTCTCTTTATCCCAACAAAATCCGACACAATCGACCAAACTAATGACCCAATCCCAGTTAAGAAGATATAGAGCCCCATAAATAGGCCGACATATGAGTATGATGTGCCCATCGATGTTGCAATGGGCCTAATGTTTGGAATAAGAACATAGAAGTGAGAATACTGAAGTATCGACAACAATGAAAGACATATAAAAACTATCCATATCCTTATTCTCCCCATACTACGTACACCACTAACATCACGTATAACAACAAGAACACAAAAAAGTACACATAGATATCAAACATCACCATGGAAATCCTCCAAATTAATCTCACATAATATATTCTTAAGAAACCACCTTATTATCCCCACCCTCCTCTTTGCTATAATCCTAGCTAACGGAGTATTCATTAGTTCTGGCAACTTCAATATCTTTTCATAGAAATGAGCCAGACTGCCACCCATCCTTGGGTTGACAAAATCATATAGATCTCTCCCGCGATAAGCACCGAAGGAAAATACTCTAGCAATCCCTATAGCTCCCAGAGCATCTAGACGATCGGCATCCTGGAGTATTTGAGACTCTATACATGATGCATGTCTAGAATAACTATAGCTATGTTCCCGTATTATAGTGGCTATATCCTCCGCATATATGGAGAATTCCGTATTTTTCAGAAACTCCTGAGCAAAAATAGCAGATTTCTCTGCGTGATTTTCTTCGCCCCTCATGATATCATGAAACAAGGAGGCGAGAACAACCCTCGTCAAGTCCCCACCATACTTCTTACAAAGAACAATACTTATCTCTAAAACCCTAAACATATGCTCAACTCCATGCCCTGGTGGAAAAACCCGCTTTATCTTACCCAATGCTCTGCCCAACAATTTTGACGCATCATAGATAATCCTCTCCTCTTCGCCAGTAAGCTCTATTCCTAGCCTCCTTAGTCTCGATACAGCGATAGCCGCCCTGTCCTCTAAGACCGATATATCCATAATCAAAAACACCTAGGAATTAAACTAATACTACATAAATAAAGCACAAATCATTATATCACGAAAAGACAATAACATAAAAACAATAAGCATCCATCACAAAGACACTATGAGGCTCTCCAAATCCTAATGGGTCAACATGCCAGAAAGAAAATCCGAACTTTTCTAGATACTACCCTGTCCAATCTGAGGGTTCGACATTCTTTGTTATATCAATCATACACTCATACACATGTCGCAATTCAACGAAACACCCAACAACGAGTGAAAGCAAGATATAAAAAATTATGCATATTTCGCCATGGAGAGCATATACACGTATGGTAGACAAAATAAAGTTTTGTCCCTCTATTGAGGACTATTAGATCTGCAAATCCAGACTCCATATTTGGGCTTGTTGTTGACAACACGAGAGGCCGATGTAGTGAGAGAAGTCCAGCATGCTACTGATAAGCTTAATATCATAATTAGTTGTATTGTACTAGGACGCGCTCTTTATCAGCGAGATTGTCTTTACTTTCCCGTATTTTTTCACGATACTTTCCAACCTTTCGATGGATTTCTGAAAGAAGGGGCCAGCGATTTTCATGATTCCTATAAGGAAGCCAATGATTACTGTGATTGATGGAACTAGAGCCATCAGTATTATGTATATGAAGAGCATTAATGCTGTTGATACATCTCCAACAATTGTAACTAGTTCTGAGTACATTGGTGCCAATGCAGCGATCGATCCCATACCCACAACAATTGTGAGTACGAATTGCTGAATTCTGCTTGGGTATGTGATGGTAAGGTTCTTTTTGAGGGCTCTAATGCTTGATTTATCTCTGAGTATATAGGGGGATACTAGGAATAACAATATGAAGGGGATCAATGTTCTTATAACGAAACCCAAAGCTATAAAATAGCTTTCCAGTATATCCTGGCCTCCTATGGCAATAATCCTTGTGATAACCACCACTAGACCAAACACAATATACGAATAGAGAAACACTGAAGATATAGAGTTCTCAGGATTAGCATCTATAATCACCACGTTTGAAAGTCTAATCTTTTTTTCCAATGCTATCTCTATACCGAAGAGTGGAGCTATAATAAACACTATGACGGGGGTCACCGCAATACCGACGGCTATACCTATCAATAGCTGGATTATACCTTGACCCACAATAAATAATTTAAAAGATAATATTACGTTCCCATTCTCCATTGCTTCGCTCCAAACTCTAACCCATATGTCTGAGATCGGACCAACCAAAAATAAGGCTACTATGAAACAGACTATACATAGAACAATTCTTTTATGCTTATACTTGGAGCAATCCACATGACTCCCCCTATGCAGATAAATATAAAACACACAGACAAAAATCTCCGATATTTCCTTTAAAAACATTGTCATTTAATAACAGATGGACATCAAAAAAATATCAACAATGTAAATACCCAAAAAACAACTAAACAGTTAAATGATTGTACCAACACCAAGAATACTTTATGGAAAATCATTAGTAGTTTATCGCAAAAGTCCTTAATGGCTTAGTAGGCCTAAAGATAAATCCAATAAATATGCTAAAAAACGCGTGAAACATTGTTTTGTAAGCTTAATACTATCGGCTCTATTTTATTTGGATGTAACTATCTACTATTTTATCTAACCTACAACAAATTCAGATTCCAAAAGTCTATACGATCTCGAAGTATTCCATATCTTTGATAAATCACCAAATTTTTAATCTAAAAGTGTTGTAGTTTTTCTAAAGATACTATAAGAAAGCCTCATAATAGTAGTGTTGGGATTTTTGTAGGCTTCGATGTTTGTGGGTCGATTCTTAAATTTAACACATCCATACTTAGCCTCCCGAGGATTGCTGATGCGTTTATTGGAGCGAGTAGTTTCCGTATACTCTTTTCTACCTCTGTCTCTGTCGGCACTAGAACCTCGTGGATCGAGGCAACGAGATCATTGTCGAGAACTATTGCTATTCCTGACAACAATACCTTAAATCTTGATGGCTTATCGCATATTCCTTGTGTTGTTGTTTCACCCAAATCCAGTGTTCTGATTCCACCAATAATGTCCTTTGGTATTATCGATTTGGATGCACCAGTATCAACTAGGAATTTTATCCTTCTTTTATCGACGTTATCCCATGTGATCTCTTTGCAGAGGTACTTTGAAAGGTCGTAAAGGTCGCAGATAAAGCCTCTCCATAACAACTCCTCCATAAACCTTCATTTAGAGAACTAGGCATATACACAATATTTGATAAAAAACCTTTTTTATATGTTGTACAATAATTTATGTGTATTATAATTAGGTTTTATAGTGAATTTATCCATTGTTTTTTCATGGGGATGTTCTTGAAGCGTCAATCTCCATTTATCTATGAGGATTTTGTTCCTAGGGAAAAGTTTTTTGACCGAGATGAGGAACTCGAGTTTTTTCTTGGGAGTATAAGTGTAAAGCGTAAGATTCTTCTCTATATTGTCGCACCATTGAAGTATGGGAAAACAAGCCTGATGATGAGGTACTATGAGATGCTTAAAGATTTTGATGACATTATTCCAATATATGTTGATCTAAAAAGAAAGGAAAGGCCAATATGGTACATTGTGAAAGAGTTAAAAAGAATTGGTATCGATGTTGAGGAGATATATAATGTTTGTCTAAAGGAGACTAGCTTGGAGCCATTGTTTGACGCCATAAACGGCATCATTAGAAAAAACAATAAATGGTTGTTTCTTCTATTCGATGAGTTTCACCTATTGCCGTCAAGAGTCAAAAGCGAGGGGTTCTACGATAGGTTTAGTAGTGATGATATATTTGGCTTTTTTAGGGGCTTCGCCGAGGGCGCTAGGATTAGCTACGTTGTTTGCGGATCAATAATTGAACCATTAATGAATGCTTTGGATGTTTGGGGGGGACGTTTTGAAATAATATATTTGGGGCCTTTTAAAAAGCAGGATGCCATAGAAATGATCAAAAAACTGTTTGAGGAGGGAGGCATGCTCATTAGTGACGAGGATGCTAATATCATTGCGGAGGCCGCGGGTTATCATCCATTCTACATACAATATCTGGGACACCATATTTATATCGCTGGAAAAATCGATAAGACATCAATTAGAAACGCCAAGAAAAGACTTTATAACTTTCTCATCCCGATTTTTGAGGAGTACTTTGAGAAAATTATGAGCATAAAGGATAACCCAGAAAAGGTTATAATGAAAATATTGAACAAGGAGACATTAGAACCAAGAGAAATAGTAGTAGTAGCAAAACTAAGAAGAATGGGAATAATAAAGCCATCCAATGGAGAGTATATTTTCGTGGATCCATTATTTAAGAGATACCTAAAAAACATAATCCAAGGCTACAAACCCATCGAAATAACGATTGTTGGACATTGGGCAGAACGAATTATTGGAAACTACCTACTTCGGAAAGGCTATACCCCATACTATTCTCATGACAGCCGAGGAGCATTCGACATCTATGTCAAAATTGGAGAAAACAACGTCGGTATACAGGTAAAATACTCAGCCACAGGAAACACAAGATTAACAGACAAAGACATAGAAAAAATACATAAAACCGCAAAGGAAACCGGCTGGATACCAATACTAGCACTAGTCTCCAAGAAAATAACCTTCCACAAAATAACAGAAGCCAAGGAATACAGAGAAAGCAACGGCGAAGAAAACATAGAAAAAGTACTATATAAATGAAGTTCTCTTGGAATCCCAATGGATTACCTCTATGCCATTATTAAAAAAGTTCGCTCCTCACGAACAGCAAGCCGAGACAAGTAATCAGCACTAGAGGGATCAAATCGAGAACTAGCATTTGAGAGAAGGGGGAAAAGATAATCTCTGTGAATTGTCTCTGGAATATCGTAATTTTTAAAAGTAATATCGCAAGAAATATAGTAGTGTTTTAAAATAATAGCTAGATCGCAGATAGGAGGTGTGGTGCTATGGCTTTGCGGTGTGCACTCTGTGGAAAGAAAAAGGGTTTATTTGAGAGTTTTGTTCAGTGTATACATTGTGGGACGGTGTATTGTAGAAAGTGCTACAAAAACTTCAAGTATAAGGGCCTCATAAAGACAAGGGGTAATACTGTATGTCCTCGATGCGGAAATAAGGGTTTTCGATCGGTTTAGTGTTTCTCTAGGGTCAGTTTTTTCTTTAGTTGTTCTGGGTTTTTTGCTATTTCTATTAGATCTTGGATGTCTAGGCTGACTATTTGTTTGTGTTGTGTTTTTTGGTTGGCTATTACTATTTTTGGGGCTTTGATTCGTAGTTTTCTTGTTTTTTCTATGAATTTTTTTGTTTCCTCTGGCGTTATCTGTCCCATTTTGACTTCTATTACGGCTATGGTCTCTTTTTTTCTTGTTATTATTCCGTCTATTTCGTTTTGCTGGGTTTTCTCTATAGTTCCTCCTAGGGTTTCAGCTATGAGCCTCACTGTGAAGTCCTCGAAGTATTTTGGTATAATCTTTTTTGTTTCTCTTATCGCTATGCTTGTTGGGATGTCCATTTCGCCGTAGCCTATTTTCTCGTTTAGGTAGTAGTATGTGTGTATGATTGGGGATTCTATTGTGTATATGTATCTGTTTCTCTTGAATATCTTTATTCTACGGACTAGCCCCATTTTCTCAAGTATTCTTAGATAGCTCTTTACGTCTGATGATGAGAGTTTTTCCCCTATTATCCCCGAGATGTATGACGCCACTTTTGAAGGGAAGTTGTTCCCTACGGCTACTGCTCTTAGTATTGCCTCGTACCTCTCTGTTATTTCTCTGCTTTCATCAAAAAATATTTCTCCAATCAATGCAGGCACTATGTCTTTTAGTCCGATAAGCATTTTTTCTAGGAAATCGCCGAATCTTATGTTTTCATGCACGAGTCCCAGTAGTAGGGGTTCTCTAGCAAATAGAGAAATCTTGATCAGTTCACGTGGCTCCCTTATGTAATTGGCCAGTGCCCCTATTATGTCGCATGGACGGATTGTGTCTACTCTAAATGGGATAGCTATGCCTAAGAGTGGGCTTCTGGGTCCTATTATTTTTTCTGCGAAGAATAGGCTTGATGTTATCAGCAGTAACTGTGCTTTTGCCTCTGGCTTTATGGCATGTAATAGGTCTTGAAATTCGCTGGAAAGCCTATGGAATTCATCAATAACTATTATCTTTTCCTCCCTTACCCCCCTTTGTATGCGATCTAGAAACACATCTAAGGCTATTGGTTTGAATATCTCCCCTACGAGCTCATAGACACGTCCAGACCTCGAAATAAAGTAGTATTCGTTATATTTGAGAAAATTTCTGACAATGAATGACTTGCCAGTTTTTCTTCGGCCATATATTAGGATCCATCCGCTTAGTTTTCTTAGGGTCTCAGCCTCGCTTCGGGGAACCACTATTCCCATAACCATCATTCCCCATATTCACATAAGAGATATACTATTTTCAAAATTATAAAGCAAGCATTAGGGAAATTGTCCAGCATATACAAAACCACAAATAAGTCAAATACATATGGGCAAGAATCCTTGCGACTAGAAACCTAGTGGTGAAACCGATAGGATCGTGGTTTGGATAGTCCTAGGAAGATTAGTTTGTTAGTATGATAAAATTTATGGTTTTTCTTATTATAATGGGTGACATTACAATGGGTAGGAGATTGCCAAAACTACTTTTTTATGATGATCCATACCTTAAAGAGTGTGAGGCGCATGTGCTGGATGTTGAGGATAATGTGGTATGGCTGGATATGACTATATTTTTTGCTGAGAGTGGAGGACAGGAATCCGATAGGGGGAGAATTAATGGGGTTAGCCTAATTGATGTACGGCCTGATGACTTTGGACATATACTTGGAAATCCCCCGCCATTTAGGCCTGGCGATACTGTATGTTTGGAGTTGGACTGGAATAGGAGATATAAATTGATGAGGTTACATTCGGCGGCCCATATTGTTTATTTCGCCGTGTTGGAGATTCTAGGCGAGCTTGAGGTTATCGGCTCGCATGTTAGTGAGGAAAAAGCAAGACTTGACTATATATTCCATGGCAGAATTTCAGAATACTTTTCAGACATAATGAAAATTGTGGATAAGACCCTAAATCAAGACGCCAACATAGTTATATATAGAAAACCCGATAACCCATCCATCAGAATCTGGAAACTTGGCGATTGGGAAACACCATGTAGTGGTCTCCATGTTAGAAATACAAGAGAGATCGGAGAAATCAAGTTGAAGAGGAGAAATTTAGGGAGGGATAAGGAAAGAATAGAAATCTATATTCAATAACTCATCATATGTTCTATTTTTGCACCCTCATCCACTTTTACATGGTAGGCGCTCTTTGCCCCTGCCTCAATGGCACCATCTATTACATCTTTGATTCTGCTCCTCTTAACTAGAGCGATGATGCATCCACCTAGCCCAGCACCACTTATCTTGGCTGCTTCCGCACCCCTCTCCAGTATCGTATCTCTTATGCGTTCTATCTCGGGAGTGCTGACCTCATATAGATCTCTTAATAATTCATGCTGCTTATTCACTATTGAACATAGGGCTTCTTGGGGATCCGAGGACGCTATCCCTAAATCCTTCAGTCTTTTCCTATCCGAAATTCCTAGGCTTTCATTTTTGAGGATTTTTACTGCGATCTTTGTGAGTTCGTTCATTCGTACTGTGAATAGGAGCCTATCCGCGGGTTTTCTACTTATCTTTGATATGTACTTACTCAATTCGGGCTCGGATAACTCATCCCACTTTGCAGAATCATAGGAGTCCCCTAGCTTCTCCCGGAGGGAATCAGGTATATCCATAAGCTTAAGCTCCCTTATGGCCTGATTTATCTCTGATTGTCTTGTAGGATGAATACTAGCCGTTGAGTGCTTCACGCCACTATCAATAACTACTAATTCTAGGGGGGGTGGATTAAGTTTTTCTATACTAGGTGGATATGCGGGTTTGAGAAGTATAGTCCCACCTATGGCTGATGCATATTGATCCAATCTCCCGCATGGAATTTTCATTATCTCATTTTCCGCCTTAAATGCATATTCGGCTATGTCGATCTGATCGATATTTAACCCATATAGATAGGATAAAAGCTTTATGAATGCAACCTCTAATGCCCCACTACTACCCAATCCACCTCCAATGGGGATGTCCCCACCTATAACTACCTCGTAGCCATGATCCAGCCTTAATAATCTGGTATTCACGAGAACACTAATGCATGCCTTCAGGTAATCCACAAAATCTCTACCCCTAGGAACTAGGTCATCTAGATAAAATTCACCCTTTCTATCTAGATTTATGGAGGTTACAATAAATCTATCCCTAATGGATCTAGTAGCTACAAAGTAAACTCTCTTGTCAACGGCGATGGGAATTACTGGGAGGCCCTTGTAGTCTTGATGCGTATTAAGAAAATCAACCCTACCAGGTGCCGATGAAATGACTAAGGGTTTCTTCTTTTGAACACGCAAATATTCTTTAATACGCCCCAACGCCCCCATTTTTATAACCATCTAGGAAGGCCTATACTCCCTCTTAATTTTACCACACTTTACACACTGGTAAACAGTAACAACCACATTAGAATCCCACATAGATTCGGTATGTATCCTTCTCCAGACATGCCTACAGCCCCTAGAGTGAAGCAAAACTATAGCAACTATTAGGAGCACAACTAGTAGCGTCCCAATCACTAAGACCATATTCACGCCAATCACCCAATCAAATAAATAATAGAAATATTCTAGAAAAAGAACTTTTGAATATTCAATTTTATTATTTCTTAATTCGACATTAAACCGAAATTGCTATACTGAACTTTAAACTATTTTATGGCGATGGCGTCCTTGGAGTCATTAAAAAAAGGAATTGGAAATAGCAACTATGGATCCATTATTAATTGGTACTACTCAGTTTTCCGGGGTTTTCTCTTTGTGACAATTATCAGGACTATGTAGCCTGCAATTAGGGTAGCAAGAGCCGTCAGTAGTATTGGACTGTAATGTGGTGGTATTTTCTCTGTCATTTTGGTTGTGGTTGTAATTGTTGTGGTATTTGTTGTTTCTGGCTCAACGATTATAATATATGGCCCAGATTCTGTCCTAGTTTCTGCAATATCTATAGCGATTATTCTGAACACTATACTTCCAGTGTCAAGGAGAGGGATTGCGTAGATGTATGTCCCGTTTTCGTTTGGTGGTATGGATGTATTTTCCGTTGTTCCAGCGTAGGAATATACGACGTATATTGCTTTTACTCCTGTGTTGTCGTCTATCTCGAAGTAGATAACACAATACTCGTTATCCAATGTTATAGATTCCCTATAAACAACATTTCTTATTGTTGGAGGGGTATTATCCACATTTCTCATGATCTCGATGTAGAAAGAATTGTTGGCATTGTCAAACACAATTATTGTGAATGTATGGTTTCCATCGCCCAGTAGGGTGGTATCAATGCTTACATCTATGTGGTATTCTGTTCCATCTATCGAATAGTTGGCATAGCTGTATCCATCCACCAAAACTATTACATATGACAATCCCATGTTATCAGTAGCATTTATCCCCATGGTTATCTCGTCAGACAATACCCCATATGGAGCCTCAATATATACTTGGGGCTCCTCCGTATCCTTGTAGAAGAAGACCGTTTTGGTATTCACATTTCCAGCATAATCCACAGCCACTACTGTTATATTATGGATACCGTCTCCGATCCCTATATCCGATATGTTTATCACTATCGTTTCTTGATAAATCGTCATGTACGTTTCCCCATCTATCAGAACCACCACATGATCGACTCCAAAATCATCTGATGTCTCTATCTTAATCGCACAGGTGCTACTTAGCCAAGTATAATTTGTTATGTTGATGTTTACTAGGGGTGCAATCTTATCGACCATGAAGTATATTAGAAACATGTATCCTGTATTGTTGATGGTTAAATTCAAATAGTACTCTCCATTCTGTAACTTACTGACATTTATGTAGTACACGTAAGGATGGTTGAATAAGATTAATACATCACTATTGTTTATCGCGAAGAGAGCTGTTGTGTTGGATATATCCGTGAATAGATATACATACCTACTAGAAGCGAGATATGTGTAATTAGCTATATTTATTATTATTCCCCTATCAAAATATACCGATGGTTCTATGACTAGTGGATAAAGATCAACAAGACCATCTATATAGAACGGCTCATCAATAATTCCGTCTTTGTCAAGATCGTCCCCCATGTATTCACTCCAATAGTTACCATAGTAGTCGAAGTATAGTTTTGCGGTTGCATTACCCCCAACTACCACTACATTGGGGTTTTCATAAAAGAACGCGTTGCCATAAATTAGCGCGTTTCCAATCTCTAGAATTATGGCGTGTTCTAGGTTATATAGGAACTTGTTGTGTATTATCCTAAGTGTAGCCCCCATACTTGATGAGTAATGTATATCCTTGTAGTAGATTCCTATATCATTGTATGCAAAAAATGTATTGGTCACGTTGACTTCTCCAGACACACATGTTATTTCTATACCTATGTGGCAGTAGGAGATGTTGTTATGGAATATATCAGCATAGACTTTTTCCCTATCTACATTATACATATCGTAGCCAGAATCAAGAGATATGGCTTTCGTGCAATACAGGAAAGTGTTGTTTACTACATTAATCGTGGGCCCACACTTGGCCCTTATCGCGATAAAGCAATCATAAAAGACATTGTTTTCGATGTATGAGCCCGAAACATCCATTATTGTTATCGCATAGCAACAACCAGAGAAGGAGCTATTTATTATTCTGGTGGAGGACGAATCTGTGTAGATACCATATACACAATCGATAATTGTTGTGTTTTCTAATACTATTCCCGAGGAGTCGAAAACATACATGAAGTAGTAGAGATTACTTACATAACTTGAGGATATAATGACATCGTCTGAATCATATATCTGTATTAGAATAGATACATTGTCGGGCGGCTGAATCTCCCTAATTTTTATGGATGTGCTTGACTCTATAATTGTTGCATTTAAACAATCCACAAATGATAGACTAGATAGAGTAATGTTTTGCGAATCAACGATCCATAGACCAACTATGGATGATTTTGTAACCTCCATTGCATCCACAATAAGTCCATCACATCTATATATCAGAACATAATGCGATACGATATTTCTAATGGTTCCATTGGTATATCCAATCAGGAGAGCCCCATATTCAGCCCCTATTATGCCTACTTCTTCTGGACCGCCATAGATCGCAATCTGGCCTCCCATGTAGTTGGATTCATAAACTGTTGTTGTGTTATAAGCGGTTTGTCCCTCAAAGAATATAATGCCATACAATATTTCGAGATTTCTTAGTGTTATGTTCAATGTGTTCTTCATATATAGACTTCTATAAACCGCCGCTATGGTTCCACCAAGAACTGTAGAGTTCGTATCCACTAAAAAGATGCCTTCATTGCTATCGCTTATTTGTATACTCGCTGAAATATTAGATGAGGAGAAAATCTTTAATCCTAACGAGTAATTATTGACGTAGCAATTTTCTATTCTGGTTCTGTTTGATGATCCTATATATATTGCTGTTTTTCCTCCTGTGAAATTATTTTCCTCCATATATGTGTATGTACACTCGTATATGTAGGATCCAGTCGTTATCTGTTGGTTCGTACGGTATTGGTTTGATGTTATGTTGATATTCATCGATGCCCTTAGGTAATTCCACCAGTGATATGTTATTGTTCCTGATGTTATCCCCGAGGCAATGATCTCATCAACAATACTTATGTTGGCATGATAACTATTGTTCCATGCATGCATATATTTGGCGGAATATGCATATATACCATAGACATATAGATAGTATAGAGTGAGGAGTATAAGTCTTTCTTTTATTTTAGTCCAGAACGAATTATTTGCCACAATCACATTGGTCACGTTGTCTAGGTATAATTGATATATCCTCGATGTTATTGTATATGGTGGCCATCCTGTCCCGCTCCCGCTTGGATATATGGAGCAGTTCCAATTGGTATTTCTGATTGTTATGTTATTTGTCGTTGACACATACACAGCGTAGTGTGTGGCTTTATTTATTGTATAGTCGTCCATGTATATGTATGCCGAGTCTATATCTACGTGCTGGGAGCTGTCTATGTATATTCCCCATACCGTTGACGATGCCCTAAACTTTTGGTCTATGTTTATATGGGCAAGACTTATGTTTTCGGATTTCTCGATATGTATGCAGTAGGTTCCCCCCTTGAGGCTAGTGTCAGAGATCGATATATGGGTGCTGTTTTCTATATATACCCCCGTACCAGAGACAATAACGGATAAATTATTAATTGCTATTCTATCGCAGTTGATTATTTCTATGTTTATGTTGCTGGCTTCTATATGACAATTGTTTATTGATATGTTATTAGATCCATTCATAAGGACTCCTATGTAACCACTACTTATGTTTGTGTCTTGAATTATTGCGTTATCACAATATATAACTAAGCCTGGGAATGCGTCATTGAAACCTACATAATCTAGGTTGGATCCATATAATTCTAGATTCGCCCCAGCAAACAAGAATATTGCGTATCTATAATTATTCATTGAGGAGATATGCGTATTGTTCATATATAGTGACCCGTTAGCCATAACCGTGATGTTGTACTCGCCATCGTAGCTCATATTGAAGGTTAGTGTAGAATTTTTGAGTATTAGACTTCCATTTTCGGTCACGACAATACTTCCATTAAGTATTATGTCCTCATCCTCCACAATAGTTGTTTGGTTAACTATCCATGTTCCAGTCGATGGGGGCGGCGGGCCAGTTATTCCTCTTTTAATGAGTGGTTTGAAGTGGTTGCGAGTCAAAATAACATGATATGTCCTGTTTGCTGTATAGTAGATTGTCTTATACTCCCTCCTATTTGGAGTAGAACTCTTCTTTTTGGTGTCGCGATAATAAGTTTGCGTAATAGGCAGGTATGTATATATGAAGATCAAGATGATAAAGCATAGGGCCAAAAAGCAATTACTTTTCAATTTTGGTCACCTTATCGACTTTTCAATGTTATAATAAATTCTATATACAAGATAAATAGAAAAACCTGCTGACGATCTCTGTAGCTTAAATAGTCTAGATATATTGATAGCCAAATTTAGAAGAGACTTAGTGTTAAACCCACTAGTTGAAACCATAGATGCTTGGTTCTGCTGTATGTGGGCATTTACATGGATCTGCATACTCACATAGACCGAGTAATTTTCCATTTGCTTTATAAATACTTTGTACTTTAGTTGATATTTTTTATTGTGATTCTGTCTGAGCGATCTTTTATGCTTTTCATCGATTTATTGTGGCTACTTAGAAGATATAAAAATGTCCTGTAAATTTAGTACTTGCAGCGGGAACAATGGATATTAGTGAACGCCAAGCACCTCGCAGGCTTGCTTATATCCCATTTCGCATGCCTTCTTAATAAGCTCAACCCCTTTTCTTCTTTCGCCCATTCTTATGTAAAGTACTCCAAGAGCATATATTATTACTGGATCGTTTGGGTCCATTTGTAGGGCCTTGTTATAGCATTCAAGAGCCTTATCGTAGTCTTCTTTACCCATATATGCCGAGGCAAGATTAAACCATGTTTCCTTTAATGAATCATCCAAATCAAGAGCCATGCTCAGGTATTTGATGGAATTTTCATAATCGCCAATGATGCCATATGCTACCCCCAGAAGGTTTAACGTATCGGAATCATTTGGGTCAAGCTCCGCTGCTTTTTTCAGATATTTAACTGCAAGATCGGGCTTCTCCATTCTTATATATGCTAAGCCAAGATTATACCAAGCAAGTTGATATTTGGGGTCTAACTCCACAACCTTTTTGAAATACTCGGTTGCCTTTTCAACATCGCCCATCATCGTGTATGTATATCCGAGAATATTGAGAACCTCAATATCATTAGGCCGCAATTCAACAACTTTCTTTAGATAAGTCTCTGCAGAGCGTAAATCATCGAGCTCAATGTATGCCCTAGCCAGCCAATAAAGAGCATCCACATTCTCTGGCTGAACACTTAGAATCTCCTTAAATATGCTGATGGCCTCACCGGGCCTACCATCTTCTATAAGCCTTATCCCCTCCCTAATCCTATTTGACGTTCCCACATTGGTCAAAGTCTACACCAACCACTATATTCAACCCTATAATGAAAAATAGAATATTAAAGAATATTCCAATTTAATGTTCCGATACTTTCATGAATACATTCATTTTTTATAGGGCCCTTATATATACAATTTATGAATATGTGTCTTTTAAATGTATTTTTTAGATTATGTAAGGGATTGTATAATTGTCTTAGTGGGTGTAGAGAATGAAAGCATACCTCCTCATCCGAGTCGAGGCTGGAAAGGAAAATCATGTACTAGACAAAATTATTGAGATTCCTGGCATCCGCCAGGCCGCCCTTGTATTTGGCCCATATGATATTATAGCTGTTGCGGAAGTAACCACCCACGACGAACTGGACAATATAGTTGTTGGTTCTGTACGCAAAATAGAGGGTGTAAAGGATTCCTTAACATTAGTTGTGGCTGAAGAAAAATCAAAATAAGCTAGTTATTGCCATATTTTTCTTTTTTGGATCTTTTGCAGTATATAACATCTCCCTCCCAGTATACCATTCGCCGCAACAGTCGCTTTGCTCCGCCCCCTCCGAGTAGACGTTTCATCTCTTGGATCGTGATTCTTTCGTATCCATTTTTTTCAAAGAATTTTTGCGTCTTAATATTCTCCTCACCAGTTAATGCCCAAAACCTTAATGCCCCTTCTCTTTCCATAATTGCTTCCGCCTTTCTGAGCAAATTCGTACCTATTCCTCTTCTCTGGAAATCTGGATGCACAAATATGTACCATATATGCCCCTCTATACTATGAGGCAATCTATATGCCTCGAATTCTATGGCGCCCACTATTTTATTATCTATCTCTGCTACTAGTGTATGGGGAGCCCTTAGTGCCCCCATTATGCTCCAATATTTATCTGAGTTACTCTCGAATGCGTGTTCCGCCAAAGCCTCGAGTAGAGGGATATCTCTCTTTCTGAATTTCCTTATCTTTATTGTATACATGGTGAGATCAACTTTTAGTAATGGATTTGGATATGATCCTGATTTTACTCTATTATGTCTATCACTATACTTTTTCTACCATCGCATCTTTTGACTATTTTAAGCTCAATTCTCACTTTATCATTCGTTATGTTTTTGTCTTTTATTAGCATTGCCCATTCCCTGGGACTCAAATAGATGGCTTTCCCACCACCTAGATTTATCAGTCTTTTTCTCGTCCTAACAGCTATTGATCCCGCAAAGAAATAATTTCTCAGGAAATTGGCAGATATCCTCCTAAGATTTGTCTTATTATGCACATTTGACAGAATAGAGCTTATTCTTCTTAAAACCGCTCTTGCCACACAGATGTTTTCAAGGTTTTCAAATAATTCCATCTCCCTTAGAAATGATTTAAGATATCTGAGTAGACTATTTAACGTGTTCTTCTCTTTGTCCCCCTTGGTTATACCCGATAGTATCTTTATTACCTTTCTTACTTCTGCACGATCTATCGGTTGTCCTGTAAGTAACTTGTTTGCGACCTCTAATATATCCTTGACGACACTAGTAAATGTTGGATCGTCTATAAGATGTGCAAGATCCTTTAGCAGTTTAGCTATAAAGTCCTTTGTTAATGGCCGCATGTATTGGCTTGGTTGGTAGCAATAATCTATAATTTGATTCTGACCACCATATATGTCATTATCAAACATATATCGAGATGCTTTATGGAACACAATAAGCCTCATTATCTTAGGGGGGACATAAATATTGTCTTTATCCCACTCACTGGAATAGTATTCGCCTTTGTCGTTGGGTAATGTGAAGAAAGGATATGTCAATATCTTGTTTAGGTTTTCAAGCGTATCCTTTATCTCTGGCTTATAGGAAACAAGCAGAACAAAGAATCTGAGGTAATCATCTGACATCGGCAGAAGGAAATACTCCCTTATGGAGTACTCTGGTATATTCCGGCATGTCAATGAGAATAGATGGCCCGTTACATCTATTGTCTCGTTTTTGTCTATTATTTCCTCCTCTGGTAATCTAATCATTAGGTTCGTTGTTTTTTCCATGAAGTTAAGATCCACTTTAAGCTCGATATCTCCGTATCCTTTTGCCTTTATGAAATTTGTTATTGCTCTCTGCGCGGCATGTTCTATAAGTCTCCTAAGTCTAGCACTAATCCTTCTGAAGGAGAAGAATGTAAGAAGATTCTCGATTCCTATTTTCTCTTCCTGATATAGAATTCTAATTGGACTTTTAACAACAATATTATCAGGATTTATCACAAATACATCAGAGCTCTGTGCCTCATCATTAGAGATCGATGTCATCGAGCTACCCCACAAGCGAACAGGGAAAAACTAAATCCTATAGCCCTAAAAATAGAATTACATTTTTTAAAGGAATGGAAATACGATGTTACATTAAAACACTATTCAATCAACATCCATGTCTACAAGTCACAGATAGGGATTTTGAATTTTAGGATATACCAACAAATAAAAATATTATAAGCGCCGTTGTACAAAGAAAAGCTTCTAAGAAAAGGAAAAACTTGTGCCCGAGATATTCTTTCGTGAAGTCAACTATTGAGTTTTTTCTTGGGTTTAAAATGGAGTTCTTCGCTATGAGGCGGGGGCCCCATAGCTTTGTCGATAATGGATAGAATACATATACGCCCCAGTCAAGTGAGTCAAGCAATATATGGACTATTGCAAAGATGCATGTCCAGTAGTATGGTATGTCTAGCAAAAATCCAATTAATAGGGCTGGTAGCCAAAGAGCAAGACTATGTAGTATGGATAATCTATGCATTGAGCCGAGGAAAATCGCATCAGCATCTATAAGAACCCCCATCACTATGGCCAGCAACAGCGAATTTACTCCATCCCCAAATAGCCTTACCAGTATTATCCACAGAATATATGTGGCCGCCAGATGTGATGTTGGGAGCATTATTTACCCATAGCTACTATTTTTTCATAATCATTCTTAGGGATCTCAAACATTGCTCTCCTAAAGTATACGGTCCAGAATTTCTTGTTTCTAACAAAGCTCATTTCATCAACAATATCTTTGAAATATATTGGACTAGAAAATATCTTGATGGGTTTTATGTCTATCCTATATGGAAATGTTCGGCCTTTATAACTTTTGAAGATGGGCTTTTCATCATAGTACGGCTTTGATACCACTTCAAATACCCCAATAATTCTAGATGGAATCACATCCTTATCCTTTCTAGATTGGATGACATATATAATGATCTTATCCCCTGGAGAGACCTTGTTAATCGTATTTTTGGCCCTGACGGGAACCCCCCAAACATTCTTATCCCTGATTATATGCCAGTTTTCTTCCGTCGTAACACACATCCAATACTTCATCCACCACCACCCTACACAATAGTTTTAAAATTTGTTAAAAAAGAAATAATGCATATTTCCATCAGCAATCCTTTCCCCACCAAATAATGACGAGAATATTTCATGTATATTTAAGGGCGCTGGACTCTTGTCCCCCCACATTTGGAGAATTTGTGTGGGCTATGAGGGAGCACTCACATACTTAACCCATGTTTCGCAGGATATTTCAGGTATCTTGGATATGTTATCTCTATCTATTCTCGCCAGATTTTCAGCAATTAGTCTGATACGGGAAATAACAATAGAAGGCACACCGTATTTTGTTTCTATGGTTTTCTCGTCTATGTACCCTAGGGCCACTGCCAATGCTATTGTTGATATATTCTCAACATTCCTATTTAGGATGCTCCTCACGAGATATCCCAGCCCTTGATCCCATATTAATTTTAGCATTGGTATACTAACGGCTTTACAAGACCTTAATGCATTAAATCTAAGCAATTTTTCCTCAATTACCCTATAATTCTCACCTCTAAGAAACCTAGATATGGCATAGTCCTCAAATTTTGAATACAGGGCTTGAAACCTTGGACTTTTCATGTTTGCAGGCGGATTTATCCCCATTTTGTCTAGCTGATAATGACCCAGTTCATGCAGAATCGAATAATACAATGTCTCGATGGGGGTCAGACCCGCACATATCTTATATATGACAAGACATTCAACAAACTTCTCTGTATCCACGTGTATCAAATTTCTAGACTTTGTATATATTATTGGCGATCTGACAGCAATATTATTAATGTATGTAATTTCCGGAATCTTCATGTCAATAATCCCCTCCATTTTGTATAGGACACTGTCTATGACTCTCATAAGCAGAGATGATGCTTTCTCTTTTTCTCCTCTGTCGGATCGACTCAGAACTTCTAATAGCTCCTGCTCTACGTTACTGTTTATGATTTCCTTCCACAGCCTAGCCTCATCCTTCTCCATAGAAACTCCTACGCATACATATATTCTCACAACGCTAATTAAAGTATTATTTCAGTTATATTTTTAATGGTGATGAATTATTACGCGACCCATCGTGCTGGATAGGGACACCAATTACTATCTGATACTTGTGTTTATAGTATCCTACATTGTCGAATATGTAATCATTATAGAGTATCTATCAGGAAACTTTGCATGGACATACATACTGCTTCTGTTTCTCATGTATATTCCAGCATTGTGCACTTCTATTATAGCAGTACTGCTTAGAGGAGAAAATCTTTCAAAGTATGGCATCGATGTTGGTAGTCTAAGATTGGCCCCCCTAGCATACATATACCCACTAGCAATGATCCTAATCGCAGCGATGATTATGGATCTACTTGGTTTTCCAATAGACTGGGGTTTCGCCCAATTGAAGAGAGATCTGTATAGTGCTGCGCTAGAGCGAAATACTACGCCCGATGAACTTGCCGCAACATTGATATTCAACAGTTTTATTGCGCCATTCTTCAATATGATCTTCGCCGTGGGCGAAGAGGTTGGGTGGAGAGGGTATCTCTTGGACAAGTTAATGGAGAGAAATTCCCTAGAAAAGTCTCTCTTATTTGTTGGTTTTATATGGGCAATTTGGCATGCACCACTGATAATATTCATTGGATATGACTACAAAACACTTAGGATTCGTGGATTGCTCCTCTTTATACCATTCTGCATATCCCAAGGCACAATTCTTGCATGGTTCAAGTATAAGAGCAAGGGTATCATCTTACCCGCCCTGGGACATGGAGCCATTAATGCATTCAGTTTCATAGGAAACTATCTCTATCCAGGTGATGATGTTCTTTCGCTTGTCCTTGGAATACCTGGTGTCCTCATAAGTAGCGTGTTTGGGCTTTTAGCATATATGAACCTAAGAAAAGAAGTTTTCAGAAAAAACAAGGAGGAGGAGGAGCAGGCCCCAGATCCTCAATCATTTACCCCATCCTAGGGACATATTTCTTCTGTAGGTCGGCCAATTCAAGCAATAGGTCGACTTCCTCGATCTCCAGCCCCTTTAGCAGTTTTGATAACGTATGGGCCGTGGATCTTATCATTATTTTCCTTGTAAGCTCATAGATTATGTTCGATATAGCAGTGTATCTGTCTACTACATCTAGGATGTATGGACATGCCGTATGTGAAGAATTTTCATTTATCCAACCCAAGATATCCCTAAAGCCTATTCCTCCGTAATCCAATATTTCAAGTCTTACCACATGCCTCGATCTTTTTGGTTTTATGAATACTACGTACACATCCCGTATCCATGGATTACTATCTACAAACTCATCAAATGCTGCCTTTCTCCCAATCTCTAACAGTGCATCAATTATAACTGATGACGTACCTAATTTTCCAATACTCATGGCTTCTCCCGGATTCAGGAGTAGTGTTGCTAATGCTTTATCGTTGACCCTCTTCAAGGCCTTAACCTCTCTCTGTTTAAGGCCAGACAGGTATCCCCCATCTAGAAGATGCTTCACTATCCCCCTACCAATGAAGTGTGTTCTCACGCGCTTTATGATCCCTATAATACTCTTCCTCTTTCTTCTACTCGTTCTTATTATCCTCCTCGACATATCCAACAATTTTTGCTCTTGGGTGTAGAGGGATCTAGTGAATAATATTAATGGCCAGAGAGGAACAATAGGCCCATCAAATATCAATGTGTTCCACTTCACAGTGTCGTATTCCCCGGATTTTAGTATATCCAGAGCTATTCTCCTTTCCACAAGCTTTGATATGGCAGATTGTATCCTAGAGGTAAGCTCTTCTCTGCACCTTATAAGTACCCTCAAACCTCTGTTTATTTTTGTGTTTCTCGTCTCAACGCGTGGATATCTGACATAGCCCCCTACTACAAGGAATAGATCACCAAACACCAATGGGAGAGGAGACTTAAATGATGAATCTATAGCATAGCATGAGACTCTATGAGGATCCACAGATATATTGTTTACATCTATTATTCTTACGTCTTCAACATAGCCATCGAGTATAAGTTTTCTTACCTGAGCAACCTTGCCCAAGATTCTGGCTACTTGTCTGCTTATTTTTCTTGCTTCAATAACCGACTTTTTTGAAATCTCTGTTATTAGCTCAGGGGTTACCTCATACTCTTCTTCCTGCAAATTATGTTACCTCCTTAACCTCTCTGACCCTTATGGCAATAGGTTTCCTTAACGGATTCATTAGTCCCGCTATATAGAACTCTCTAGGCATTAGCTGGGATAAGTTTGATAGTTCTATTCCAGTTATATCGGCGAATTTCTGTATTTCTCCCAAGTCTGTAGTCTGACTCAACCGTGAGAAGAATATAGTATTTATATTTGCCCTAATATCGGTATCAATACTCCTAGCCAATCTTTGTGATGCTACGATTAGGCCAAATCTCCACTTCCTTCCCTCGCGAGCCACTCTTTCTATTTGTTCTTTACAATAACCCGTTCCCCATGCATAGTTTTGTGCTTCATCTATAACTATGACGAGATTTATCGGAGTATATTTCCTCTTTCCTGCTCCCTCAAGAAAGTTCTTCTCGAATATCCATCTCCAACAATACTCGATGATATCCCCAATGATTGTTCTTTTCATCTCAACGGTTTCTTCAAAGGACAGATCAATTACCAGGGGCTGTTTCCTTTTCTTCATTTCCCATGCCATTTCAAAGACCTGCTCTATAGAGTATTTTCTGCCCAGTATCATCCCTTCCAGCACTTCTGGAAGCATAAAGTACTTCATTCTCATCCCAAGACTCCTGACGGTGTCATCCCTCGCTCCTATACTCTTCGAAATGGATTGGAGTTTTCCAGTGACTTCTCCGTGTATCTTCTTAAGCTCTTCATCTTTATCCTGTGAGGCCCTAAGACGCTCTCTAAATTCCTCAATTAGTTTGCTGATCTCGACACCAAAGAGCTCTAAATATGTCGCATAATGCTCGCTAAGCCTCAATTTTTTCCTAAAGAAATCCGCAATTCCAAGGGGACCCAGCTCTATCTCCAATGAACTTATTGTGGAGTTTGGATAAAACGGAACATAGTCCATGCCGGTATGATCAAACACTATGACAGCGTATTCCGTCTTCTGGACTATCTCATCGATCAATACCTTTATGAGGCGGGATTTTCCCATCCCAGTAGCCCCAAAAACCCCTATATGATACTTAATGTATTCTGGATCCAGTGGTATTTCCACATCCGTGGAATATTTATGTGATCCAATAACTATTGGTTGAGCTGAAGATTGTATAGTCGATCCCAACAAGCGGGTTATTATGTCCCCCCTACGAACGCGATAGACTTTGCTACCTGGAAAGGGCACATAGGTCACATTTCTATTTATTCCCACGATGTGTCCCTCCTCGGTTAGGATCTCGGCTAATGGAACCAATGCAACATTCGTATATGCTAGCTTCTCGATTCTATCTATTGCATCGGGATATTCTTCGATCCCAACCTTAACTCTCCTTCTCAGATAGGGTTCAAGTCTATTTATCCTGCGCATAACTCCAAGTATCATTGGTGTTTCTGGGTGTTCTTCGTCATGTATTATCATTAATTCCTCTTCTCTTATAGATATCTCAGGATGCCCCGAAAATACGGATATTGGGATTTCGGTGACCGACGCCTCAGACAGGACGAATCCTATAAGCTCACTGCCTTTAATATCATCTATCGGGAACATCTGTCCTTCCGACATTTTCTATATCCCTCATAAATATAGTTTAATAAAAATACATAATCTCATAACTTTTTAGCAGGTGGGTTCAACATAGCATTTTGGGTACAGATCCTTCATGGAGATAGTCCTTGATCTATTCAACCCTTCAACATTTTTGGGGTGCCCTCTAGACGCTTACATCAGACTAACGTCTGGACTCTGGTACTGTGAGGCTATCGAAATTATGGACTGATATAGACAAACAATTGGGAAAAACAAGCATTAGAGGTATATCATAACTAAATTTTCACGTACGACAGACCCTAAAAATAAGAATGTTAGAATTTTATTATTCCTATTCTCATTAAGAAATTTGCTATTTTCATTGAAAGCCTGTGTCTTAGTGAAGATTTTTCTGACGATACTACGATCCCTCTTGTCTTTAAGTAGGGATATTCTCCATAACCAAAATTCTCCCTCTCTTTGCTTATGGCCTCGACGTTTCTTAGAAGATCCCTCATTGTGCCGCTTAGCATTACTTTTCTTATTGGATATGCTAATTCTCCTCCTTTTATTCTGACGGCCAATGCTGGTACAGCGAATTTCCCACTTACAGGATCTGCCTGATGTACCCCCATAACATCCTCAATTAGAAAGCCATCATCTATTCCAGAGATTATTTTTTCGAAGCTTTTTTCTTCACCTTCAAATCTCAAGAACCAAGGCATTATGTTTGGTTCTACCATTACTGGGTCCTGGCTTCCCCACATAGAATACCTTATGGTATTAGCAGATGGTTCTATCTCTAAAGCTTTTGCGTGGTAGTAGTCATTGAGTATTGTTCTCAGTTTACCCTTCTCGACCAGATATTTCTTTTTTGCTGGAGTGCCCTCAAAATCCACTTTTGACATGAAAATTCCTTTATCATACATAGGATCATCAATGATGGATATTTTTGGACTCAGTATTTCCTTGTCTATATCATCCTTCTTATAAGGACTCATGCCCGCTTTGATTTGAGAGGCATTAATTTGTCTCAAAAAAATCATTAGCATCTGGAAGAGGGCTGAGGGTGAAAATATAAGTTCTGGTGCTCCCGAGTACCGTATCTCCTTACAGCCCAATATTCTTTCTGCTTTTTCTTTTATCGACTCAACAATACTTTCCATATCAATATCTCTACTCCTACTTACTGTTATTCTGAATACATAATTGGGTGGAATCTCCTTAGTCAACGCATATATAGAGAAGAAGATGACATTACCTTTGATTATGGTATCAACACCATTCGTATTAACGATTCTATAGTGTCCCTCCACATAGCCAGATCCACATCCAATTGGAACCACTCTTTTTATTTTGGATATTTCCTCATATATCGTCTCGTAGAACCCTAGCAGCTCTCCAAGGCTAATATCAGTTATTTCATCGCTAACAAATTCTGAAGTTATACTGCCAAAATTGGGGAACCCGGCATAATTTTCGTCGGGACCTTTCAATTCAGCACTTCGCATGGCTATCTTAATAGCTTCTCTAATTTTCTCTTCAGAAAGCTCATAGGTATAGGAGAAGCTTATGTTTTTATTTTTAGCTACTCTAAAAGCGAGTCCCTCCATGTCAGTAACTGTAGGCTTGACGATGTTTTTCTCTACGCTAATAGCTCTAGAAATGGTCCTACCATAAAAAATCTCGATCTCGTCAACACCCAACTCATTAGCTATTTCCAGAGCTCTCTTAACGATGTCCATACCTATCACCCCTCATCCACCAACATGCATATTTTTAACTAGAATCCTAACACCAGCTACACCAACGGGTACTAGCTGACCAGCTTTTCCACAAAATCCTGCAGAAATTTCAGGTCTTTCATATTCTCTTCCAACAGCTATAATGTTTCTTAGTACTACCAAAATATTTCCTGAAATACTAGTACTAGCAAGCAGTTCTTTTATCTCTCCATTCTCAACACGGTAAACCTCTTGAACACCAAAAGTAAATACTCCAGCTATTGGATTTACCTGGCCACCTCTACCAAACTTGAGTAGTAACCCATTTTTAAGTTCCCGAATAAGCTCCTCATTAGACATTGCTAGATCATCTCTAGCAGGCTCTATATAGGTATTTGTCATCCTAACCACTACTGGGTTCATCCAATTTTGAGCCCTACCATTTCCAGTCAATGAGAAACCAAACTCATAAGCGGTCTCCCTATTAGTCATGAACCCCTGAAATATTCCCTCTCTTACAAGATATGTTTTCTCTCCACCTATACCTTCATCATCATAGGGCAACCAACCAAAACCCTTAACACCGTCAAGCTCAAACTTTTTATGATCAACAATATTAACAATAGAATTACCAACACGTTTTCCTATTTTACCCTTAAGAATTGTTCTTTCTCTTAAGCTATCAGCTTCTGATGCATGACCAAAAGCCTCGTGAGCCAAAAGATGATTCAGGTCGCCATCCACGATGACATTATATTTTCCTGGTTTGACAGATTTTGCTTGAGCCAGATTCTTGACTTTATTAGCAGCATCATTAAAAACATTCCTAATATCTTCAGTATCTATGAGCTCCCAACCGCCAATAATACCCCAAGCTCTTCTAATGCTAGCCATTCTACCATTATGCGTGTGGCTAGCCATAACACGAACATACGCATATGGAATAACAAAGCGTATATTTATTCCCTCAGAAGTCATTATGTGCTTCTCGACAATACGCTCCTCGTAATATATGCTTCTACTAGTAACATTATTGCTTTCAAAGATTTTATCTATTTCTCTCAGAAAATTCAATTTCGTTTCAATATCAGTATCACTGAGAGGTCTCTTAGCTCTAATTATTACTTCATCATTTTTTGGCTTTACAGGCAATAAATCTATTTTCTTGGCCAGTTTTGACCTCAAGTTAAATTTTATCTCAGAAAGCTTGGGTTTTTGTCCAGCAAGAGAAACAAATGAGATAAAACCATCACTCACGACACGAACTGCATAACCCGCTGAACTAGTATTATATAGTTTTTCAAGTTTTCCATTCTTAAATTCCACAACGAGAGAATTCTCTCGTTCAAAGCGTACATCAAACTTCCTATACCTCGATTCAAAAAACGAGAAAACTTCGTCAATCAATCCATATCACCAAAAAAATAGATATATTCAATATTTTTAATTTCATCGCTACAATTATACCCATGATCTACTCTGGGGGTTTGCGTGGCTTGGGTAGTGGCTATAGGATAAATTTATGCCAGTATTATCACCACAATATGTTTGGTTATAAATACACCAAATGTTATCCTATTGGTGAAGATTTATGGTTAACATTGTCTTTGTTGGACTTGATAACGCAGGTAAAACCTCCATAAAACTGTTCCTACAGCATTTAAATAGGGAAAAAGCATTAAAGACTCGAGCATCCACAAATATAGAGAGATTCAATAGAGCTGGTCTTTCCCTCGCGGTTATACCTGGGCAAAAAATCTACAGGGAGGACGAGAAATTCTACAGGATACTGTTCCCATCGGCTGATAGGGTTGTCCTTGTAGTTGATGCTTCAAGACCAGACAGATTTAGTGAGGTTAAAGAGTACTATAGGTTCGTCAAAAAAATGATAAAGAAGTATGCTCTCAAGAAGCCAAAGATCATTCTTTTAGCACATAAACAAGACTTGCGTAACTCCGTCGATGGGGAAACTGTTAAGAAGTCAGTTGCTGGTGCAAGATCAAATGTTCTTGTTTTGGAGACAAGCGTTAGGGATATGATGAGCATGATCATACTTCTCAAGAGCCTATATGGGAGACTCAAAGGAAATGCAATAGATTTTGTTACCCAAGCACTACAGGAGAGATTGTCTGCTGAAGGAATAGCACTACTTGATTCCCAGAGATTGCCCCTTTCCATGGCTGGGAACAAAGAATTATTGGATAGAATCCTCAACACATATTTCAGCACCGTAGTTAGGGATGATAACTTCAAGTACGGTATTATCTGCACCAATGGCACAAAGGCCGCCCTTGTATGCGAAAAAGCCGATGATTACTCAATCTTTGTTCTGGCAACAAACTACCATGCTGGGGTCGAGGAGGCACTATCGATAATTAGGGAAGCAGCAAGGTGTTATGCCAAGGAGTTCATAAAGAGGTGGGGCACCGAAGAGAACCCATGGAATTTCTAGATTTGCTTCCCACCAAAATCATTTCTTTTTTCAAATTTCCCTAAGTCACTCTATTGGAGTTCGAAATTCTCCAATTAATCTTCATGAGAGGAAACAATATTATAGAAAATAAAGGAGGATTCATATTATTCAGTTTTAAGCCTAATATTAGGATGAGGAATAAAAGCAACACGGAATGCTACCTAGAGCATGATTGGGATGATGATTTGTGTAAGAGGAGAGAGGCTTAGGCACTACTTCAGGATACAGAGGGACATTTGGTTCAGTTTGAGCTTTAGTACATTGGATATTTTTGCTGGCACCATATCAGCATTGTTTCTAATGCTTCTCGTGGAGAATACTCCATGGATACTGAGTATCTACCCAATACTGTTGTCCGTAAGAGGTGCTGGAAATGGTATCTTTACGGGCGTCCTCACAACATCATTACACATTGGAACGATAGAACCCAGAATTCGTGGAAATACTCATCACTACTATGCACTGGTCTCCGCCATATTTGTGATATCCACGATAAACTCTAGCATAGCCACAATCATTGTGGGCATTTATTTTGGAAAAGGATTCATAATGCTGATTATTTTCTATGTCATGGTTCTATCTATGATACTTACTGTCTCTTTCTCCATCATAACGACAAGTCTTGTTAGTTTTTTAGCCTTTAAACATGGTCTTGACCCGGATAGTGTGGTTTACCCCATTATGGCCACACTAAATGATGTAATGTTGTCTGTTTTCCTATTAATCTCTATACTCGTTATCCAGCCTTGGAATTTTTTGAATGCAATGATGGCGGGGAGTACTATTTCCCTTTTTATACTATTCACAGTCCTACGAGTTGGTTCTAAGTATTTCCAGAACGAATTTTTTAGAAAGACCATAAAAGAGGGAATGATAGGCATTATATATGTTATAGCAATCTCCAGCATATCTGGGATAATTTTATCATTATCCTATAAGAGTCTCCACCAGAATATACACTATGTAATTATCCTCCCCTCACTAATGACAATGTCTGGCAGTGTGGGATCTATACTAATGTCAAAATTCACAACGAAACTCAATATTGGAGAAATAGACCTGCATTCTCCCATATCCGTATTTAATTTTCTGGGTTTCTCTTTCCTTGTGATAATCCCTCCATTTACGACACTACTCTTGGTCAGTGCAACATTCACAGAGATCTTGGCCCCAATAGGATTAACTTCATTTCTAAGATTCGCTACTAGGGCGATCCTAATTGGCTACCTAACAATGCTCATAGCAATACCACTCATTCTTCTTATTTCATTTGAAACCTTCAAATATGGCCTTAACCCGGACAATTTCTCCATACCAATAGTAACATCAACAGCAGACTTCCTAACAATCCTCCTTATCTACCTGTCCCTAACATGAGAACTTCCAAAACCGCTAGCCCTTATAAGGACACTGCTACCCCCTAGTGATTGGAAGGACCTATATTACCAATAGTTATAAATCTAATGGATAAATTATTGTTCATAATGATGTGCCATGGATAACGTCGCATATATAAGGAAAAGGGAACTGGAACTGGAGATAGAGTGCATGGGGTCAGAATCTAAGGAAATTTTAGCGATGTCGGGCATGCCATTCACAGTATATGACGAACAAAGGGGGGCATATCGAGCACTTCCATGTGTGTATTGGACACTAAAGGATAGGCTATCAAAGTATGGATTTAAAGTTAAAAGCGAACTAAATGAGGACATGAAGCTGGATGTTACGATCAAGGGAAAAATTGGGCTCCGCCCGTACCAAAAGGAGGCCCTGGATATTCTATCTAAAAAGAAGTTTCGTGGGGTCGTTGTTTTACCCACTGGTGCAGGAAAATCCATTATCGGCATACAGGCTATTGGTTTATTAAGAGAAAAAACACTGGTCGTAGTACCAACACTTGAACTAATGGAACAATGGAGAATAAAAATAACTAGGGTCTTGGGGATCCATGGAGATACCATTGGTATGTGGGGAGGAGGAAAAAGAGAATTGAGGAATATCACGATAACCACTTATCAGAGCGCCTGCAGAAGGGATTTCTTGAAAAGAGCTATGGATTCATTTAATCTCATCATCTTCGATGAAGCACATCACCTCCCAGCAGCAACATATATAGAGATTGCGAAAAGACTCATTGCAAAACACAGGATTGGACTAACCGCGACACCAGAAAGGCTGGATAGGAGAGATCGCCTATTCCCAATTTTCGTGGGGGATATAATACGATGCGTAGGGATAAGGGAGTTGATACGAAAAGGATACCTATCTGGTTATGATTATGAGAAGATAGAGGTATTTATGAGTAAGGAAGAGAGGGAAAAATATTTGGAGCTAATGAAGGTATACAGGGAGTACATTAAGGAGAATTTCCCCAAATTGTCGGGAAGAAAAGCATTCGAGAAAGTGATACGTAGAGCATGGCTAGACAGAAGGGCCAAGATAGCTCTGGAATGCCGGATGAAGGCAAAGAGTATAGCTATGGCTCCCTTCGCAAAGATATCTGCGCTGAATGATATATTACATAGACATCGTAATGATAAAGTCATAATATTTACAAGGTTGCGTAGAACCGCCCATCTCATCGGATATACTTTTGGGATACCCGTAATTACTTCTGAGACCCCCAAGACCGTAAGAAGAGAAATTTTCTCTATGTTTAGAACGGGAAAAATTACCAAAATTGTAAGTGCAGAAGCACTCGATGAGGGGATAGATGTTCCCGATGCTTCCGTTGGTATAATTGTGAGTGGAACATCCTCCGAGAGACAATACATACAAAGGGTTGGGAGAGTATTGCGGCCCAAAGAAAGGAAAGCTAAGATATATGAACTGGTTACTGCTAGGAGTTTTGATGTCTTCCTATCAAAGGCAAGGAAGGGGCTTGTCAGAAGGGATTAGGGTTGATACCCCTCAATGCCTATCCCGCGTATAGATTCGGTGGACGACTAAGACTTAGATTCATAACACATGATCTTAGACCCCAGCTTAGAGAAATCATAATGCAGTTTGAGAAAAAACGTGGAGACCTTGTGACTAGAGATGAGCTTATCGAAACTATAAAGAGTATTATGAGAGACGAGAATGATCTCCGTAGAATAAATCTCGTATATCACGCATTAAGGGTCTTCTATGAGCTAAAAGAGGAAAAAGTCCCCATACGTATGAAGAATGGACGCATATTAAGGGAAGAATGGGAACTCAGAAAAATGTTCTATCTCTGGGTTCAAAGAGAGTTTGGAGGCTTCATACCAATGCAATTCAGAGAAAAAACAATTATGATGTTCTGTAGTGAATATGGAGTAGAACCCGATATACTAGAGAGAATCCTTGCTGGGAGCATTCTGAGGGGCCACAAGCTAGCCCGAGTAACACATAGTATTCCCGCACCTGTAGATATAATAGATGTCGCATCATTCTTGCTTATTGAGAAGACCCTATGCATATCCGATAGTGCTGAGGTGGTTTTCTTCGACGTGGAGAGAAAGGGCACATTTATCAAAGACCTGCTCTTCAGATCCAAAAGGTTTGGATTAATCCTAGATTTTCAGTTTAGGAACAACAATCTAACTTGTAGACTCTCGGGCCCATTCCAAATATTTAAGCATCCATCCCCAATCTATGGCGAGGGCATAAGCAATGCGCTTATCGGTAGTTTATGCAGGCATAAGAATTGGAGTTTGAAAGCAATAGTAAGATACCACAAAAAGAGATATGTGTTCGAGATAGATAGTAATAATACTTACATGAGATCCATGAAGCCCACGTGGGTCATTAGGGGGTATAGAAAAGAGCCCCCATTGTTTGATAGTTCGTTGGAGAGGCGGCTTTATAGCCTATTGGCTAGATTGTTTAAAGAGTGTGAGGTTTTAAGAGAAAGTGACATAGTAGAGTCTCCGGATGGGAGACTATTTATCCCTGATTTCACAGTAAGAAAAGGAAACAAAAGTGTCTACATAGAGCTCGTTGGGTTTTGGACCGAAAAATATGCGAAGAAGAAAAAGGAGAAACTGGACTCCATCTATTATGGGGGAATTAGGAACCTAATAGCAATCGTGGATAATAAGTTGGCAAAATATTTTAGGGATGCTCCATATAGAACCATATTCTACGATAAGATGTTTACCAACGTAAGGGCACTAAGAAATTACGTATACGAGTTCCTATGATACACATGCAAACCAGTCGATGGCCGAATATGCTGAGGACGATGTGATTTATATAAAAACAATAGTCTATTATTTCTATAGCGATCAATTAAGCAACATTATTGGTTGGGGTAGATGGTATTGAGGGAGTCTCAAAAAGATAAGCAGTATAGGAAATACACCACTGTATCCATACCGCAGGTCCTATATGATAAAATACAGGAGTTTATAAAGGGAACTGGCTTTAAGTCCGTTAGCGATTTTGTTACTTGGCTCTTAAGAGAATTTTTCGTATCCCTCCAAGGTGAGGGACAAAGATCATCGGCCCCCGATAGAATAATTAGGGCTCTCAAGGCACTAGGATACCTGTGATGAATATATTGTTTGTTATTTATAGGTAAAAATTATTTATCCATAGAGCCATTCCCAGTAATATCATTATTAATCCAATAAACTTCTTTAAGAAACACTGCGAGGCATTTTTAACCAAGAAAACTGACGGTATAACGGAGAGTATTGTGCCCAGACACATCACTGCTAGTATCCTTACTTCCACAAATATTCCACTACATATATAGCCAATTATAGCAAATGCACACGCTATGGCCTCCGCCAATGAAATTGTCGCCACTGTTTTCTTTATGTTAGCCCCGATTATTACAGAACCAGCAAGCACCGTTGGGCCATAGTTACCTCCAGTCAAGGCCTTGTTTACTGAAGCAAAAGTACCAATGACCGATACCTTCGCCATGGAAATATGATGCTCTACCATGGGAATCCTAGCAAAAGTGACGACCAGACCAAGACAGATAAGTGTAATGACATTATATACGATTAGTATGTCGCTACTAATCGAAACAACAATGAAAACGCTCAATGATCCAATAATCCCACATATCCCCAGAACAACACCATTCTTTATTTCATGCGAACCATAATTGAAATTAGCAACCCCAAACTTATGGTGAAGATAAGCGGCCAATGTTTCTCCTATAAACTGACAGATTAGTACAGATAATATAGCTACCTTAGGCTCATAACCATATAATATCAACACAGGCACCAGTATTGTCCCGTATCCACCTCCTAGAGCAAAACCTACAATTCCTACAATAAAACTCGTCGCTAGGAGGTGTATAAGCGACGACATACCCAGCACACTTCCATATTTCTAATTTGATTCCATTAAAATTCATTAAATTTAATTAAATTTAATTAAAATGAATAAGAATTGATGATACCTGTATGCACCTTAGAGAATACTATCAGGTGCTTGAGAGACGTATATATATATTGTTAAGAAATATTTTTACCTAAGAGATTTCCTGAATATTTCTATCGTATATTTAAACTCTTCTCTGAGGAATCTTGGTGGTAATGATGACTCGATCTGTTTTATGAAGTATTCGAGATCCATTAGTTTCTTTGTGAGGAGATAGTCTTTTGTTAGTCTATCCTTTATATTCGACGATAGGAGATTGAAGAACATCTCTCCGCTTTTTTCTAGGTATCTCCCTAACATTAGTAGTGATAGTTTTCTTCTTTCTCCTTTAAATTCTATGGTTGTTCTCCAGTATATGAGGATTTTATCCTTAGATATTATTCTTAGAGAGTTAAACATGGCGTTTTCCAGGCCTATGATAAGTCCGTCCGGTATTCTTCCTATTGATGCGAGTGTTACTCCACCAAACACCACGGCTATGCCTTCTATGCCTGTGAAGGATACAAAGAATGGATTTGACGAAATTGCAATGCTTAGACTAAGCAACATAGATGCCATACTTAGTATAAAGAAATAGTTGAGCCAGATAAAGAATGGAGATACACCTATCCATATTGAAACCCAGAATAACATAAGTATTATTGTGATAATCGCTGATAATATGACTAAAGCTATCACATTTTTCTCTTCCCATTTTATTAGCCTACCAAAATATTTTTTGAGCCCAATTATTCTCTTAGTGGCCATTATTGACAGCACCATCATCTCTAAGCTACAGAATACCATAGTTCCATTTCTTAAAGGAAGAACCGTGTATTCGGGGTCTATATAGGCGTCAGGTACCGAGAAGACCTCTATTACAGACGCTATAAAAAGAATCGATGTTAGAAGATTTAAAAAGGGGTTTCGGATGCTCACCCTGTTTAATTGCGCGGCCATAAATACGCCAACAAGTAATGTTACTGCTAAGTATAACCTAACAAACATAGGGTCGCTTTCTTGAAGCGCAAGTATTTTAAATAGCACACCTAGTAGAGCAAATACTGTTACTAACTTCAGATATACAAATAGTTGCTCTTTTAGCAGTATTACCTTCACTGTAGCTAAAGAAAAAATTATTACAGATGGCAATAAAACATACATGAAGAAATTCATAATCTATACCTCGTATAGCTCTTCAATAGATACATTCCTTATTATCGCTTGGGTATCAGGATTACCCTCGTCCAATCTAAACAACTTTTGTTTAGAACACAAATATATCTTCTCATCAGCGGCAATTATTCTAACAGTTGTTTCTAGTTCCTCTTCAACGAAGTTAATCAAATCAGTAATCCTAGATCCGACCCGGCCAGCACTTATAACACCTATTCTATCCATTTCATCAATTATAATTCCATCACGTGCCTCTCTCAATATGTAGATATATGGAAAAACAAACAGTATAGACAGAGCAAGCGGCGATAAAGACCACACAATTAGTCCTAAGCCAACAAAACCACCCACAAAGACCCCCAATAGTATTCCCTGAAGCTTGTTTAGTCTAAATATATCCTCCACTGTCAATGACGATAATATCATTGCTAGCAATGCTCCGGTCACAACTCCAATGTATCTATTTATTAGATAGATAAGCACTAGAGGCGCCCCAAGATATATTACGAATCGCTCTTCGAATTCTAATATTCTAGAAGATAAACATAGCAACACAATATAGGAGATCAAGCCCAATATCTCTAACACTTTAAGAGTAATGTAACCTAATTTATATGATTGCTGATACCCTAATGATATTAGGATCTCACTTAATGGTACATTAACGAATAAGAATCCATGCATCCATAGTTTTTTCACTTGTGCAGCCTTGCCTATGGCTAACAATAGTATGGATATACCAATCATCATGGGTGCTATATTCATTGTTTACCCTTAGTTCTTTATAGTAGTTGGAATATTTTAAATCTTTCTCCCGACTTTGCATAGAATTCTTTTATTCCTTTAGCAATTTTAAATTCGATGTTCAAGACACCCTCCTCTATGTCCCTTATCAAATATGAGTTGCCAGGGCTTTTTTGAGTTAGTTCTATAAGTTTATTTACTGCATCAGAGGGAATAGATTTTTCGTCTTCCACATAAACATCCAGCCTTGCCCCACGCTCTGTTGAGGATACTATAGCCATAAAGACTGATGAGCCCACAACCTTTGATATTACCTCACTAAATGTCTGTTTTATAACTACCCCAGATGCCCTTATTACTGGGCTTGTATAGGCCTCCCCAACGACTGGCAATCCTGAGACCCTCCTAATATATCTTCCAATAACATTTATTCCGCCATCCTCTAGTACCGCTATATCGCCAATGAAATAGTTAGGTACCGAAAATGCGGATGCTGCTGTAACAACGAGGCAAAACTCTTCACCCTTCTGCATCCTATGATATAGATTCTTGGGGTACTCGGGAACTTCTAGTGGGTACCTAGGTATTTCTGCTCCCAGGTAAAAACTGCTTATGTATATGGGCTTTATTTTTGGCGGCTCTGTAAAATAGGGGTTCGACTTGTTTATGTATACAGCAACGCCGCCGAAATGCCCTTCAGTCGATCCATATATATTTATTACTTCTAAATCGACACCGGCAACATCCATAACCTCCTTCGCTATTTCGAGGTATTCTTTAGTGAATATACCGC
>CAZWPQ010000004.1:68803-102870 GCA_964636085.1 uncultured Nitrososphaerota archaeon
ACAAAAGGTTACATCCTTAGCTAGTTTTTCTGGGTACTTCTTCATTAGTTTTAGGAGAGTAATGCTTGCGGGTAGTTCACCAACGATCATATCATATTTCCCCTTCAATTTCCTGAAGACATCTTCCACTTTTTCTTTTCCTCTTAAAATTGTGTGGACTTTTTTTGCTACGAGCTTAGGCAGTATATCAAAAGTATGCGAGGCCAAACCACACTCAACAACAGAGATTCCCCGGTTAAATAATAGTTTATCTTTCTCCAGAAATACTATAGCCGCAAAAGTAGGTGCGGATTTTAATAGTAGTTCCATGGATTTCTTAGTCAATGGAAAGAATATCTTCTTAGGCTTTCCTAAGGACGTCCCACTAGTATATGCATATCCAAATATATATTTCTTATAAGGCTTAAACTTATGTTCATCTGGATAATCTTTAGATATCTTTATAGATATTAAATCCTCAGGAGACTCCACACTGAGCAACTCTGGATAATTCTCACGGACAAAACTAGTCTCCCTTATAGCTTCTTTAAACTCATCAATTAGAACTTGAGCTTGCTCATCCTTGGATAACAATACATATTTCTTCTGCTCTCTCACTAGCCTCATAATGTTAGATTTTCTCACAAGACGAAACAGCCAAGGATTCCTTAGAATTTTTAAAAATCTTCTTATACCCATAATTATACACCTCCTTATTAATACTAACAATATTACGAATTAATCAAATACGAAATATTATATTAAAATAATATCCCTAGCGTATAATCGACTACGATGTAATAATATTCGTATTCAAATAAAATAGAATACATCATATACGCTAAGTAAAAAGATTGGATACTTCTTCATAAAGTCATTATGAGTTATTATATTACTAATTATAAGTTTATTGATGTAGATTGTGTATGGTATCGAAATTGAGTGAGGAAGAAGACATAAGGATCGATGTTGTGAAAAAGTCGCCCTTTGTCATGGAGATACGAATACTCTACGGCGATGAGCTCTTCTACAAACACACAATAGAGTTGAATCCAGAAGTATTCTCTGAGGAGGATGCGCAGAGAATTATGGAGGCTTGGGCAAAGATTCTTCAACTCCAAGCATATACCATGCATATGTGGAGAGGACTCGCCGATAAATTTTTCAGGACTTTCTTTGATGACTCGCTAGAGGACGAATAACTCTTTTATAGGCTTTCTTAATACACATTATCGTCGCTAGTAATAGTATCGATAGAAACAGTGATTGTATAGTCGCCATTATTATATCGGGGGATATTTTACATACATCAAAATTTTTAGGGGTGTATGAAATACTTTCGTTAAATCCGCAACATTCTTCACATCCATCTTGATCTATAGCATCGCCGTCCCTTGGTGATGGTGAAACTAGTATTGATATGACTATCCTATTGCTATTCCCAGCAATGTCTATTGCCTCTATGATAATGATGTTTTCCCCAGTGTGGAGACTTAGTGTTATGTGGGGTTTGGCGGGATACAATATATGTACGTAATCTATTATTAGTCTAGTAGATCCTATAGGGACCTCGTCCACGATCTCCCAAGAAATATTGATTTGATCGACGTCCGTGGTAATATCTGTGGTATTGGGCTCCATAAGTATAATCCTTGGGGGCTTGCTGTCTATTATGACACTTTTATTAATTGATGTTGACCAACCAGCCAAATCGTAGAAAACCACCATTACCTCATATTCGCCATCCTCGATACACAGATTAACCTCACCAGACTGCATGTTGGACGTAAATATTAGTGTGTTGTTAAGATATATCTCTACCCTACTTACCCCTGACAAGTCACTAGTACTCCACTCCAATGCTAGTTCCCTCCAAGGGCTTCTTAGGGTAAGATTTACGATCGGAGGGGACAGATCAACAATGAAATTGTGGATTATCGATATCTTATTAGCCCCCGTCACCGCTATAGTTAAATTATGTTCACCTTCACTAAGACCTGTACAAAATACATCTAGCATTATTGTATCATTGTACTCGGATATATTGTAGACACACACGCTGTCCACCATAATAAGCATGTGTGAGTACATGGAGTATAGCGAATATATCATAACACCAAAATCAACATAGCTCTTGTTGACTATATATGGCATATTCCTAATGATTATTGCGGGAAAGAATGACTTATCGGAATCCATTAGGGAGTCCTCAAAATAATCCCCAGTCAAGTTATCCATAACTATCTCCCTGCTTATAGGTATCGTATGCATGTATTCTGCGTTTTTGCATGATATCTTAAGTCTTATTATCAGTGAGAAATTCTCTATATCCTCCAGGACGTCTCCTCTAATACCAATCGATATATCTATGCTATTGGTTATATGTCTCCTAATAGTATCCTTTGCGATTCTAGTCTCAGTACCATCAACGGAATAAGACACATCATAACTTATACTGACCTCATCGAAGCCCTTATATAATTTTATGCTAATATCTATATGGCCATATTGCCCATCACCATCCCTATCAACGAGTCTTGTCTCTAGGGATTCTATAAATGAATTATAGGTCTGTGTGACATTGAACTCTGCCGATTGTTGTGCCAAGATTACCTTGTTTGATCCCACATATTTATATGCCCTTATTAATACTCTGAATTCTCCCTCACCTAAAAATTCCACGGGTATGTTACAGATCTTGAACTCCGTACTTACACCTGGCCAGTAGAAGATAAATATGCCCATCGCTAATTCCTTTGTATATATTGTCTGCCATGAGTCATCAACCTTCTTTTGTATCAACATTTCTGTCCTTTCAAAATGAGGATATATCGAATATCCAGCCATTGTAACTCGTATATCAGATACATTTTTCACTGGGTCAAAGATCTGAGCCGCATATACCTTCTCAATTATTATGTCTTTTGTATCTGAGTCATCCGAGGTCAAATTATCTAGCTCATAGATTCTTTGTGGAGACATTGTTAACACTGCCAACCGATGCTCCCTTGTTCTTAAAGATACCGAAAATGAATAATAGTGCGTTATTAGCGCCTCTTCCTCAGTCGGTGGCTTACCCCAACTACCCCTGCTGTACCATGACCTCAAGCCCCAGGCATATTTTATGAGGACTTCTTGTTTGTAGGAATGGATTATGTAAGGCAAGAATGATGAGAGAAGATATACTCGTCCTCCACTCTCCCCGATAACATATCTCCTTAAGTATAGCATGGCTTCTATATAACCGTCAATCCTAAAGTTGAGCTTTATCCTGAAGTATAAGTCCACAACCTCTATACCCGTATCCCCATCCACACTACGGGGCTCTATATCCTCAAGAACTATAGAGATCGCGCTCTCAAGAGAATTTGGTGGTACAGAAACTATAATCTCTATTCTGAACTCAGTCCATATACCCGGCCCAGAATACCACCAAGTATACAGCCAAGGCCACCAGCTAAAGAAATAGTAGTTAATTTTGAGGACCCCGCCATCGCCTGCTAGAGGGCCATTATCAAACATAAATGTCAATGTTTGCTCTCCGATATCGGCAGATCTTATGTATATGTTCTGATTTATTCTATTCTTCCCTTCATTCGCATAACTAAAAAACAACCAAGCCCTAAAACCCCATATCGTTGTATCTATGGAATAATATCCAAAATCTATTGTCGTGTTGATTCTCATAAATTCAAACTTACCATTCCCATCAGTATCCAGTAGCTCAATTGTAATGTTTTTGAACTCGGCTCCCTTACCCCTAATATACATCCTTTGCTCCATTCCAGTTTCATCAATTATTTTCAGTATGTACACACCACCAGAAGGTGGAGCTATGCCAATTGGCGACGCATTCATATACGTAGTCCTAGCGAACGGCTCGGAAAAACTTTTGGTGAACATGGGCGAAACAAGCACATATTCCACTAAATCAGAGTCAGTTACATTTAACTCGATAATATTGGACTCCTTGTACTCTGTTGCCTGACCAAATGTAAGCGGTATGGTTATCCATCTTCTACTTTCCCTAAGGACATCCACTTTTGGTGGATCTCCTAAGCGCACAAGTCTAGGTAAAGGCAGAAGTGGATCTCCAACAATCATCGCTTCCATTAATGTTCTCAAGTTTTCCGAGTACCACATGTTGTTACGGAAGGCATATTCCCTTATGGCGTATTTGAATGCTTCCCCTAGGGTACTAGAGTTCTCATAGATTGCCTCAAAGAATAGCTTCAGGAAGGCCTGTGCAAATAATAGATATGGGGCCTTCAGCAGGCCATTATCAAAATAAAATGAGAGGGCGCCATACGCTATCCTCGACATTCCAACATACGCTATTCCACCAGCTCTTGAAAATATCATGGCTTGTGAGAAGGAGTGTTTCAGATTGCCATCAAATATTCCATAATCATATGCACCAGAGGAGCATGCTGGAGCGACAACTATCGGCAATTGACTAGCGTCCTGAAGTGTATCTAGGTATCTGTTATCTATTAGCTTTATCCATCGATGATCAAATTTTGATAGTTTTACGAAAGATGTCTCTGTTCCATGTGAAAACTGCAGTATGAATATTCTTCCGCCTTTGTATAGCATTCTTACATTCTCTGTGGTATACTTGGCATTGGTTTCAAAATACTTCTCTATTGTCAAATTACCCAAGTATCCCGAATTTATAATATCTAGTATCGTAGCTTCGCCTGAATAATATAGCGTACCAAAGGGCATTCCACCCACGACGGCAATCTTCTTTACCCATGTCTTGTTGTTGTAGAATTCATATAGCCAGTTCTTCACCTTGTTTATGTATGTACTTATATCCTGTTCGCCTATAAATGGTATCCTTGAGACTGCAAATTCTGGATAATAATCATAATCGGGAGAAGCATAAAATATATCGGTCGGTATCCAAGACTGCTCAGCATTCTTATAATATGCATAAAAGCAACTGTCCCAATAGTAATAGCTAGGAGGGACATCTATTACATTCCCCATCAATATGATATACTTTACGCTGGAGTTCCTAATGCTTCGCAAGAAACTAATTATTCTTAGTGCTAGGCTATAATTATATTTTGATGCTAGTACATTCCTGAGAGGCTGATTGCCACTAGCAAACCCAGATAGTGAGGGCATTTCAGCTTCATCAAAATTTTGAAATATCCAGTCTGTATTAACTATACCTATATTGTACTCGGGATGGTAGAGAGAGAAATTCACTGCGTATTCATAGTATCTCGGAGATACTATGATAATGGCATCGACACAATCAAAATCTCGGTTCCCTAGAACGGGAGGCATTTCCTCAAGATATACCCTTATATGAATTTTTTGGAGCAGATATGCCTCGTTACTTGTTAGGTTATACATTATTGTTGCCAACATTATTCTTAGTTTACCATCATCATTCATCCAGTTAAGAACAGGTTCTCTGGGATAGATACCGCTTTCGACAGGGGGGATTTTGTTTATTCTTTCGAATTCCTTCGTGTAGTTTGTAATATTGAAAATTATGCCCTGGGGTTGTCGCGCAATATTTGGAACCTCAATAACAATGGCGTCCAGATCAATAGTCTCCACATCCACACACTTCAGGCCCATTGGTAATGCTATCTCCTTTATGGTATAGGAGACCGGGGGATGTAGGGGGGCTCCATATATCAGTCTATCTGGGCCATATATGACAAATTTTGTTGCATTGCCCACTATATGGAATGACGAAAAATTAAAGCGAATCTCATAGTCCTTGTAAATCGATCCAGAATTTGTCGTTGTTTTAAATCTTAGCTTGATTTTTCCATGAGGTATAACGTCAATCCTGTTAGTGTCCCTTGTCATCAATGGCTTAAGCAAGAGCTTACCTATTTTCTCTTGATCTGCATTAGTCTCGACTCTATGATTGCTAGGATTGGTCACGGTGATCGATAGCAACATTATACAGAGTAAAAATATCGTCCTACTCATGGTATTTAACCCTGCCACATATCTAATCTTAGAATAGTATTGTTTGGATTTAAAGTGATTTAGAATTATGTTCTACTCACACATGCTTTGATATCTTCTGAGTTCTTCCTCTAATCTTCTGAGCTCTTCTTCTAGTTCTCTTCTCTTGTGTCTGTACTCCGCTTCAAGTTTCTTCTCATCCTCTCTGCGTTTCCATTTGAGTTCTCTGAACTCATGTTTGGGGTGTGGTGCAAACATTTTTCCTGTGGAAAATATTGCCTTGTTTTCAGGCATGAAGACCTTGTTCTTATGTTCCCAGAATCTATCCCCTACAATGGGTGAGCGCGCCCTAGAGTATACATACCGCGTCTTACCGGCTGGATTCACAAAAGTATACATGCCCGTAATTACATCACTTGTCTTGCCAACCTCAAGAACCTCCTTTTGTGTCTTGTAATCATAATCAAGCAGCCTGAGCCTCCTTTTGACATCAACTATCTTCATCTTCAGAAACCTTATCTTGCGTTTGCACTCCTCGATATCCATCCCTTTCTTGGTGGAATTAGACATCTTGATGGATTTGGATTGTGGTGTCGGCCTATAGGTCCGTGGCTTTGGAGGGGGGGACATAGGCCTAATACTCGTCACTATAGAAGCCGGGATTAGTGGGAAGAGCATGCCGAAGAGGTCTGGCGTTAACCGCCATGTCGATAAGATGACTATAATTATTTTCCTAGCTCCATACTCTGCATCCTTGGGGTAAACAAATGTGAAGGCGCTTACCACCACCTCATCGTCTTCAATGGGATTACTCCACCTAACGTGTGTTTCGGCTGTAAAACCAGAAGCCACAGTCCTACCAGTCAATTCTTTCTCGCCCGCAGTATGCTGTATTTCTCCACATTGAATATTCATTGTTGCTAGCGCCTCCCTGAGGTATCCATCAACCATGTATTCATCTATAAGTCTCTGGGACATTCTAAACACCTTAACTGAGAATGTTAGTGGTCCGATAATTCCCATGACTCCGTCCTGCATTGGGGCTACTATTGTGGGTTTGGGGGCAAAGAAAGTAGCGAGTTCAGATACTTTGTTTGGCTGGGTCTGCCAGATCCATGAAAACATCTTAAGGGGCGCTCCTATTGGAATACCTGGATCTGTCTTGTCTATCTTATCCAGTAGGGGGATAAGGCTACTTATGTTTTTTCCTTCCTTATATGATATGCATTTTAGAAAGTATTCACTATATGCCTTTTCACCAGATCCATGAAATACCAGTTCGACGATGCCTTCAACAATATATTTGCCCCCACTAGTATTTAGCGCCACCTTGAATGTTCGGCGAGGTTTACCTTGATCCTCAACGTTTGAGATGACTTCTACTGAAGAAACTCTAACCTTAAATATAGTATCTAGGATATATGTGGATATAGCCCTCAGGCCCCTCTCCACAAGGTCTAATGGTAGGACAGCAGCCACTATGGCAATATCTTTATTCTTGTTCACGGCATACCTCAGTGGCCTATCAGGTGGACTCATATATCTCCAATTCTGAGGATAGATTAGCCTGATTCCATAGGCCACATTAGGCATCGAGAATAAATCCACGCTTAACGCCTCTACACATTACAAAAAATTTTTTGAAAAATAATTTTAAACACACAAATATGTCTAGTCATACATGAGGGAAGATATACCAGATTGTTAGTATTGTGACTTTTGCTCTTACTTCAACACATGTCCCCCAATCCTTACCATGGCTTCTTATATTATTGGTCATGTTTTAATTGATTAGGGGGTGTCATTGTTGGGCAAGACATACATAACAATAAAGCTTATTGGAGACAAAAGGGAAAAAATCCTTCGCCTTATAGTTGATACAGGCCCAATGTTCGCTTGGATTAGGCACGAAATCCTAGAAGAATTGGGTGTGAGGCCACGTGGAAAACAGGTTTTCGTTACTATCGAGGAAAGAAAAATCATAAGGGAAATTGGGAGCATAGAGGCAGAATTCGATTCCCTAAAAATGCCTATCCCAGTTGTATTCGCGGAACAGGATGACAAGGAAGTTTTTGGAGCAACTGCTTTAGAAATCTTTGGCTTAGTTGTTGATCCAAAAACCGGCAGAGTGAAAAAAGAAGAAGCATTGCTAGCATTATAGCAGAATTCCTACTTCACATAAAAACAGACTTGAGGTTAACTCATAGAGATCGGTTTTTCTTGAACCATAAGGGGGGCCAATAGTGAGGATTTCCTTGGGGTCTCCATGCTAATATTCTTAAGCACAACACTATCCCACCATATCCCCGCCGTGGGATTTAGGCGGTACTTTTCACTGAAGCATTACGTTTGATGCTGAATAAAAATGTATTTTAAAACATGAATTCGGAAATATGCATTAGCCTAAGTGTACTGGGGGTTTAATCCCTCAGAATTGTTGTTATGGATATCGCTGAGTTGTGGAGGTACTGTCGATGAGCAAGGATGTGCCAAAGATAGCATTTTTGGGTCTTGATGGTGTCGGTAAGAGTTTTCTTAGAAGTATTATTGAGCGATTCAACCTGAAGTATATGAAGGAACTTATGAAACACATAGTGGAGTTTAGAGCCATCCCACCATATACCCCTCTAGCGTGGACTTCCATATTCTCTGGAGTTAATCCGGGGAAACATGGAGTATTTGGATTCTTTAAACCAAGGCTCGACGATTATGGCAAGATTGTGGGGTTTGAGGTGAATACATCTAGGGATATTGCGGCACCAAGGATCTTCGAGATCGCAAATGCTCATGGTCTGAGGAGTATACTCATGAATGTGCCCTTTACTTATCCTATACGCTACATACATGGGTACAGAAACATGATAATTGTGTCCGATTGGACGTCTCCAGTTCAGAAGATCTTCCCAGAGTCCATAGATTCTAGACTTAGAGGGGATCCCACATATGGGAAATATGTTGGCATGAATCCCCCAAGCGAATGGTATGAAGCGTCATCAGTGAAGGGATACATGAATATGTTGAGAATGTATATTGAGGGTAGAATCGCCATATACTATCAGTTGCTTGAAGAATATGAATGGGACTGTCTCTTTATTGTTTTTAGTGTATTCGATTGGATACTCCATCATGTTCGATTCAAAAAACTATGGCTGTTCGACGAGAACGTTCGTGGCTATGCTATGGAGATATTTAGAGCGATAGATAGGTTTATAGGCTTTGTAATTAAGAGCTCAGATATCGTATTTATTGGAAGCGACCACAACTTCTCTAGGAAAACTCTGGCCTTCAGAGTGTACAATTTTCTTGAAGGTATGGGGCTGGCGAATCTAAAGTTTCCATTCAAAGTGTATTACCAGTTGAGGACGAATTTGGGGCCAAACATACTTAGGAGAATTTTATCAATCGCCAAGAAGGCAGGAAAAAGATTAAAGCGAGGAGGCACAAAACATAGAGGCGGTTTAGTTATGTTTATTGAACCCACAAGTCTCGGTCTATACATACAAAAAGGCGAAAAATATGATGCCATAAAGAGGAGCATCCTCAATAAGGGTAACAGATTTCCATTCGTTAAATTTTTCACCAATGACATCCTATACTGGGGCCCACATGTTGGCAATGCTCCAGACATAGTAATAATCCCACGCGAATTTGTTCAGTTAAGTACTTGGGGATTAACAATATGGAGTCGGGTTAACACACTAAATCATGGATATAACGCCATATTCTCATATGTAGCGAGCTCGCCAGAGTTAAGAAAAATGATGGAGTATTTGCCGCTGAATGAAATGACAATATATGATGTGACACCAATAATGCTATATGTAATGAATTTGTTCGCCCCATACTATTTTGACACAAGCCATTGCATAGCAAAAAAAATAATGAGCCAACTAGACACAGAGTCTCTAGACAAAAATTTGTATAGACTCAAACGTCTACTAAAGGTATTCAGGATAGCAAAGAAAAAACATTAGCTCTGGGCCATATGAACTGTATATGGTGTGTGCATGATCAGGGTTGCCATACTAGCAGACGCCATGGAATATGGCGCGATGAGCATAAAGAACTACATTAGAAACATCCTTGAATGCGTAGCAAAAAGACTTCTTGATAAACTTGGGGATGAATTTAGGCTAATAATTATTCATCATGGTAATACCCTATATCCAGACAACCCTCATATTGATGAAATAATAATTCCATTTCCAGGAAAGATAAAGAGTAGGAATATAGCCACTATGGGCATATTGTATGGGGGTAAAGTAGCATATAATTTCTTGAGAAATATGTTGATTAGGCGACTTTTGAAGAGACGTGGTGTAGATTTGTTGCATATTCCACATCTAAGTGGCGCGGAGGCACCATCGCTGGCATTTTTTGGAGATCACAGAGTTATTGTTACACTGCATGGTGTATCTCCTCTCGTGTTATCCCCACGTGTTCACTATGAGGGATGGAAATATGTTAGATATGTCCAAGCAAGGATCGATGCACTGAAATGGAGGATGTTTTTCGGTAAGTACGTCAGGTTCATAATTACGGTCTCAGAATCAGCTAAGCGTAACATGGCTAGAACACTAAATATCCCACTGGAACATATATATGTAGTTCATCATGGCGTGGATCATAAAACATTTAGGCCAATAAATAGAGAGAATGCTCGCGAATTTGTTAGAACTAAGTATGGGGTTGATTATGATTTCATATTACACGCAAGTTTATATCAGCCAAAGAAAAATGTGAAGAGGATAATCAAGGCTTTTCTGTTGCTCAAGAAAAGGTATGGGGTTAAAGAAAAGCTCGTAATTTTGGGGAAACAACCAAGATCACTAATAACAGCGATACATAGACTTGGGCTGTCATCAGATATAGTATTCGTTGGTTATGTACCATATGAAGACTTGCCAATATTTTACAATGCAGCAAAATTGTTTGTTTTTCCATCCCTCCATGAGAGCTTTGGTATGCCAATATTGGAGGCCATGGCCTGTGGATGCCCAGTAATCACATCTAACATTTATGCATGCCCTGAAATAGCAGGAGATGCCGCCATAACGGTAAATCCATACGATGCCTATGAGCTTGCCGAAGCTATATACCTTTTGCTAACAGATGATGACCTACGCGACAAAATCTCCAAAAAAAGTATCAGTAGGGCAAGAGAATTTACATGGGAGAAAGCCGCTGAGAAGCACATTGAGGTATATATCCGGGCATATCAATTCCTCAAGAAACGTAATCACTAATATAGAATAACTATACATTATCTCGCTAGTTTCTCTAGGACCTTGATAACAAATGCAAGTTTTCTTGGTAGGATTTTTCTGAGAATTAGTATATCTATTGGCTTAAAGTACTTGAGATATGCAGAGGATATAAGAAGGAATAGTGGCAATGTTACTGCTATTGTAATCCTTAGGATGAACCTATAGTTAGATGCAATAGTGGCAAGTATGGATAATGGCACAACTAGTATTGTGATTTTTAGAACATCGATAAGATTGTTTGAGAAAATATCTTTAAAAGCTATCACGAGGAATATCAGAAGAAGCAAGTGTGATACCATAACAAGTAGCGCTAATAGCAATGGTGTCCATATATTAGTTGGGTTTCCATAGAGCAATAGCCCTATATATAGGGCTAAACGTATTAATAAGGCAGATACAAGGACAAGGAGATATTTACGTACCCTTCCTAGTACTATGCTTATATTATATAGCAATGAAGCAATAATCGTTATTACTCCTATCACCATGAATAGTGGAAGGATCATATAGCCAATAGCATAATTGGCTCCTAGTAGAAGTGTTATCAGTTGATTTGCTATCGGTATAGAACCAACAAGAAGCATCGATAAAATCAAAAATGCATATCTAAGCGTCACACCGAGCGATCTATTAAATATCTCCACGTCACGAGCACGGGTATGTGTTAATGAACTAAATATTGATGCTATAGCGGGCCGAGACACTTCTGAGATCAGAAGCCCAAATCTTGACACAGCTAGATATACGGCGACAACATCTAGTGGTACTAATAGTGTAATGAATAGTGAGTCTATCCTATTGTTTAATGGTATTAGTGCTGATACAAGTGCGATAGGTAGTATTAGCCTATAGAATTCTCGGATAACTGGATTAGGATCGTTATTGAACTGAGATTCTGGACACACTTTATAGGAACGGGTAGAGACGACTACATAGACAAAGAATATAGATCCTAAGAGTGTCCATATCAAGGCAATAAGCATAATGTTTTGAGTAATCGCACCAGCGATAATTCCCACTGGAACTATCAGTAGTGGTATATTGTTTAGTATTTGGAACTTTTCTAGGTCCATATAAATTCTTGGCCGCATAACATATACTCTTAAGACAACCCTTATCATTATGAAGACAGCGGCTATCATTAGTAAATACATTGGGACTACCCAGCGACTAAGCGCATCTAGGATCACGAGAGAGAGGAAGGATATTGGTACACAAATCAGTATGGTAAGTCTTAGATATACTGAGGTAAGTGCCCCCAATTCGGCAATACTATTTTTTACGACGCATTCTGTCCCAAGTCTTGTATATGCTAGGTTAAACCCAAGACTAGACATGGATAGTGATATAAACATAAATGAGGTTAATGTAAGGATAATGCCGACTTCCTCTCTGGTTAGGAGTCTTGCAAGCAGGCTGTACGACAGTATTACCAACAGTATCTTGGATAGCATAACCATTAATACGCCGTATGATGTAGCTTTAACCGTTATCCTAGAGAGCTTGCCCTCGATATTCATACTCTCTTGCGTTGGAATCACCACTGATTGCAATAGCCATACTGTAGCTCCTCATTTCTTTCTCTCTAATAGTCTCCAATACCTATAATGCGTGCGTCTAGTATGTTTTATTCTCTTTTTAACATATTCCCTAAACATACTAGTTACATCTCTGTGTACGGTGGCAACATTGGTCTTTTCATACGGGTCCTTCCTTAGGTTGTATAGTTCTTCCCTTGGGGGTGTTGATTCATATAATATGTACTTCCATGGGTATAATATCGCAGAGACGGCTCGTCTCTCATCGTACCTTATTCGGCAGGACATCCTAAATCGATTGTAATATGATGCCTCGCTTAGAAGTATTATTCTCTTATAATCATCATTGTACAGCGGAAGCATCAAGCTTTCGGTCTTCACTTTCTTTCTTACTCCAACTAGGTGTAATACCGTGAAGAACAAATCTAATGTCGATACATATTTATCTATATCTCTCCGGGATAAAGCATTAGAATAGATTATCAGTGGTACATGGAGAAGTTCGTTATACATATGAGTAATGAATTTTCTCCCAGTATGTCCCAAGCCCCCATGCTCGTAGAATTCATCTCCGTGGTCAGAGACAAGCACAACCACCGTGTCATCCAATAAGTCATACTCGTCGAGTGTATTCCAGAGTACTTCAAGATTATCATCAAGGTATCTTATCTCGCCATCATATAGGCTTCTGAATTTTTGGACAACTCTCGAGGTTATGTTTACATCTACTCCATGAAGGAATTTTGCCAACAATTTGTTGTAGTGTCTCGCCTCCGCAAGTGTTATTTCATCACCATCAACTAGTAGACAGTATCTCAGGTATGGAGGCATGTATGGACTATGCGGGTCCATAAAATGAAACCACATGAAAAAGTTTCTATGTCTAATAATGCTTTTAGCCTTCTCGAGGAACTCTCTAATAAACCCTACAAATTGCTGGGCATCCATGTAGTGGCGTCTCTTAAATTTTAATGGAAGTTTTTTGACCATTCTATACAATATCTTCTCGACGATCGGCCCAACATACTTTATACGCATAATTTTTCGCTTGATTGGCTCTCTATACTTCATCTCCATATAGAATTTAAAACCCCTAGAAAAGCCATAGATACGGGAGAGTACTGGTGTGTTGGGGAAACCTATCGTGATATACCCGTTCTCCCTGAATATCTGAGCCATCGTGACTAGATAATAGATGTTATCGTAACCACCCTTACTAAATGGTAGATGCCCAGTAAATATAGATTTGAACGCCGGCTTCGTGTACGGCCCAGTGGAATATGCATTTTTATAGACAACAGACTTCGAAGCTAGCTTATCGATGAATGGCGTTGTTTTTCTTGGGTATCCATAATAGCCCACATGATCCGCACGTAGCGCATCAATAGTTATAAGTATCATGTTTCGTTTATCCATCCACATCACACGGCCTACACTTCACTATAGTATTCTATTATTCTCCATTTTATAGGAATGATACCACAGAGATACCAACAATGGAGGTTCTGAAAATTTTGCTTTCTGATTCTAGTCCCCTGTCGGTGATTCCGAAACCCCATCAAAAATCTAAGAATCAGTGCGACGGTCATATTGAGTGAATTCGTCGACAAAAATTGCTTCATCAATAATGACATGCAGTATTAGAACTCTATCATACTTGTCTCGCCGATAATTAGTCTGAGGCCCCTTTTTCTGGATGATCTCTTGATAACCAAAGCGTTTGCGCCTATTATACTATCAACGATTCTAACATCATCCGCAAGATCCAGTTGTGCTCCAACCATTATGAGGGAGCCTAGGATCTCACCACCAACAATTTTTACATTGTCCTCTATAGATGTATATGGTCCAATAAATGTATTAGGTCCTATGGTGCAGTTATCCCCTATGTAGACTGGGCCCCTTATCGTGGTGTTCTCCAGAACCCTTGTATTTTCGCCTATGTGTACTCTACCTAATATCTCGGCATCCTCTGAAATTTCCCCATGTATTTCTTCTTCTAGTGTGTCTAATATAAGGTATAGCGCCTCAAGTAGATCCCTTGGTTTTCCAGTATCTTTCCACCAGCCCCTAATTATCCTATGTTCGACCTTATAGTTATTGTCTATGAGCCACTGAATAGCGTCCGTTATCTCGAGCTCGCCCCGCCATGAAGGCTTTAGATGTTTGATGGCCTCGAATATCTTCTCCCGAAAGAAATATACACCAACGAGTGCATAGTTGCTTGGAGGCTCTTTTGGCTTCTCCACGAGTCTGACTACTTTTCCATCTTTTATTTCGGCCACTCCAAATCTGGTTGGATCCCTTGTATATGCCAATAAAATTAGGGCATCATAATCTTCTGACTCAAATTCTTTCTTAAATTGTGTTATGCCCTCCTTTAATATATTATCGCCCAGATATACGACAAATGGCTCATCACCAATATATTCCCTTGATACACTTATCGCATGAGCGATTCCTAGTTGTGGTTCTTGGACAATATAGCTAAATCTCGCACCAAACTTGCTTCCATCACCGAAATATTCCATTATCTTCCTTTTGAGATAGCCAACAACAATGCCGATATCCCTCACTCCAGCCTCAATTAAGTGATCCAGAGAGTACTGCATCATTGGTTTTCCCGCAAGTGGTATCATATGCTTCGGTAACGTGTGTGTTATAGGCCTTAGTCTTGTTCCCTTGCCGGCGACCAAAACTAGGCCTTTCATAAGCCATCATCAAAATATATATTTTTGGCAATCTAAAGCAAAATTATCAACAAATATTACTTCAAAATTTCCGTATTTTGTATTTTCAAGAGTCATCAACTATGTTATGGATAACCATATTTTCCATTACTATGAGCAACCTGTTATCTAGAGTATTCTCCCATTAAGCTCTACTTGCTTTACCAGAGAGTATACATCCAAAAGATACTTGTACCACTTTACAGTAATTGTCCTTATGTCGTCTATTACCTCCCCCCTTTCCAATGCATGATAAATTTCTCTTGCTGCGTCTTTAACAGTATATTTAGCCTTAAATCCTAGCTCTTGGGAAATCTTTGTGAAATCAACCATGTATGATCTTGTATCCTTATCGCCGTAAAATTCTATCTCGTATGGTTTTTGTAGTGCATCCCCTATTTCTTTTGCCAGATCTAATATCTTATAATTTTGATCATTGCTTCCAACATTGAATATTTCTCCATTAACAATTTCCTCATCTGCCTCTATTATTGACAGAATCGCCCTAGATATATCTCTGACATGCACCAGAGGCCTCATCTGGGATCCGTCACCACCAACACGGATTTTGCCAGTCTTGTATAGATGCAATACCATGGCATTAACTACTAAATCAAACCTCATCCTGTATGATAGTCCATAGGCTGTGGCAAATCTTAGTATTGTAACACAGAGATCTCTGGACGCTAAGGGCATCAAATCTTTTTCGGCTAAAATGGCAGATTTTGCATAGGTTGTGAGGGGATTTGGGTCGGAGTCCTCTCTAACTATCTTCTTCTGAAAACCATAGACACTACAAGTTGATGCGAATATATATCTTTTTACACCATACTCTCTGCTTAGTCTAGCTACCCTCATCCTGCCCAAATAATTTATATCATAGGTCTTAGCAGGATCCAATTCACCTGCAGGATCATTAGATATTGCGGCAAGATCTATTACAACATCCACATCAGTAAGAATTTTAGGGTCAAACCACCTGATATCATCCTTTACCAATTTAAAGTGAGGATCCCCCAATAACTCCTTAATTGGATCCAATCCGAAGAATAGTCTATCAAGACATACTACATCATATCCCCTCTCGATAAGAACTCTCATCAGTACTGATCCTATATACCCGGCCCCACCTGTTACAAGGACTCTCATCTATGCCACCTCAACCATAATACTTCTCATATTCCTCTCTTAATATGCTCATGGCAAGATTCATCGAGTAGAAATCGACTTTGAGTCTTTTCTTTGTATTTTCACAATTTAAGCTAGAGTCCCTAGGCCTCTTAGCTTTCCATAATACATCATCCATACTACCCTTCTTTATTAGATTTCTATCCAGACCTAAAGCTGTGGCAACCCTTATCGCAAAGTCATATCTACTAAGTCTTTCCCCAACAATATGGAATACCCCTGTTAACCCTTTTTCATAGATCTCCAAAATTGCTTCCGCAAGCAGAGTGCTATTCGTGGGAGATAAAAATTGATCTATGAACGCCCTGACCTCCTTCCCAGAGGATAAATTTTCGATTAAAAACCTGGCAAAATTTTTTCTTCCAGGACCCAGGCCATATATTGCACTAGCCCTTACGATGGCAACTCTATCATTGGCAGAAAGCGATGCGACCTCACCTAAGAGCTTTGTTAGTCCATAGAAGTTTATTGGGTAGGTGGGATCAGTCTCTTTGTAATTTCCTCTTGAACCATCAAATACATAGTCTGTAGATAGATATACCAAGAACGCATCCAATTTCGCCGAGATTTTAGCAATGTTTTCTGAAGCCAAATAATTTACTCTCCATGCATATTGGCGATTTATTTCACAACCATCAACGTCACCATAGGCGGCGATATGAAATATAGCATCGGGGCTTATTTTATGAAAAATTTCCCATACCCGCCCGTGGTCAGTAATGTCGAGCTTAATTTTCTTAAGATTCCTGTGCCCATAGGGTATTTCATGCGTAAGGTAAAACCCATAGACTTGGTATCCTCTCTCCAATGCTAAGAGAACTAGCTTATAACCTGGTTGCGAACTGGCACCCGTCACAATTATTCTCATCCAGTAGCACCAAAAAAGGGGGGCTAACGATGAGGTGGGTAAAACCAATCCCAAGATTTTCCGACGCGAGGGTCATCCTTTTTTCCATTAATGGCCACAGGAACAATGCTAGGATCGTTATAAGGCCTCCTGAGCTCATCAGGATTCTCATAATCATAGAGTTTTGACACGAAATAGATCAATATAACTGGCTCCGCCGATACAACTTTATACCCATGCCAATAGTGTCCAGGAATGCGTAGAATTTGTCTCCTTTGCTCAGATAAAACCACCTCAACTAAATGGCCCTTAGTGGGCGAGTCTTCCCTATCATCGTATGCACATATCTTCGCGGCACCTTTTACTACAAAGAAGTAATCTACCTGGCCCCTAACATGTCTATGCCATGCCCTTACAATCCCAGGATAGCTAAATGATAAGTTCGCTTGTACAATATTATCATCCCCCAGCAACTCTTTCCAGTCAATTCTCATTATCTCTGTAAAGGATCCTCTATCATCTGGGAATGTAACGAGGTCAACAATTCTAACCCCAGGGAGATAAAGCTCCTTGACCTTTGTTAGTAGTGGCATATACATCACCCAAGCCAACGCATATATGGTTAGTGAATAAACTTATACAATTTGTTTATCCAATCTGTTCAATATGTATCTGATCTGGCTTTCCTATCGGGACAGTAATCATTTGTCTATTCTTAATGGGGATCCATCCCTCCACTGGAAAGTCTTTCCTTATTGTTCTGACAACATCTATCCATTCGGGCCCTGTTATAGGCTCTGATGATATAAACGTCATTATCTCATTACTACGCTTCTTTAGAATCTTTCCTGCTGGAGAGAGGCCCGTTCTCTTCATATAATAAAGGGTATACTTTTGCTCATATTCCTCCCTCTCCTCATTGTAGTACCTAAAAGCATACAAGTACCTATGGCTTCCCATTATGAAGTTTAACGAGTGATAATCCGTGATAGTTCCACTACTCAACAAATGTTCTAACGTGTTTATCACGTTCCGTGGCTCCTCCCCACCGTATTCCCTTAGTTCATGCATAAATATCTTGAAGAAAACCTCGCTATCAACACCATAGCTACTTAGTGCAAACACACGGCCACGATACTCCAATATTTTATCCTGTGGCCTTACTCTCACCCTTGTTCTATCAAATTTTACATAGCCATTCTGTATGAACACCCATCTAAAACCAATAATCTCATCCACAAATGGATGTGCATTATCTAGCTTGGGTCCTTGGAGAGAGTATTCTGGATATGTAGACATCCTAGCATGTATAATCATAGCCTTTGTGCGGGTCCAATTGATGAGTTTTTTTAACTCCGCAGATTCCCATAGAGGATTTTCATCCCTTTTAAACTCCCATCTTCCCGTCTGTACCCACGCAATGCCACACCCATGCCTATGACATATTCCCTTTTCGTTGCATAGCTTCTTTAGAATGTTACTTAAGATTTCAAACGTGAAGTTGAGATAAGTGTCAAAATTGCTGGTCATCCCGAGCAATCTACACAATTCAACCACCTACTCACATGCTTCGATTCTCTAAAAAATCACAATATAATGTATATATAATTGAATAAATACAGTCATCCGCACCATAAGGTATTTTAATCCCTGCAGACATAGAAATGAAGAACAACATTATGTCCGCATAATTCGACTCTATATAATTTTAGTCTAGGGGATTCTTCCACTCTCCCAAATACGGCCCCTCTAACCATGGAGATTGCCCCGTCTTCACCGAATATTACTGGGGATATTGCAACCCTTATAATGTCCACAAGGCCCTCCTTGAAGAATTCTCCCAAGACATATCCGCCACCCTCTACCATTAAGGAATTTACATTATGTTGCTGTTTAAGGTATTCTAGCAGTCTTCTTATGTCTACTTTTTCATCGCCGATGACTATGACTTCTGCACCCATATTTCTTATCTCCTTAATTTTCTCTTCAGGAGCCAGCTTTGTTGTGGCTATTATTGTAGGTACATCCCTCTTCCTTACCAAAACTTGAGCGTTTATAGGTATTCTACATTTACTATCTAGAACTACCCTTATGGGATGCCTATCGCTTTGATAGTACTTACTACTAACAGTGAGATGTGGATCGTCGGCAATTATGGTATTGATTCCAACGAGAATTGCATCGACCATACTCCTTAATTTATGTACCTCAACTTTATCCTCATAGCTTGACAAACGCGTATCCCCCATACTAGACGCTAATTTACCGTCAAGACTTATCGCACAACTGACTATGACAAGGGGCCTCCAAGGCTCATGCTTTATGTCTGGTAGTTGTTGCTGAAAAAGTATACTGCAACCCATATGATACCCTCAAACAATATTGAATACACAAATAAATACATATCATCTACATGAAAACTGGTCAGAAAAATAGACTTAAAGTATTTAAGTATTATTTAGGGATTCATATTTTTGGTGCGTAAGATGAATAATGAAGATATTGTTTCTATTCTTGAGGATGTCCGCTCAAAAATGAAGACGGCTTTAGATTTGGCAAAGAATATTGAGGAGATAGATGAGGACACTGTAAATAAGGTTGTAAACCTTATAAACGAGATCGTTAGAATGGCAGACAAAGTCGCTGACTATGTCATAGGATTACTCGAATCGGAGGAGCTATAGAACAACACACATACATGCCCCTGATAGATATTTGGTAGATATTATGCCTATCGAAGTTAGGTTTTATGCACAAATAAGAGAAAAAATAGGAATAGACAAAGTAGTCTTAGAGAACTGTAATAGCTTCTCTCAGCTACTTACAAGTCTCAGAAAAATACTGGGAGATAAAATTGGCATCATCTTTGATGAACATGGAAACCTAGATAATAGTATCCTCGTGGGGGTTAATGACAGATTGGTGAGTCAGAATACTTTTATTAAGATCCGCTTTAGAAATGGAGACAAAATTGATATAATGCCTATTGGTTCGGGAGGTTAGGGGATATGTATGTTAAGGTCTCGACGAGTCTAACAAGCATACCAGAACTCGTCGAGAAGATAAAGAGGGAGGGAAAAAATATTGGGTGCATAATAATATTTGATGGGATAGTTAGGGGCATAAGTAAAGGGAAAAAAGTCCAAAAGCTTTATTATGAGTCACAAAAAAATATTGCCGAGGACATGCTAAAAAGGATCGCACAGGATGTTATACATAAGTATGGCGTCGAAGATATCATCATTGAGCATAAAATAGGTGAGGCGTTTGTCGGCGATGAAGTCCTGCATATTATTGTAGCTTCTCCCCATAGCTTCGAGGCCATCACAGCGCTTGAGGAATTATTGCATAGAGTAAAGACGGAGCCAACAATTTGGAAGAAAGAATATGTTGAAGGAGAATCATATTGGGTATCAACGGATAAAACAAAGGCCATAAGACTTATCGTTAATGGAAAAGAAGTACATCTAAATCCATTCGTCACCACACTCCTCCATAAAACAATTCTATCCATGATATCCGTTCTTAGAGGAACAAATATATCTGGTAATGAGAGAGTTATTATAAAGGTGTTCAAGGATTACAAAGGCGATAGTAGCAATATTGGGCATGAAAAAATCGGGAAAAACTAGAATAGCCACATTCCTCATCAAATCTCTGAAGCACAGATATAGAATATTATCCATTAAACATTCCTGCGAATCCAACTTTGATATTGACAAACAGGGAAAGGATTCTTGGAGAATGAAAAAGGCTGGTGCCTACACAGTTACGATTTTATCAGATAAGAAACTTGCCATAATTTCTGATGCCGATAACATTGACCCCTTACAGATGGTGACGGATTTAGAAAACCTATTAAGAGTAGAGTTTGACCTTGTCCTTATCGAGGGATTTAGTAGACTAGTCGGCCAAAATAAGAACGTTTTCAAGATCATTGCGGCGAAAAGTACCAATGATTTTAAGGAAATCATAAAAAACGTTGATGAGAAAATCCTCGCCGTTGTCTCCTCCGAAAAAATTAGGACCGATTATCCAACCATATCTTTCGATGAGATGGACAAACTTCTGGAGCTACTTGAACGTATACTATCCCCATAATTAATGAAGCACCTCGGATCTCCTAATTATCCTAGAGATGTCCTCCCCATGACGTATCTCGACCTTATCTCTGTATTTCTTTTTTGCTAGATCAAGAGCAATTTGATGAATAGCATATAGAGATAAAATTGGGGCCAAAAAATAACTAATACTGGGAATAAGTATTGTTGAAGGCTGGAAAAGTATTTGGTCAGATATTACAAATATCTCTGATCCTAACTTCTCCAGCAAACCTACCGCGTCTCTCGCCCTACCGTTTGCTGGTCCAGATGATATGAGGACACACATATCGCCAGTACTTATGGGTATGTTTCCATAATGCAGGAACTCCTCCAGTTCAAATGCTATGGAGTGAGATAAATTTAACTCACATAGCTTAGCCATAGCGAACAGCGAAACTGGATAGTTAGGGCCTCCCCCAATAAAGTAAATATTACTGGAGTGCTTCCCAGCGAAGAATGCCTCCATAAATTCATCCCGAATACCCCGATAAGCTTTACCTACCTTGCGGAGATATTTTTCGATATCACATAACTGTTGTATTAATGCGTTATAAGCCTCGGGAGTTAGTGTTCCCAGTCGGTTCCCAAGCTCCACAGAAATTAGGGAGAGCACATATAGAAAGCACATACTTGTGACAGTTGGGGCAGGAACCTTGTCATCAGCATTTACAATTATCACTTTATCCGACTCTCTAACTATTGGAGAATCTGGTTTACATGTTACCCCTACAACCCTTACCCCCGATTTCTTGGACTTCATAACCGCTGACAATGTTGCAGCCGTCCTTCCAGAGGCAGAAAATGCTACTACTATACTATTTTTTGGCAACAACCTGAACCTGGATAATTCATACGCATTTTCGGCACACGAAGGCTTTCTGGCGAGTCCCTCAAGTAGATGCATTCCATATAGGGATGAGAAATAGCTGTCACCACAACCAGTTAAAATTATGTGCGACGCCCCCATCATATATTCAGCAATCTCATCGATATAACCACGGGCTTCATTATAGATTCTCTTCAATACCTGAGGTTCAGACATAATCACATCTTCGAGTAATTTTAGATCAATAATCATATCTGACCCCAAGCAAATAAGATATATTTTTCTAATGTAGATAATCAAGTATACTTCTCTGTTGTTTTGCATATGCTATGAGTTTTGATGCTTTAATTACCTCATTTTGATCGATCCTAAGACCCGCTAGTGCATATCTAATTGCTTCCTCAAATGACCCAAACTTTTGTGGTTGCGTCCTAAGAGCTCTTCTAACACTCTCCCTTACGTACCACACACCAATCGGGATATAGTGTTCTGGGTATGCCTCCCTTATAACAATAACCCCCGCCTTTTTGGATTTTTTATAAAGGTGCTCGGTTATTGCGAGTCTTGTTGCGTAGTAACAACCACCTATTGATGCATATTCTTTTCTTCCCCAATGCAATTCGTAGTCTCCTCCTATGGCCACATAATCCCCAAAGTAGTTCCAGGATGAACCAGGCCACCATATTTCTATGAATTCAAACCTCCATGAGCCAGGGAACATTACTACAACAAATTTATCCCCCAGACCATAATATTCATATACAAGATACTCATTGATGGAGGGTTTATATTTTATTACTTCATCCCTGATCCACTTCGATATTAGACAGTCAACAGTAGTTATGCTCCATCTAGTGGGGACAAGCCTTCTTTGACTCATCACCCCAAGCATTCCAGCACTTAAGACTTGAATTATTCTAGAGACGGGGACTCCATTCCGATATAGGTACACCATGGCGTCCATAGCTCTTAGATCATGTTCGTTATACACATACTCTAGTTCCCTAAGTGAGCCGCGGGGCCTGATTTCAAACATATTGATTATCCCTCTCAGGCCGATTGGTTGTATATATGGGCCAGCAGTTATCCTACTTATTATCCTTTTAAACTCTACATAGGACTCCGAGGATCTCTTAGATAGCACAGTATCCACAAGGCCTTCATGGAGTTTTCCTATTTTTTGGGGCCTTCTCACATCAACCCTAGACATTCCTCTGATCAGTGATAATCTCATATCTAGAAATTCGTCTATGGAGTCTATATCCCACGTTTCTGGCATACTATAGTTTGTTACATCCTTATTTTCCACATGGAAGAGTGGACCGACAAATACTTTTGGGTATCCTAATCTTCCTACAAATATCTCTGGAGGCGAAGAACCAATGAATTCTTTCCTGACAATCCTTAGTGTTTTTCTAAGATGGAAGTATTTCGCCAATACGGGGCATTTTTCTCTTCCACATAGCCCCCTAGTCCCACGACAAATTATACATATTCGCGTTTTATCCACTCTAGTAAGACTTCTAGGATAGGGATTAAACTCACTAGCATTATCATCATTAACCAGATGAGAAATCCAAGGAAGCGATCTCTTCACAATCTTAACGAGTTTTGGGGACAAGGGGGTCACAAAAAATATATTTATTCTAATGGCTTTTTAGGCTTGTATGGTTTCCATCCCTGCTTTTCTCTGAACTCATTTATAATCGCGATGGCCTTCTTCTTTGTCTCTGGATCCATCTTCTTGGATCTAAGAACGGCCATATATAGCACATATGTCCTCCCAGCAATTGTCTTCTTGGGTATTCCATGGTCCAGGTCTTCCTGGAGCTCTCTTATTATCCCCGCAACCTCTTCTATGCTTGATAGCCCTGGCTCACCAACATCCCTTACCTCTCTCCCAAGATATATGCTTCCTTTTTCAACAACCACGAACTTCCCTCTCTCATATGTAATCCTACCCTTCACAATCCTATCGTAGAATATCCAGTTGTCCCTCCACTCCGGATTTTTCTTCTCCAACTCGGCTAATGCAAGCTCTCTTAACTCTCTAGTCGTCACTTCCTCCCTGTCTGCTATTTTTTTCTCTATTTTATCCGCAATTTTCCTAGCAACCTTTTCGGGAGTACCAGCCTTTATCATACTACTAACTAGTTTTTCCTTATCAAAATCCTCTACGCTTCCATCCATTTTTACTACTTTTATCTTGCCCGCCAAGAATACCACCTCTTTAACTTCTATTATTAACTATAAAAAAAGGAATTATCTATTGAGATGATGAATGACTTGCCGACTGAAACTCGTGATGACCCACCTCTCTAACTGAGAGCATAAATACTGGAAACGACCCACTATACACATACCACTCCTTCTTCTTGGGGTCATAGAACCTTACTGTACCCCTAACCACTTTCATGACTATTCCGCCAAAAGTAAATTTCTTCCCTATCCTACCCTTCATATAGCGGAGTATAGGCCTCTTCGTCGTGCTTAGCCTTGTATCCTCATTTATATGTAACACTGTAATCCTTGCCTTTAATCCTCTAAAACCGAAAACTATCGTATCGCGTATTCTGACGGAAACATAGAAAAATCCAACATGAACATATGCATGTCTTTTCTTGCTTACTGAAAGGACGATAAAATCTAGAAGGCCTAGCGTCGAGATAGACTTAAACATAAAAAATATGTTGAGAATACCAATAGCTACTGCTATTCCATACATGCTATGGGAAATCAGCACCAATATCACAGATACCCACAAAAAAACTTGCGATACCGCCTTTACAGTATCGACAAATCTTCTCGACACAGAAAGCGTTACATGATTCAATCGCCTTACAAGCATCATCAGGAGTAATATCACCATCATCTGAGCAATAAGAGATATGTATATAAAGATAGTATACATCATACTCAAATATCATATTGCTATGATTACTCCCCCATTACAGTAACTACAATATTTCTATTTCTGGGCCTAGTGTCCAGCTCTAAGAACACAATCTGTTGCCACGCCCCCAGAATAAGCTCCCCATTTTTTATTGGAACAGTTAGAGAGGGACCAATAATGCTCGCCTTCACATGAGACCTACCATTATCGTCTCCCCACCGCTCATGATGATAATAATATATGTCCTTTGGCGCAATACGTGAGAGGGCGTCGGTCAGATCCCTCTTTAAGCCTGGTTCATACTCCATTGTGGTTATCGCACCAGTCGACCCAGGTATAAAAATATTTACCAGCCCATTCTTAACATTTGACCTAGAGACTATGTTGTGGACTTCCCCAGTTATGTCAATAATATCATTCTCCCCCTTTGTCTTTAACCTTATTGTTTCACTATAATAAATCATTCGGGCCACCCATAATAATATCCTATTATCGCTATTATTTTAGATGAAAACGATTACCTATAAGAAGCAATAATACAGAGGAGCCATTAGAAAATATAGGGATAGATCATTAAACCTAGGCACTCCTAGCTAAGATATTTGAGGTCGCTAAGGGGACGGATGGTATGGATGGATCAAAGAGATAAATTACAGCTTTTATATAAAATAAAAATTTATTAGGACTCCGATGCCGAGGGTTTCCTCTTGATCATGCCTAGCGTGTATTTTAGGTCTGATATCCAGTAGAATCTTCTGTCTTTGATCGCATATAATAGTATTACCAGCCCTAGGATCACCATTAGTATCGCTGAGTATGTTATATATGCTTCCTCTATCAGAGAATACATTAGAAATGCATATACGACTATTAGTATGAATCCTTCAGTCAATGTGATTCGACGGTCAACTGTTGTAAGGGCGCCCAATAGAGTAAGGGCTCCAGCGAGAATCATAAATTCTCGGACATGGGCCACGGATAGGGATACATTAATGCTTTCATACTCGACGATTAGTGCTAATATCATGGAGGAAAATAGGAGCGTGCCATTATTCACTTTTGAACTCATAAAATTACATATACCCAACCTAGCCATATCTTCGTTTTTTGTAGCACCGATATACGCAGTCAACTTCTCGGGCATTTCTGAAACTATGGGGGCAAGAACAACGACGAGTAAATATGGCGATATCCACGTATATTTTTCCTTAATGTATACGAGGCCATTTGTAAATTCTTCTGCCGAGAACCATATAAGGGGGACGCTGGCAATTAAAATTATTATGGATAGTAACTTCCTATTAAGGAATTTCTTGGCTATACCAGATATTTCCTCTGTTTCGACCTCTGGTGGAAGTCTTGTAATAATATACATATATACAACGAATAGTATTAGCAGTATTATACCATCATACACATTGATATATCCCTTGAGGGCAATGAAGATCATATAGGCTCCAGAGATTGCTAGAAATACCGACTCCACAGAATTTTCACGCATCAAATCTAGGGACTTATCCTCCTTTACACCTTTAGCCCCAGAGAGATATGCAATGAATATAACTATTGGATACCCCAAGCCTATCAAAAGTATATTGGCCCCGATTATTGATACAAAAGCCAGATCTGCCTCCCCGATAAGCGTTAGATGAACCACGAATGCATACTCTGGAAGCGTTTGCAACAATGCGATTAGACAGGCAATAAAGGTATCACTATAGTGATATTGAAGGGCCTCAGCAACGGCAGAGACTAAATATGCGCCCAGGATTACAAGGAAGGCACTAATGATGATCATCAGAATATCCATCCTCAACACCACTATATTGGCATTTTATTTTTGTCAAAATAATAAATAAAAAATAGTGTTGCTGGTCATCCTATGGGATACTGTAAATATTGTGGAAAGCCCGCCATCGTAAATCTAAAGTATGCCAATTTGAGATTATGTAGAGACCATTTTATAAGCTTCTATGAGAATCGAATAAGAAAAATGCTACAAAAATACGGGATAACTGGCCCTCTTCTCGTTGCGGTTTCTGGAGGAAAAGACTCAATGTCGCTTCTAGCTGCACTCAAAAAGATCTCAGCTCTCCAAAACATCCAGATATTCGCATTCCATATAAATCTGGGAATACCTAACTATTCTGACAAAAGTATGAAGATGGTGAAGGAATTCGCTAAAAGAATTGGTGTACCTCTTATAATCGCAGATTTAGTGGAGGAGATCGGCTATGATCTCCCCCAAATCGCCAAGGTCATTGATAGGCCTATTTGTTCTGTATGTGGCATTATTAAGAGATGGATGATTAATAAGATTGGATACGAATGCGGATTTGACTATGTGGCAACTGGACATAATATTGATGATACATCTACCTATCTTCTTAAAGCTCTAATGACACAGGATCTATACTCCATCGTTAGGGGGCAGTGGGAGATTCTGCAGCCTAAAAAAGAGATGAAATTGGTGGGTAGGATACGCCCGCAGTTTTATCTGTCTGAGAAAGAAAATATGTTATATGCATCACTAAATGACATACCTGTGGTTGAGGAGCCATGCCCCTATAGTCGTGGAGCAACTATACATAAATACAAGAGTGCTTGGAGCACACTTCTAGATATAAACCCCATAGCACAAATAAACATAACCAAGACAATTATGAAACTTCGAAAAATGCTTAGTATCGAGGAACCAGAAATAAAGCAATGCTTGAAGTGTGAGTTTCCAACCGAAAGTAAGGATGGTATCTGTTCCTTTTGCAAAATAATGGAAAAAATCTCCGAGAAACTGGGCCAATAGCTAGGTTATTTGTCCATTAGGTAGAGAATATGATGAATCTCTGGGAGAATAAGCTTCTCTAGTGCCAATTGTACCGCGCTTGGAGAACCTGGGATAGCAAAAACTATTGAGTCTTTTATTATTCCAGCAATAGCTCTCGATAGAAATGCTGAGGAGCCTATCTGCATGTATGATAAATATCTGAAGATCTCCCCAAACCCATCGATTTTTCTTTGGAGAATACCCTCTAGTACATCTGGAGTCACATCTGTTTTGCTTATTCCAGTTCCACCAATAAATATTATTACTCTACATCCAGCATCCAAGGCCCTTTGTAATGATTTCAATATTTCTTCCTTATCGTCAGGAATGAGATCCCTTAGCAATACATCGAGCCCTCCCTCCCCAATAAGTCTTGCTGCAAGATCTCCGCTAGGATCATCAATTACACCACTTTCCATGTACCTACCATACCTAGAAGTACTCACTGTAATTATCCCTACCCCTATTTTTATGTTTTTTTCCTTAATATATCTCTCTGCGGTCTCTCTATGTTTTCTTGGTACGGCCATTATTTCACCTCTCGCTTTACTTTTTCTACAACCTGAATATCGGTGATTAGAGTATATGGATATTGCCCCTTCTCGTCTTTCTCATATTTCTTTACCATATCCCATATGTTCAGAAGACCAGCACATACACCAACTAGTGCCTCCATCTCCACACCCGTTTTCGAGACACTTTTTACGGTTACTTCCACATCAAGATATCCCCTCACTGGGCATATTTTTGTATGTATATGCGTGATCTCTATTGGATGACAAAATGGGAGCAATTCAGCTGTTTTTTTGACTGCATTCATTACTGCTACTTTTGTTGCCTCAAACACATTACCCTTTTCTATCCTATCCTCCACGATCCTCCTTATGGTTTCCTCTCTTAATCTTATACGGCCCCGTGCCCTTGCTATTCTTATCATATTTTTCTTATCACTTATATCAACCATGCCCATGCGAAGTACCCCCGAAATAAACCCTAGTGCCCCGTCTCGTATAGCTTGGCTATTCTATGAAGACCCTCCTCTAGTTCTTCTCTAGATTTTGCTATTGTCACCCTTATCCATTCCGTCCATTCTCCACCAAAGTCTACTCCAGGAGCTACAGCAACTTTTTCTTCTTCTATTAGTCGGAGACAGAATTTTGCCGAGTCTACACCTGGGAGCCTAATAAATGCATAGATCCCACCCTTTGGCTCCACCATTTGAAGCGAATGTTCCCTCACAAACTTCCTTACATATTCTAGGTTTAATTTTAGGTGGTCTAGGTATCGTTTCAGGTAAATTTCCTCGAGCCTATCCTCCAGTACCCTACGAGCTACATACTGATTCACCGATGGGGGGGATATATATGTATGTACTTGAGCAACAGCAAGGGATGCAATCATTTCTTTCCCCCCAACCACATATCCAACCCTCAGCCCAGTAAATGCGTATGTCTTGGATAAAGTAAACACGGAAAGTATATTCTCAAGACTGCCTAAAGATCCAATACTGATATGTCTGCCCTCAAACACATAATCCTCGTAAGCCTCATCAGAAATCAAAATAACATTATGATCCTCAGAGAATTCGATGGCCTGCTTTAGAACATCCATGCTAAAAATGTGACCAGTAGGATTGGAGGGATAATTAAGCACTATAGCTTTCAGCTGGCCTCCTTTACTCCTTATTTTTTCATATATCTCCCTAAAAGATTCATAACTATACTCGGACTCTTTAAGCCTAACAATTCTAGCGCCTACGTACTCCGCAATTCCAGCATACCCAAACCATGATGGGCTCTGGATCAAAACATAACTACTATCCCCAGCTAAGAGTTTAAACGCAAAATTTATCGCCGCTGTCCCCCCCACAGTTACTAGCACATTGTCAACATCAGCTTCTATTCCATTTTTTCTCTTCAATTTTTCACATATAACTTCTCTTAAGCGAAGATCCCCATATGGCGATGTATACCTAACGTATCCACCTTTAAAAGCCTCAACGAAATACTTCTCTATTTCCACTGGAGGCGATGCGGATAACTCGCCCCATTGCAGCTCAATAACCCCTCTCATTCTTTTTGCCTTTTCGGTGATAATATCTACATATAGGTCAAACTTAAGCGACCCAATCACATAACATCACCCATTAGTCCCTATCAAAGGTATCTTACAAAATTTTTAATGAATATGACGGTTGATACTTTCCCAGTTAACAGTCCTAGAAAGAATGACCACGTACAGTCTTTTTAACAAATCACCATGCTTGAGCCTCTCTCTTTTTCGTTGGATGCTAAATCGGCTTTCAGAAGTCTTACTAAAGCGGACACACATAACATTCCGACACTGTTAGGCAAAATTTTGCATTAGTCGCGAAATACTTTATATACGCTCGCACCATAGTCGCAACATGAGAACTGTCGAGCTAGATACAAGGTCTTTCGTCCAATCAGCACACTCATCTAGATAAAGTAGACAATCAGCATCGAGGCCGAAAACAAAAATATTTATAATGCAGGTGTTATTATGGTTTTCCCTCAGAATGTTTCATTGGGTTCGATTCCAATTTGGGGGCTGGGAGATTCTAGAGTATTCCCATCAGTGCATGGTCTCTCTAGCGATGAAAAAACTCTAATCATTGAGGAGATTAAGAGAGTTGATGGGGATAGTAATGGGAAAAATGAAAACACTTCAAAGGTCTTCAATTTTTATGTTTTTTTGTTTTAGCACATTTGCTAGAATATACAAATAGTTTTCTACATCATCTAGCTTTTCTCTTACAATTCTGCAGATTATCTCAAGATCTAATTTGAAGTATGCATGCGCTAATAAATGTCTAAATTTTGCTATTTTTATAAGTTCTTCTGTAAGATCCTCTGGAATAATCCCCTCATCCTTTAGTACTAAGAATACATCGGCATAGCTTTCAGGGACTCTAAGTTTTAGTTTTGATATGACCTTAAGCCCGAGATCTATCGAACCCTGAACCGCCATGTATAGATACCAGAGGATACTACCTAGAAGTTTTCTATCACTCCTCAGGACTTCGGGTGTTATATTCTTTTGCTCTCTAAGGAACTCCAATGCGTCGAGTATTCTTTCATAAATCATTACTACCAACTCTTGACCATAAAATTTCTCTAATAGCACCAATCAGTTCTAGAGCCTCCATAAGAGTCTGGAAGATAAAGTTTTCATGAAGTCTTTCGTCTCTACAGAATAATAGAATACCCTCCTTTATGACTTTATACCTGAAAAATGGAGGGGCATTGTTGAGAATCCGTAAATCTACTTCCCGGCCATCAATCCTCATGAATGCTAGAATTTTGAGATACTCCTCCATGTCACATTTTTTCTGATAGACCGCCACATCGATATCACTGAACCTATGATATTCTCGCCTAGCAAAAGAACCATACAAGTATGCGAAGACCACATTATCAAACTTCAGCAATATCTTTGTTATATAGTCCACAATCTCCTCAACATTCGATTCCCTCGTTTGAACTCTCCGCATTTTTAGCCCTACGCTGAACTAAAACACAAATCAATAATCAATCCATTAAATAAAAGAGGATAAAGGACAATATAAAGGCTTACAAAAACAACAGGAAGTCTTGATTCTATTCTAAAAGATATGGCGACGAAAAGTGCTGGACGGATTAGTCAACATGCTCATCATCGATAGGCCACATAAAATGATAAAGACGCCAATAACTTTATAGTCTATATAGAACCTCCACAGCCTTATAATCCTAAATAGGAGCCTTGCATAGAGGATATTGGGAGCCAAGCATACCACACATAGATTAAAGCTGTATTCCGTGGGGTATAATTTAGCTAAAACCTTATAAATAAAATAAGGTGACATTATAAACGACCATCCAAGAGGCTCCTTAAGGCCACATATGAGTCGATGATAGGAGTCTCGAATCCCAAATGCCTCGATAAACACCACTCGGTGGTTAGGGCATAGAGGTAAGCAAAACAGATTGCTTCTATGCCCTAACTACCATCTATTAAAAGAGGGTGGTAGTCCATGCGGGTGTCCACCCTCATGCTAATAGCAATATTGTTGTTCAGTCTCCTCGCTCAAGCCTATAGTATCTTTTGGGTAAGCACAAACCGGCAAGGAAAAAACAAGCAAGCAACACTAAAAATCGAAAAACAAACAACAAGCAAATACATAAAAACGCAACCTAGACAGGTAATACAAAAAGGGGGCAAAACCAAGCGAACTTTCCCTACGATCAAATGCATAGAACAAAAAATGGGTACATGTGCAATCAGCATCCGCGCAATAAGCGGGACACCACCACCAGCCAGCGGAAACTGGACAATAAATGATGTCACAGTCGTGGAGGGAGAAACACTAATAATAAACGGAAGCATAATAGTGAATAGCTCTGGAGCACTAGTACTCAAGAACACAATAATATATATGAACCTGACAGCGAATGGAGAGCACTGGATCGATGTCTACGGCAACCTAACAATGATCGATTCGACTATAACAGCATACAATACGAGTAACAAATACTTTATCAGGGCCTTTAATGGGTCAAAAATAAGGATAGAGGGCAGCGAAATAAGCTATGCTGGGCCGGAATTCGGAACAAACGGCGACCACTCCGGATTATGGATAAACACAGAAAAAGCAACAATAGTAGGCACATACATACACCACAACTGGCACGGAATATATATCTACAAGGGAAACAACACACTAATAAGCTCATGCAGAATAGACAACAACACATACACAGGGATAATAACCAACAACGCAATCAACATCACAATAGAGAGCTCAAACATAACAAACAATGGAAAGTACGGAACATTCTTATCCCACTCTAACAACTGTACAATCCACAACAACACTATACAGAACAACGGCGATTATGGGATATACCTCGTTTCCTCGGGCAACAACACTATATATGGAAACACAATACAGAGCAACGACTATGGGATAGTCCTCTCTAGCTCGGACAACAATAATATATATGGAAACATAATACAGAACAACAACCATGATGGGATATACCTCTGGTACTCGGACAACAACACTATATATGGAAACACAATACAGAACAACAAGGCTTATGGTATAGACTTCTGGTACTCGGACAACAACACTATATATGGAAACACAATACAGAACAACAACTGGGATGGAATATTCTTCCGTTCCGCAGTCTTCCGTCCCTCAGGCAACAACACTATATATGGAAACACAATACAGAACAACAACTGGCATGGGATACACCTCTATTCCTCGGTCTACAACATCATCATATATAATAACATAATACGAGATAATGGCGGTGATGGAATATGTGTAGACTCCAGCAATAGCAATAAAGTATATGGTAATACAATAGTCAATAACGATAGAGGTGTATATGTGTACAGTTCGAGTAATTGCCAAATATATAACAACACCCTGATTAGCAATGCTGGAGGGATATACCTAGCATCATCAAGTAGCAATACTATACAATACAACTTAGTGAATGATACCACCGTAAATGGGATAAAGCTATCATCATCAAACAACAATCTCATAGCATACAACATAATCATCAACAGCCAACAATACGGCATAGCAATATACTCATCTACAGGAAACATAATATACCTCAACGACATAACAGACCCACCATACGACGACTCGACAGACAACACATATGACAACGGGACATACGGGAACTACTGGGGAATAAAGGGTCCAGACCAGAACAGAGACTGGATAATAGACACACCACACACAATAAACGCAACAACAGGAACAAAAGACAACAAACCCCTACTCTACCCCATGGAAGCATTCTTATACACCGAGGAGGACTTCGACAACGACTACCTAAACAATGGCGAGGAAAGAAACTATGGGACAAACCCATACAGTGTAGACTCCGACAGCGACGATT
>CAZWPQ010000005.1:0-28218 GCA_964636085.1 uncultured Nitrososphaerota archaeon
TTGTGTTGAATATTGTTCCATCCGCTGGATCGGATATGTCTAGTCTTGGTGGAACCGTGTCTGGCTCTAGGGGCAGGTCCCATAGGTCGTCGTTTATTTCTTGTGTGTAGTAATGGAGGTTGTATCGCAATGTACTTGATGTATCATATATTTCTGATCTAATTCCGTAGTTTGCTTGTGCGGGGACAAAGTTGTATAGCTCCATTTCGTATGTGTCCGTTGTTCTTCCAGTTACTGTATATGTGCTTGATGTGCCTATTAGTGTTTCTGATGCGGATCCTTCATAGTCTTCTATGTTTCTTAGTTCTTTTCCTGATAGGTCTAGTGCATAGAGTTTTGTGTATATGCTTAGTCCAGAGCCACTGTCCTCGTCTATGTCCCAGTTTAGCTTTATGTATTCGTAGTATCCGTTTCCATCATCATCTATTGCATCGACCATCCATATGTCATAGAAGTTTGTTGAGTATGGTGATGCTGCATATTTCCTAGCAAAGTCGTCCCACATTGTTCTATAGGATGAATAGAAGCCATCTACCTTCGTATCCCAGCCATCGGAGCTTGTTGGAAAGTAAACCGATATTCCATGCGCATTTGGATAATCTCCACTATGATAATAATGAACCACCGCCTTATCTACCATCTGCATTACTTCCTGAGCCGCACTCCGTATCTCGGAATCAGAAATACTATTGTAGATATTCTGTGCAAAGTGATATAGATCCCTTAGATAGCTATAATAGAACGATGTGGTACTACTCCTAGCATTATCTATTTCTGTAGCATATGTATTATATTTTCTTAGCAGTAGATTTGCAAACTTGCTTACCGCTGGACCTAGGTCATAAAATGCCGCGGTTGCGTTAATTGCTGACTGTGTCTCTGCGGTATCGCCTAAATCTATATAATCCTTTATTGTCTCATATGCAATACAATCAGCAAAGTATTCTGCCGTAGGAACTGTTCCGCTTTGCAGTTTGTTTGTAATATTATTAAGTATTCTGTCATATTCATATCCATAAGCTCCCTCTGTTTCTTGGGAATGAACCACGAATTTTGCGTAGGGATATAGCGAATATTCCCAGAAGAATTCTCCCATTAGACATGCATCAGCACCAATTACGTCGAATATTACTCCATATTGCTCATATATGTATTCGAGTGCATCTCTAACCTCATCTACATATAGGTGGTCACCATTGGTATCATCCCAACATACGCCCTCTTCTGCACCGCCATGATTCCATAGAATAAGTACATAGTGGTATGCTGAATAGTTATACAGTACATCCTCAATGAACTTTATCAGTATTTGAGGATCTCCCATGTTCTGTTCTCCCCAGTATTCGTCCGCCCAGGAATAATCGTCATTCCATGTATCGCCCTGTTCTATGTACCATAATCCAACCTCATCTGGATTTCTCCTCTCATATTTGTCTATTAGTACAACTATTCTTAGGCCTATGCTTTCGTCCGAACCAACACTTCCCATTTCATTGAAGTCATATTCTGCATAAGTGTTCAAGTTGTTATCCCCATCCAAGTAAACAGCAAATGTCCAGTTTGCAGGATTTGGGAATACGGGGCCCGCCTTTATGCCATATTTAGCAGCGATTTTTTCCCGTACTTCCTCAGGAGAGGGATTCGTCCATTTTATCATGGGAATGTTGGGAGAAACCTCAACCATTTTGTTTTCGTTCCATGAAGTATTCTGCGCCAAGTCTATGGTCTTTACCTTTATGGTGCCTGGGTTTACATTATATAGAAGACCTGCTGTAGGCGCTATGAGAATCACTATTGATAGGAAAACTAGTATTCCCATCCTATCCAAACTCATACACCTGTACGTGCGTCTAAATTTAGAATACTTTAATATAATTTTTTTCAATAGTGTTCCTAAAATCCTAAGAACACCAATAAATGTCTTTTAGAATCCTATGTTTATCCTTTTATCTTATTCCATTTCCTATTGAAAATTTTGAAGATCAATTTTTGTTATTATGAAGTTTTTTAAAGAATTTTTTGGTACTTATAAATATGTATAAGTAGACACCATTATCAACTATTTTTATTATAATTATTTTGGCTCTTCATTTCCGGGGTGTAGGTAGGGAATAGCTAAAATGCTGATACTTTCGCCAGAGTTGATGGAGGTAATCCTCCATCTATATGATGCACATGATCCTGTCCTTAGGATTGATAGGAGAACCGCCGAGAAGCTTCGAGACAAGTTTTCTTGGAGAAGGTTATGTAGAAATTTAAAAAACTTAGAGGAGCTTGGATTCGTTCGTTTGGAGTATATTTCTCACAGAAAAATCTATGCTAGAATTTTTAACAACAATTTCTTTGATGAACTCCTGAGAATATTTGACAAAGCGACAAGAGTAGATTTTGAGCTCTCGGAGAAGGCTCTCAAGATATTACATACCGCTTCTGTGTCGCCGTATTATAAGGATGTATGTATGATTGCTACGGATCTTGGGTTGACGAGTAGGGGGGCAAAGAAAATTGTTGATAAGCTACAAAGACTTGGGCTGCTGGATGAAAATATGAATATCACCCGCCATGGTTCCAGACTTTTAACATCTTTTTATGATACCTATCTCCGCGAGGCTTTTGAGCTTAAGGTTAATCCATTTTTAAATCTTAGATTGTTTGAAGGAAAAGTCGATAGATCCTTTATTGGCTATCTTAGCGATGTGATCAAAAAAATTGTTGAGATAAATTCACGCAATGGTGTTAGACTGAGTAATATTCTTCTTGTAGGCATTGAGGCACATTATTCTCTGACTACACTCCTTAGGGAAGTCTGCAACAACCTTAGATTGTCTTGTCTTATACTCCCAATTATATTGCCGGAGCGAAAAATATATAGGCTCATAGCAACAGTAGGAAGAATATGGACCGAATCTGCCCTTTCGAACCAATATGTTTGTTCGAAATTATCGGGAGAATTATCGGAAACTGAGCTACTGATAGATTTCTTGAAATTAGTATTGGCCAGAAAGGAAATCCTTGTTGTTGTTTTTGCACCACCCGCAATCTCTTATTTACTGCACTACATTGTTGGACAATGTTTTGAGGGGGAACATAGATTCATTGTATTCGTACCGAGACTGGATAATAGCCTACGATTCTTAGAACATAACATAGATGTACTATTAGAAAGATCCAAAAAAATAATGGATGGTTTTATTGAGGCAATTAATAGAAAAAGTAAAGTGATAATTTCTTGGAATATCCACTCTACGTACAGATCCTCTGTAACTATTGATTTCAGCCACATAACCCATGAAAAAAAAGGAGATATACGGAGTGAGGTCTTTATTGTGGAAGACGGTGTCTATCACGGCAAGCCATTCTATATACCCCCCGGCGAAATCCGAGTAAATCTCACAAAACTCACGCAACTCGGCGCAAGAATCAACGGAGACATCCTTGTGCTCAGTGAACCCATCATTGGACTTAAACCCCATGGGGAGGAGTGGACATCAGATACACCAACCTATATCTCCGCTAAACTCAGAGTAGAAACTATGGAAGATGCCCCATCAATACACGTAGACTTCACGAATACACATTATTTGGAGCAACTAAACAATACAATACTTGGGGAACTCCACATGGGTCTAAACGATATATCAATAAGAGAAGAACAAGGTGTTATTAGCCCTATACTCACAAGAACATCCCGCTATATTCACTTCTGGATAATCGACAAAAAAAAATAATTCATACTACCAATTCATTGCCAAAAATGCTGAAATAAAAACACAAAACGGTATTATCTGGCGGACTACCAAATAGCTTACAAAAAACAACACGACGAATTAATACATATACCTCCACAGTGTTAATGGAGATGGTTTCTCGGGCATCGGCTCCAAGTCTCCTTTCTCCAGTCTTCTAAGAAGCATCGTCAAGGGCATGGCTGCTGTTACTATGGTTATCATAATAGCTGACAGGCCTCTCCAATTACCCCACCTCTTGGCAGAAAAATCTTCGACCTGTCTTTTTGTCCATACATAATCTCCAGGAGAATATACTGTTGGGAGAAGTCTCATAAACCATCTGTCTATGGGGAATTCATCATATTTTCGTAAGGCAATGACCCTAGCAAATCTCGCTGTATATTGTCCTATCCCCCTAATACTCTCTAGATCCTCAATTCTATTGCTTAAAAATGCCTTTGACGCGTTCACCAATGTGTTACTCCTATACCCAACACCAACAGCTCTGATTTTCTCCTTATTTTGAAGTATTCTTTCTGGGCTTGGAAAACAATAGGTAATTACATTATATTCCTTTATATGTATTACATCTCCTAGGGCCTTTCTAATATTCATAATCATTCTCCAGCCCTGCCTGAAGCTCGCATTTTGCTGACATACCCCTATTATGAGGCCCTCCCAAAGCGTCGGGACTGCACGCATGTGTAATCCCTGCAGTTTTTGTAGGACTATTTTGAGTAGTGGGTCGTCCCGTATTATTCTGTAATAATTAGCTATATCTTCTTCCATACCTAGGACATGGTTAGCTACCTTTAGTGATTCATCAATGACTGGTTCCCTGCTGGATTCGGAGAATATCTCTATGTTTATTTCGTTGTTCTGTCTAGAGGCAACTATGGCGACCCTCATTTTATCCGATGTATATGGGATAAATGCTCTCTCTCCATCAAAATCCCAACATGTAGCGTAGCACGACGCTGTTAATTCGAAATTGTATGGCTCTCTTGGCTTTATTGTTGTTGAATATATCTTCTTTACCCTTATCCTCGACATTCCCCCCACTATACCTGCTTTTGTACTATTGTTCCCCCAGCAGCTCTGACTATATGTTCTACCACCATTTTAAGACTTGAGGCCACGTATGTTCTATCTATTGTCCTAGGAGCATACATCACTAATAGTATGTTGGATGTGGATTGTGTGACTTTTGCATGTTCTCCGTCACGGTACACGGTCGCTGAGAATACCCTATTATTGTTGTCTGTGAGTATTGGGAAACCCTCTGGAATTGTTATTTCTTTTCCACCTATAATTCTCATTTTTTCTGTCCCTTCCGCCGCTCTTAGATGTACGGGGAGCGATATTTTGTCTAGATCAAAGACGCTCATTACGATTCCGGTATATGCAGATATTATGTTCATTGTGTCTACGATGTTGTTTATTCTATATAATCCTTTTCCCCTCAGTATTCTCCGGATAAGGGCCTCGCTTGATGGTCTCTCTTTTGTTGGGTCTATTCCTATACTCCAGAAGAACTTCCTATATTCCCTTATTATTGGATCCTCAGGGATTGCGGATATATCATATTTTCTAGTTATTTTGTTCTCGAATTCTGATAGGAAGTCCGGTATGTCTAATGTTACGGCCACCCCCTCTATTATGGCCCCCATAACCAATAATTCTGGATACTTATTTATGATTAGCTTATCCATTAGTGACCCTAGAACTATTCGACGGATAATGAATATAAAAAAGGGACTATTCCTCCCACACCTTCTTGCGTAGGTACCTAACTACAATCGCCATCAATATCCATATTACCAATATAATCCCAACATACATCACTCTGGTAACAATGGTATCTGCTGGAGGCAGTCCAATAGTTAGGCGCTTACCCCCGATTGAATAGAACAGTGGAACTAATGTTATGGCCAGGATATTCGATAACTTTATCAGTATGTGTAGAGATGGGCCCGCAGTATCCTTCAAGGGATCCCCAAATGTATCCCCTATTACGGTGGCAGCGTGAAGATCTGTTCCCTTCCTCCCCGATATCTCCACCAATTTTTTGGCATTATCTAGGGCACCCCCCGCATTGAATTGATATACCGCAAGAAGCGCCGATACTACCTTTAGAGCTATTAAGTAGGCCGCCAGCACTATAAGACCAAAAGCTATTCCAACTATTACCACCATAAATACACCCAGTAACGTTGGCATTATCATGTCAATTAGTGCAGCTTTTGTGGCTATATCTACGGCTTTTGCATAATCTGGATACGCCTTTCCTTCTAGGATCTCTGGATTCTCATCGAATTGCCTCTTTACCTCCTTTACAACACCAAAAGCTCCTCTCTGTGCTCCTTTAATGGCCCACGCCGAAAAGAGAAACGGAACCCCCGCACCTAGCATTATTCCAAGTATGACTAGGGGGTCCAATATATTAATTTTGAGGACATCCATTAGGCTCTCAAAGCTTTCTACAACCTCTCCAGGAACAAACCGCATTACCTCCGCCACGTATGCGAATAAAACCGAGACACCAGTCAATAGTGCCGCGGCCATACCATAGGCCTTGGTTAATGCTTTTGTAGTATTACCTACGGAATCTAAGACCTCTAAGGATGTCCCAACCTCCTCCTCAAGGCCCGCCATTGTTGCTATACCATCCGCATTGTCTACTATAGGGCCAAAAGTATCGGATGTCTGAATTATCCCTGTCATTGATAATAACCCAAGAACCGCCATACTAGCGCCATATAGCCCCATAATTGCAGATTTTACGTTATAGTGCCCCGTGCCTGCTCCTATGAAAAATGCCGTGACCATGACCAGTCCTATCACTACTACCTCAGGGAATGTGCTCTCCATTCCCAATGATGTACCAGCGAGGACATCCAGCGCTGCACCACCCTCTGCATGCTTGACTATTTCTTTTACTGGGCCTCTATTGAGACCAGTGTAGTATAGTACTAAGAATACTGTTGACATACTCCCCAATAGTCCTAGCATAGCCGCTATGTATAGTCTCTCGGCTAGGAATTTCTCACCGAATTCAGATTCTAATGGTTCAATTATTATATGAGAAGCTAGATAGAATCCTATTGCTATTAATATTCCAGACACTATGTAGGACATCGCGACTGCCTTTGTTGGATCTTTAGACCTAGCAACGAATAACCCCACAAGATTTGCAAGTAGCCCAATTGCTTGGAGAACTAATGGATATACTATAAATGCAATTATTGCGTCTGGATCCTTGGAATATACCTCAACGGCGATGAAGTAGCCTAGAATCATTATAGCTATGAGGTTATCGGAGAAACTTTCGAATAGATCACTTGCTCTACCAGCACAGTCTCCGACATTATCTCCTACGAGATCAGCAATCACCCCAGCATTTCTAGGATCATCCTCCGGTATTCTCTTCTCAACTTTTCCTACGAGATCTGCACCAATATCGGCGGACTTCGTATATATTCCTCCTCCCACCTGGGCAAATAGGGCTGCGAGGGATGCTCCGAAGCCAAATCCAACTATCAACGATGGTGTTTCGAATATCATATATAGTATCCCAAGCCCCAATATTGAGAGCGATACTAGGGCTAGTCCTGTTACTGCCCCCCCTCTATACCCTAGGAGAAATGCTCTAACTGGGTCTTTTCTTCCAGCCTCGGTTGTCCTCACATTTGCATCGGTCGCCGTCTCCATACCTATGTATGCCATAATGAGGGACATAAATGATCCAACAATAAATCCAGCGGCTATTTCATATTCTAGTGGGCCCCATGCGGCAAGTCCGCCCAATATTATGCTTATCGCTATTATGAAGTATATAACTGTCTGGAACTCCCTATACATGAAGGCCCTGGCTCCCTGTTTTATCCACTTGGATACTTCTAGGGCTTTTTCGTGCTCCACTGGTTGCTGTAATACCCATCTTCTTAGAAGGAACACTACTATGAGACCAAATGCTCCTACTCCCACTGCGAATAATAGGTGTGGCTCATACATTATAACCACCTCGTCCTACGTGGTATTATCCACAAAAAACGCAATAAAACAATTAATTATATTTTGATAATTCAGACAGCCGTGAGGCTATTACCCACTTTAGGTTTATTTTTTGTCTATATCGCATATCCTTAGGTAGATTTGTAATTTTGATAATAGGTATCTATATAGATTACCATATATATATGTATATAAACAAAAATAAGCAACAATACGAATTGCTATCTCGTTTATTCCTCTTAGCTTTCTTTGCTTTTGGATAGGATCGATATGGCGTCTAAAATCCTACCCGTAAGGCATAGTAGCACATATAGAAAACTGGCGCCTAGGATCAGGAATGTATAGATTGATATGTACATGTATGACATCATTAGGACTATTATCCCCACTAGAATAAGAATGTCAATAGCTATGTCTATCAATAATATTTTTGATGAACATGTTATTAGGGATTCGTGGCTCTCTATTTCTCCCATTTTTGCTTTTTTGAGGATCGACTTAGCCCGGCCGATATCCCGTTGGGATCTTCCAACAATTATATAGTCAACGTCTTGTAGCTCTTTTTCCTCTAATGATGATTTTATAATGCATAAATCCTCCAATGTTTTCCTTTCCTTTACATACATCATAAGCGTCGCGGATAGAAAACAAATCATACTAACTAGGATATTTGTATACCCTATGTAGAAAAGTGCGAATATTAATGCGGCAACCTCTAATAGGAGGAGAGTCACTATTGTATACATGCCTATTCTTTCGTGGTTTATCTTATCCTCGATATATAGTGCCTCTTCGATATTTATTATCACGAACTTATTGTTTCTTAAATCCAAAATCTTCTCTAGTAGATTCTCGCTACTGTCTCCATCCATTAGTGTCCACTTTTATGGATAGTGTCTTCCCGCTCTATTCCCGTAGTTTATCTGCTATATTTCTATGTCTTCGTCGAACATAACCACAGAGCGTCCTCTAACATAGTAGTCTATGAATAAACGTATCTTCTTTTTTGTGAAGCTTTGGCGAAGGTGAAACACATTTATTTTTATTGAAAATTTGGCCTTCGCGAGACATTGGATACAGAATACTTTGGCCTTGCTTGCCTTCATGTGAATCTTTAATAGGTTATTGGCTTGATCGATCTCTGGGAATACCTTTATGCTATGACAGGGGTCGGGTATGTTTACGCTTCCTTCTATTATTAACCATGCACCACTCTTAGTCACACTTACTCTTTCCTCAGTCCCACCACAACTAATCTCATATACCTTGAAGTCGTACTCCCGCATCGATACTCCCCTTAATAGCAAACACCATATAACATGAGCAAAAATTAATAAAAAAATTACATGTCCAAGCTCAGTATGACATTTTCTACGAAATTCTTTACTAGTACAACGTCATCCAAATAAACAAACTCATTAATACCGTGGATATTAGTACCAACACGAAGGGCGCCAAACTGTATTACTGGCATACGATCAATAAACCATATGCCGTCGGTCCCCCCAAGCTCCACACCAGTACGCACTTTATGCCCCAGTATGGATTCAAGAATCATCCTGACTTTTTCAACGATCTCCATGTCTTTGGTTACCCATGCAGAAACTAGTGGTTTTGTCTCAACGTTAAGCTCTATATGTTTCTTTTTTGCGAATGTTTCTATGCTTTGCTTAAGTTCTTTCGCAACAATATAAATGTCTTCTTCTGGTATTGTTCTTCTATCCACAACTATCCTGCACTCTTGTGGAATTATATTCTCTGCAACGCCTGCTTCTATTTTTGTTACGCTTAGCCTCGCTGGTAGCCTATCATAATGGATAACAGCGGGATATTTAGACCGTATTTTCTTCTCGTAAGTATTTGATAGCTTTATTAGATACTCCACAACTTTCATAGCATCATATATGGCATTCTTTCCTTCGAAGGGATACGCAGAATGACATTGCTTCCCATATACGGTAATATACGCCCTAACAACCCCACTAGCACCTATCGACAAAGCCTCTGGGCCAACATCAAGGATTATTGCCAAATCGCCTTCCAATTTTTTGAAGAAATCGGAGCCTTCTCCCGTTTCTTCACCACCTGCAACGATAAGTATGGGGTTTACTTTGGGCTCCTTACCACTGTTTAAAACCTCATTAAATGCGACCAAAGCAGCTACTATACCGGATTTATCATCAGCCGCGCCCCTGCCATATAGCCTGCCCATTTCCTCAAATGGTTGGAAAGGGTCAAAATCCCATCCTTCCCCTGGTGGGACGACATCATAGTGTGTTACGAACAGAACTTTTTTCTTTCCTTCTTTTTCTTTGGGGAATCTGATTGTTACATGTGGTATATTTTTCTCGTCCTTCATAATCTCGGCCAATAGGCCTAGGTTTTCTGCTTCATCCGCAATTAGCCTTGCCATTCTATCAAAATTTTTTCTGGTTGTCGATGTCGTATCCACGGATACAAATTTCTTTAATAGTTCAATAATAATTTCCATAACTACTGCACCCTGCTTTTTATACTAAAATTATTGGAAAAAATAATTTTTATTGGTTAAAATGAGGGATTATAGAGAAGCAATCAAGCATTTTTTGGTTGGAGCTAAAAAGCTTGCTATATTGGCTTTAGGAAATAAACTCAGGGCCGATGATGGTGCCGCAATACTGTTGGCTGAAGAGCTCATGAATAAAATAGATGCGGACATATTTATTGCCGAGACGGCACCAGAGAGTTATGCACTTAGGCTAATAGATGGACGATACACACACGTGATTATTATTGACGCCGCAATTAGCGACAAATATCCACCTGGGGCAATATTTATTGTCGACAAAAATAGTCTTAGCGAAACGACAATCACAACACATTCAATCCCCATATCCCTAATCATCGAGATATTAGAGAGCAACGGAATTAGCGTGCTCATAGTAGGCATTAGGCCCAAAACAACAATGCTGAGTGGCGAGATATCTAAGCCTGTAAGAGACGCCATCAATAAACTCAGAGATATATTCATGAAATTATTACGAAAAAATAAAAGATCCAGAGCTACCCAACAATGAATCATGGGGAGCCCATTCTTCAAATATCGAGCAAATAGTGATGAGGGAGCTCTCTCCAGCGGAAAAATAAGACTGCATACCACAAATAGTAGCATTCCCAAACCGATACTATCGAAAAACATATCGTAATTACTCATGGTTGAATGTCAGATAAGACCAATATCATCACGATATCAGTGGTTCTGGGGCTCATCATCCAGAAACAAGAAATAAATCTAACATATAAAAAAACGGAAACCACCTCAGCCAATTCCTATGTATAGATTTTTTCTTCCTGCTTACTGATTACCATCAGAATCTCACCCCCTGATTCACATACCACTCTATCGTGACTTTATTTCTACTTAATTCCATAATAGTTTTGCTTTCTTATTTTCTTCCCAACCTAGATATCAGACAAAGAAATAGGAATTGAATCCTAAGAAAAAAGGATTTTATATGAGCTCCGTTGCAGCTATTGATGCATATTTCTCTATGATAAATGGATACACGCCTAGGCCTATTATTGCTATTGTCAGTATCCACAATATAGCCATGAACAATGCAGGTATTTTTGCTTCTTTTATCTTTTCGCTTGGAGCCTCAAGGAACATTCTCTTTACAACGAGGCCATAGTATCCTATGCTTATGGCGGAGTTTATAGCAAGAGCTATTGCTAGCCATAATATATCAGCCTTTAGCGCTGCTATGAAGAGATAGATCTTCCCAGCAAAACCCACAAATGGTGGTATTCCAACAAGGCTTAGGAGTCCGCACCCCAAGATTATCGCGACACCTGGATATTTACTTGCAAGACCGTTATAGTCATCTATTGTATAGAGACCTATATATCTCATTATTACTCCTATCGCAATGAATACCGCCACCTCCATAATCGCAAATGCCAAGGCATAGAATATTGTTGCCGTAAGAGCAATATCTGCCACACTACTATTGACTACCGCTGCCACTAGGCCAATTACTATATAGCCCACTTGGGAGATACTTGAATAGGCCATCATTCTGTATACTCGCTCCTGTTTTAATGCAACAATATTGGCATAGGTCATTGTTAAAAACGATAATATTGCCAAGTACACTGATATGTCATACATGGCTATCGGGGCCAATACCATAAATACTCGAAGTGGCGCCGATAGTCTTATCGCCTTTATAGTACCAGATAAATAGGCCGTTATTGGAGGCATCGATCCTTCATATGTATCTGGAGCCCACTGATGGAGCGGAACAAGAGTGATCTTGACACCAAAACCTCCAACAAGCCCGACAATAGCGATGCCCATTACTATGAGGCTAAATTGATCCATCACTATTTCATTAAATCTATCTGGCAATAAATAGAGATTTGTTGTCCCCATTATTGCCCCCGTTAAGCCAATACCAAGGGCCAAAATTGCAGAACTGGCTGTCCCCATTACATAATATTTAACAGCCCCCTCTGTGCTTCTAGACCAATTATGGGAATAAGCAACCATGGCATATAGGGGAACTGATAATAGTTCCCAGGCCACAAATATAGATAATAGATCCACGGCGGATGGCAATAATATTAATCCTATTGCTGTTCCAGTTATGAGGGAGTAGAATGCTGGGACTTCTGGTAGCTCAGTTGAGTAATATTTTACCGCTACTAGTATTGCTATTGTGACAAATATCGCGAATACTGAGAAGAACCTAGCAAAATTATCGAATACATAGAATGCCGATTTCTTATCTATAGAATCTAGCGGCATTATTATTAGGAGCGACTCTGTGATTATTAGAGCAATAAGAGCAACTATGAATGCTATAGTATTCTTCTTCTTGGATTCTGTACGCTCTATACCCAGATTAACTAGGGTCGCTATTACTAGTGTGAGTATTGATGTTGTCAGTGCTGGTCGTTGTTTAAAAATGCCAAAAATTTCCTCGAACATCCCGTCTCACGCCTGCCCTATGCGTAGATGCATATCAATAGCATGCTCCATGTATCTTGTTATTATGCTTGGATAAACGCCAAAGGCTATTATCGCAACACATAAAATTGCTAGAGGTATAATCTCGCCTATACTCAAGTCCTTGGCTTTTTCAGCTGCGGGCGTCGGCTCACTCATAATTACCCTCCTAATCATCCAGAGATATGTACATACTATTATCAGTGGGGCGGCCAACACAATTATGGGCCAATATAGCTTGCCAGCAAGCATAATATTAATCGTACCTATGAATACCTGTATTTCTCCAGCAAACACAATCAATGGAGGGAATCCAAACACAGCCAAGCTTCCGAAGAATATCAATGCAGATATTCTTGGCGTGAATCTGCCCATCCCACCCAACTCACTTATGTGATAAGTACCAGCCTTTAATAGTAGGATACCAGCCATAAGGAACATTAACCCTATCGCTATACCATGCGCGAACATCTCGAAAACACTACCCGCCAATGCAAGTCTAGCAGCGTTTTGATCCACATTCGAGATATTGAAGTACCATCCAGCCATCAGAGCGCCCAAGAAGACATAGCTCATGTGATTAATGGACGTATATGCTACCATTCTTTTGAAATTATCTTGTCCCAAAGCCACTAGGCCCGAGTATAATGCGCTAACAACAGCTATTACAATAAGTACCTTAAACAGGTATATGTATCCGCCCGGCAAGAGCCATACCATTCTTACGAATCCATAACCACCCATCTTCAGCAATAGTCCAGCCAATAGCACACTGACTGGTGCTGGCGCCTCGACATGGGCATCGGGGAGCCACGTATGGAATGGCACCAAAGGTAGCTTAACCGCGAGACCAAAGAAGATTAAGCCAAAAGCCATACCCTGTGTTTTATTCGATAGATCAACCACGGCATCCGAGATCCCAATCATGCTAAATGTTCCAGTTAATTTAAAGAGATAGATGAACCCAGCGAGCATTATTATTGATCCAGCGAACGTAAATATAAAGAACTTTATGGCCGCATGTCTTGCTGCCTCGGGGTGCGGCCCCCATTTTCCTATCAATAAGAACATTGATGGTAGTACAAGTTCCCAGAATAGATAGAACATGATTAGGTTAATCGCGACGAATGTACCAACTATTCCCACTTCAAATAAGAGAAACACGACGAAGTATAGGGGCCTATTGTTTTCTGGGGGTATTTGGTGGAAGGATGTCCATGCAGCGATTAAACATACGAAACCTGTGAGGATTAATAGTACCATACTTATACCATCGACCCCAACTTCATAGTATATCCCTGTCTTAGGCAACCATTCATATTTTTCTGTGAATTGAAACCCTTCTGCCCCGAAGTCAAATTTTAGTGCCATAAGAGTAATTATCGCCATCTCAAGTATTGTTATTAGAAACGCAAAGTATTCGGCCGCCTTGCCGCTCTTTTTCATTATTATCGCCGTTAATATGGCGCCGAGGGCTGGTGTGATAATTAATATTGATATTATATGTGAGTAAAAAGCGTCAACTATGCCGTTCATTTTTATCTCCGAGCGACCAAAAGTTTTATTAAAAAAAGGTTTAAATTATCGCGATAAATACACTAGTTGGGTGTATTATCTCTCTGTAGCGTTCCCTTATTTATCAATTTGTACATTGATGAATGCATATAACTTTTTTGTGCAGAAAATAGAAAGATATTTTGCCATTTCACAAATTATCCTGTTTTATCCAGTTTTATTTATATATGATGTGTGTTTTATTTTTAAGAATCAAAAAAATATTTATATATACGTAAGGCTTGGTGGTAAACGTTGGGCGGGGTATTTGTGGAGTCTATAACCACGGGCCTAATTATTAACGAGGTAACCACATGCATCGTAGCACTTCTGTTTTTCTTAGTTGCGATGATATATAAGTACTTAATGAATATAGCGCCAACAGAGACATCACAGCGGATATATCGCTACTTATTTACTGCATGGATCTTCTTTACACTTACGTATGTGTTGCTTTTTATAAGAAACCTGATTATGGATGAGACTCTTAATATATGGATAAATAAGATAGATACCGCACTTACTGCTATTGGTGCGCTTTTCCTTTACGTGTTCATGGGGGAGCTTTTTGGGACTTCCAAAGCAAAGAAGATTTTCACAATTCTCGGGATTGGAGAGGCCATTATTGCTACTGCTGTTTATGTGGGCTGGCCTAGTTTTACAACAGAGACATCTGATTATGGAGTTGAAGTAATTCCCCCACAGGAAGTATTGATTATTGTGCTTGCTCTAATTCTCCTCATAATAGTACTGTTCGTTTTCACTGCTATATATCTTGGAATGAGAACAGAAAAACCAGAGCTTAAAAGAAGGATAACATTGGTCAGTACTTGTTATAGTATATGGTGGGTATTCCAGTTGATTGAGGCTGGAGGAATACTAGTGACTATGCTTGGGGGTGTCGGTATGATAATCACTAGGGCCATTTTGTCTATCCTTGCATTCGTAATAATTTATGTCTGGGCGGGCAGGACAAAGTTTGTTGAAGCATTGAAATCAATAATGCATTTATAGGGTCGAGACGCCATGAGTACTAAAAAGCAAGAGATTCCAAATATAATTTTTTTGGTGCTTCATGAAAGCGGTATAATAGTTTATTCTTATCCTAACCTAGGAAAGGAGCAGTATTTACTTTCGTCGTTAATCAGCGCCACCATGGCGATTGGTGAGCAAATATCCAACAGGGAGGGAGAGATTGCAAGTGTTACAATTGGTGATAGAACAGTACTAGCTATTAGAGAGAATGATATCATATATGCCCTCATAACTACTAAGCACTATGCACAAATGAATAAACTTCTATTTTTGATGATTGAGGAGACAAAAAAGAATTTTCCAGCCAAAATCGTAGATGGGATAGTCAGATCAAAGGCCGACACCACCTTGTTAGATACACGCATAGAATCCCTCATAACCATGCATTCAAAAGTGCTTGAACTGGAGAAAAGGAAACCAATTGAAACAGCAGAGATCCCATTAACTGATGTCCACAGGATTCTCGGTGAATATAAATTCGCAAAAATACTGCGTGGCCTCATCGCAGATAAAAACATAATTATCATGGGTTATGACCCTATAAGCATCGCCAAGATCATACACACAATTATTGGTTTATTTCCCCGCCCAATTAGCTTCCTTACAATAGAGGAGACCGAACTAAATCGGCTTAACCAAGTCCACCCTCCCGCCGTAATCATCTGTAGGCGTGGGTTAGAAAAGAAAATAGTGGAAAAAATCGGAGATACTATTATACTAGATTTCGATAAGCCCATCAAGAAACTGAAGGGAGACAAACTATGCGATGTTTTAACACAGGCACTTAGACTGGAAAGGGAAGAGAGTAAAGTACTAATGGTAAAGAATGAACTCATGTCACTTATATCCATCGTAGATGACCTAAGGAGAATACTGAAATCGGCGGGAAAGGAAGAAATCACAATTGATCAACTAAAGACGGAATTATACAAAAAGCACCCAGGCGAAAAAGTTGATTATATACTTAGGGTTCTACAGGAGGAAAAAAGCCATTTAATAGACTCGGTAAAGACCCCCGAGAAGGTATTGGATGAGATATTTTTCTAGACTCACAATTCTATTCCCTTTATAAATAAAATTAGACTCTTCAAATCATATAATGCATAAATCGTGAGAGGCATTCAAAATGGGCGAAAAAAATTTTGTCAAGATCGCCAGACTCAAACCCGCCAGACGAGGACTCAATATAAGAGCCCTCGTTCTCGAAAAAGGAGACACAGTCCAAGGAGTCTCTAGAAAGACAGGCACCCAGTATAGATTAGCTGAGATTGTCATCGGCGATGACACAGGAATAGTCAAGGCAACACTTTGGGGCGACACAATAGAGTTGGTTAGTGCTAACAAAACATACGAGTTTTACAATGTCGATACAACACTCTTTAGGAATACTTTAAGGGTTAACATTAGTAATAAATCCAAGATCGTTGAGGCGACGGAGCCTATTAATAGGGATCATATAAATATATCTAATGACATGTCCAGACCTAGAAAAAGAAAATGAATCAACTGTTCAATTATTTTACTTTATATTTTGTCCTTAGTTCCTCGAAGTATTCTTCTGCCTTGTAATGCAAGATCTTTATGATGTCCCTGAAGGATATTTCCCCTATCAGTTTCCCTGTCTTTTTGTCCACTACTGGTAGCTCTGGTAGCTCGTTTTTGAGCATCTTATAAAGGGCTATCAATACACTATCCTTTGGGTACACATATACAAATTTACATTGTATTATATCCCTAACCCTCATTTTTTCCCATTTGCTCGGCGGGATATACATTAGTTGCCCAACAGTTACTATCCCCAAATAATTCCCCTCATCGTCGACCACGGGAAGAGCCATCCTTTTTGTATCCGAGAATACCCTCTCCAGCTCTATTAGGCTCAGTTTTTCATTGGCAACATGTATATCAGGAACAGCTATATTTTCAACAATTAGACTACTTAAGAACTCCGCTACAAACTCTCTTTCATGTAATGGTGAATGCATCCTAATATCTATTTGCTTCTCATATATCGTTTCATCACCTGATACAAAGTAAGCTACAATTGATGCAAGAAAAGCTGGTGCTAGTATATTGTAGTCCCATGTCATCTCTGCAACCATGACTATAGATGCTATCGGTACCTTTGCCGCAGCCGCAAAGAAGCATCCCATTCCGACTAGTATGTATGCGCCCAACTCTCCAGCGTATCCTGGAGCAACCTCATTGAGGAGGAATCCTACCACTCCCCCTAGGAACCCGCCAATCACCAAACTAGGGGCGAATAATCCACCAGATCCACCACTTCCAACTGTTAGACTCGTAACTATCATCTTCATGAAGAGGATAATAATCAATATCTCTATTACGCCTACTCCTTGTGTCATACTGCTTTTTAGCATTTCACTTTTCCCTAATATTACGTATTGTATCCAACCATAGCCCGTCTCCAAAACCTGTGGCAAAAAGAAGCCCACTATCCCAACCAATAGCCCTCCTATGGCGGGTTTAATATATCGAGGACATTGCACTCTTTCGAATAATCTATGCGTGTTTGTATAGACCCTAACATACACTCTCGCCAAGAGACCAGCCAGTATCCCTAACATCGCATAGAATAGAAGCTGCGGAGGCGTAAATGAGTATTCAGGAACCTTGAATATGGGTTCCCAACCCAAGAACAGGGAGAATACTATATATGCAACGAAGGTAGAGAGTACCGCTGGAACCAAGGCATCAACTTCATAGTCCCTACGATATAATGTTTCTATTCCGAAAATGGATCCACCTAAAGGTGCCCTAAATATACTACCGATACCTGCAGCCATTCCTGCAACAATCATAATCTCCCTTTCTCTATCGGATAACCTAAGTTTTGTAGCGATCACAGATGCTGCTCCTGCACCTATATGGGAGATGGGGCCCTCCCTACCTGCCGATCCTCCTGATCCTATGAGTACTGCTGATGTTACAGCTTTAAGCGGAGGTATGCTGGGTTTTATGTATCCCCTCTTATTATGGAACGCATCAATGGTCGCGTCTGTTCCATCCCCCTCCGCTTCTGGCGCATATTTATAAGTCACCACGCCACTTATTAGACCCCCAAAGGCGGGCAATATTATTATTATATATCTGCTTAGACGCAGATCTATTTCCATGCTCAAAAGCTCTTTTGTCTCTCCAAAAGGCACTGGTGGAGAATAGCCCGCCAATCCCAATAAGAATTTCGTGGATATTTGAAGCAGAGTAAGAAATAGTACGGATCCCATACCTGCGATTACACCCACAAAAATCGACAAAAATATCGTTTTTAATGAAAGTGAAAATCTCGGTATATCGACGCTTGACGCCATTATGTATCCCCCCCACTAAAACCAGGAAATATATGCGTGGGATCTCTCCAAAATTATAGACAAATCAACTCCATAAAGGAAAGATTTGCTATCGACCTTGTCTACACAAAATATTTTGGATGATACCCGCGATGCCACTACTGGGAGAGCTTTCCTACTATTTAATACTATTTCAATAGTGGTTGATAAATCGTAACCTATATTCACAAGTCGGCACCATTACCATTTTAAAACTCGCCGATCAGTACTAATATCATGATTAAGTTTTCGAAATAAACCAACCGCTTATATACCTCTGGAGATCAAAAAAATAATTACTATTTAGATAGAGACCCAGAATGTTCTCCCTCTCGAGTTTTTACCCGCTTGAATAGCCCAGATATTTTCTCTTTTATATGGACTCTTTTAAGGGGAGTATACTTATATGCTAGATAAATAATCGTCGCCGCCGTGGCGATCATCAGACCTATAGTTATTGGGCCAATAATATAAATTGTTGTCTTAGTCGTTTTCCACAAATATACCTCCTTGGAGGCACCAAACATCCCTACTTTGACCCTAACTTTGTATTTCCCTAAATCTATCCTCTCGTATGATCTAACAATACCCTGATAGAGTAGGGTTCTATAGTAGCCATCTTTGACTGTAGATTTGATTATTAATTCCTTACCCTCTATTGTTAGGTCTGCTGTTTTCGGCGTTCTGAAGTCATATCTTATATTTACTTCGAGTGTAAAGAGTACATGGATTTCACCAAGGTCATACGCATCTAATGGATACTCAATGCTCGTATCTATTAGCCACAACTTTGCTTTGCCATCACTATACCCCGTAAATATTGTGGAATTTATAACCGTGACATTAGCTATGAATCCGGCATATATGGTCCAGTCGTACACTTCCGAGTCTTTTATGATATATTCAGCAAATAACTGATCGTTGAATATCCTAGTTGTACTTTCAGTATTGATTTTGGGAAAAACATTCCCATAGATATATCCCATAACCACACCAATTGTAGAATTCGAGGAATACAGCTTCGAACCAGTGCTCAATGATGCTAATCTCATCCAGCTCGAGTTCAGCACTATATCTACTGCGGCTATTGATAAGAATTGAATTACATCCGACTCTCTAGCGTATATCTCGGAACTATCCGCTATCATTATATCGCTGGAACAATTCTGGAACTGAACTACGGAGCCGCTAACAGTGATGTTTATGTTGGTAATATTTGTTTCACGTAGAATCAGATCCCAATAAACATTATTACTGGTGATCATATCTGAATCTAAATACTCGTAGTATCCCTCCCTCAGATCGAAAACTTTTATCATCACATTACTAATGTTTACATTTAGACCCACAGTTGCATCCTCCAGTATTATCGTCCCCTTCCCTATATCTATGGATGAAACATTTACATTATCAGCCTGTACATGTGTGTTAAATCCAATAACACTTACGCTACCTATGCTTGAATTTGATATCGAGACAGTTGCGAATTCAGAAACTGTGAGATACCACGCCTTAATATCAACATCATTGAAGGTTCCATTAGCCATTATCGGTATTTCATCTGGAGATGCCGCTGAATCAACATGCATTGGTGATAATGAAGATATTGACATTCTTGTGAATGCAACATATACGTTTACTCCTATGGCTGAATCCTCAACAGTAAATTCTGAAGCATATAGTAACATGTTTCCTATCTCAGATTTCTGCACTTTCACGCTACAACCATATGCAGATAGACCAGTTGAATTAGAGTTCTCTATCTCCACGGTTGAATCAATAGCTTGGATATTGTCGAGCGACGAATTATAGATCGTTATATTTGACGCCCTTACAAACATTGTTCCTATTTTGGAGCCATAAATCTTTATGACCGATCCATAAGCATCGATGTCCAGGCCCATAATGGTTACATTATGCAGATACACGTTTGGTATTATATATCCCGTAAAGTTCCATTCTATGCTATCGATCCCATCCAACTCTAAATTATCTATATTCATCACATAAACATACAGCATTGTTATCGAATCAAATATATTCACACTGGTCACGGAGCCCGAATCCATGTATACCAAAGTGTAGCCATATATGTATGTACGCCTCATAGTAAGAGAGGCATTGTAGGCTATTCCTATTGATAGCAATGCCGAATTCTCCACGCATATGTCAACATCGCCGTTGATTCCCACACCCATTATTGACCATGCATATAAAGAGGAATTAGTCGCATTTATCCTCGTATTTATATCACCCATAACATAGTCATCTAGACTGAAAGAATCGTAGTGTCCTGGCAACAGCTCCCGCACATATAGGGACCCAGACATTATATAGAGCACTGGGCCTAGGAGAGAGCCTGTAGCGTCTATCTTTGAGTCATATATGTATAGGATAGGTAGTGTGGAGCTATCCACAGATACATTAGATTTCCACACAAAACTGATTCCATACATATCGGAGTCCTTAATGGTTACATTTGATCCAAAAGCTACGAAGAATGATGATGTCTTTATACCATTTATTATAGCTTTAGAGTTTGAAACGTAGAGATCGACAAGCATAGAATCTTCCAATACTACGTCACACATATCAAAGTCAAATGCCCAAGATACCCAGGAATCATCAATTCGTACCGACCAATCCAACGAAACACCTAGCGTATCTTGGGATTCCCATGATTCTATATAGTTTGGCCTATAGTTCTTTAGATGGATGTTCTTTCCCACAAAAGCCATATATATTGTAGCTACGGATTCCCTAACGCTTATAGATACATTCTGTATAGCTGCGATGTATCCACCATAGGAATTGTTAATTGATATATGAGCATCAGTACCCATTCCTGCTAGGAATGCAAAACTGGATTTGGAGACAAAAGCCCTTGCGTAGCCCAATACGTACAGGGAATCGAGTAGAGAATCATGGATATCCAAGATTGCTCTTCCCGACATGTATATTGAAGATATCAGTGAGCCATTAATCTCTACTGTTGAATTGTGAGTTGCCCTTAGAAGCATTACTGATGCTTCATTAATATCTATTGTGCTATTATAGTATGAGAATATCCAACCCAGCTCACAATCATGTATTCGCAGTTTCGAATTAAACAAAATTATATCCCATCCCACCACAATTACATCATTAATGACAAGCCTCCAACCGTTTGTATTATTGATGGTTAAAACATCTATAGAACCAGGGTATATTCCCGATATATTCGCCTCGGTGTTATTATAGGTCAAACCAAACCATACCTCGCCCCCCTTAACTATGACTTCGACATGATCGTATATCCTTAACCAATAAATTACATCCGTATTATACAGCTCTGCATAGCATTCTTGTTTGCAGTCTAGTAATACCATACGAGAATCATTTATTTTGACCGAGGAGCGATCTCTCACAACAAATTCTACTACTTCACTTGCACAGATATCGGCCTGCGATCCCTCTTCTAGATATATCTGATATATGTATGACTCATTTACAACTATATCAACATTGACTCCATGGACTACAAATACCCGTGATTTGTTTATTTTAATTTCGCAATCAGCTATTCGGGCTAGGGTTATGTTGGATTCATCCATCGCCAAGTCTATGGCTCCATATATCATGGTGCTTGTGGATGAATTCATGTAGAGCTCTGTATTGCTCCCTTCGACCCTAACTATTGACGTGTTTACAGCTTGGATATTCGAGGAGTATGTCTCTATATTTGCAATCTTACTGGCTACTATTCTAATCTCGGCGCTACGTATATGTAGACTCCAATATATTACTTCTGTATTTACTAGGTCGATCGTGGAGTTAGATATAATCAATAAATATGATGTATAGTTTGATGGTTCGAGTTCGATATTCTCTGAAGAGTCCATAACGTACATCATTATTCCCATAGTTGAGTCTATAGATTCTATAGTTGAGTTATATATCGTGAGACTAGCGACTTTTGATGATACAATATATATCTCTGTCTTGTTTGCAACTACAATATCTATTGAGGAATTCGTTATGTTTAGTGCCGCACCCACGCACATAATTGAGAGCCCAGCATAACTGGTGTTTATTTCTCCTAGGATGCCCATTGTTGACAAGTTGTAATAGTCGATAAAACCACTATGCCAGTTATTTACTTCCTCTGTTATATTTATAAGCATAAGTTGAAGTGTTGAGTTATAGGCATTTATGTCTGAAGAGTTATCGTATACCATCACATTGTTGATAATGCCGTCAGTTATGTTTAGCGTGGAATTTATTAGATCAACGATAATGGCTACCGATGAATTCCTTATATCCACCCTAGAATTATTTGTACACATACAGATACCTATAACAATGCTGTTTTCAATGGTTATGTTGGAGGCCCATGCTGTTATATTATTCACCAATACTATGGAGTTCTTTACGAGTAAGGAACCATTATTCATATATATATTCCCCCCGAAAACAATGGTCTTATTCTCGATCAAATATGTCTCGTTTTCTATGTTTAGGCTATCATAAAATTCGGCCCGTATTGGTTTTCGGGTGAATAGTGTGGGGTCTCCAAGCAAGTTGTATTCCGCCACAGTTTTCCAATCCAGATAATATCCAGCCAATGTATTCCTTATGCCATGCTTCGTGATATACTCAGATATTGCCCTCGCCCATATAGCACCTAGGGTGGTATTGATTTTACTTGTGTGGTCAAAGTATGCCCTTATTGTTCTCCAGACCATCTCCCCCATTAGGCCACTTGTTACTAGTTCTCCTATATATCCCCAAGCAAGTCTTGATGATCCTAGGAAAGCTATTGCTCCGCCATTTGGATTCAATATTAGCGCTTCTCCTATTCCATCCACCTCTGCAAATCTACCTGCATCACACGACAATGCTACGAAAATTGGATAGATCTTATTTCTCTGGGATAATGCATCTCCTATGGAATATGTTTCTGAGAATGTAACCACGAGACTATCATGCGTGCCGTGACCGGTAAATGCGACTAATGAATACCCCTCATCCATCTCCTGTATGAACGTGGTTCTGGTAAGGTTGCCGAAGGTCTCATATATCCTTGTTATTGTAGCATTCCTAACAAATTTGCTGGAGTACTCTAATAGATATTCGCCTTCTGGATATCCTACCATAAATGTATCAGTGCCGACGAACAGTACTCTAGATTGTAATGAGTCTATCGGTCTATATCTGCTTATTTTATCTATATACATCATTGCCTCTGTAAGATTACTCACACTTATCCTACCCACCAATACGTCTGGCCATCCATCAACATTATCGTGCTCTAGGTCTCCCCAGTGTCCATCATTGTTGTCATCCCAAGTATTGTCTAGGTCGGCATAGTATAAATCTGTTTCAACGATATCACCGTCTATGTTCGGATTATTATCAAATGCACCATCAGGGATATATGCATACCTTACTGGAACAACATCTGTGTCTCCTAGGATTATCACAAATTTTATTCCGAAATTCCTCCATGCATATTTTATATATTTTCTAATGCTCTCTTGTCTATCCCTCCCCTCGAATGCTATATTGTCGTATATATCCTCCACATACATGATCTTTATGCGAAATCCCTCTCTCTCCTTGATCCCCTGAAGCCTCTCTGCAGCTTGCTGTAATTTCTTTGAGGTTATTATGAGTACATCATATGTTACTTCCTTAATACCTAACTTAGGTGATCTTAAATATGTTACTTTTATTCTCATAGACACAATACGTTTTGCAACATTATCGTTTAGAGCTACATATGTCTGGGTCCTCATGATTAGAAATTTGTGTGGCTTCAATGTTAATGGATCTATGCCAGAACGGATATCATATCTTATGTAGCCCAACAAATCCCTATCATGTACATCGATTATACCCCCCTGCTCCGCTGAAAGGTCAAGATTTTTGAACCGCATTGGCAAATTTATGAGACGCGTCTCTATATCTAGAACACTAACATTTATTACCCATGAGTCATATGGTAGCTTTATAAGAGTTATATTCATCGGAGGCGGCGCCCTGCATCTTATTGGAGCTAAATTCCCACTAGGGACATCTATACCGACATAACATGGGGTGTCTGGATACATCAATGATCCGCCAAATCTTAGATCCACAATGAGCTCTTTTACTCCTGCACTGATCATTGGTTTCAAAAATTCTTTGTCTAGAAACCATCTAGTTGGAAGTCTTGGCAACGCTTTTGATGATTGATCACTATAAGTATGGATAGGCCCTCTATTGTTGGAAATAACATAGTTTATTTGGCTTGGCCAAGTCGATAATATTATCACGAGTACTACCGCGATTGAACCCTTCCTCAATTTTCATCACCCTCTACAGCTGAAGGTATTTTCTCTGGGGGATGCAATAGAGTTTGTATGTTTTTCCTTGCTTCGATCATCATTTTTCTTCCCGAACCAATCATCATCATTCCTATAATGAATAGGAAAAACGAGATCATAGCAAAAGAGGGGATAAAAATACTTAATATGTCCAATACGCCACTTGCAATATACATTGATGCTCCACTTCTCATTTTTTTGAGCCCTTCCCACATTCTATTTGTCACCATTGCTCCCATATAACTACCAAACATAGATGCCTTGTCGCTCTCCACGCTGACCTGCTGGGCTATGACTGACTGTAAATCATATACTTCTTTTTCCAATTCAGCTACCGTTTTTCTTACGCTCAATCCTAAAAATATGAAGGCAAGACCAATACTTACATTTATTATTATCCCGCCAGCAAATACAATGACTTGTACTCTTGTCATTATGTCATAGAGGCCTTCATTCAGCTCGTGAATAGAAAGAAGGGGAAATTTCTTTACATAATCCATGAGTTGCGATCTAATATCCAGCGAGTATAATGACAATACAAGCTCTGCTATACCACTAGCTAGGAACATTACTCCAGATAGGATATTATATTTTTCCTTTCTCTCGAAAATTAGCGTTGATATGAAAATATATACAGTTATTATGAACCAAAGAAACCCAGAAATTGCCTGAATTAGCAATATTTTTGCTTGCATGGCTAGAAGGGTCCTATAGTAAAGTTTCTTTGCAACTTCATTTGATTTAGAATATATGGAGAAGGCGATGAAGTTCATAGCAAACGTCATAAACCATAAAAACAATATCGCAGATGATATGATTCGATGAATGTTTTTCTCTTCTGGCTCTCCAGTTAAGATGAATTGCATCATAGGGTACCTGTTGATGTTTTATATCTTTACAAAATATCTCAAAAGACATTAAAAATTACAAAGACATGATATGGGTATATAAAAAATGTGCTAGCCTAGTTGGAACGATGGAGTAGATAGCCTTACAATCCTACCATTTACGAACGTTTTTACCTCAATTGCATCAGTAAGTATGCTTGTATTTATTTTCTTCATCAATATTTCCTCCACCTGGAAAATGCCTGCTGGATCCACCATATCCACATCTATCCTCACGGGTTTTACATCGCCCCTCCTTATCTCAACTTCTCTAATACTTAGAGCCGATACGCTGTGTATATCGACCTTACCAATGTTATATGGCATCCTGCTTCTCCCAGCAGCCATGTCACAACCATCCGCAACTTTTACCGTTGATGCCTCTACTGTATAGGCAAAAACCTCATCATCATGCGAAAATATCGAGTTCATTATATGCGCATATATCAACCATCTTTTTCTTCTCGATTCTCCCTTCCAAAACTTATTAACATACCTCCATACAATCCTATTCCCTACAACAACAGAGAATCCGTAGTGAAATGCTCTATGTACCATGTTACCCAGATCATGTATAAAAGCCGCCAATGCTACAACAGCCGCAGCTTCGTCGAATGAGCCCACCTCATGTATCACCATATGTGGAGGATACTTATCCTTCAATAATATCAATATCTTAAGAGCGTTTCTAGCTGTTATTATTGCATGAGATCTACCATGATCATTATAATGGAGATACTTCACCATTAAATGATTATTCGCGAACTGTGCCGCGGAGATTTCTGGATCCCCCAACATGAACTCTACCAATTCGGTCGTCTTTTCTAGCCCCTCTTTTTTTGGGATTTCCTTAAGTTCCTTTAGTATGTTCTTAATATACATCTTCTCTGGAACAGAGGTCTTTATCTCAAAATATTCGCTCATTCTTTGTCCCCTTCACAGCAAAGAATATATATTTATAATAACCCATTAAAAAAGAATTGAAAGCTGGTCTTAATCACGGGAATGTTTCAGATAGAATACCACTGTCTTTCTAATTCGTACGGATTCACTCCAAGCTTTCTCCTTATGGCCCTAGCAACCTTAACATTCATATGAATAAGCCTTCTGTATACCTTTGATCTTATTTCTCTCACAAGGGAGACGACAGTATTCCTGTCCCCCTCTATAGTCAATTCCGAGATATAATACCATTCACGCGACATTAATTGTGAGATGGCGACAATCAAGAGAATGAGAAATAGTAGGGGGCCTATGACCGGAATTATTATCACGAAAAAGGACAGAAGGACGAGGACAATAAAGTCTCTAATTTTCTCATCCTCAGATTTTCCAGTCAATGGTTGAAGCGTCTCCATGACTGATAATTCTCCCCAGCAAGGATACTTCATCGTCCATGTTCTACCAATTTTTCTATAGATAATTCTCCTAAGAGCCTCCTTCTTAGTTAGTCTACATGCCGATTTATATGTCTGCGATATTAGTATGGCTTCCGATATGTCACTAAGTTTAATTGATGATGGATATGCTGCTGTTTTGTATGATCTCAGTTTCCTCACAGTTGCATATAACTTCACTCTAATCTTTTCCCCTAGTAAAAGGGGTCTTGGCTTCTCTTCTACCGTGATATGTTGCACAGGCGGAGCTACAGGTGCTACTGGCTTCGAAACCTCAGTTCTAGGCACCATCCTTAATGGGGCTTCTTTCGATTCTTCTAGGATTTCTTTTCCGAATCCTAGGAGATTTATTTGTCTAAAGAATTCCCGTATCCTAGCCGGATCCCTAGACCTTGCTATGGATTCCTCATAGGCCCTCTTCGCCGCATTCTTGAGTATTCTCATCTGCTCATCTACTGGGAATATGTATAAGAGGCTGGAAATCTCTTTACTTAATAGTCCACTCAGAAGACCCCCCGTTTGTCCCTTGAGGACATCCGCCCATGAATCGTGGGGGAGCCTAAAGGAGTACCTAGGCGTTCTGGCCAAGTATCTACACACCTTGTCTAATGTATCACTTTGTAGCAATATCGCCCTAGATGGGGCATTTATACCCCTGATTTCGCGTGTGCATTCTACAAACACAGCGTTAAATAGATCTTGATGCATTTCATATTCAGGCATGTTTCTCATTATCATTAACGTTAATAGGACTTCTTTTCTGTCCTCCTTATCTCCCAATACATTCCACAGGATCCTATCCACGTATTCGAGCATGCCTTCTGGTATCCTCTTAGCAAAGTCAACATCTAGTTTGGTTTTTCTAGCGATGGTTAGATCTCTTATTACCTGCCAGATATACACGGGCAAATTTTTT
>CAZWPQ010000005.1:28228-32629 GCA_964636085.1 uncultured Nitrososphaerota archaeon
CTATTTCTGCTGCTTCGGGATCAACCTCAATTCCCTCACGTCTCGCGAATCTCTCCAGTATTCTCCTGAGATCCTCACTACTCATTTCTGCAATTTCGATGACAACAAAATACTTTCGCGGATCACACGCCAATTTCTTTGCTAGTTCATCAAGCTCTTCTATCCTTGCCGTCGCAATTATCATCTTTACTCTATTCTCAATAATCGATACTGCCGTTGTTCTCTCAATACGCGGGAGGTCATCATAAAATAGAAATATACCTTGCTCCTCATGCTCTCTCCTAACAATCTCGCCGTTAATTATTTTTCCTATCCTATATCCCTTATCCATCAGTTTTTTTAAGACAACGGCCAAGAATGCTGTCTTTCCAGCACCAGCTTTTCCTATTATGAGTATATTGTTGCCATCTCTAATCGCTTGAAACACTTGGTCTAGGGCCTCCTCCCTATTCTTATCGAAGACATACTCATCAAATATGTATGTTGGGAGCCTAAGAAAACCCTCTATTCCAACAAGCTCGTCTGGCGACTTTACGAGTTCATAATACATCGCAACCACAGAGGCCTCCAATATTATAATCAACAAAAATGATTTTAAAGATCAATTAAAAATAGCAGTTATCAGCAACCTTAGATATGGATTATGAGTACCTAACTAAGAAGACACGGTATCGAAATGGTTATAGCACCCTTGCCCCTACTTTCACATCTTTATCTATAGTAAGTATGGATACAACCTCACCGTCATCCGCAGCCAGTAACATTCCCTCGCTCCTTACTCCCCTAATTTCTTTGGGTTCTAGATTGACCAACACAACGATTTTTTTACCAACGAGTTCTTCTTTTTTATACCATCTCTTTATCCCAGCGACGAGGGTTCTTATTTCTCCACCGATATCGACTTTTAGAACATAGAGCTTTTCTGCTTTTGGATGCTCAATAACATCAATGACTTTTCCAACAACCATGTTAATCTTCCTAAAATCATTTATCGCTACGTATTCAGTCATTGCTTCTCACCTTCCTTCTCCTTTATAAATTCCCTAAGTCGTGTCAACACCATCTCTCTAGCCATTGAGGAATCCCATTCAGATGATTTTGAGAAGAATTTCTCGCTCAATTTGCCATAACCTGCAATTGACAAATCATTCATTATAATATTGAATATTTTTTCAACCTCTTCCTCCGATATATTAAGACCCGTGGAATTAGCAAACGAAATCAAACTATCCGAAAGAGTCTTGAGGAGCGTCTCTTTTTTCCTTCTTTTTGCGGCTTCTATAGCCGCCATAAACCTTTCACACACCGCATCTATATCCCCCGCTATTGTGGGCGTTTCTGGCTTTGTTGATACTGTAGGCGTTACAGCTTCGTAGGTTTTTATAGCTTTAATTTCAACATTTGCCTTTTCTAGAATCTCTTTTAGAAACTCTACATTATGTGTATACAGGGTCTTCCTTCGGGGGTCTACTGGTATGCCTAGAATCCTTGCAAGATTCATAGTGAGGCCTAATTCACGTATCTCTTTAACCGAAAAACCCCTGCCTCGGACAAGACGCCTAGTTATTGGGTTAACAACTAATATTTTCTTCCTAATTAGTTTAATTGTACCTCTATCTAAACTTACAGCCTGACTAGACATACCAACCCCTATACTTATCAACAATACTGATTTTAAGGAAATATATAGTTTTATCTGTGCAATACAAACACATAAATATCTGCGTTCCTATCATAAAATCTTGTTGGAGTAGGGAAGATTTTATGTAGAATTATCTCGGCCTTTTCGTGACTCTGGGCTGAGATTTCTGCTTCCTACCGTGGGTATTCTTAAGGTATTAAATGATCCAAACACGCATTATTAGAAGTGTGTCTCCACTACATTAAATACTGAGAAGCAAACAAAAAATAGAAAAACTTATTCTAGATCCTCTAGTACATCAAGCACGTCATCATTGGCTACCGATTCCTCTATAGCCTCTTCGGCATTCTCTGAAATCTCTTCTATGTCTATTTTCTTTCTTCTCTTCTTTACATATACGAAGATAATTATTGCCGATATCGTCATAGCTAATGCAGGAATAATACGCTGAAGCATCATTGGAACCTTTCTTTCGGATACCTCAATCTCTTTTTCGATCTCTTGACACATATATTTTGGATTGTCCTCAGCGACCACAATTCTTATCGTTATTTTTCCTTTCCTAGATGGTGTCCAATCAACCTCAAGTTCCCCATTTATAACAAAGTCATCCTTGTACAGTATGTCGTCTATGTAGACCTTAACATCAACCGAATCTATTGGTACTCCCTCATCATCGGTTACATGTATTAGAATCTTTGTTTCCTCCCCAACAAATACTGGCTCATCAATCTCTACACTAACAATGATATTCTCCCGCACTACCTGAAACTCTGCCTCAGCATTCTTACCATAGTAGTACTTGTTTCCTTCAATCTTAACAAGAACCCTAAGTATTTGTGGGGCATAGCTAATACCCAGAACGTCCCATGTAACATCGGCGCTTCCATTTACTATGTCTACTATCAGCTCATCCACTGGTGAACCTTCCTCATAAATAATAACTTCTGCTCCAATATAACTAACTGGTTCTCCATCATCATCGATAACATATATTCTTATTGTGATTGTGTCGGAATAACTAACGTTTTGCGGGGATAAAGCAATATTGATATTGCCTATGTATTCCTTATCCACAACCAATGTAAAGCTTGTCCTCGTAGGGGAATAATAATCATTGCCAAGCCACCTAACCACCACAGTATATACGCCTGGAGGAACATCAATCGACGAATTATATATGAATGCTATACCCATGCTATCTGTGGTGCCATGGCCTATACATACAGGCCCACTATCGGTCAATATGTACATATATACGACCTCACCAATTATGGGTTGGCCTGTTCTCCAATTATAGAGTCTAACCGATATGTTCAGAGGATCACTGTACCTACATACCATCGTATCATTTGCCGACGAAATATCTATCGTTGCCTCGCTTTCCACAATTTTTATTAATGTTATGTTCTCTGAACTAAAGTAGTAATCCTCACCTAGATATACCGCCATTAGGTAGTGCTCGCCCACGGACACATTTACAAACCATTGCCAAACAGCTATTCCCGAGGAATTTGTAGAAGCAGTACCTATCGGGAACCAATCATCATCTTGGCCAATGTAGAATGAAATATTCCTATTACTCAAAGGTAGGCCAGACTCTGATATTAACGATGCAGCAATAGTTAAGTTCTCATATTGTACTAGTTGATCGTAATCCAACAATATACATACATGCGTATCCTCATGTACATAAATATTCGTATCTATACTGCATATATCAAAATGCCTAAGATCGCCAGCTCTGACCTCGAGATTCCATACACCAGCAGTCATGTTCACAACAATCATTATTTCAGACTCGTTATATAACTGTATAACGAATCCCTTTTCGTACGCGGTACCATTATCATTATATATTCTTACTAGGACTGGAACTGTTGATATTCCATAGCTACCATCACTATCCTCCACGTATATCCTTAGGGCAAGCAACTCGGAATAGTTAACATGTATGTTCATTGGCGATATTGTCAGATAAATTTCTTCAAGCTCAATATCAAATGTTATGTTGGCATATGAGTATGATATGTCATATTTATCCCTGTCATTGTCCGCATCTTCGGCACATACAACTACTAGTAATTCGCCACTAGGCAATGGTCCTATATCCAATGTGACATATACTCCTCCCTGTACAATAATGTCCTTACCCAGAACATAGACATGTATAAGGGATCCATTATGATACACACATATCGTGATGTTCTTTATCCCGCTTGCGTCCCATGCATCGACAGCTATTCTAAATGTTTCGTCAGACTCTAGGTATCCATCATTATCCATATCGATAAAGTATATGTTATTGATCAATGGGCCATTAGAATCATCATCCACAATCATTCCAGCCTGATGAACACCAGTATCGGCAGATAATCTATCATTAGGCCTGTCATCGTCAGCATCTTCGGCAATAATTCTGTAGTATATGACTAATACTGAGGAGTATTGCCACTCGGTAGATGAGGCCCAAATAGACCTAGGTATAATTGTCCAGTAAACACCCCCCACATTTTCAACAGTACTATTGAACCATGAACCATTCTCCCCCAATCTCCACATGATCACTACTCTATATACTCCAGATTCATCACTAACCGAACAGTTAATATAGAAGCCTCCCATGTAACTATCATTAACAACCCCCGTTGTCGTAATATTGGCTATTATAGGTGGTAGTATATCATCATCCATTATTACTGGACCAGGATGCACACCAGTATCAGACATCAACTGATCATTAGGCCTATCCATATCCG
>CAZWPQ010000005.1:32729-89965 GCA_964636085.1 uncultured Nitrososphaerota archaeon
GAGTACCAGTAGGGAGACTGTGCCCAGACATCACGAGGAATAGCGATCCAGTACACATCATTCTCCTCGTCATAGGAGGCAGTCCAAGCATTCCACTCACCATCATTGAACCTCCACCAAATAGTCACATTGTCAACACCACTCTCATCATACACAGTCACATTGATATAGATACCGCCCAGATAATTGTCATAGATCATACCAGTATCATTACCAGTAAACGACACACTGGTTATCTGCGGAGCATCATCGTCATCATCAACAATAACCGGGCCAGGATGCACACCAGTATCAGACATCAACTGATCATTAGGCCTATCCATATCCGCGTCCCACACCACAATACGATAATATATCGTCAGATTGGTCGAGTACCAGTAGGGAGACTGTGCCCAGACATCACGAGGAATAGCGATCCAGTACAAATCTCCCTCATTATTGGGTGTCCATGCATTCCATTCGCCATCATTGAATCTCCAGTAGAAGGTTACGTTGTCTATTCCACTTTCATCTGTTATCGTAGCGTTTATGTATATTGCTCCCTGATAATAATCATATATCATTCCCGTATCATTTCCAGTGTATGTTATTTGTGATATTGATGGGGCGTTTGTGTCATCATCATATATTATTGGGCCCTGCATCTCCCCCGTGTCTGTGTATAGTTGATCATCTAGCCTGTCGATATCAGCGTCCCATACTACTATCCTATAGTATATGGTTATTTGATATTGCTCCCACTCTTGGGCGGATGCCCAAAGGGATCTCTCGATAATTATGTAGTAGTTGTCTCCTTCGACGTACGGGTCCCATTGATACCAGCTACCATTGTTGAACCTCCAGTAGAATGTAACGTTCCATATGCCGCTCTCATCTGTTATTGTTGCATTTATATATATGTCTCCCATATAGTTATCATATACAAAGCCTGTGTCATTTCCAGTGTATGATATACTTGTGATCTGTGGCGATGTTGTGTCGTCATCGAATATTTTTCCAGCATCTCCAATATTTGATACTAGTTTTGACCTGTCCATGTCTCCACGATCGTCATCATTGTCGTAGGCCACTACATAGTAGTATATCGTGATATAGTTTGACCCTTCCCACGCACTAGTTGTTGACCATATCTCTTTGCTTATAGATATCCAGTATACATTGCCTTCAACATTCGGGCTTAGGGAGTAGAATGTATTATTATCAAAGCTGTAGTATATCGTGGCATTATATATGCCAGAATCATCGATCAGTGTTATGTTTATGAAGAACGGCCCAGTGTAGTTATCATATATTACTCCGGTCGTCACGACATCTTCTATTGATGGTGGGTTTGGATCGTCATCATATATTTTCCCGGCCTCTGACATATCTGTAATTGTGGATAGTGAATCATCGTGTCTATCATCATCTGCGTCTATAGCTATGACATAATAGTATATCGTAATATAATCTCCCTTGCCCCAGTACTCGCTTGAGGACCATATACTTCTATCTATGGCTATATAGTATACATTCCCGTCTTGTTGTGCTTCCCAGCTGTACCATGTCATGTTGTTTATGCTCCATCTTATTGTGACATTGCTTAGGCCGCTCTCGTCGATTATTGTTACGTTTATATAGAATGGACTCGTGGCATTATCATACATGATTCCTGAAGTAACCGTATTGTATATCTGGGGTGGTTCTGTATCGTCGTCATATATGTTGCCAGCAATATCTATTGGAGAAATCGTAGATAATTCATCGCTTGGTCTGTCGAAATCATTATCCACCGCGATTATCTGGTAATATATCGTTATGAATGTAGCACCTTCCCACACATCTGATGCTGCCCATAGGCTTTTGCTTATGGCTATCCAATATACTCCGTTCGTGTAGTTGGCCCTCCAAGAGTGCCAGGTATTGTTGTCTATGCTCCATTTTATAGTCACATTGGATAGCCCGCTTTGGTCTATTATTGTAGCATTTATATAGAATGCATCAGTATAGTTATCATATATGTTTCCTGTGGTGGTTACTGATTGTATTGATGGTTTCGTCGTATCATCATCATAGATTTTTCCTGCCTCACTAATACTTGTTTCTGTTGATAATTGATCATGCGCCCTGTCCTGATCAGAGTCCCATGCAACTATGTAGTAGTAGATTGTTATATATGTTCTTCCTTCCCACGCACTTGTAGATCCCCATATGCTCTTGTCTATAGCTATATAATATATATCAGTGTTTTCCACTCTTGTGGGCGTCCATTCATTCCATTCTAGATCCTCAAATCTCCAATAGAATGTTACATTATATAGCCCACTTCTATCTGTGATTGTTGCATTTATATAGAAGACCCCCGTATGGTTATCATAGATTATACCAGAGGTTACGATATTGGAAATAGTTGGTGGGTCCGTATCGTCGTCATAGATTTTGCCAGCCTCTGCGATCTGCGTCGTTCTTGTCTTGGAGTCATATATCCTATCATTATCCGCATCAGTTGCAATTATCTGGTAGTATATAGATATGTATGTCCTATTCATCCATAGATCCTCCGAGGCCCACAGGCTTTTATCTATTTCTATCCAGTAGAAATTACCTGTATTGTTTGGAGTCCATTCATACCATAACTCTTGATCAAAGCTCCACCTGAATAATACATATATAAGTCCCGAATAATCGGTTATTGTGGCGTTTATGTAATAGGGACGAGAAGTATTATCATATATAATACCGCTAGTATATGGCGTTATGGAAGGCGGATTAGGGTCATCATCAGTTATTGTTCCAGCTATGCTAGGGTTTGTCTGCATTTGGGATTGGTCATATACTCTATCGTTATCATTGTCTATGGCCCAGATATAATAGTATATTGTTATTTCATCACTATATTGCCATTCTGGTGCATTTGACCATTCGGATCTTGCAATAATTATGTACCACGCCTTAACGCCTAGCGTTGCATCTCTTTCATCCCAGCTGGAGTTATCATATGACCAGTATATTTTAACTGATGCTACACCACTAGCATCCGATAGCACTACACTTATGTTAAAGCCTTCTGTATAGTTATCATAGATATTACCAGTCGTTATTATACTAACTACTGATGGCGGGTCTGGATCATCATCATATATTTTTCCGGCGTATATGGGGCTTGTCTTCGAACCATAGTTAGATGTCATGTCGTCATTGGGCCTATCATTGTCTCCATCAGTAGCAACTATATAGTAGTATATTCTAAGTTCTGTTCTTCCATTCCATAGTTCTGTTGTCTCCCAGTTCGACTTATCTATCGTTATCTCCCATATGTCCCCACCAATATTTGTGGCATCCCAATAGTTCCAAGAACCATCCTCGAATCTCCATACAATCTCTACGGAGGCTACCCCAGATGCATCAGTTACTTGGGCCCTTATATAATACTCTGTACTATTGTCATATATGTCTCCAGCCGTTTCTATGTTGGATATGCTGGGGCCTAATTTGTCGTCATCATCTATAAATATCGAATATGTCACTGTATATACAATGTTTCCAGCAACATCTTGAGCGTAGGATTCCCAATAAAGATGCTCTCCTATATGCTGCTTCCACTCAGTTACACTAATAGCATAGGTATATGTATTCCCCGTATTAGAGGTTGGATCAAGCCAACTCGTATAGTCGACCCATCCCTCGTATTTGTATCTAAATTTAACCACGCTGATCCCGCCTCCCTCGTCAAACCAATTTATGGTTAGTACTATGTCATCCGTCTTATTATCATATATCGTACCTGTAGGGCCCGCATTTTGGTACCATGGATTCGACACATCGAGTTTGAATGGACCCTCTTGGAGGCTATCGGCTGTATTTCCAGCCCTGTCCTCCGCACGAATGATTATATCATAGTTCCCCGTAGGCAGATTTGTTACATTGTATGTAGTTGATGTCCCCGCATTATAGGTGTTATAATATACCCCATCTTTGTATACTATTACTAAATATCTTCTTATTCCACTCATATCGTCGCTTGAAGCCGACCATGTTACCGTAATCCAGTTTTGGCTAACCCAGACATCGGTTGTTGGATTGTAACCTGTAATCGATGGTGCTGTTGGGGGCGACGTATCTATGTTTACCCCATGTTCCCAGTATATTTCCCATACCTTGGTGCCATTTACAGAGTACCTATTTTTGAGGCCATTCCAGAATTCATATATTGTCGTTGGGTTATCATTGTCAACAACCCCCCATATATAACTGAAAGGTATACTATAGTAATCCCCAACACCGTCGCCAGCTTGGTCATCATTTACAGTATCATACAGATCCCATAATATCCCGGCCACAGCTCCACAGATATCTGCATCATTTACCGAATAATCAGAGTCGTACTGTGTCTCGAGATTATATGTGTTTGGATAATCATCATATATGTATGGTGAAGTCATACCGGCATACTGCTTGACTGCTGATCCGAAGAAGGCTCCAAAACCCTCAACCCATGCTGTTTGCTGATTCTTATGGGCACTCCAGTCGAATCCCATAGATGGTGATAATACAGAGTATTGCTTTAGTAGATATTTTGCATATTCCTTGAGCACCAATGACATGTCCTCCCAATCTTTATAATCCTCAACGCCAGAAACATAGAGTATATTCGCATTATCATCATAATACATGGACTCATATTGATCACTAAACTCTACAGTTATTGGGTTTGGAGTTATCCCTACGGTCGCCTGCATGAATTTTACTGCCTCTTGTATGTACCAAAGCACCAATGCTGCTCCCGCTGGGTTGGGATTTGATACATAATAATTGCCATTAGCATCGGTGTCGACATTTCTAACAACTAATGTCTCCTCCAATATATACCTTACACTCTTACCACTTGACGCAGACACATGATAGTATTCTTGATCAATGTCATATTGGCCAGCTTGGCCACCCTCATCAGAGAGATATATACTTACCGCTGTGTCATCGGGCACTTCAGAGTGATCATCGTACATTCTGACATAGTAGGTGGACCCAGACCTCTGAATTACCGCATAACTGGTGTCTAGATACATCCTTAGGAAAACATCCTGGTTGCCGTATGCACCCAACCATCCATCAGTATTGTCAAAAGATATCTCAAAGAACCCCGCGCTATCCGTCCTAGCGCTCCCTAGGGGATCCTCTGTACCATCTCCGTCTATATCCCATGCCTCAACAAGTATATCCTCAAGAGGATGAAAGCCATATGCGTCTTTGACACCAACGTACCCGTATACTTTGGCCCATCCCCCTGTGGGGTTTGATACACTCCTATCTAGTGGTACAATTTCATAGCCTAGATATATCCTATCACTCGCTCCAGCCATGACTTCAAGTTTATTATTGTTTTTAGGTTCTTTTTTCAGTATTATTTGCCCGTAAGCTATTGTTTTGCCGTTAGACTGCTCTATTTTAACCTTATGTTTTATGACCTTTATTATAGCGTCAGCCAGGTCTTCTGCCTTTTTGTCTATCGATTTCGGCTTTATTTCTCTAAACTTTATGTCTGCTAGGCCAGCCACTATTATGACTACTAATATTGTTATATTCTTCCAATTTCCCATATAGTTACCCTTATCCTTTATTGACAGAAAGTTGCGACTTGGAGATAATGATGTTAAAGTACTAGTAGAAAGTTGCCTTTACCCAAGGTAAAGCTAATGGAGAAAAACGTGGAAAAATGTGAGTGAATACTAAATAATGATGTATGTTCTAATAACATAACAAAAAAATTATTTAAAAAAACCAAGATCTTTTATCTATGATAGTTTCCAGAGTAATCTGGCTCGCTTGTATCGATGGCTCCGTCACATGAGTCATAGAAGTATAGCCCAGATACGGATGTATTGACAGTATAATTCGCATTTGGATGTGGCTTTACTACTATTGTTCCATTGGTATCCCTCATAACAATAAATCTATGTACATGGTAATAATCATGGAGCTCCCAGTATACTGTGGTTGATAGCGTAATATTACCATTTATGACATTGGGGTTATAATCCCCGGAAGTTATGTAGAACATTGGTGTGTAGTAGTATATCACCCACCAAAACATCAGGAACTCTACTTCATAGCTAAACATTACCATAACCCACATGTCGCCATCCTCTATGCCCTCCCAATTCAAAAGGTAGTATGCGTCCCCATTCGCATTTTCTTGCTCCGCTTTGCCTTGCGCAGTGAATGCTTCATCATTGTATTTCTGGTCGACATCTATGTTGCCAAAGTAGTCGTGGTGTCCGTCTGTCCATTCTATGTCCAATCTAGCGGATAGAGTGTATGATCCGCCAGTACCGAACCATACCGCATAATCTGGAAGGCTTGTCGGGGCATCAACCATTATTGGAGCGATCCAATAGTTGTTACTGCTATGTGCTAGGGGGTTTGATGCTGGATCCAATGCCTTGAATTCCTCGACCTCGCTATACTTATGTGTACCATTGTCCGAAAAACCTCCCGATGCTGGGGGATCATCTGGACATGTATCCGTATCCTCAAAGAATATTGGGTCGTCGTCCCAAGTAATCAACATGTAATAATATGTTAACCATTCTGGGCTCATGGGCACCTCAATTTCAAAAGTAACATCTGCATAAACACCTTCATTTAGATTCCAACCTACGCTCCAGCTCTTGAGTCCATTAAACTTAATAACATCAGATAATGATGATGGATCATATATTCCAGTGAAATTCAATACGTCGATGGTTATGTTCTCGATGTAGCATCCCCACATCTCCAGACTAAAGGTTACATTGAGAATACTGAAATTGTATTGATGAAGCTTAACCATGCTCCATAGCCAGTCCTTTAGTGCACTTTCTGGCATTCTAGGCCGCAACCTATTTACCCTCCATAATCTTACATATGCAAAGAATGTATTGTTTGAATCTTCTACAAGAGTTAGGTTATCTATGTATATCTCGCCTATAAAGTCTTCTTCATTCCCCGAGGCAATCGATCCATTCTCATAGATTCCCGTGAATACCATTCTGGCCCTGAAGTTTATCAGGGATACATTAAACCCAAAGCCACCAGTTTGTTGGACATATTTAATGAGTGTCCAGTTGTAATCCCAGACGTTAATGTATGCTGGGTCGCGCTCCCAGATTTTCTCTGCATAGGCAATAGAGTTCTCAACGCCGCCATAGAGCTCATCGTTTTTGTCAAACCAATTTCCATATCCAATTGGCTCTAAGTATACTACTTCGGCGTTCACACTGTTGACCTGTTCCTCAACCATCGAATCTAGTGCTCCCTGTATCGTGTCTAGGGTTATGATATATGCAAACTTCGCCGAGAGGGCTTCTAGACCTGTTATATTTACTCCGAATATCTCCAAATTAATAATGGTATCCGCCCACACCGATATTTCCCAATTATGCAGAACATTATCAAGAAATTGTTGCAAATATTCATTCTTGAAGAAAACTATATCGATACTTATCTCTCCTGTATCATTGGCAGAAACCTCAAGATCACCCACTAATCTTTGCAGCGCAAATACTGTTGATGCATTTAGTGGATCCATGAACAACCATGTCCTCATGAAGTATATCTTTAGGTTTAGAGCACTCCACAAAGTTTCATTTAACCTAAAAACGACATGAGTATCATTTTCTGAAACGACCGCCCAACTGACATTCTCAGCCGAGTAACTTATGATGTAATCCAAAAAGCTTGATGTATCTATTTCGCCGCTCATTAATGAGTTATAGTAATCATCAACCGCATAGACGGTATCATTATATTTGAACGAGACATAAAGATTGAGATGCTCTGAGCCAAAAAGATTTATCGTAGTATTACCCCAAATGTCCATCACTACGTTCTTTTTCACTAATAGATCTGTAAGGAATCCCTGCAATGCAGTCTTATTGTTCTTATATATTGTCAAATTGACTGTAAATGATGTGTCATTGTGTACGCTCAGCTCAATATATGGAACCACCACACTTGCAACTCTAGCATCTTGGTACATGAGATCAGCGACCATGTCATACACATATACAGGAAGTCTCGCATTCTTTACAGTTATATTAAACTGAAGCCTTGCTGTGTTAGCGTCTTCACTAAGTACACATATCTGCCCAATGAACATGTCAAACAATGATAATACGCTCGACTGTACCTCGGAGCCTTCTAATTGACTTGAGATGTTCCACCCAAATACTTCCGATAGCGATATATTTGTAATATTGAGGCCAAATATACTGATCAAGTCTACATGTACATCCACATTTATTGAAATGATATAATTATTAAGGAGATCTTGAAGAAACGCCGCCGTCTCCACCTTATCATAAATCACTAAATTCACGCCAATAGACGTATTTGTACCCTTGCTTAGGGATATATTCGAAACGGTCCCAACAATTATTGTTTCATTACCTTTAGTAAGCGTAAAACTAAGGTTATAGAGCGCCAGGGACACATTCAAGTTATTGATAAATTCTGAGAGTATCTTAAGCTCATATGCATTACATCCCTCCTCAAAGTCATAATATCCCCTGATATATTCCATATCCTTATACTGTATCATGGATCCAAAGTCCAGAGGTATTAGCGATCCATTCTCATCTTCAAGGCCATAAGTCATATTAACTATATCCACAGGTATATTGAACGATAAATATCGTGAGCTTCCGCCAAACAATTGTGCCTCTATTTCCCCATTAACATTTATTGTTGTCGATGATTCTTTGATATACTCATTTATAAATGTTTCTAGAGCTGTTGTGCCACGGTAGACAATAATCCTTATTTCCATCTGGGATTGCTGAGAAGGCATAAGTTCAGCGGTTTCATTAACAATCAACCGGGCTATTTTGCCCTCCTTGTTCTCGATTAGTAGATCCATATCATATATCTTTATGTAGATTGGTATGTCGTCTATATTGACTAACACAGACACATTTGCATATTTCCCATTCTCACCAATTACCTCTATTTTATCCACGGAATACTGCAGTATGTTACTCATCACACTATCGGCAGCCTGCGAGATGCTTCCAACAGTATCAAATTCCTGATAAAACGAGAGATTTAGGAATAGCCTTTCAACTTGAGCCCCAAGGAGATATAGATCCACATACCCAACAATGGACACATTTACATGGCCCGCAGAAAAGACGTTATCCAGTAGATTATGTGCACCTTTTGTGTCATATATCGTTAATAACATGTTAATAATCGTGTCATTATATGAATACAGACTATATGGTCCTCCAAATTGGACATGTAACGCTTCCTCCCCCTCTGAATATATTGTTATATCAGCGTTTCCTAAACGTATTAATGTGTCTAGTGGGCTCCTAGCAGTAACATTAACAGATAGGTTATATGAGTCTCCATCGAATGTTATTTGTCTGATCTCTTCTAGCATGAATAATTGATCCATAGGCAATACTATAGAACCTACCCCCCCATTTTCGCCCTGGATATCCGACATCCCACCAGAAATTCTCAAGTCCAATGGTATATTTCTTATGTCAAACCCAAATATCACCAAGCTTGTAGTACCATTTATCCTTACATCGACAATGCCCCTCTCTACATAGTCCCTAATCAATGTAGCGAGAGCATCGTTAGGATATTTGTCATAAAGACGTAGCGTCACATTAAATGTAGAATACTTATTGTAGCTGAGTTCAGCCTGATCGATAAGGATCTCTCCTATATCGCCATACTCATTAGAGAATACTATATCAAGATCATAAATGCTTATTGATACTGGAGCATTATCTATTGTAAGGGTCACATTGATTTCTAGATAATCATCATAGCTCTTGGAGGATACTACTTCAGCACTTATAACCGATGGTAGAATATTTGACATAGCCGACTGATCACCCGTAATCTGGGTTGACAGGTCAATAATCACATATTCAGCAAATGGTATCTTCATGATCTCTAGGCCAAATATGGAGAAACTTGCATTACCACGTATCTCGCCTTCAAATGTCTTATTGATCAGGATGTTCTCTAGGAATTGTTTTGTGGCGTCGTTATCCTCGAAGATTATCTTGAATACACCCGTTGTATTTCCAAGCGGAGGAGCAACATAAAACTCGTCCATACCCCCATATACAACTCTCTCGCCGTAGAAATAGATGGCAAAGTCAAATTCGCCGAATTTGATTGTTGTGTTAACGATATTATTGAATACAAAATATACCCATAGTTGCCTCTCATCCTTCTGTTCTATGCGCTGTATGCGTAATATCCTATCGATTCCTATCGGGATACCAACATCTCCTATTGTGGTTCCATCGGAGCTATATGCCACATTACTCATGTTTATGCTGAGTGTGAAATTCCATTCTAGGAAATAGAAACTAAGCTCTCCAATAATACTTACACCCGTTACTTTACTCATCACTAGTTCCTTTATCAAATCACGGGTGGCATTATTCTTGTAGAGCCTTACGTAGAATTCTAATGACACATTGTCTTCTGAGAGATCAATATCCTGTAGAAGCTCGCCCTCGAGGGTAATATTGTCATTTTTGTAGATCGATATGTTCATATACCGGACCTTCGCTGGTAACTTTAATATGTTTGATGTGTTTACATCTATAACAAGCTCAGCATATTCAGTGTTTTCATTAAGAACATCTATGCTTATATTGCATATCTCAAGTTGCCCAAGCGGTATGTCACTACTAGATCCTCCAGAGATAGCGTTTTTGATATACATCACTATCGGATATGTCATGTTTATGTCGAGTATCTCAATACCAAAGATCGTTATGTTTCCATAGCCATGGAAGGAGCAATTTATGAGTTCCTCTTCTATAAGATCCCTTAGGAAGTAATATGTATAATCGTTACTATAGAACCATATAGACATGTTTATTTGGGTATTGCTATACGGCTCTATCGTGAAATGATTCATGTATATCGACACAACTGTTACATTATCCCTCGTAATTTCTATATCGAAGGGGCCTATCTCAGCGCCTATGTCAAAGATATTTTCAAAATCTAGACTTAGCTTAAACCTGTGCGTCTTATTACCATTTATATATTCTACACCCATATAACTGAAGTCAGCTATACTTATACTAACGTCGGGGAGGGTAGCAGTGGTTAATATCTGCGATGATGTTGCGGTAGCTGTGAAGTTCTCAAAATGGAATGGTAGGCTTAAGTTCACCCCAAAAATCTCCATAAAGACGTACCCATCTATATCTATTGGATACAACCGACTCTCTAAGGCCCTCCTAAGAAATTCTCTTATGTATTCCATGTCGCTCTTGTAGATAATAAAGTCGAGGTCTATCTCTGCGGACGAGGAGGGCTCCAAATCAATGATATTATTTAGATGAAGACTTATAGCGGGATCTGGTCTGTTTATAAATGAAAAGTTTGTGGATAACTCATATACCTTAACTGGAAATCTAATCAATCCAGCATCCAATATCACATTGACTTCTGTGATATTTTCATTTTCATTGACTACTGATATACTCCTTATTGATGCATTGAATAGACCACCAATATCGTAATATTCAGTAAATCCAGACTGATCGGCTAGATCCATGACTATATTACTAAAGAATTTATACCCGGGAAGCTCAATACCGAATATCTTTATGTTTACTGTACCGTTTATCGTAGCATTGAATACATAGTCAACAAGTATTTCTTCTAAGAATTCTCCAAGCTCCTGTTTGCCCTTAAATACGTATATCGTTACATTTAGCCCCCTTGAGGCATACGATGGTATGTCATATTGGCCGTCTATCATTATCTTGATAATTTTCTCACCGTTCTTTTCTATATATAACACAGAATCCCATATAGAGAAAGATATGCCTATTGTATTTTTGACATCTATAGATACACTAATTGCATATGACTCATATCCATCAACAATAGTCATACCAATGTATCTAAAGTCAGCTATCTCGACCATACCATCAAACTTAAGAGCTGAAAATATACTTTCCTCACCACCTGTACTTTCTGTACTAATGACTAAATCGGAAAGCGTTATCCCATAAAACCTATGGCCAAATAGTTCTATGTCAATTGATACATCAACATATAGGGCCGAGAGGTCACCATAGACAAAACCTCTTACGAATGGTTCGAATTCATATGATAAATTGTTCAGAGTCAGCCTAATAGTGTTTACTGATGTTCCAGGCCCAATTATGGGTTCAACTATTTCTAGGTATACTGGAGGATCTATCGTTTCACTATTCATACTTGCATTTGCTTTTAGCGACATTATTTTCATGGGCAGCGGGATATCCTGAGTAAAGTTTACGTATATGTCTATCCTATCTGGGTACTCGGTGGCATTAATGATATCAACACAACTCCCATATAGTGCTGACTGCTGGCTGAACATGGATGATATTGAATCTATTAATGAAGCCGCAACAAGCATTCTGAAGTTATCAGTGGAAAAATTTAACCCCCCTAGATCCAGGCTTATGTTACCCGCAACCGAGACGTTTACAGTATATCCTCTCAGAGTATAGTTGAGGAATTCCAAAAGAGCACTATTGTCATATAACCTAATCTCTACATTGACTTCGCGAATATCAAGAGGCGGTATCTCCACATGGTTCCATACTAGTAGTTCCGCAAAAGCTTCCTCAGTTTCATCCATATAAACCAATATGTCGAAATAGCCGATTTCGATGGGGACATTATACTTGTTCTTTATGGCTACAGTGGCCTCCATGGTGTACGCTCTTGTAGAACCTATTATCTCCTCACCTTTATAACTGACATTTTTGATTTCGAATAAATCTGACATATCGCTCAGTGACGATAATTGGTATATGTCGCCGCCAAGCATGTTTCCTCTTAGCCGTATTGGGACTTGAGAATAATACCTGCTAAGGAATTTTATATCGACAGAACCAATGAATTCGATCTTGTTATACCATGTACTCGTCATAAAGTCATTGACAAAGTCATTCAAGACTGGTGTGGTTTTATCTATCCTGATCTCAACACGAGGAGAACATTTTACAATATCTGAGATGCCATTACCAAACAGGTTTATATCGGAAATATATATGGATCCAACATAGTACCCTCTATAAATAATATCTCCATATATGTTGCTGAGGCGAATGGGCATTCTATCATAGGTTAAATTTACATGCGTAGTTATCACTATATGCCTACCATCGGGGTCAAGCGAGATATCATAATCCCCCACGCGGAATTCACGAGCACTCATGTATGAGCCAAAGTCTCCTCCGATCGGCATAAATTGATCAAGCATCCCTGCCTGAGAGCCCTGGTCTCCTCCCATAAAGTTGTTAAAGGCGGACTTAATGTCTATATCTCTTATCCAGACACCAGCAAAGTAAATATCTATGCTTCCCGAGATATGTGAATTTAATTTTCCATAATACAGTAGACTATAGAGGAAGCTGTCAAGATAGTCGTTATCATAGAATGTTATGTTTAAAGAGAAGTTTTCAGATTCTCCAGGGCTTACTAAAACATCACCTACTTGGGTTACATGTAAAAATTCTGTTGTTTCAGACTCATTCTTACTCATCACTAGATCTATATTGCCCCATCCAAGTGTCCAATTGAGTGTATTATTGATCGTTATGTCGATATAAAAATCATGACGGATTACATTCCCTATGAGTTTCTCACCGAGATATTTTGTCCTAACCCCACTTATTATGTCAGATAGTAAATTAGATACTGCCGAAAATATACTACCCGTTGTTTCTGATGTGGAGTTCCCACCGCTTAAAATGGTGGAGTATGGTTCTACGTCCCCCTCGAATTCAGCATAATTTATCTCTATCCCAAAAATCTCAAGTGAGATTGTGCCACGAGCCTCACCATCGATTGTACCCTCCTTAAGTGCTTTTTCTAGAAAAACTTGGAGGGGCTCCCCTTTTATGAATCTAATAATTATGTCTGTTTCAAAGTTACCTTTCTGGGGGTCTAAGGTGTATGGCCCCATCTCGAAGTAAAGAACATGGCCAACATCATTTATTATATCGAATGATGCCTTCTTTATCTTTACCTCCCCCACTTGTGCGAATTCCGATGGTACTACACCACTAACTCTTACTCTTGCTTCAGCATATTGTCCAGTTTCTCTTGTTAATGATATATTCTCCACAGAGATTCCTGGCATAAATTGCATTACTGGTGCATCTCCGGTCTGAAGAATACTCTCTAATGAAATCGTTATTGGAAATCTCGCTATTGTAAATAAACCAAAGAATGTAAAAGGATACAGTGCCTTTATTTTCCCCTTGAATTTCTGTGTCCGTATGAACTCTTTGATAAAATTGATGGTGGCCTCATTCTTGTATAGTTTTATCTGCATTTTGAGTATTCCAACCTGTCCTGGATCGAGTGTTATTGGGCCGATGGACCCCTTCCCACAAATCCCTCCTGTTTTTTCATCATATATTTCGAACAGTATCTTATCGACTTTTGCAGGTAACCAGAAATTATTTCTAACAAGAACTTTAATTCTGAGTACACTATATTGACTTGTTGACTCATTCTCCGCATACTCAAAACTAATTAGTTTGTAGTCTAGGCGGGCCAGAGGAACACTTAGAATAATGTTCACTCCAATATTGGATATCGCAAACAGCAGGATTATTCCTATAATCTTTTTCTTAGTGAGTCTTATCTTACTCATGAGACATGCCTAATACACCCTATCATCAAAACTCCAAAAATTTCACCAACGGACAAATAACGATAAATCAAATACCCAAACAAAAAAACATTTATAAAGAACCTACACATCCAATTCCTCGTCAATGGTTTCCTCAGACGCCTCTTCCACGATATCTTCTATCGTAGAGGACGACTTAAGTTTTTTACCCAATATCCTAAGCGATCCAAGAATGGATACCAGTAACAGAATTATAAGCGGCATCATCCAGCTTCTAGCCACCTTTCTGGAGGCCTCAACATCCACCTCCAACGTTTGCTCCGTAGCGATATAGTAACTATTCTCACGTATCCGAACCCTCAATACATGCTTGCCGCCCGAATCTGGATACCAAGAGACTTCAAGATGCCCAATATATGTGGTATTGAGTAGCAACGAGTCATCCACATAAACCTCTATAGGCACATTCACTACAGCATCTTCATCATCATCCATTATATCGATGGATATGATTACCTCCTCTCCAACTTTCGGCTTCTCCGATAATTCAATTTTTATTGAAACTTCCTCTCTATATACGACTAATCCTATATTTCTGGTGGTCTTTCCATACTCTATCGAACCAATAGCATTTATTTTAACCGTGTAATTCCCAGGAGGTATATCTATAGTGAATGAAATCAATACATATCCGGACTCATTAGTGTAACCATTATAAGCCACGATGGTTTCATTTGGGGTTGGTATTAGGACTATTACCGAAACAAAACTCAGTGGGTCGCCATCCATAGTCAATACTCTAGCGATAAAGCTAACATTATCACCATACTCGACAGTTAAAACTGCCGCATCCACCTCTAGCTCAAGCCCAAGAGTCTCTACTTTTAATGTAATAATAATATCTTCAGTCAATTCATAGTATCTACTATTTAATAGAACACGTATTGTATATACACCTGGTAGTAAATCGAATGGAGGAGGCGGATAATTTATAGCCAATGTTGACGCAAGCGTTGTATTCATTATCAAGTTATCATCCAAATATACCTGAATAAACCCAAGTGGGAGTACCCCGGAGCCATCATTATCCCTTACAGATAATATTAATGTATCAGACTCATTATATGTTACCTCCCATATCCATTCATTTCCTATATTGGTTGACACCACCAGTTCCTCCCTGATTAAATACAGCCTCGTTAGTTTATATACACTACCCTCATACCAAATACTTGTGGCATTAACATACATATTCAGTATCTGCACGGGACAAAGATCACTGAAGTTAAGACTGATTTCGGCATAGCCATTGGTAATGGGGATCATTAATTCCAAATATGGGGAACCATTCTCTAATAGTACCCGTATTGATACATTACCTATTGTTAGTGGTTCGCCATCATCATCATAGACCATCATTCTGATATCTAAAATGTCGCCCCACTCTATGAAGCTTGAGTTGACCGCAACTTCCAAGACGCCGATATCATCTCCAGCCACAATGAGTTCTGTACTAGTATTTGTCCCTATAAATCTTTCATCACCCGAAACATATATGTGCATTAGATATGTGCCAGGCACTAGATATGTTGGATACTCTATCCCCCCATAACTAGCGATTTTAAGTTCAAATACTCCATTAAAATCAGTAGTGTTAGATCCAAGAAATTCCTCAGAATCATTGACAACTAAGTATATGGAAACATTTACATTCTGTGCAGCATTCCCAAATGCATCCTGGATTAAGAGCCGAATAATGCCGCCATCCGTGTATGTAAGCGTGATATTTTCGTTAATAATAACCAAAAGCTGTGTCCTCATTATCAAAACAACACTACTATTTTTTGAGGAATATAAATGCTCAAGTTCATCTCCCGAAAATATGGCCTCTAGGGTGTATGTGCCCGCATTAATGTTGACTAACCAGTAAAGAACCGCCCGGCCATTAGCGTCTGTGTAGTTTTCACCTATCTTTATTCTGGAGACATTTCCATCAGCATCATCCACTACGAAAAATACAACAAGCACCCCCTCGACTGGTTCTCCTGTACTATCGTATACATATGCTGCCACGTTTATTCTCTCCCCATAGGACACATTAGAGGGAGAAGAAATATATGTCGCTGTATCCATCCAAACATGCATCCATAGCGTATAGTTTGATGCTGCAAAGTTCTCAGACCCCCCGAAGCTTATTACTAGGTCATATATCCCCCGGGATATATTAATCAAATACGGGGAAATGATAATGTATGCAATAGCATTAGTTTCATTGTAACTATATGTTGTAGTGTTTAGAACACCCACTATTGTGCCCCCATACTTAACATATACATATATCGTCAGGTTATCTAGGGGCACTACCCCCCCATCGTTTCTCTTAATCTCGAAGCTTAGGTTGTAAGAGGAGGTATAGTTTACTTGAATCTCATCTAGGTCTATGATTATTTCAGTATTCTCTAGTACGACTTCTAAGTCGTCTAGGCTTACCTCCCTATACGTTTTGTCTCCAGGTTCGTCCGTATCATTATCCCATACCCTTATGCTTAAGGACTCGCCCAGCAATATTGGACCAAACATTTCCGTTACTAGTCTATACGTGTAATTACTTTGATACTCTACACTCGCCAGAATAGTAAAGTTCTCTGAACCCAAAATTACCTGCACAAAACCATCCACCCCGCTTTTGTCATAAACTATAATCACCAAGTATATCCGTTCGTCCGTTTCTATCCTACCATCTCCACCTAACGGATCCTCGTATACCTCAATATTGAGAATTACTGGGGGGTCATTATCATCATCCATAACTTCACCTATTTCTCTCTTGTCTGAAAACTTGAGAGCTCTGTCACCAATGCGATCAGTATCATTGTCCCACGCATATATTGTTATGTATACCTTACATCTTACATAATTCTTCCAGATGGATGGAGGTATCACAACATAAAATATGCTCCCATTCCTATAGATACTATCGTTGGTGAACAAAAACTCTGTATTTTCAAACCAGACAATAAATGTAACATTATATATGCCGCTTGGGTCATCCATCTTTACCCATATAGTATAGTTATCCCACGTATTATCAAATACTAACAATGGTGAGCTTGGATATGTAACCACAGGAGGAGACGAATCATCATCGACAAGTATCACTTTATACATATTCGAATTTGCCCTATTCCCAGCAAAGTCTATACATTTAGACTCCCAATACAGGGTTATCCTAGTCTCATTACCCCAAACAGACGGATCCTTCCAAGTAGCCGAATCTATAACAATATAGTAGAACCTCGTCCCGTCGTAACTGGCTTGAATCCAATCGCTCCATTGGCCCGTATCACCGAACTTATAGCGGATATATACATAATATACACCGCTTGGAGAATCGAACCAATCTATCTTGAGTACTATAGAGCCCGTAGAATTGTCGAATATCGTTGTACCGTCATAGGGATATATCCGATAGAATGCAGGAAGCATGACGTCCAGCATGAATTTCCCTAGAATTGTTGCGTTTTCATTACCAGCGCGATCAAAAGATGTGATATATAAGTACCAAACACCCGAGCCCAAACTTATATTCGCCTCATTCTGGGTGGTATTATAGATGAATATTTTCCTTGTGACATTGTTCTTATCCTTGACATATATTTTGTATCCCGCAAGGAGACTTTTCTGATCTTGGTCGTAGCATTGCGACCACTTAACCCATACCCAACTCTGATTCTTCCACAAGTTTATGTCTGGCAGATAATCAAGAACACTAGGCCTGGTAGGTGGGGCTTCATCTATATTTACCCCGTTCTCCCAACATAGCTCCCATACATCCGTAGAATTCACAGAATATTCTTGTATGAATCCATCAACAAAGTCAAATATATCCCATGGCTTATAGTTCGTTATTACACTCCATATGTTACTAAAACTATAATCCAGATGATCTCCAATACCATCACCATCCTGATCGTCGTCATTCCCATCTACTATGTCCCATAGGATCCCTGCCACGGCTCTTATTACATCGCTATCATTCTTAAACCCATCTTCATCATATACGGGTTCGAGATCTATACGCTGAAAGCTTCCATAATATAGGTAATAGTTATTCCAGTAATCCTTAACCGTCTCAGCGAAAAATAAAGACCAGCCATTGACCCACGCTGTCGTTGTATTCTGATGTAACTCAAATGCATAATCTACATCAAAATTGGGTGGGCCTAGATCCGCATATGTATCCAGCAAGAATTGTCCATAAGCCATTAATAGTTCCGTGTAGTTAATAGTGTCCACATTTGGAACATATATCCTTCCATCATCGGGATTATAAAATGCATGATCGGCATCGGTGGGGTAGTATATAACAGCCGTAGGCGGGTCTACGGACGCCGTATTAAGCATAAAATCGTGAGCAAGCTTTATGACAACACATATATCCGCTAGAGGTCCTGAGAGAATGTAGGTAATTATTTTGTTATCATCATTTCTATATCTCCACTGATTCTCATCCAGTGTTCTGTCATTCGCATAAATGTCTGTATCTATAGGCGTACCGTTGACCCATATTGTTACGGCATCCCCGCTGGGAACATTGGGGACATCATCCCACATCCTATATTGATACACATATCCACTGGTATTCTCAATAATACAGACGCCCGAGATATTAGTGAAAAAATGGATGAAAACATCTTGCTTACCGTACCCACCCCACCAACCATCGGTGTTATTAAACTCTAACTCAAATATACCCAACTGATTTGTTAATGTCCATCCAAGCCTATCCCAATCGGATGTCGGTCCCCCCATATCCGAGGGATTGATATATGGGAAGTCATAGGGTTGACTACCATCAATGTCATAAGCGTTTAGAAAAAGCCCGCCTACAGGCCGATATTTATCACCAACAGCATACCTATCGTAGAATGTTACTCTTCCATACACTTTGCCATTACTGGAAAGGGGATCACTTATTTGAGAGCCATTAAAATCCTGAATATAATAGTAAAGCCAGCTGCATCTCACAGCACTATTGCCATCATGTTCTTTAATTTTTAGCACAATCCTACTATTCGAGTCTCCATTCGACCCATTTTTGATTCGGGGTCCATGTAAACTCCCGACGGCACTCAGTATAGTTTGGTATTCTTCATTCTTGCCGATTGGGGATTGAAAAATATTGATCTTTGAGGATCCATCGTTATCTACATTGTTTCTATTATCTAGTTTCCAGAGAAAATGAAGTGTTCCTATGAGTAACAATATTATAGTTATTACACCAAATACTCGTGTTTTTTTACCTATACTATACCTATTATTCCCAGTAGACATGGATAGCACTGCAATGTTTATAATTCGCAAAAATTATAAAGGTCATTCAAAACATTTCAACACACTAATACTGAATACGATAACTAAACTAGGCTATTATAATTATATGATATAAATATTTAAATAGATAGCAAAGAATATTAAACATTCAACATCAGACCTACTCCATAAATTCAAAATATAACTTCCTTCTTGAGTCAGGGTATATATTAGATTGACGACTCATGTTCATAAATTTCTCCAAAGCCCTCCAATATGGTACTCATTATGGAGCCAGCCTCCCCCTGTAATACTTTATTGACCTCTCTAGGCGTATCTATATCAAGCCAGGGCATCCCAGAGACATCTCCTATCCTAACCCTATAGCCTAGATCTATACAGTGGTTTATGAACGATGAGACGGTAAATTTTTCTTTGGTCTTGCTCAATCTCTTAAGTACGTCCAAAACACTTTTCTTCATGATAAAGACCCCCGTATCGACATAGTTGAACCTGTGGAGATTTTTTCCTATGTATCTCACTATCCCCTTTACGGCCCATATCCTGGTGGCTTCCTCTATATCAATGTATTTTGGTCTAGAATCGGCAGCAATTACTATATCTGATTCATCTAGATAACGGAGTAATCTCCTTGGGATTGATGGTGAGTATATATGATCCCCCATTGAGACATAGAACATGTCCCCCTGTACTTCCTTAACCCCTAGGTATAGGCTGTACCCATTTTCTCTCTCTGGATTATCATTCACAATAATAAATGATTCAACATTAGCCAATTTCTTGGCTAACGCTTCGGCATACCTTTTTGTCTCTTTTCTTACAACTATATAGAACCGCCTAACCCCACAACGATAAAGCGATATAAGAGGAAAATATAACAAACGAATCCTACCCAAAGGAGCAAATGGTTTCGGAATCCTGTAGTACATACGTAGCCGACTGCCCTCCCCTGCGGCCAGTATTATTCCCTCCCTAACGCGCATGTCACACACCCTTTGCTTTAGAACTGTTTGATAGTTTATTGAAGTTGGGAACAATAAGTGTAGGAGAGTCCTATGAAATATTGAAAAAATCTACACTATTTAAAGGTTATCTTTATGCAATCACAGAACATACTGATTATATTAATCTCTGCGATGTTAGTTATAGATGCAACGCTTTTTCCTAGATCTCTGTGTGCTACTTGTCTTAATTTTTAAAAAATATATTTAATGATTAATCAAGGTGTATAGCAATGTCCACAGAACTGAATGTGGATCCCATTCTTGAGCAAATTAGACGCATACACCCTGGCGATCGAGCCAAATTATCTCCATTCATCGACAAATTGCTAACAATGCTTGATTCATATTTAGAAGAAAACAAACCTCTCGATGAGGACAAAATGATAACCTTTGCCCAGCAATTAGAAAAAATAAATGAAACATCCTATTACGTATATAATGAGCTTCGTGCAAGGACGAAATTCCCCAATGTTTTTGATAGGGCCTTGTCCCTACTTAGATGGCGAAGACTAAATAAAAGATTGGGTGGAAGATTACCCAGGATGAAATAACTCGCCCATAATCTTTTTTAGATTTTCATATATCGATTTCCTAACTCTTTTTCTTGAGACCCCCTTGGTCTTAGCTATAAAACCAACCAGACCTGGAATGTCTGCAGGAGTGAGAAATTTCCCCCTGTACTTATATGGCCCGTCGCTCTCCGTCAATATCATGGATAAGGGAGCTCTCCTCAATACATTCATGTGTTTTTCTTGAAAAACCACGCAAGGATTTATCGTTATGTAGTACCCCTTAGACTCCATATCACTCAATAATTCTGTAGGACCAGAATACCAATGGAATATAGCCTTCCTTATGTCATACTTAACAACAATCTCAAACACTTCCCTCCACGCCCCCCTAGCATGCAAGTTTATCGGTACATCGTACTCGCTTGCAACCTCTAAAAATCTTTCCAGAAAATCAAGCTGTTTTTCCATACCGCCTATTTTACCATCAAGACCGACCTCACCAAAACCCTTAGCCTCCTTTACAAGTTCTACAATATCTTGGAGTTCCTTGTAGGATGTTTTCTTAACTAGCCAAGGATGTACACCAACCATAGGTATTACATTTGGGGCTTCTTTGCTCATCCTAATAACGATCTTTGATGTCTCAAGATCTTCCGATACACCAACTATGACCATTTGCCTACATATCTTCCTCAGTCTATCAATACTGATATTATATACGTGACAATGAGCATCCACATAAGGTATCTTAAGTCGCAACTCTCCACACTCTATACATCTAAGAGATCCTCTCTAATACCGCCTTAACCTTATCGCTTGGAGACTCACGAATCTTATCGTGGCGTGCATCAATATTTACCTCAATAACAATCCTATCTAGCCCCTCATTCCTCAGCGCATTGTGAGATATTTTTATTGCCCTCAATACCTCATCAAGATTATCAGAATATATCACGGTAGACATTGGAGTAAGCTCATGATTTATCCTGTTTTCCTTTAGAGCCTTTATCACCAAAGCAACATACCTCGAGAGACTTGTGGATTTTGTCCCAATAGGAATCACGGTTAAGGAAGCTATATACTTAGCCATATCATCACCATCTCTTCTATTGTTTAAGCATAATTTTCAATAATTATAGTTGACCACAATAATTTTCACCAGAAATAATCCGATGTTATGAATGTTCATAGAGGAACTCGCTGCAAAACACCTACGCAAATTCCTCAAAATAATGGATAGGATAGGTCTAAGAATATATACATATAGACTAAAACTCCGGACAAAGACAAAGAAGAGATTATCCAATATTTTGTTTAATGTAGTTACCTACCTAGATTTGATTGATTGGATCATCGAACAAATCGATGTTCGATGCGAGGTAGATAGGGACTTGCTTAGAGTTTTAACATATAGAACTGCTATAGAGAACAATTACGAAGTATTACAGAGATGGAAAACACTAGATACCATACCAATTGAACAGTTAAGATTAGAGTCTATAAATGCCCTAAAGTACTTGGATCAACTACCGTTAATCAAAAGAATAGCACTTAAGTATTCCTATCCTGAGTTTTTTGTACGAAGACTCAGCAAATTCCTAGGGACCGAGGAATTGATAAAATTATTGGCTACCATGAACACTAGGCCTAAGTATACTTGGCTATGTGTAAATACTGCTAGATATGAGAGGGATGATGTTATTTCTATCCTTGAGTCAGAGGGATTCATGGTTAGGGAGGATGAGGATTTTGACGATGTGATTAGGGTGGAATCTAAACCGAAGCGCATTGAGAAAAGCATTGCTTATAAGAGGGGAATGTTCATAATTGCGGATAAGGCATCCGTTGCTTGTACACATGTGTTAAAACCACAGGATGGAGACACAATACTGGATATGTGTGCTGCCCCTGGCATAAAGCTTCTATGCACAGCATTTAAGATGAATCATGGTAGAATTATTGCTGTGGATATATCTAAAAGTAGGATGAAGCGACTATTAAAAATCACTAGGAGATATAGCATCCCCAGGGAAATACGCATAGAGACTCATGTTATGGATTCCCGAAGGCTTAATAGAGACATTGTTAATAATGCAGATAAGATAATAATCGATGCGGAGTGCTCTAGCACTGGGCTTATAGCGAAATCTCCAGACGTAAAATTGAGGATAAAAAGAGAAAGGATCAAAGAGTTGAGTACATTACAATGCCAATTACTATTGAAGGGACTCTCTCTAGGAGAGGGACTTAATACAAAATATATTGTCTATTCTGTCTGTTCTCTGCTCCCCGAGGAGGGGGAATTTGTGGTTTTGCATGCCAGAAATCATACTAGATATAGGGTCTCTAGACTCGACATAGCATCTCCAGCCTACCTAGATGGAACTGGAAGAAGATTCTTCCCCCATAAACATGGCACAATAGGGCTTTTCGTTGCACGTTTCGAGGATATATAGTAACATCTTCACATTTCGACAAGGTTATTACGAAAAAACGCAGCTTCTATTGTTATTCGTTATGGATAAGCATTTAGTTATGATTATAACATAGGGTCACAATAATACTAATGAACCTAAAATTAACATGCTCTTGGATTAAAATATTAGAATGGATTTTAAAACTAAATTTTAAGAACTCTATTTCTGGGTGGTTTAAAATGGGAAGCATACGCATCGCCGTTCCCTCCGACGGAGATAATTTCGATGTTGCGAATGTATATGAACACTTCGGCAGAGCCCCATATTATTTATTGATCGACATCGAAAGCGGTAGGGTAAAACATGTAGAGCCAATCCGTAACCCCGCCATTGAGCACAGCCCTGGCACAATACCTGAGCTCCTAAAGAAATATGAAGTAAATATAGTCATATGCATGGGAATGGGGAGACGGGCCCGCATGTTCTTTGAGGAGTTTGGAATACAGATAATTACGGGAGCTCGTGGGAGAATAGCGGAAATAATCAATCAATTTTTGGAGGGAAAATTGGAGAGTGTTCCCTATACCCCAAAGGAAAAATGGAGAGAAAAAATAAGGTAGATAAAATCAATGAATCTCTACAGATTTTTCTCTATCAATTTTTTACTTATCCTCCAAGCCCCACTACTTGTAGGTTCCTAAATCTTATTGCCGGTAGGAGTATTGCCCCTATTTGCTCGCGTTTTTTCGCTATTCCAGTTATGTTGTTTAATGCTTTATATAGATTCCCGATTAGGAGAGCATGTTTTATTGGTTGTTTTTTCTCCCCCTCCTCTATCATGATTGCACTTCTGATTTCCATCCCAAAGTTTCCAGTTATAAAATCCACATTCGGTATTGCAAACTTCTCTACTACGAGTCCCTTGTCCATCTCTGCCATCAATGTATCTAGATCCTTATTTCCAGGAGTAATCTCTATGTTTGATGGTGCTGTTCCTGCTGGAGCCTTATGAGTTCCCTCTATTGTCCTTGTTCCCCTCCTGAAGCCATTTCCTCTAGGCTCAACCTTTGCTATTCTTGCATTATAATAGTCGAATAGATAATTCTTCAGTACCCCCTTCTCGATTATTGGTTTCCTAGTTGTTGGGACTCCTTCATCGTCGGCTAGTGCACTCTTTAGCCCATACTTCATTCTACCGTCATCAATCATTGTGAAGCTCTCTTCTGCGACCTTCTCCCCAATTTTCCCGATCCAAGGGCTTCTATGTCTATTTATATTCTCCCCGTTTACTGCCACCAATATTGCTGTTAGCATCCCCGCTAGTTCCATGGGTTCAACAATTACATCCAGTGTCTCCATCCCCGTATATGGCTTTGCTCTCGACGCTAATATAGTTTTTTCATGTAGCTCTACACCAGCATTTTCCCAGTCAATCCCATTCAGCATTGTTGAGTATCTCTTTATTATTCCCTCCCCCATCTCCTTCTTTGCTAGAAAGTGGACAAATATGTTTGTTCCTTTATGGGTATAGTCAACCCCTAGCGAATTCATTACTTGGAATTCGAATATGTTTATTCTTATCAGCCCCTTCATGACTCTTACATCATCCTTCTCTGCGTTCTCTATGATCATATTTGCATAACTGGCTAAGCCTTCTGAATCGATATTTTCGGCCTCCTCATCATATACCCCCTCTACATGACCAGTTATACTCTTCGGTTCTGGTAGCGACTCAAATTTTTCGTCCTCTGGAGCAATCCTCGCTATCCTTATCCCATCCCTTATAAGTTTCTTCAGATCCTCATCATTCCTATATATCCCCGAGATGAAGCCAACGCGTTTCCCAATTACCGACTTTATACCTACCCCTATCCACGTATTATATGTTACTATGCTTGGTTTCCCCGCCTCTACGTATAGATTTACCATCTTGCCATTAATCACGAAACCCTCTATCTGGTCGGCCCCCTCCTTCTCACCTATCTCAATTATTTTTCTGCACACCTCCCCAAGCATAACCATTCCTATCCACCCCCAACCAAGATTTTGGCACGCATATATGGGCCTCCGACCCCCACATATACCATGTCTTCTTCTCCCTTCCCACACTGTCCCCCATGAAGCCTAAACTCTTTGCTTGTAGCATTGACCGTTTTTAGTATCTCCAAGGCTTTCCCCGTCAATGTAAATCCCCTCACAATATGCTGCTTTTCTCCATTCTTTATTAGGTACCCTCTTAACACCCTACATTCAAATCCACCACCAACAGGATCCTCCATACCGCCCAGCATATCTAGGGCAAGGAGCCCCTCTTTGGTATCCTCGATTATTTCATCAAGCGACCATTCTCCAGGCTCAAAGAATGTATTGGTCATCCTCACAAATACCCTCCTATTAAAGTCTTGGGCTCTTCCATTTCCCGTTGGTTTTTTATTCATAATCGCAGCAGTCTCTAAACTATGCATGTATCCCCTATATATCCCCTTCTCGATTATAACTGTTCTTGATGATGGAGTCCCCTCACTATCGAAAGGTATCATCCCATTCCCCCCATTTATGGTTCCATCATCAACCATGGTGACCAATTCCGAACCAACCTCTTTGCCAACAACACCAGTTAAAAAGCTTCTAGCCTTGATTATCTCGTCCGCTTCCGAAGCATGACCCATGACTTCATGAGCCAATACACCAGAGACACTTGGATCCATTATCACATCCATTAGCCCACTTGGGGGCTTTTTTGCGGATAACAATTCTATTGCCTTCATCGCTACATTTTTACCCTCTTCCTCCAAGTCCATGTTTTTGACTAATTCAAACCCATATGTACCATCCTTAATTGTGTATGCATACTGCATTTTTTCAGCCTTCCTCGCAACGGCATACCCAACAATTCTCGTCCTTACCTCTTCCCATGATATGTCTCCACCCTGCGAGTTTACCAGATGAATACTCAGTATAGACTCAGAGTATAAAGAGTTGGAATTGATGATTCTCTTGTCTGCATCCCTCTGGGCCCTATCTAGAACCATTACTGCATCTATCTTATCCTCAAGATCTACATCCATAGGGTTTATTCGGATTGGCGCCTTCATCTTCATACTCCTTGTTGTTGCATCTAGTTCCAGCTTTCCTTTTCCGTAGGCACTTAGTTTTTCTGTATTTTTGTATGCCCTTTCTGCGGCAGATTTGAGAGAATCCCAAGTTAGCTCAGTTGTGGATGCATATCCCCAAACACCATTTATCATCACTCTTATCGAGACACCCTCCGCCTTGTCTATGTTTATATATCTCAGCTCTCCATTAACAACCCCAATCCCGCACCCATATCTCCGTTCGAGTCTAACATCACAGAAATCAACATTCTTACCTAATAGGTACTCGACTATATCCTCGATTTTCATGCAGACACCAATAAGTCATTTCTCATAAATAAGTTAAATATTATGTGAAGCCTCCACCACGGGGCTTTAGATATAACCTTCTATCAATAGTATCTTGCTAGAACAGACTCAAGAATCCCTTGGAAATTATTTGTACTAATTAATACACTTTTCATCTTTCTCAGTTGTTGCTTAATAAATTGTTCATCACCGATACTCTCGAAAAATCTTTGACCTTCATTGAATCTGGACGGTAATAAGGGTCGTCTTCTATTACTATTTTATAGACAAATAAGCTGCATGCAATGTAATGAATAACAATATATAGGGTTCCCCAGATGATCAATTCAAATATAGAGAGGGAGCACAAAAGCAGAATGAGTGTCTTGTTGCTATTTTTTATAGGCTTTTCTCCTATGTCCGATGTCTAAGACGACTAGTTCTTTTCTTTCTGGAATTATTGTATAAAAAACCCTATAGATTCCTATCCTGAGCCTCCAGTAGTTCCTGCCCATGATTAAAAGGTTTTTTAGCTATTATTTTTATGAAGTCTAAAATTCTCTTTGCATATTCCCTTGGAATCCTCTTTATTTTCTTAACCGCATTCTTGTGGAAACTAATCCTCAGAACCGACAATTTTCTCAACTTCTTCTATGGGGATAAGGTCTTTCCCTTCCTTAGCATCCCTGTAGAGCTCGTCGAGAAATCTAAGATATTTCTTTGGTAGTTTAATCTCAAGTAGTATAGCCTCTATTCTGGATATCCTTCTTTCTATATCAACAAGCTTTTTATAGATGACTTCTAGCGAGACTCCAGACATACATAACACCGAATATAAACGATATACTTAAAGTAATATAAAATACACAATTTGCTTTTACGGTGCCCCAACACAAGATTTGCAGGGCAATTCATATTGAAAAAATTTTTGTGGAGAAAATCCCCGTTTTGTCTGAGTGAACATTTTAAAAATTGGAAAGATGATACTAATCCTCTATCCGAAGTCGAGATGTATTTTGCTAGGTGTTGGACCCCTCTGCCCGATATATTTGCTGGATCTTCTTTTATTGTATGGCGTCTCAGATGGTTTGTCCTGCATGAAGAATGCTAGCTGCGCTATCTTCATTCTTGGGTATAGTTTTACTGGGACGATGTTTATGTTGCTCATTTCAAGTGTTAGTTGGCCCTCGAATCCGGCATCTATAAAGCCTCCTGTGGAATGGACTATTACTCCAAGTCTTGCTATGGATGATCTCCCCTCTATTCTTCCGCTGATGTAAGGCGGTAATTTTATATATTCTAGTGTCGTCGCTATCACGAACTGTCCTGGATGGAGAATTAGTGCTTGTCCATCCTCTATTCTCACTCTTTCTACATAACCGTCAATAGGTTTCGTTGGATCTATTGCCTCAATCCTCATTCTATCAAAAAATAGGAATTCATGCCCCAGCCTAATATCTAGTGATGATGGTCCCACAAGATCCTCGTCAAAAGGCCTAACTACGAGCTCGCCCCTCTTAATCAGCTCTTTTATCGTCTTATCCGAGAGCAACATTATTTATCTATCCCCTTGTAATGTATCCTTCCTTTAAACTCGGCGATTCTACCTATGTGCCAAGAGCTAACAGGTCTATAATATCCCACAATACGGCTCCATATCTCAGTTTCAGCACCACAGTTTGGACAGTTCCACAACACGCCAATACTACTCCATCCACATTTCTTACATATTGTTATCGCAGGAGTTATGCTAAAGTAAACTATTTTCGTATTCTCCACGAAGCTTCTTATAAGCTTCTTTAGAGCCTTTGGATCCATGGCCTCGCCCATAAACAAATGAGCCATTACCCCGCCCGTAAATTCCTGCTGAACCATGCCCTCATACCTCACCCTGTCTATTAGAGATACTGGTGCATAGTATGGTATCACACTATTGCTATATATTGGTTCTCCATCAAAGACCGGGATAAACACCTCTCCTCTTTCAACCTCATCTTTGAATTTTATATAGTCCTGTAGAGCAAGTCTATATGCAGCACTCTCACCTGGGACTTCCTCCACATTGTACAATACTCCATCTATACTTTCCCATTCCTCTGTAATTTTACGTATTTCGCTCACTATTTTACTCATCAAATTCACTGCTTCAAGTATTCTCGATGATACCCATAGATCTGGTTCGCCGATGATATTTACTGCTGCCTCTGGTAACCCAATAATACCAATTGTGCTGAAGTGATTCGCAAAGCTTGATAGATACACGCTAGATATGGGCATTAACCCGCCTGTCAATGATTTTTCATATCTGGACCGCCATATGGATAATATTTTTCGGGCCACAATCATTCTGTCAAGAAGCATATCATAGAATAAGCCATCATCTCTCTTCGACAAAATCGCCATGCGGGGCAGGTTTAGTGTCACAACCCCGATGCTACCCGTTGCGTCTGGTGCAGCCCATACTCCCCGAGGGCCCTTGGTTTTTTTGAGTGTCTCAAACACATCCTCCGACTCTTCCTTTGCTATTTTGAACATTGAATTCTTTATTTTGTTTGTGTTTATTGTTAATCTGCAGCACATGGCATATATTCCTTCTATATCTGTGGCGTAGCCATTTAGGACATATAGGGATCCCCTGTACGCCAATACTTCAAATATTAGATCACTGAGATCGCCCCATCTTTTGCCATCCCAATCGAATTTGGGTGTAAGCATAAGTGTTATTATTGGAAATGTGAATGGCCTACCCATAGCATCGCCTTCTAAATATAGTTTTAGTAATTCCTTGTCTACCATTAATGCCTCATCAAGGTAGTCCCTTGCAATACCAACCGTCTTTCCAGATACGAAAACATTACTATTTAGATAATCATCTATTAGATCCATAACAATTGTTATGTTTGTGAATGGGCTCTGAAAGCCTATTCTCGAGGGGTAATTAAGCTCGAAAACTAGTCTCTGTAGAGCTTGCTTTATTTCCCTGGGATTCAAACTATCCTTACGGACAAATGGCGCTAGCATTATATCAAAACCGCTCGTCGCTTGGGCACCACTCCACTCATTCGCCACCAAGAAAAAGAAGTTTACGAGATGAGAGACAGCAGTATCAAGGTGCTTGGCGGGATTTGAATATATTGTCGGGGTAATTAGGCCCTTCTTTAGGAGGTTAGGCAATGACCAGCCAGCGCAGTATGGTATATATAGGGACAATGGGAGCTTATGCATGTGTACATCCCCCGATCTATGAAGCATTATTGCGTCTTCTGGCAGATACTTGGATAGTACAATTGGATCCTTTAGGGCCTTGCCTAGGATATAGCCAACAAAAGCACCAAAGGAAATATTCGTGTTTGCATTTTCTCTGCTTTCCCAGTCTATCCTCTTAAGATATATCTCCTCCCACTTATCTATTTCGTTCAACAACCTGTCGTAGGGACAGTCATACTTCTCCATACGGAGTTTCGCCCTCATCTAGGTCATCTCTCTAATTCTTTAAGTAACTTTAGAGTACTAATAAAGTGTTTCAATAGAGCAAAATTTTGGCAAAATAACATAACTTTAAGTATGAATTTTATTGGATGAAAATACGCACAATGTAGTACTCGTGATTGACGGAATAATTTACGTATGAGGATCCCATAGAACAAGATTAGGTCTTCTAGAAATATAAACCAATAGAATTAGCAAATAAATACCTAAAACATTCAACAGATGAAAACACAAAATGCATACACTTTGGCCACAAGTCGTATCTTTTTTCAGTAAAGAATCCCACCTACAGCAGGGGGCTCAGCTTGTTGAAGCAAAATGGTAATAAGAGCTCTTCAATGGATTTTATCTAATGAGGTTTACACATGGCCATACTATGAAAATAGATATAATAACACCAACGACTTAGCTATTATCGAATAGTTCTTATCTTACTGCAGTATTATAAGTCTATGTAGAGACACAATAGCTCAAATAATGAAAAACATTCATGGAAACACCACACCGTATACCACTAGGGCTAGTACATTGCCATATACTGGGCTTTTCTCAACTTTTTATTTATTGGATCAGCCTCCAGTCCTAACGCTTCTAGTGCGTGAGAACCTAGGAGAATCAGGTTCGGATCCTCACCAAAGACAACAGAGGATATCCCCTCAATAATTTCACCATTGATACTTATCCTGAATAATGCATCACCTACCTCCACTACTTTCATGCAACAGACTCCCCTTACGGTTATCCTTCTTGATTTTTTTATCCCTAGTTTTTCCAGAATCTTCTTGGGAATTATAGAGTATGTTGCTCCAGTATCGACATATCCTTCGAGTTCAACCTGATTTTTTCCCTCTATATCCGCGACCCAAAACCTTACTTTAAAAGTTCCCAATCGTAGTCACCATTAAGACTAGAATTCACGTTGCTACTTAAATATGGAATTATATACAGAAGAATATGATCGAGAAATCTAGTACTCCATAAAAATCATAAAACGCAAAAAGTAATTGGTGTTGAAATGAATTTACTACCATAGGCGACCTGCAATATACTTGGCTGTTAGGTCTTTCTTTGGTTTTTCAAAGATTTCTGATGCAGGCCCATACTCTATCAGTTGCCCCATAAATAGAAACGCAACATAATCCGCTACTCTCCTCGCTTGTGCTATATTATGCGTAACCATTACTATCGTAACATCTTTCTTCAGGTCTACTATTACTTTCTCAAGTTTTGCTGTTGATATAGGATCGAGAAACGCTGCTGGCTCGTCTAGGAGTAGGACTTCTGGCGTGACGGCTAGTGCACGTGCTATACATAATCGCTGTTGTTGGCCACCACTGAGCTCGTATGCGTTTTCGAATAGTCTGTCCTTGACTTCATCCCATAGTCCTGCCTTTATTAATGCTTTTCTCACAGTGTTCATTAGGACTTTTTTGTTTTTTATTCCATGGATTCTTGGGCCGAACGCCACGTTGTCGAAGATACTCATGGGGAAGGGCGCAGGTTTTTGGAGGACCATAACTATCTTTCTTCTTAGTTCGTATATGTCGATTTGTTCATCATAAATGTTTATTCCGTCGATAAGAACCCTACCTGTCATTTTGAAACCATCAATATAATCATTCAACCTATTTATGCTCCTAAGTAGTGTAGACTTGCCGCAGCCAGATGGGCCTATTATGACCGTAATCTTGTTCTTTTTTATTGGAAAAGAAACGTTATATAGTACCTGCTTGTCCCAGTACCATGCACTGAGATTGTCTACTATTATTTTGTCCTCATTTTGGCCCATAACCATACTCTCTTATAACACAACCCTCCTAGACCTAATTAGGAAATAACAATTTTATTCATGGCGTATATGTGAGATATGTCGACAATCGAGATAGACACACTACAATAGACCACATTGGTAGAACATACATAGAGTTGTACCTCTTAGGATAAAAATTCTAAAAACAAAGATAATTGGGGATAAAAAAAAGCAATTGGAGAAAAAGAAGCTACTCCCCTTTCTTTTTTTCCTCCACTAGTTCCTCCAGTAGCTCCACCTGCCTCTGTAGATACTGAGCTGATTCCCTCTTCTGAACTTGCTCAAAGATCATATCCCTTATCCTTTCAGGATCTGGAACACCATAAAGCACAAACCATGAGCGGCCTCGGGGCACCACAACACCTCTCCCCCCACCAACACTGACCCCAGCACCTACTCCAGCCCCCTCTTTACCAACACCAACTCCTGCACCAACTGCTATTTGTGCCGTATCTGCCCCCGTACCTAAGCCACTTGGTGTAGTCGGTATTATTGTCCCAAAATTGAGTAGTTTGCCTAGGAAGCCTTGGTTTAGTACTACATCTACAATGTTTGAGTAGAGTAGTTCTCTCTCTTTTGTTCCGAAGATCCCCATATAAACTCCCATTACTAGCCTTTTGTTTGTTATGATGAATTTATGGGCACGCCTATCGAACTCTGTTAAGATGAACCCCAGGATACCCACACTAAGCGAGATAATCCAGATATGTTTGGGGTCGATAATCACTCCTTTTATTAGCCCTACTGTTCCAGCGACCGCTATTAGTGCAAACATTATGAGCCATTTCGCTGTTATCTCTATAAGGAAGAATATTACTGAGGGTGCTATCATTACTATCCACCATATGGCTACAATCAGTATGGTCGCGATGAAATCGCTACCTGTTTCGGACTGTATTGTGTTGTAGATACTTTCATACCACCAACTATAGAAGCATATACTGACTACTATGTAGTATAGGAAGAAAAGGTAATGTGGCCAAAAGCTTATTGGATGAGGCGATACTACTTCAAGAATTTTTTCGTCCTTCATTAATTTTATCAAGGAGAGCACCTTAGTTTTACTAATTTATTATTTCTTTAATCTTACTTTTTAAAGATAACCGTAAGAAGAGGTCTCTGGAATAAATCCCCTCTCGTTTAGAGTAATACATCCAGAAGCTTTTCTGACTAGAAAAATTGAAGGATTGTCTTGTTTATGTCTCCAAAAAAATAGTGCATGCTATCTAGCCCTGAAGGCCTCCATTGGTGGTATTTTCAGTACACGTTTGCTTATAATGACTAGACCTATCAGTATTGATATTATTACTATAAACAATGGAGCTAAAAAGCTGAGTTTTGTTATGGGCATTCTATAGGATATTAGGGTGGTTCCCTCTATGATCACGCCGATTATAAAGCCTAGTATCATGGATAGACTAAATTCTCCTATTGCTAACATCCTTATGTGTTTGGAACTCCACCCAATGGCTCTCAGTGTTGCTATGTCGAATCTCCTGAAAACAACCATGAAGTATGCATATATCGCCCCAATCAACATTATGAGCAAAAGGGATACCCCTGCTATTAGCACCGAGGATTTATAATCTCGACCCGACTTCGTTGGTCTCTTAATATCAAATTCGCTACTATCAACATTCTTTATCACATTTTCCACATATTCTTTATTCTTCTCTATATCATCTATACTAAATGGATTCAATGCACTACCACCAGCCACTGTTATTACCACCCGTGCAACATAAGTGTTGTCTGCCTTGATAACATCATCCCTTAGTTTTTCTATGGCTTTCGAAGTCGTAAATATCGCCGCCGAGCCTATCTGGCTCGGCACCGTGAAGTCTTCAAATGACATTGAGGACCTGCCTACAATATCTATAGATATTTCAGCACTCTTAGTAACAAAGTAAAATTTGCCAGAATCCATAGAGATTTCAATGCTTTGATCATCACTGCTAAAAACAACATTAAAATCCTTACCAACAACGCCCTCACGAGCATTAAAGTCTAGAGTTCTTCCCCGTGCAATTTTAGTTGGCTTGATCTCAGTTACTATCCAAGGCATTTCACTCTCATATACTTTTCCTTCATATGGGGTATCCATCCATAGCAAGCCTAGATGCGTCCCCTGTCCCAGTTCTATATCCGCTACATATATGACATAGATCCCCCTTACATATGGAGATAAAGAGTCAAACAACTGGCCTAGGCTTGTACTCATTAATTCATCACGAAGGATCTGAATTTTTGGCTTGAATACATAGGCACGCAAATCTATTATATCATCTGTATCATAATTGTATATCTGGTTAACATTAAAAACAGACAACATTGTAAGTGAAACAAATATAGCGATAAGCACATAGGTTCTTTTCGTTCTCGTCGCCATTAACACGCCTCTTTTCAAAGCTCGGAAACTCATGGAACAACACCCCAATATAGAACCAAATTTTTAATTTTATACAAAAACTCGATTCAAATAAAAAAATTCGTACTCAACCTCAACATTAGCTAGGGAACTAATAAACACTAACAAGACAGAAGAACCTAAACAAGGCTATACCTATGAATAGACCACATGATTCCGCTCCATATAGGGGATTATTCGCCACCAAACATGAATTTCTAGATTTTCTACTCAAGTGTTCTTCTGACGTATCCCAGAAATTCTTTAATGTCAAGTTTCTCTAGGGGGACAGGATCCTTCCCCTGACACCAAAAAACTCAATCGCTCTCCTTTGTTCCATTAATATTCACGCCCCTACTTTTTATGTATTCTTTGAGCACTTCTATTAGTCTCTCCACCCTCTTTCTATAGTACGCAAAGTTTTCCTTCCTTATGAAGTTGTGATAGAAGTTGGCATGAAGTCTCTCTGCGACCCCATACATATCTATTATCTCACCTCCAATCTCAACAGCAACGAGTTCTATTATATCCCAATAACCACTATGCTTGTAATGAGGCATGTTTCTTAACTCACCAATAATGTTGAGTAAGCTTGCTATAGCCCCCCAGTACTTCTCAGAGGCCTGCACGGTATCTCCTTTATCCACATAATCCCGAGCCTCACTCAAAAATTTTTTGAAGAGACTAACATAAACCTTAATTTTATCTCTCGGATCCATATCCCGTGTAAGTTTATCCGCAAGTAGCGCTTCTGGGGGGACACCAACTCTCCTAGCCTCCTCTATTATCACCGTGGCTAGGGGGTCGGGCACAACTAGGGACATCAATATCCCCAATGATAAACTTATTTATATAGAACAAATAGATGCCTTAAAAAAAGAGACAAAATAGAGTAAAAATACCGATAAAAGTCTAACCAATAGCAATAAAAATTTCTACGTAAGAATACCACAAAAATCACAATATCGGGCTGAACATTTAGGCTTTCATCCCACTTAACACTGGGCGAGATCAAAAACGAGATAAGATGCTCCAACACCAAGAAGGAATCCCGTGGGGAACATCATGTCCTAAATTTTTCTCTTACAACCCCAATTAGCTTTTTCACTTTCTCTAGGTCTACAGGCGCTCCTACTTCACTTTTCTTTTTAAAGAACGTCCCCACGATTGCCCCATCGGCATATTCTAGTAATTCTATGTTATCGACTCTTAGCCCACTACCAATTAATATGGGGCCTATGTTTAGTTGCTTCAGACATTGGAGAACTTCGATATTAGGGGGTGTACCAGTCCTTCTACCAGTCACCACTATTGCTGAGGCTAAGCCGCGGGTAAATGCATCATATGCTATGTCCTCAATGTTTGCTCTATATAGCGACGATGCATGTTTAACCGCTATATCTGCAAGTATTCCTAATTCAGAGTTTAGCCATCTCATATATCTAAGGAGTCTTGGTGCTATGGGCTGTATTATTCCAGAGTCTGTAGCTATGGGTTCTATATATGCATTTACTCTGATGAATTTCCCCCCGACTATATGTGCTATTGCTGCGGCTTCTATGGCCGCGTTTCTCAAGACATTTATCCCAACTGGAATAGATATGTTTTTGATGACCTCTTTAGCTATTAATGTTAGTGCTGATATTGTCTCTGGGGCTATCTTATCTGGTAGGAATGGCTTGTCTCCCATATTTTCCACTATTATTCCATCGACTCCCCCTGCTTCGAGTGTTTTTGCATCCCTAATAGCTCTCTCCATGACGAGATCTAGATCTCCTGAGTATAGTGGTGATCCAGGTAGTGGTTGGAGGTGGACTACTCCTATAATTATTTTTCCTTTTGCATAGAATATCTCGTCTAGTGGTAGTATTCTCATTGTCTATGTTCCCTATTCTCTCGTTATCCATGTACCCGATTTGCCTTCTAGTACATCCCTTGCCTTTTCGAGGTGGCCTATTGCCGCAATCTTTCCTCCCGATCTCAGAAATTTTATTGCCCCTAGTACTTTGGGTCCCATGCTACCAGGGGGGAAGTGGCCTTCATTATAGTATTTCTCTGCCTCTTGAAGCGAGATCTTTTTCAGGGGTTTTGCATCTGGTTTGCCAAAGTTTAGATATACATATTCTACATCCGTCAATATCAACAACATATCTGCCTGTACAATCTTAGCTACTAGAGATGATGCTAGGTCTTTGTCTATTACTGCCTCCACACCCTTATATATCCCATTTTCCCTTATTACGGGTATGCCTCCCCCACCAACAGTTATACATACTACCCCTTGTTCGAGTAGTTTTACTATTACCTCCTTCTCCACGATATCTATGGGTTCAGGGGATGGAACAACTCTTCTCCAGCCCCCCCTCGGATCCCTTTTTATTACCCACCCCTTTTCCTTTAATCTCTTTACTTCATTCTCATCATAGTAGTAGGGGCCAATGAATTTTGTTGGGTTGTTAAAGGCTGGATCATCCTTATTCACAACTACTTGTGTTACCAATGATACCACTGTTCTTGCTATCCCTCTTGATCGGAGCTCATTTATTAATGATTGTTGTAACATATAGCCTATCTGTGCTTGAGTCTCCGCATTGATTACGTCGAGAGGCATTGGAGGCACAACATCTTTTGCTATCTCGTTCTGAAGTGCTATGTTGCCAGCCTGAGGACCATTTCCATGTGTTATTATAAGTTCGTAGCCCTTTTCTATGATATCTGCTAAAAATTTTGCTGTCCTTCGGGCATTTCCAAACTGCTCATTATATGTACCCTTCTCACCCTTCTGAAGCAAAGCATTACCTCCCAATGCAACAACAATCCTCAACAATCATCACCTATGGAGACATATTAGTTAGTCTTTATCCTTATTATATAGCTAAAACAAATATCGTATAGCTATGTGGATTTCGTTTTTGCTTTCTCGATTATTCTAAGCAACTTTATCAACATGCCAAGTAGGACTATACATCTTGCAGTGGCAAAGATCTGTGGTATGCTAAATGGATCAAGAAACCCATGCTTAACACTTATCCCGAGGAGTTCATATATATCCTCATATTTGAACCATGTTAGGATTATCATCGCGTTAAGGCTATCAAAAATAATGACCAATACATAGTCTATGGGGGTTAATGCTACCAACGGTAGCAACATCAGGCTCATCTGGGGAGTAAACACATAGGTAGAGAAAAGATACCCCGCCATGAGTGCGGCGGAGCCGTAAACCACTCTCTCCTCCCTACTCATCTCGAACATCATTAGGTAAGAGACCACATACGTTATAAGTATAATTACTAGGCTTACGCCTATGCTCTTAGCTACTGTGCTGAATGGGGTTAGCTCGATCCAGACCAACCAACTGCACTCAATATACCATTTAGCGTGATGCTGTATAAGACCGCTATACCATCCTTTTGGACTAATTAATATAAAGGGTAGGTTCCATAGCACAAATACAATTATTGTTATTGCCAGATATGAGAGCGCATATAAAAGAGCCTTTGCCTCTGTTATAGTCGTTATTTTAATGTTCTTTTTCTTGCATTCATCCAATCTGTCCATATATATCTGCGCCATTGCCGCCAGCGCTACGATTGCTGGGATTATCTTTCCCGCAGCCGCAAAACCGAAAAGAATGAAACTTGTTACTTTTTTACCCCTCAGGAATAGGTAGAGCCCTAATAGTGCATAGAAAATACCCACGAGATCCCAGTTATAGTTCGTGTATATGAGAAAGGAAGGCGTCATGACGAAGTATAACAATATGTGGAAATTTTTTCTTCGAACGTATCCACATAGTTTACATAGAACATATATGATGCCAATTGCATGTATGTAGAGCAATATAGACATCACAGTGTATCCGATAATAAGTCTTAACCAGACGCTTTCATTAGGGATAGTCAACAATACTATGTTCACAATTATGAACATGTAAGCAACAATTGGTGGATATTCAAATTCGTAGTCTCGATACGGAATCAATAAACTATCTGAGGTCAGCATCCCAGATCTAATTATTATACTGCAGACATCCGAGTATATAGTGGCTGGGTTGTTAGGGGTGGGCAAATGTAGAAAATATGATATTAGCCATAGGAGAGTAGCAGCTATAAGTATATCTTCAAGACCCATAAACTCTCCAAGTCCTGCCCCGTTGCTCCCATTTTCTTCCAAGTCTAATCCCCCAATAAATGCACTAATTTTTCTTTTTTACAATTACTCTAGGTGGAAACCATGTCTGCTCACGAGGAAATCCCCAAAGCCATTGTTAAAACCTGTAGAAAACTTGTGGAGTATAAACTAACATATGCATCATTGGGAAATGTAAGTGCTAGGTGTGGCGAGTATATCTACATAACGCCTAGTGGGGTAAGATTTGATGAATTGTCACCAGAGCAAATTGTTAGGGTTACTATGGAGGGCAAAGTTATTGGTGATGGAACCCCATCGGTAGAGTTACCAATGCATTTAGCGATATACAAGAATATTACCGAGGCAAAAGCCGTTATACATGCACACACCATTTTCTCAACAATGCTTGGTTCTCTTAAAGGAAAAATAATTTCAATTCACGAAGAAGCCAAGGTTTTCGGGGTTCAATTTATTCCCATCTGCAGATCTGCAATGCATGGAACTGACGAACTTGCCAAAAATGTTGTAGCATCACTCAAAGAGAGTAGAGCTACTGTGATACCCTTCCATGGTGTTGTCGCATATGGAGATAGCCTCGACACGGCCCTCCAAACCTTAGAAGTCGTAGAAAACATATCCAAGATGAAAATTCTGGAGCTACTGTTGCATATGTTCTAGAAGGAAAGAAAGACCCCCCTAAATAATAGAAAAAGCTAGCCAAAAATGCTGAGAGGCTATCACTCCTCCACTATTTCTATTTTCACATCCTCCTTTTTGAGGCCAAATGTATGATAGTCTTTTGTCAATTCTATCGCTTTTGTTGGGCAATATATCCGGCACAAACCACAGAATATACACTTATAATGGATAAACCTAGGGGCTTTCTTTGTTCTAAACCTCTCATCCGGAACCATCTCTATGGCATTTGCTGGGCACACCCTCGCACAGAGCCCACACCCAGTACATTTTTTAGCGTTCCACCTTATTCGGCCTCTATAGCCCTCAGCCGCCTCAATAGATTCAAATGGATAGTGGATAGTATATGGTTTCGTAAAGACCTTCTTAACTACCTCCCCAATAGCACGGGGTATAAAGCGCCCCAAATCCCTCACCACTAAAAAATGGGAAAAACAGGAAAAATTACTTAAAATATATACAATCAAGCACAGCGACTATTCCTTTGTAAACATACCAATCATGGACTGAACTATATAGGGGCCAATTATCAACAATGCTATTGGTATCGCCACTATGACGAATGCTATGTCTTGGAATATGGGTATCGTTGTAAAAGCACTGAGTCCTAGTAAACCAAGGAAGACCAGAGTTCTTATTCTAATGCTACCCGATATACGTCTCAGTTGATCTCTTACCTCTTTGTCAATAATGCTTTGTGGAACATCATTTTTTTCGTAAATCAGAAGTTTTTTATGAACATAATATATGTCCTTATACGAATTAACGATTATTACCGAGAATACTGACACATACGCCGTCAAAAAGCTTATTACTATCGCAGGAGCAACTATCGGGCCAAGCGAGGCCACAACCTCGACCACATATTCTTGTGTCCATTCTATCTCATTGCATAAACCAACAATAAACATTAGAATTATTACTGGAAGTATGAATAGCCAGATATTCATCACTGCCCTCATTTTGCTTATTTTTCTCAGCCTCAACGCCTTTACCGCATCGATGTATATCCTTAATCCATACAACATTACTGACAAAACTAGGCATGCTATAAGTATTAGTAGCGATATACCTGTGTCGAATATATATAGGCCATGCATGAGAGGAAGGAAACCCGCTAGTAACACCATTACTATTAGTAGCCCTGACAAACAATAGTATATCTTGCTTAGCATCCCAACTCCTTGTTCCACATTCATCCTTACTTTTCTTGTAATGATAAAGTGGGTGATCGATACTACTAAGGAAAACACTATAACTGATATTGCTAATAGGATATAATCCATGTGTCCAAGGCTGAGAGAGGGAACGGATGAATGAACGCGAAGTTTAAACTCTCCTATTGATTCCTTGGCGCCAGAGACATCCATAATTAGTTTCACAGTATATGTACCATGTTTTAACCCGTCGGTATCTATGATAATTTCATAAGTTCCTGGACTGACTTCTTGAGCCTTATAGACACCATACTCTTCGCTCTTGTTTGTTATTACGGCATATATGTCTGCTCCCGTCACCGCTTTTCCTTCTGAATCATAGAGGTATATTCTGACAGTTGAATTTTCTCCCACCACCACTTCTTTTGTGCTTATAGCAATCTCAACGGATATCTCACCTAGTCTCGTTGGTATACGGATAATCTCAGGAGTTTCACTAGATACTAGAAATGGAGCGTCAGTATAGTTAAGTGGGATCCTTGACCCTCCATATGAAACATATATTGTTAGCAGGTATTCTCCGTATTCCAGAAGACCGAGATCAGCAATTCCAGACGCATTTGTCGTTTTCTCTAGTGTCGCTAAGCCCGTTTTTAGTAAGATAGTAGCATTGTGGATAGGCATATTCTCCTCATCAACAAGTTCTAGGGAAACATAAACAGCGGGCATCTGTATTGTTATGCTAATACCACCTAAGGGTATATCTACATCCATATATTCTGAAGAAATTTCCTCTATCTCTCCCCCTATTTTTCCCCTCACCTTTATCGCTACATCCAAAGGCAAATGGTAGAACGTAACGATCCCGCTCTCGTTTGTCTGCTTATATATCGTAGTTGTACCGATCATTAGTTCTATTGTCGCGTTGGGTAATATTTCATTTCTACCATCAACAACGACTATTGATAGATCTGCTATATTGAGCAATACATCGTACTCCTGTAATGTATCATTGAAAACGACTTCAACAACTGCATATACTGGCAATCCATAGGGTGTGACATATTCACAATATATCTTTAGCTTATAGCCGACTGGCACATTCTCTAGCATTAAGTAGCTAGAATTTCTCAACTCCACATCAAATATCGGTGGCCCGCCTAGACTTGGTACGATTGATATATATCCATCCTCTACAACTACATTCCTGTATGCCCCAAATGTTTGGTAGATAAATGAAAAGTTAACTGCTCCTAGCGGTAGGAAGATATAGTTGCATCCCGTACAATTCAACTCTGTTGTTGATTCAACCACTAATTCACCAAGCTTATACTGGGCTATTGCCCATATCTTCTCTACCTTCAAAATGGTCCCATTGTATATGAAATATGCCCCCAGCGTAGGGAAATCCCTCAATATATATGTCCCATTCTCACTCATAAGAATTATATCGAAATCATAGTAGATGGATCTAGACTCTATTAGTACTTTTATATTAGAACCTATTGTTAGGTTCTTCAACAGGTTTAATGTTCTCATGATTATTATCCCAACACTCACAACATAGTTCACCGTTTCGTTCACATCTACAACATTCATACCCACATAGTCAATAACCAATATACCCCACTCCGTATAGTGCTTAAGAACAATTGTATACTCGCCAAATGGTACTAGATCCACTACACCACTACCATTTTCAAGATAAACAGACGCAATAGTTGTTTGTGATTCGTTATGGATTATCTCGAGCAGAACACCTACTGGATCACCATCCTTGCTTCTTACATTAAATGTTATCTCCGATAAAGACTGCGGCACCCCTATGTTATAAATGTTTGCGGGCCAGTCCAGTACCGTTACATATTCGGTAGCTATACTTATATCCCTTACATTTCCCACAGATGTTATATTAAATGATGTCCAGCCATACAAAATCGGCGCTGGGAACACCTCTATTACGACGAAGCCGAGCTTTCCTGCGCTGAATTTTCCTACATACGTACCGTTCACAGTGACGTTGAAGGTAAAGAATGGCAATCGTATGGATTCATTATATTCTGGATATGCATAAAGTACCACATCAACAAAATAGAATAGAGTTATATTTACCTCGTCTCTGGTAATATTGACCAAGGTACTATTTAATATCGGTAGGTTATATGCCCTTGCTGATGCCGATATCTCCCATATATGGTTCAGTGGCAAATAGTACACTTCCAATGTTCCACTTTTGGAAAACGACGCTACTGAACTGCCCGTCGTGTTCAACTTTAAAACTATGTATATATCGGGCATCTTGAATTGTAATCCCATATAGCTACCAAATACGTTTACCTTTGCCAAATAGACGATCCCCAAATCGACATAAACAACATCGTTGCTCACAAGACCGCTTATAGTTCGGGATTCTGAGACGACGACCCCCCACTTTCGGCAGAGATATGATACATTGAATTCTATGCTTGGGAGAAATGTTACATTTGGAACCATCTTTATTGTCTTGTATGTTGAATCTACAAACGTGGTAAACCATGTATCATCTGCTGCCCGTATCCTTAAAGTCCAATTAGACAAACTTTGTCCATCAGCCGTCTTGGGCCTGATCTCTAGATCATGTAAACCAAGAACCACAACTATATTAGTTATTACCAACGAGGATTGATTATACATCTTGCTATTAAATGCATAGACCTTGAATATCTCCGAGTAATAAAGAACCGACACATTGCACAGTTTGTTAGACCTATTAGCCAGCGGTATTCCAACAATTTCTACTAGTCCATTTAGGCCCGTGGTATAATTTTGGGTAGAATACTGCCCTAGTTTTACACAGACCTGTGCTCCAAGGACATTGCGATCATTTTTATCCTTAACATTTACAATGACTTTTCCTAAATCCGCGTATATAATTGTATCTAGGTCTGTGTCGTAGTCATATTCGTCATGGAGTGACTCACTGATATTGACCCCTAATACTGGTGGTATATTTGCTTCTACGGTATAATTGCCGAAGGGCATATCACCGAATTCTGCTATACCCGTAAATGTAGTTTGTGTAACATGGGCACCAGCCACACTCATGTAGCTAGATGAGATTAATGTGAGTTTAACATTGATGGGGGCATCGATGGTGTCATTGCTAACCTGCGGGTGATACCTAATAACAACTTTGATGTCACAGATGGGCATTACTGGCTTTATCTCCACATAGTCCAGATCTAAGAGGAAGTATGTATACTCCTTCTCTACGTCACCAATAGTGGTATTGGATTTTGCATAAACACTATAAAATCCCGGTAGTAGGGGCTTGAAGTAATACGTCGTATATAACACGGATCCATTCATAGAGTAGTTAAACCAGTATAGCGTTAATGGCCATGAATAATTATAGATTACCCGAATAGTGGCGTTTATGTTGGGGGGTTCACGTGGATCTGTGACCCTTTTAACCGCATATACCACCATCTCATTATAGTTTGACTGTATATTTCCAACTGTGCTAGTATTTGGGTTAACCCATGGGGGATTTGCCATTATATCGGCCACAATCCTAGATATTGCATATATGTCGGCCCACTTTGCTACATCGACTCCTATGACGCAATCAAGCCTAATTGTATCGTTTGGATATATCTCCACCCGGCCAAATTGAAGACCGAATGTGGAGAATAGCCCATCATATTCCCAGGATTCACCATATGTGCTGTTCAGATATACGAAATAGGAGCCCTGCTTCGAGTATGGATATAGATCCACAGAACTATTCTTCGGGCTTACAAAATATATTATCCTATCTACCATATATGTGTCTCCTGTGCTTCCTGGCCCCCATATCCCATAGCTGTAGAGTACATCTGATCTGTTACCATACGCCATTTCTCTTGGGAGACCATATGTATTTCCCTTTGATTCTCCAGATATATTGAGCTCATTCAGAACCTCCCCCGAGGGGAATGCGGGATCGTCATACCAAGCAAAAACTTGGAAGCCCGATCCATACTCGCTAGGCGATATGTTAAACCTATTATATCCACCGTATGTGTCATGTGTAAGGGACCTACCACCATTATCGTCATCGATCTTTATGAGTTCACTCCTATTATTAATCATCACGATAGATCTGTTGAACCATCTCTGGTATGAGTAGAATGTATAATTTAGGGATAAGTATACATCTAATAGGGGATCATATGTTCCCTCGGAATAATATGGATATAGGGGGGCTTGCCTAAATATTAGCTTGGCATACACGGGACCCATAAGAATCTCTTTCTCAACAGCGGCATCAAGAAGGGGGGCATAGACACCTAGCAAATCGTCACTCCTCGTATAGAAGTAAAATGCAAGAGTTTCTAGCCTATATGGACCATTTATGGAGTCTTCCTGATCATGATATGCAGATACGCCTCTCTTAACAACTAAGTCTACATCAAATAATACATCCCTCGTTTGAGCATCAACTATCCTTGTGAGCCCCATTTTTGTGGCCCAAGTGGGTGTGTCTATGGTTGGTGTTGGTATTTGATTCATTTCTGTTATAAGTATTTCATACTCTAAGTATTCAGTGGTCACTGTTATGAATTTTAGGGGGTTATCAGCGATCGTATTATTTGTGTGTATAGACACATTAAGCATTACTCCATCAATCCAGTATGATACATTATCATCACCTATCATGTACCTCTTGGTATAAATTGGTTGGGGCAGTAAATCGGATAAATTCATGCTCTCGTTGGAATAATAGAAGAAATATACAGAATAGCTCTTAGGCTCGGCCGACGCAAAGAACCACAAGTCAAAATTTTTGAGATAATCTACTACGGGTGTATTATTGCAGATTTGGAAGACAACAGTATTATTGTCTTTGTCCACGAGGATAAATGATTGGTTATAGGGCTTTGGTATATTGGAGGCAGTAAAATTTAGATGCACTCTAATAGGCCAGTCCTCCATGGGATATGATGCATTATTATATACTAGTATGGGTATGCGAAATGGTAAATTTTGGAAATGCCATGAACTAAGGAGATCTGTGTCCTCCATAATCCTTATTTTTTTGTGTATAATGGGTTTCCCGTCCGATATCATTATCATATATCCATCCTCCCCCTGTGTACCTGCTATCTTCATAATTTTGGATTCATTTTCTGTCTCATGCGTTGCGTGTTTTGCTTGTTTCACGATACCCGACACAACATAGACAGTACTATTAATTACCAGAATTAGGAGAAACATGCAGAGTATCTTGTCCCTCATAAAAAGACACCACATTAAGTAACGATTATTAAAACAAGCGAACACATAATAAAAATTTTTCATGATAAGTTTGCTAAAAACACTAGGCGTGTTAAGAAAACTTCTATTTGATCTAGTTTGGATCACTCGGCAAGGATGCATAGGAGAAAATAGACGTATATGGGCTACTTTCGGATCACGAATTCATCAATTATCTTCCCTCCAAAATCCTTATACTGAAAAACAAGTTCATTATCCCTTACTTCCATTATTGCGTATCCATATCCAAACGCATAACACTCAACTAAGGAATCATCATAGATGGCAAAATTCGGTATGCCGCCCGTCGGGCCAAGAATAACATATTGTGTTCCATTAATATATAGTCTGGCATATGCATGATCATGGCCCATTAATACGAGGTCTGGCTTATACATGTTTAAAAGGGGGAGTATTGTTTTGGGTATGTCAGGATGCGTATGATGTGGGATTATGTCAAATGGAGGTATGTGTAGTAGGACTATTTTCCATAGGTTATTCGATTCTGCATACTCCATTGCCTCCATAAACATGCTTTTTTCCTCTTCTGGGAACACAAAGTTTTCATAATCCGCTACATATAACGCAACAAACATCACGTTAGAATACGTAAAATAGTACCAATACTCACGGCCCGGGAGTGCCATATATTTCCTATAGTTTTCTTTTTCTCCACGCATTACTTCATGATTGCCAGCAATTGCCATTAATGGATGACAGCTAGCAATTTTCATTTCCCCAGTTAGAAAGGCCGCCCAATTCATTTCATGCCCCATATCCACCATATCGCCACAATGTATTATAAAATCATATTCTTCCTGCTTTGCTACACTTATGAACCTCCTAAAAGCACCATAGCTTGGGGCGTGGGTATCCGCATGAATAAGCACCCTAAAAGCACCACCAATGGGAGGAGCCGTTCTAAATCTATAAATCTTTGACCAATTATACATCTGCCCATTTTCGTAGTAGCCTATCACATAGTTATATTTGGAGTTGGAAGCGAGCCCGGTTATCATTACATGGAACAATTTTGATTTGTTTTCTATATCTATAATCCTCCTAAATGTCGCGTTCCATATTATTATGTATCCACTCCTATTTTCTCCCCAGTGCCAACTTATCGTAATTGTTGTCTCAGGGTCAGAACTCCAAGACAACCATATTGCGTTCCAATTCCTATCGAGGTAATATCTTATGTATCCATATATCATCGGGGCTAATGTAATTATGAGTAGTATTGATAGAGAGATCGTTTTTTTGACAACAACTATTATCTTATGGTTCATTATCTCGCGCCCCTCTAATTGGATATATCCCTATCTCCTCGACATTTGCATATTTTAGTAGAATGTTCTCTAACAATTCTAGGGCTTTATCAAAAAAGTATCGTCCAACAAGCAGTAGACTAATCATATATCCAATAGTCATTGCCAATGAGGGCATATAACCTAGCAGGATCGCATAAATAAAAAGTTTTAGAGCGAGAGATCTATCATGAAATATTGACAACAATTCATAATACATAGGCACTAAAGTTGCTATTGACCCCATCCCAACAATAAAAATTAGTATGAATTGAAGAAATCTGCTCGGATAGCTCAGCGTTAAGTTATCCTTGAAATGTCGTATGCTAGACATGTCACGAATCATGAATGCGGAAACCAAAATTATGAGTATTAGAGGCATAAACTTCCTCATGTAATCAACCGCAATGATGTAGTAGATTATCATCTCCATCGATCCTACTGTTGTCAGCATCTTGGTTAGTATTACTACTGGACCGAACAGTATGTATCCATATAAAAAAATCGCAATATATGAAAATTTCGGCTTTTTGTCCAACTTCACTGGCCTCGCAACACGCAGTTTCTTCTCTAGAAAAATCTCAAGCCCCAGCAGAGGAGATACTATCGTTATAATAATCGGAATAGCAATAATCCCTAGGAGTATACCCAACATCATTTGGGTTAGGGATAGCCATGCTATCAGTATATCTAGAGCCACAAATACATCTGATTGACGAAATATTAGCGATTCTACATAGCGCCAAAGGAATGATAGAAGTTCGTATCCTATGAATGATATGGCCGCAACTATCATACATTTGATGGCCTCATTTTCAGGTATATTTACTTTTTTCATCGACTCCGCATCCCCCTGATTATAAACATATATGAAAAAATAATTATTTTTCTTTCATAAGCAGGGGTTCCCTTTCAATTATTAAAAACCGGCCCCTAACATCGACAACATATGCATAGTCGCCCCGCTTAAAATTGCTCTTCACAGAGAAAGCCCTCCATAGTTCTCCCCTAAAACGCACATATCCATCCTTTGTAGGTGTTATTTCGTCTAGAACTGTACAGATGCCACCAATCATGGGGTATGGAGACTCAGTTCTATCCGCTACTTGGACTGGCCTAATTCTTTGTGATAGCCTTATTATCATGTACAGCAATACTGATGTGATAATCAGCGACGTGCATGCAAAAATAATTGAGGCGAATGTAGCGTGGCTTGTCATTAGCATCATTATTATCAAAAACATGAAAAACATCAGAAAGTAGAATAGCGAAACAACATCCATAGCATCCATTCACCACTACTTCTTCTTTTTGGCGGAACTCACCGCCAACGTAGCCGCGAGAGCGCTCTCCAAATTACCAAAAGTTGTTGGATATAGAAGTATTGTATTCTTTTCCTTCGCTACTTCAACCAGCGTAGTCAGTTCCCGCAATCGAAGGGCAACTGGATTTTTCTCGTAATATTCAGCAGCCTCCGCCATTATCTTTGCAGCCTGCCTTTCACCTTCAGCACTTATTATCTTTGCCCTTCTCTCCCTCTCCGCCTCAGCTTGCATGGCCATCGCTCTTATCATGCTTTCTGGAAGATATACTTGCTGAAGCGCTACTGATATTATTTTTATTCCCCACTCCCCAACTACACTATCTACTTCGTCCTGTATCAGCTTTGCCATTTCCTCACGTTTTTGAAGAATCTCATCAAGCTCATGAATACCCAAAACTTCTCTCAAATTGGCTTGACCATATTGAAATAGAAGCCTTGGAATATTTTTAACAGTTATAAATGCCTTCCCTGGATCCATTATGCGGTATATTATTACTGCATCTACCTTTATATTTATATTGTCTTTTGTGAGTATTTCTTGTGCTGGAATATCTATTGTTTGGACTCGAAGGTCAAACCTATAAGCCTTATCCAGTATTGGGTCTATGAATATTACTCCAGGGCCTTTCATACCGACATATCGTCCCAGTCTGAGCACTGCTGCACGTTCATATTCTGGGATTACCTTAACGCCAGCGGCTAATAGAGGAAGACCAAAAATTAAGAGCATTACAGCTAGGAGTGTCAATACATCAGCTATAGTAACCGTGGTTGTCACCATCATTGATGATACTGCAATCGCCCATAATATTAACGGAATGAGAAATGGAGTTATTGGTTTGGAGGCCAAGCACGACACCACATTTTACTAATATCTAAAAGACACTTATTCATATAAAATCGAATGAAAATTAACAATAATTGATTATACAAAACCCTTCTGTCGCTATTTTATATTGGCCATACTAGCAACATGTTCGGACATCAGCAGGAACGAACTTTACCATTTCGACACCAACAACGTTCTCCATTTGACTTATAAGCGATATTATTTTTTGAGAGGATCCACGGAGTAACACCACTTCTAGGCACTTGTCGTAGGAAACATGAAAATGTAGAGTAGATATTATTTCCTCCAAGAACTCGTGCTGAATATCCAACAATTTTTTTACAGTATCCCCTCTCTTCTCGTTATATATCACCACAGTGACGCCAATAACATATTCACATTTCTCGGCCCAAGATCTATCAAGTATAAAACTTCTCACAGCCTCCGATAGGAGACGCGAACGACTTTTAATCCCATATTTCTCCATGTATTCGTCTATAAGCCCCAATATCTCCCTTGGAATCGTTACTCCAGTCTTAATGGTCTTTGACCCAGCCAAATCACATCACCACATATATATTATTTTACAAACGACTTAACAATATAATATCGGAGGGGGACAATGAAAATAGTCATTGCTACCGATATAGATGGTACACTAACTGGAGAGAATAATCTCATTGACTTCGAAACCATATCTACTCTGCGTAGAATTCAGCAATTAGGGGGCATAGTAATTCTCGTTTCGAGCCATGCATATGCCGCGGTTAGTACATTAGGGGAGTATCTAGGATTCAGATACGTCATCGGGGAAACTGGAGGATGCGGAGGCTATCCTTGGAGACCTCTATTTATAGATGCTATACCAAATAGAGACATCATCGTGGATATTATCCGGAGCTCAGGATTTCAAACAACACCCTCTAATAATTTTAGACTCGCCGATATATCTATCTGGCCTCCCAATGGGAACATAAATGAGGCTCTTTGTAGATTGCTATCAATACTTAAAGATTTTAAAGTAAACATCTTCTATTCGGGTGTAGCGATCCATATAGTTAGAAGTGGCGTGGATAAGGGAAAGGCACTGTTGAAGCTTCTCGAAGTTCTGGGTGTAGATGGTAGAATAATAGCGCTAGGTGATGGGGATAATGATATACCCCTTTTTAATGTTGCAGACCTCTCAATTGCTCCTAAGAACGCATCTCAAGGCCTTAAAAATGTTTCTTCGGTAGTGCTCCCTATGCGAACCCCCATGGCAACATTATTCGCATTGAAAAATATAGAGAAACTTTTTAAATTAAGAAAAATAGATTTAGACATATTGAAGAAAATGTTACAAAAGTGAAAGCAAGTGTCTAGAGCAATGGAGATAATACTCACATACTTGCTCAATAAGCAGGGTGGAAAAGCCACTTTTGGCGACTTCTATTCCCTCACAAAAATCCCCAAGAGAACCCTAAAGAAATTTCTCTGGTATTGTCAACGTAGAAAATTGATGAAAAGGGAAATAGGAACATATTACATAACTGATCTTGGGCGCGACTACATAAAGAATGTACCCATAATCACTATTGGAAACAAAATCTTCATTACTGTTACCGATGAACGAGTCCATATGATAACCCTTGGCAGGAAAATGAGGATAAGAGAATTCGAAAACGACTTTCTTAAGAAACTTATACTAAAGAAATGCATAAAGCGCGACGAGATAAGATCATCAAATGATAGACGCATGCTTATGAGCGCGATCAGGCTCTTCAGACTACTAAAAATGGTGAGACTTAGAGGAGACTCAATCTGCATTGAGCCAAATAGTGAGATATTAAGAACACTTGGGATCTTCTAAATTCCTTCCAAAATTACTATCTTTTCCCCTTGTCTTATATTCAGCAGCTGCTTGGCGGATCCCTTGTTAACCGCTATTTCGACATAGCCATGTGATGTCTGCCTCAGCAATAATAGCGAGCCTTCTGGGGCTTCTCCATAGGTATTGACAACTCGCGCCGTGTATGTCTTATTTCTCACTAGAATCCGTACCTTCTCTCCATATTTAAAATCTGCTTCGCTAGTGGGCATGTTAAGAATTATGTTTCCAAACCCATCACATACAATCATCTCCAATATATAGCTCCCCTCCTTCTTCACAGGTTGAGGAAACTCCATCCTAGTAATAGATTCCTTCGAAATTTCTTTCCCCAAAGATACGATATCTATACCCCTCGAAATGTGTGCAGCGGCGGGAGCAAATATATCCCTCCCATGAAAAGTTGTACTTACTTTATCCAACATATATGACCTGTTTGTTATCTCTATAATCTTCTGAATACCATCTTTTTCTGCAGCCCATACTAGACATCCATTATCAGGGCCAACAAAATAATAGTTATCGGTTTTTATTGCTATTGGTTTCCTCTTTGTCCCAACCCCAGGGTCGACGACACAACAAAATACAGTGTTTTTGGGGAAATACCTGTATGTTATGAGAAGATAAAACGCGGCTGCTCTAATATTATATTTTGGGAGATTATGCGCTAGATCAACAATTCTCGCTTGTGGATTGATCCCGAGTATTACCCCCTTCACGACTCCTACATACGGATCTGACGCACTAAAGTCTGTCAGGAGTGCTATTATTCGTGCCTCCATAGGGATCCACATACCTCACAGTTTGGACTCCTAAGCACTTCTAGGTGCTCGAACTCCATGCTATATCCATCATAATATATAATCTTGCCTATAGCTGGCTTGCCTATTCCTGTTATCAATTTTATTGTCTCTGTTGCTTGGATAGATCCAATAATACTTGCAGTGGTACCTAGAACTGCTATACCTTCCTCATCTCTGACTCCGCGTATTATACAGTTTAGACATGCTGTCTTTCCTGGAATTATGACCATTACTTGGCCCGATAACCCCTGGATACCCCCATGAACCAATATTTTCTGGTGTTTGACACAGGCCTTATTTAGAATCAAACGCGTGGCCCAATTATCTAAGCAATCCACTACTATATCGACCCCATCTATGAGCCCATCCACATTTTCCTCCGTTATGGATACATCCAACGGCTCTATCTCCACATTGGGATTCATCCTCATCAATTTCTCCGCTGCACGATATACCTTCTTATGCCCCAGATCATCCATGTTATATAGTATTTGTCTATTAAGATCAGGAAGGGAAACTATATCCCTATCCACTAATCTTATATGGCCTACGCCTACTGCAGCAAGGTATAGTGATACAACAGAGCCAAGCCCCCCTACACCCATGATGCTAACGCTGGCTTTTTTAAGATTTTCTTGGCCCTCCACACCAAAAAGCGATAACTGTCTACTATATCTAGACTTTTCCTCATCAGTCAGCATGTCCTACCTCCTTCTCCTAGATCCAACAACGTGATCTATAACCTTTCTAAAGCATTCCTTATCTAGGCACTCCCTAATACCCATCTCATCCGCAATATCTGCCATTATGTCATAGACTATTCTTCTCTGCACATTTTCTGATACCTCTGCACACACGATGTGGAATAAATCGCGGCCATGAAATTTTGTTGTGTATGTTCTCAGAATAAGCTTTGCGTCATGTATCTTTGCTTCTGTAACTGTTCTACTTATGCTCGATAATGTTACCGCGATCGATGGATCATTAAATAGTAGGTATGCGAACTTTGTATGCCTTAGTGAGCACTGAGGAGTTGGCCCCATTCGGGGGTCGAATATGATTAAGTACATATTCTTAATGCCAATATAGCCGAGGAAATCATTTATTTTTTCACTAAGTTCTATGCGGGGTATGTCGAGAATTTTTTTAAGGCTTCTACTTACTTCGCCAAATCCTAATATGTACTTTTTCGCTCTCTCAATGTTCAGTACATATAGTTTGCCACCTATATTGTCAAGTATGCCTGAACCGTAGAGCGCAGCAACAATATCTGGAGAAATACCTGCTTCCTTAGCCTCTCTAATATCAAATGCACCCATCTCTATTACCTTATTCAGAACTCCAGGTTCAATTGTCTTAAATTTCGCCCTTTTTTCCTTCAATGCAAGTTCACGCATTTTCTCCTTCAAGTATTTCCATTGCCTTATCATAAACTCAAGAATAGCACCAAGGAACATGCCAAATATTGCACCAATGGTCGCTCCAACATAACCGACAATATCCTTTCCGACTTTCTGGGTACCTATGACTACCCAATATGGCATAATATTCCTCACATATCCATACCAGCCCAATATCGAAAACAGGGTTCCCAATGCCGTACTACCAAGGCCTCCTAGCCATCCATAGAAGACACCTATCACAGTGGCCTTGACATAGGGACTTAGGCTACTAATAAACATAGCCAGCTTGCTTGGGGAGTTAAGACCACATATAGCACCAACAAATATGGACAATAATGCTCCCATTGTGGATAATAATAGACCCATTATTATAAACTTCGCCACATTTTTTACTACCTCATGTATGTACTTTAATTTTTCGGATATCGATACCTTTTGTATAAGCATGTTTGCATAGGTTATTAAGGAGTGGACTATAATTGCGATCGGTATACCTATAAGGCCGACCACGCCCCCAACAAATATCCCATCAAAAAATCCTACAAGCACACACATAATCCTGTTTATAAATTCCCTAGCTTCTTCCCTTCTAAATAGTGTGCTCCTGGGCAAATATATCTCGATGGATGCTACATGAAAACCTATAAGAATCCCTAGAATGAAAGATGGATATGAATCTTCTGGAAAAATGTTTGATCTGACAAGGGATAGCCATTCTAGAAATAATTTTATATACCATCCCTCCGTCGGGAAAGTTATGCTATTGGATGCATAGATAATCAATAGGGATATCGACATAGAGAGATACCATGATGGCACCAATACCAACAAAAAAAGTATGTCTCGTATGCTCTTAACCTTTATTCTCTCGATCCCAATTATTATGAGGATTGATAGTGTGAGTATAATAATGGCATCGATCATTATATTATACCCGTAGGGTCAAGCATTATACTTTGCCCCATCTCTTCCTCGCTTCGTCCATATACTTTATGAGGGCCTTATTACAATAGTTTATTGCATCGCCTAGTTGTGATTTATAATCATAAACACCCGCCACCACAAAATCACTATTAACGCGCCTCGCAATCGCCAAGAATCTTATGTTCTCGAATTTTATCGCCATATACTCTAGTGATCCTCTTTTGTATATCGGATAGAATACCTCCTCCATGAACTTTAAGGCCTCCTTATTACCGACAACACTTATTGGGAGCATATGACTATCAATCAAAAACGCGGCTCTAGCATTTGTATTCACTCGAAGGACATCCACAATAGCATCTATCCCGACCTTCTTTATATCTCCATAGAACATTCTCAAAAGCTCATACATGCTAAATACGTCCAAGACACTTGTATTTATCATCCTTATCCTGTATTTCTTGATGTCGTCCTTTGGGAATATATTATATATTATAGTCTCAGCTCGCTTAGCCGTTTTTTTGTCTTGCTTATGAGCCACAAAAATGACCTCCATATCCTTTCTCGCATACTTCTTTATCATCTTCTTGAGATACTCCCAATATTGCCTAGCCTCTGGAAATCTCGTGGGATCTCCAGCATCAACTACATAACCCAATCTATCAGCTAAGGGAAAATACTGCTCATAGAAAACCTCTATGTTCCTAAAGCGGGCCTGTCCCGGTACAACATAAATCGAGAGGTAATGCTTCTTATACGTCTCAATGTTATTCGACGCAATATATGGCTTCATGGCCTCGCTCTTATCCATATTCTCGAGAAAAACCTTGATGGAGGTCTTTCCAGCCTCATCTAGACCACATAGAACAACATTCGGCAAATCCTACACCCATACCCCACTATTAAATATATCAAAAAGTTATCCTATATTTGATACACCACCCCAACCAATCAGATTCCCCATTCATCCCTATTCTAAAAGCATCGATACACATATCCCCAATGCTTTCTGTAAATATTATCAATTATCAAAATATATGCATAATGTCGCAACATGACAACTGTCGGGCTAAATGTCGAGTCTATTAGAATATTAATGATGCTTTCTCTTCACTAAGAACACAGGCGCTTCATGCGAACTCTATCACTACCCCATGTTTTATCCCTATCCTATATTCGCTCTCCTTTAGTACGACAAGGGGTCTATTTGAAATCCCGCCATAATCTCATCAAATTTCTCTGCAAAGGCCCTTGTTATCTTGCGCCAGTCTCGTTTTTTAGCGAGGATAACCACCCTTTGAACAACATAATCATATTCCTTAGAGACATGTGCTATGAAGTCCTTGTCCGCGGTAATTATTATCGCATCCTCCACAGACGCCATAGATATTATTTCAGAATTGCTCATGCTTAGTGGTGGGCGGATAACTTGATGACCCTTTTTCTTCAGAATCCTCTCAATCGAGCGGGGAATCATCTCATCCAAAAGAAAACGCAATACGGATCACTTCTGGAATGCTATTTTATGCTCAACCGAGCGTGCTAGTGGCTCGATAATATCCCTATATTCTATGAGGCTCTCTACTGTGTCATATGTTAAGAATGGATACTCCTCCAAGATCTCTGTGATCGAGTAGCCAGAGTCCAGCATATCATATATGTGGAGTACTGGAAGACGCGTACCAGCAACAACAACCATACCACAGACCTTATTTGGATCTATCTCATAATACTTTGAGGCCTCTATGTATCTCTCAATAGACTCGCGATTCTCCACAACATATTTTAGGATCCTGTCGGACAGAAATGGATACTCGTCAATTATTTCTTCGATACCGTATCCTGAGTCAATCATCTCTAGGATTATTGCGACCTCTAATCGGGTCCCCACAATGACTGGTCTGCCACCACAAACCTCTGGACGTAACTCAATATACCTCATCGCACACTACACCCTTTCACATCACAAACATAAACTCGCATTAAAACATAATGCTTCTAACTATAAGAAGAATAACAAAAAAATACATGTAACCACGGTGGTAATAATATGAGTAACTCTAGTGCTACTAAAGATTCCCTAATTAAGGCACGGAGCAGTACATTTTTTTGCCACCATTAAAATAGCATTAACTAATAAAACAATATACATAGAACAAAATATAAAACAAACAAATTTCCATACCAAACAATGAACAAAGAAAGCACGCATATAGACCAAAAACCCAAACACACAATATTGCTGTCTCTACTTGATAAAACATGAAAAGTTGTGGGACATCTATTGGACACCCGCATTGCCTTTCGACGCCACCGTTTATAGACACTAGACCACATGCAACATAACTAATTATGGTGATTGTTTTATGCCTGTCCCATATGGGACACACACACGAAGCCTCGGGTGGAAAGTGTTTCGGATATATGACATAATTTTTGTTGTTTGGGGGTTAGGTTGGATAGGGACACTATCTTCGATACGTCTGCTTTTAATCATATGCTATGTTTAATG